>JASMBC010000043.1 GCA_030754035.1 Arenicellales bacterium | reverse complement strand
CGATGCTGGCCATGCACAATGGCGCCATCATTAACCTAGCGGACATTTATGCAAAAAGGCCGCTGGCACAGCATCCGATCTACTCGGCAGCCAAGGCCGGATTGATTTCCCTGACTTGCTCGCTGGCGCGCGACCTCGGTCCGGATATTAGAGTCAACGCCATCGCACCTGGCGCTGTGCTCTGGCCCGAAACAAGCATATCCGATGAAAATCGAGATGAGATCGTGCAGCGTACACCGCTGCGACGGCTGGGCAGCCCTCAAGATATCGCACGTACCGTGCGCTTCCTGCTCCGGGATGCGCCCTTTATCACCGGCCAGGTCATTAATGTAGATGGTGGCCGCTCGGCAGTACTCTGACCTTTTTCCTGTTCACAGCTCCAGGTCAGCCAGTTCGAGCAACTGCTCCTGGCATACCGACATCGCGCCCCACAACTCGTGATAACTGCGCCCACTGACAGGATGGCAGACATCGGGAAGCACCAGACTGAGCGGCTTGAGCACGTGGGCGTACTTGAGTATCTCCCGGCGCGGCACGTCCATACCCTGGTCATAAAGGACGCTGTCGCCATATAACAACAGGTCGATATCGATCAGCCGCGAGGTCAGGTTGTCCTTGGCGCGCTGGCGACCCTGGCAGGCCTCAACATCATGCAATTGCTCCACCAACACATGAACCGGACGATCACTGTCAAACACCCCGACCAGATTTAAGAAGTACGGTCCGTTAAAACCAACGGCATCGCTTTTGAATACGGACGAGAAAAATATTCCAGGGTAAAGAGCTCTCAGGCGTGTTACTGCAATGCGAAGATTAGTTTCGCGCTCGATATTGCTCCCCAGACTGACAACAACCGGCCACATTCAGCGACTGCCGCGCTCGATCTCAACGCCTACATCACCTGCCCCAGTGACTGCACCGCGTTTGTTGATGCGCACGCGACACCACTTTACACCGAACTCCTCAGATAATAGTGTCGCGATACCATCAGCGAGGGTTTCTACCAGGTTCGCCTCGGCTTCGCGTACATAGGTGCTCACCCGTTTGGCTACGTCTTTATAGCTCAGGGTATCCTCAAGCGCATCGCTGGCAACTGCTGCCTTAATATCCCAGTCCATATCCAGATCAATAATCAGTTTCTGGGTGATCTGTCGCTCCCACTCCCAAACCCCGATCACGCATTCAATCACCAGGCCATGTACAAAAATTGTATCCAACGCGTTTCCCCTTGTCAGCCGGCTGTACCCAACCGCAGTTTATACTTTAGCCAGTATTGACCCAAACCCCAGTGTAATCTGCTGAAATGGAATACCTGCTTTTCTCGCTTGCTGGATACCTGCTGGGATCTATATCAAGCGCTGTGCTGGTCTCGCGACTGATGCATCTGCCTGACCCACGCAGCGAGGGCTCCGGTAACCCGGGTGCCACCAATGTCCTGCGCCTTGGCAACAAACCGGCGGCAGCACTCACCCTTGCAGGCGATGTCCTCAAGGGCATAGTGCCGGTGCTGGCCGCGTACTGGTGGTCAGGTGAGCCGTTGATCATCAGCCTGGCTGGCGGCGGGGCTTTTGTGGGACACCTGTTTCCAGTCTTTTTCGCTTTTAAGGGTGGCAAGGGTGTAGCAACTGCGTTGGGCATTTTTGCTGCCATCAATCCGCTACTGGCCCTCGCCCTGGCCCTGACCTGGCTGGGCGTGGCTGCGATATTCCGTTACTCGTCGCTAGCCGCGCTTGTCAGTGCGGTAAGCGCGCCAGCGTATACCTGGTGGATTACTGAAGAACCGGCTTATGCAACACTTGCCGTGATACTGGCCCTCATTCTGGTGTGGCGCCACCGCAAGAATATTCGCCAGCTGGTCAATGGAACCGAGTCACGTATCGGCAAGAAAAACTAGGCAGTGCCCTCTTTCAGATCGGGAAGGTCGGCGAGACTCCATCGTGCGCGCACAGAAAAATCCAGCCCCTCATGCTGGCCGGCCTGCAGCCTGAGGCTACCGGCATAAGCGATCATGGCGCCGTTATCGGTACAGAACTCGAGCCGAGGATAGTACACAGCCTTGCCACAGGCCATTGTCATCGCCTTTAAGCGCTCGCGTAACTCTTCATTCGCGCCCACCCCGCCGGCGACCACCAGTCGGCGCCGGCTGGTCTGTTCCAGAGCCCGGCGACACTTAATTACCAGGGTATCAACCGCGGCATCCTGGAATGCGCACGCAATATCGGCAATAGTCTGCTCATCCAACCCTCCTTCGGGTACCGCGTTTCGGGTATAGGTTTTTAGACCACTAAAACTAAAATCCAATCCAGGCCGGTCTGTCATGGGCCGGGGGAAACGCCAACGCGTCGAATCACCGTTGCGAGCAACTGCAGCGATAGCTGGACCGCCAGGATAACTCAGCCCCAGCAGTTTCGCGGTCTTATCAAAGGCTTCACCCACTGCATCATCCAAAGTACTACCCAAAAGCCGATAACGGCCGACACCAAGGACGTCCACCAGCAACGTGTGCCCACCTGACACTAGTAGCGCAACAAACGGGAAAGTCGGAGGTTCGTCTTCGAGCATCGGTGCCAACAGGTGGCCCTCCATGTGATGAACGCCTACAGATGGAACCTGCCAGGCCCAGGCCAGGGCGCGTCCAAGTGAGGCGCCCACCAATAATGCCCCGGTAAGGCCCGGCCCTGCGGTGTAGGCTACCCCATCGATATCGCGCCCCGGTACAGCCGCTGTTTTTAGAACCTGGTGCACCAGCGGCATCAGTACACGTACATGGTCTCGAGCAGCAAGCTCGGGCACCACACCACCGTAAGGGGCGTGAATTTCAACCTGCGATGCCAAAGCGTGGGAACGCAAGCCCCGCTCGGTATCGAAAACCGCAGCGCCAGTATCGTCACAAGACGTTTCTATACCTAGAACCAGCAATGTGATGCCCCACAGGCACAAAGCCTGAATAATTTCGCATAAAATGCGATTGCTTGAAGATGTGAATTATATCGGCCCACGCTTGATCTTTTTGCCAAGCCCCATTCCGAAGGAGTACCCCGCTTATGGCCCAATCCCCTGTCCCTGGCTTGAGTGTTGTTCGCTGGCTGGCTGGCGTACTGCTGATCGCTGTCTGTATCACGATACAGGCGAGTGCAGACCTTTTTATCGATTCGGACTGGCTGGCCGAACGTAGTGACGACCCCAATGTGGTCGTGCTGGAAGTACGGTATTACCCACACCGCTACTACACCATTGGCCACATTCCCGGTGCGCGCCAGGTCCAACGTTTTCGAGACCTAGGCGACAACAATGGACCGACTCTGATGCACTTTCCCCCACGCGAACAGTTTCAGCGCAGCCTGCGCTCCTGGGGAGTGAACAGTGATTCCACCCTGGTGCTGTATGACGATGCCCGCACGGCACTGCTATCGCGCCTGTACTTTCTGCTGGACCTTTACGGTTTTGACATGAGCCAGGTCAAGGTTCTGGCTGGCGGCACGATTGAGTGGACCGCCTTCAATGAGCTTAAGAGCAGTGCCGAGACGGTAATACCGGGAAATATCACACTCGGCCCGGCACGCACTGACCTCACGGTGGAATGGACGGATGTCTACAATGATGTCGTGTCACGGCGCGATCCTGGGATTTTTCTGCTTGATGCCCGCCCCACCGACCAGTACACCGGGCAGACAATCAACCATGCGGTCCGCGGCGGCCACGTGCCCGGCGCCATTAATGTCGTCAGCCTGGACGGCACTGACCCAGAGTCACAAATCTGGCTGGATGACGAGGCCCTGGCCACGGTATATAGCGCAGTCCCGCGGGAGCAAACCATTTACGCCTACTGCCATGACGGCTTCCGCATGAGCCTTGCGTATATGCAGCTGAAATACCTGGGCTACCCGGATGTTCGCCTGTACAACGGTGGCTGGGGGCACTGGGGTAATGCGCTCAGCTTGCCGGTGGTAGAAGGTGAGGAACCCTTTGACGAAAATTTCTCCCTCTAGCATGCACCCACAAGATCAGGGCATGGCATGTACTTTTGCACATTTTCTGAGTAGAATACGCGACCTTTTTGATTGCCCGGAGAGCAGTCTATGCCTTCAGTGAAAGTCCGGCCGGATGAGCCGTTTGACGTCGCCCTACGACGTTTCCGCCGCGCCTGCGAAAAGGCCGGTGTCTTTACCGAATCACGCAGTCGCGAGCACTACGAGAAGCCAACTACCGTACGCAAACGTGACGGCGCGGCCGCCGAGAAGCGTGAGAAGAAGCGCCTGGCCCGTCAGAACCCCTCGCGGATGCGCGCTCATTAAGCCTGCCTCCCCTACGCCCCAGTTAATCCCCAGTTTTTTTGTGACCACGCTCAAAGAGCGCATCGTTGCCGAGATGAAAGAGGCGATGCGTGCCAGGGAAGCCGTACGGCTTGACGCCATTCGCCTGCTGCGCGCTGCTATCCAGCGTCGCGAAATCGATGAGCGTGTCGGACTTGGCGATGAAGAAGTCCTGACGGTGATCCAGAAAATGATCAAGCAAGGGCGCGATTCCATCGCTCAATTTGAAAAAGGAGCGCGAGACGACCTGGTTCAAAAAGAGGCCGCCATGCTGGCGGTGCTGGAAACCTACCTACCGGAACAACTCGCCGAAGGTGAACTCGCCGAATTGATCAATAAGGCTCTGAATGAAACCGATGCACAAAGCGTGCGCGATATGGGTAAAGTCATGGGCTGGCTCAAACCCCGTGTTCAGGGCCGCACTGATATGAGCGCCGTGAGTAACGCTATCAAACAGAAACTCTCGGCCTAAGACCCCTCAGCCATCCTCAGCGGCCAACCGAATGCCGCAACTTAAAGATTAGGTAGAGTATGACGCTGAGTAACCCGAGCGCCATACCCTGATGAGCTGCGGCCAGAGCTACCGGCACGTGCGTCAGCAGTGTACCGATACCCAGTGCCACCTGCACCGTCGCGACCCCTGCCAGCAACAGTGCCGGCCCACGCTGACCTTCTAGCTGCGGGTCACGAATGATCCGAAAAGCCAAGACGAGTGCCAGAATGAAGGTGGAGATTGCCAGCAGCCGATGATTGAACTGCACAGTCGGTATGTTCTCAAAGAAGTTGCGCCACGCAGGATCAAGCACGATATAACCCGGCGGAATCCATTGGCCTGCCATCAGGGGGAAGGTATTGAAGGCGTGTCCGGCTTTGAGGCCAGCAACGAAGCCGCCCGACAACACAGTGATCAATGCCAGCAATCCGAGACCTCTGGCTGCACAGCGAATAGCAGTCGCTACCGCAGGTGCCGGGCGATACTCAAGCAGGCCGAATGCAACCCAGAGCATATAAAGGTAGATCAAAATGGCTGCACCAAGATGGGCCACCAGGCGATACTGGCTGACCTGTGGCACGTCGATCAGCCCGCTTTTCACCATGTACCACCCGAGCAGTCCCTGCAGTCCTCCCAGCATGAACATTACGATCAGATGCGGCGCCAGTGCTGGTGGCAAGCGCCGGCGCCAGAGAAAATAGACAAACCCCAGTGCGAACACCAAGCCGATGGACCGGCCCAGTACCCGGTGAGCGTACTCGAAGTAGAAAATAGTTTTGAACTCGGCCAGCGATATCCCAGTATTGACCTTGCGGTACTCTGGATACTCGCGGTAATGATCAAATTCATCCTCCCAGGCACTCTGGCTGAGCGGAGGCAATACCCCGGATGCGGGCTCCCATCGCACCATCGATAGGCCAGAGTCGGTTAGGCGAGTCACGCCCCCCAGGACTACCATGCAGAAAACCAGAGCACAGCATGCCAGCAACCAGGACGCCACAGCGGGGTTGGGAGGGATACGTCGGCTTTCAGGCAAAGGCGTGGCTTGGGTTGAAATAGTGCTCATCTTTAAATCTACCTTGGGCGCTTCACCTCACAGACCGGGGAGTCTACCCGGGTGAAAGGCTACGGCTCAAGGAATAGAGTCGGGAAAAACCTGAATGCTAATATCCTGCTGATCAATGAGGCATGAGAGACGATGAGCGGCAAAATTCCCCGGGAATTTATTGACGAACTGCTCGCGCGCATCGACATCGTCGAGGTGATAGACCAGCGCGTTCCCCTGAGGAAGGGCGGCAAAGATTTTAAGGCCTGCTGCCCTTTTCACAACGAGAATACCCCCTCGTTCACGGTCAGTCCAACAAAACAGTTCTACCACTGCTTCGGCTGCAACGCCAACGGCAGTGCCATCGGCTTTCTGATGGAGTTCGACCGGTTGAGTTTTGTCGAGGCGATTGAAGAACTGGCCCAGGCTGCAGGCCTGGAAATGCCTGATACCGGCCCGGAGCGTGCCCCGGATACCATCACGCCTGCCCTGCTCGAGTCTTTATCCAAGGCAAATCGTTTTTTCAAAGAACAGTTGCGCAGCCATGAAGGGTCAGCCGAGGTAATTGCCTACCTGAAAGAACGCGGACTCACTGGGGAGATCGCAGCGCTTTTTGATTTGGGGTTCGCCCCACCCGGTTGGGACAATCTGGCTCACACTGCAGCCGATGATGCCAAAGCACTGGAGATCATGGCGCGGGCAGGCCTGGTCGCGACTCGACAGTCCGGAGGTTACTACGATCGTTTCCGCTCCCGGGTCATTTTTCCAATTCATGACAGTAAAGGTCGGGTGGTTGCTTTTGGTGGGCGCATCATCGGTGATGGCGAACCCAAATACCTGAACTCACCAGAAACGCCGGTCTTTCATAAAGGCTCAGAACTGTACAACCTGCACCGGGCCCGCTCGCCGATCGCTCAGCACAACCATGCGCTGGTGGTCGAGGGATATATGGATGTAGTTGCCCTGGCCCAGTACGGCATCGACAACGTAGTCGCCACACTGGGTACTGCAACCACAACAACTCACCTGCAACGGTTATTTCGCCTCGCACCCTCGATCGTCTTCTGTTTTGACGGTGACCAGGCGGGCCGTGCAGCAGCCTGGCGGGCCCTCGAAACAGCCCTACCGGAACTGGGCGGTGGCAGGCAGGCCAGCTTTCTCTTCCTGCCCGACGGTGAAGATCCAGACTCCCTGGTACGCAAGGAGGGCGCGCAAGCCCTGCGTGACCGGGGTGCCAATGCCAAGCCACTACCCGATTTTCTGTTCGAAAAGCTCGCCAGCGAAACAGACCTGACGCGAATGGACGGCAAGGCGCGGCTGGTGGAATTGGCCAAGCCCCTGCTGGCCAGGATCCCTGAAGGCCCGTTGCGTGAACTGATGCTCCAGCGTCTGCGCGAGCAGACCGGGGTCCACTCATCGGGGGTGACCCCCCTTCCTGCCTCGAGGGGTCAATCTCGCCCAAAAAGCAATACAACTCAGCGGCTGACGCCAATGGCAACCGCTATCAGCCTTTTGCTGCAACGGCCAGGGCTCGCTGCAGCGCATGGCCTGCCCGAGCATCTCGACCCACAAACCACAGAGCCTGGAGTGGCTCTTCTGAAACAGCTGCATGGGATTGCCGCATCTAACCCAGAGCTGACCACCGCAGGACTGATTGAGCGATTTCGGGATACCGATGACGCTGGCACTCTTGAAAAACTGGCAAGTAAAGACCATCTACTAGAGCAGGAACAATTCTCACCGTTTTTCGCCGAAACTCTGATCACGCTCGAAGACCAGGCGCTGGCCCAGTCAATCAATAAGCTGGTAGCGCGTGCCGCCCAGGAGGATCTCGATGAAGACAGCAAAAGCCGTCTTGCCGACCTTTATCGTAAACGCGCAAGATTGCGTCACAGTCGAGAAGGCGACTGAAACCTGTGGGTTTGGCGAAAAATCACATGATATAATTGATAGGTTTTTTACCTCATTCAGTATTATTTCCAGGGGGCCTCGTGTCTACAGATAGCCAAAGCCAGCAATCCGAACTCAAACAGCTGATCATCAAGGGTAAGGAACGAGGCTTCCTTACCTACCGTGAGATTAACGATCATCTTCCGGAAGACATGAATGACACCGATCAGATCGAAACGGTGGTCAACATGATCAACGACCTTGGCATCGAGGTCTACGACGCCGCGCCGGATGCAGACTCGCTGCTGCTGAAAACGGCCAACAGCGATGACGAGGAGGTAGTCGAAGAAGCCGAGGCGGTACTGACCACCGCTGTGGAAAGCGAGTTTGGTCGCACGACCGATCCGGTACGCATGTACATGCGCGAAATGGGCACTGTCGAACTGTTGACCCGCCAGGATGAGATACGCCTGGCCAAACGTATTGAGGACGGTATCAACCAAAGCGTGAATGCCATTGCCTCAGCGCCCGTGGTGATTGCTGAAATCATCCGCCTTGCCGATGAAGTAGATGCCGGCAAGATAAAACTTACCGAACTGCTGGTTCGCTTTATCGATCCCAACGCAATAGAGGAGGAGATTCCTCAGCCCGCACCGCCGAGTGAGGACGGCACCAGCACCGCACCGCAAGGGCCTGATCCAGAAGAGGCCAAGGAGCGTTTCGAGAGCATCCGCAAAGGGTTTAAGAGTCTGGAGCGCTGCAAAAGTCGCTACGGTATCGGCGCCTCACAGGTAGAAAAACACCAGGACAAACTGTCAGCTGAGCTAATGGAGATTCGCCTGGCACCCCGCCAGATCGACTACCTCTCGCAGGTGATGCGCGAAATTGTTGACGAGGTGCGCCGACTGGAAAGAGCCATTACCCAGATTTGTGTGCGCAAGGCGCGAGTTACACGCAAAACTTTTATTTCAAAGTTCGTTGGCCGGGAAGCCGAGCTTTTCTGGGTTCGCAGCATGATGCGTGGCAAAGAAGGCGACAAAGATATCCTTAAAGCCCACGCTCAGGAACTTGAAAGCCTGCGCAACAAACTCCAGCATCTGGAAAATATCTCGGGTCTGCGCATCAAGCAGATTAAGGAAGTTAATCGGCGCATGTCCATAGGCGAAGCAAAAGCCCGGCGCGCCAAAAAAGAGATGATCGAGGCTAACCTGCGCCTGGTTATCTCAATCGCCAAGAAATATACCAACCGTGGATTACAGTTCCTCGACCTGATCCAGGAAGGCAACATCGGTCTCATGAAAGCCGTGGACAAGTTTGAGTATCGCCGCGGCTACAAGTTCTCGACCTATGCCACCTGGTGGATCCGCCAGGCGATCACCCGCTCGATTGCTGATCAGGCACGTACCATCCGTATCCCGGTACACATGATTGAGACCATTAACAAGCTCAACCGCGTCTCTCGACAAATTCTGCAGGAAGAGGGTCGCGAAGCCTTGCCCGAGGAACTTGCCGAGCGCATGGATATGCCTGAAGCCAAGATTCTCAAGGTACTCAAGATCGCCAAGGAGCCGATCTCCATGGAAACCCCGATCGGTGACGACGAAGACTCACACTTGGGCGACTTTATTGAAGACAAGAACGTCGAGGCACCCGAAGAAGCCGCCTTGACCTCAGGCCTGACTGGGGCAACGGACGCCATCCTCAACAGCCTGACCGAACGCGAATCCAAGGTGATACGCATGCGCTTTGGCATTGGCCTGAACACCGACCATACCCTGGAAGAAGTCGGCAAACAGTTCGATGTGACCCGCGAGCGGATACGCCAGATCGAAGCCAAGGCACTGCGCAAGATGCGTCATCCCACACGATCAGAAAAACTGCGCAGTTACCTCGACTAACCAAACCAGGCTTTTAAAAAAAACCCAGACATTAGTCTGGGTTTTTTTTAAAAGCCAATAGCATCAATTCAAACGTTAACTGTTAACAATCCTTATCCATAAGACCTCTTAACTGGTCGAACCATAAGCGTCGCGACCAGCTCACCACACTGATAGGGATACCAAAGATAAGGTAGCCCGGTTGCCTCACGACAAGGCGACTTTATACTCCTGGATCGTGTTACCTCCGTCCACGACGATCAGCTGACCTGTCACATAACTTGCTTCTTCACTCGCCAGAAATACCGCAACATGGCCGACCTCCTCTGGAGTACCCGGCCGGCCGATTGGTGTAAATGCACCCGCCACAATCTCTTCTTCGCCGCTCGACGCCGTTCGAATCCACCCGGGCCCAACACAGTTGACTGTTATATTGCTCGGACCTGCCTCAATCGCTAAAGAACGCGCCATTCCGAGCATGCCGGCCTTGGCTGTCCCGTAAACCACACTTCCCGCGATTCCCACTACTGGGCCGGTGACGGAAGACACATGAACGACCCGACCATATTTACGCTGCATCATTCCAGGAAGAACCGCCCGGGTGACCAGGAACGCGCTTGTCAGATTGATATCGATACCGTAATGCCATTTTTCATCGCTTACTTGATGCAGTGGTGAACTAGGCTCGTCTCGACCCACCTGAACCATACCCGCATTGTTAATCACAATATCTACCGGCCCGAGCGTATGTTCGATTTGCTCCACCAGCACATTTACAGCGGCACTATCTGTTAGATCTGCCAACTGGGCAAAAACACCTGCTTCGTAACCACCTAATTCTTCACAACGATTGTTGATCCGATCTGTAGTCGATGTAATCGCCACCCGCGCGCCCGCGGCTTTTAACAACCGAGCTGTTGCAAACCCGATTCCCTTGCTGCTACCGGCTCCGGTTACCAACGCGACTCGATCCCTGACACCACCCATAAATCTTTCTCCCGTCATTTTTCGACCTATACTTCACCTGCTGTGAAATTTGAAGTCGAGAAAATCAACTAGTTGAGAACGCCTATCTCACTCATGATTCCCAAAGCGTTCAACCGCTGACACAGTGATAAACAAATATAGGCCAGTAATGGCGCAATATCGTATTTTTGGTACGTTATAACGGTACGGTATTGATTCAGCAACAGAGATAAAAAATGGGATTTGATAGCGGGATGGGAACAGTCCAGCGCCGCATGGCGCAGACTCAAGAAGGCGTGGGGCGACGAAAGGCCACTTTTGAGGCGCTGTGCATTACTGCCGGCCAGCACATACTGGATCTAGGCTGTGGCGGCGGTCACCTGCTAAGAGATCTCGCGCTTTCCGTAGGACCAAAAGGGCGCGCTGTGGGGCTTGACCCCAGCGAGCATCAGATCAATGCGGCAAAAGAGTTGTGCAAAGAACTCGACAACGTGGAATTCAGCCAGGACTCTGCGACTGAGTTGTCATTTGCAGACGGCACATTCCATTGCATAGCATCAATTCAAGTGCTCGAATATATCCCCGATGTAGATGCCGCGCTGGCAGAAGTGCAGCGGGTACTTAAAGCCGGTGGGCGCTTGGCCACAGTATCGGTTCTTTGGGATCACTGGCGCTTTCACGGGCCAGAGCCGAAACTCAATGACCAGATGCACGAGGCATTCAAAGCGCACTGCTCACATCAGATGCTACCGTTAGAGATGCCAACCAAACTTGCCCAACATGGTTTCGTTGGCGCACAGTGCATTCCCATGGGCTTTATGAACAACTCGCTTCATCACAACTCTTTTGCCTGGCTGGCTTCAGGCCTCTTTACCCATTTTGCCGAGAAACAAGGTATTGCCAAAGAAGACGTACAGCGTTGGCGGGAACAGTTGGATCAGTCTGCAAAGGAAGGACGGTTTGGTTTTGTCAGCGTGCCCGTGCTTACAACTGCAATCGCCTCCTAGACATGATCATATCTCTACCCGAAAAAATCAGTCTGCAAATGGCGCGATAAGGCCCGGATAATAGAAGCATTAGACAAGGCGTAGAGAGGTATGCCCTGCGTACTTTTAGGTATTCAACCGATGCGCAACCGAC
>JASMBC010000042.1 GCA_030754035.1 Arenicellales bacterium | reverse complement strand
ATGCCTGATATTTTAACTGGATATCTATACAGTAACCAGTCGAGCCAGCATGGTCGCCCCTACTAGCGCCTGCAAAGTGCACAGGATCATTATTCATAGCCAAGTTCGCCTTGAGCCTGCGCTAACAGCGAATCTACGGCCCATAGCGCGTTGTTCTGCATTTCAGTGGACAGGTTGCTACCACGCTTTAGATCGCACGTATCGGCCAATAGAGCGGCTAATACGCCACGCGCCTGATTGATCTGTGCGCTTAGTTTGTCTTTGGTATCTATGTCCATAGTGTTCCCTCGTTTTCGGCATAGTGCCGGGCTTGGCTCCGGGTTTCTGTGACTAATTTCACAAACATTTAGGTGGGGGCTGATACCTGGTTTTATCCGTGACGCCGTGACAACTCCATAAACTCGCAGTTTTCGGCCTTCTTATCCGTGACAAGTGGCAACCGGGGCCACCTCTCCCTTTACACCTGTCCGTCAGATCCGGCATCGCGACCAGGGCTGCCGGTTTCCTGGATGCGAGCGAACTCGCTGGACCCACAGTCACCATCGAATCCACTGGGCTCAGGGTGGGCCCACCGACCTCGACAACCTGATCACTCTTTGCCCTCATCACCACCGATTGGCCCATGAGGGCGGCTGGCCGATCGAGGGCAACCCTGATGAAGAACTGCGATTCGTTCGTCCCGATGGAAGAGCCTTCGGACACGACCCGGCGCCGCTTGCCACCGACTGGTGGGATCAGTTCCTGGCCGACTTCTACACCTTCGAGCCCGGCCCCGATCCGCCCGACACCTCGTAGTCTCCGTGTCGTCCGGCTCCGCTTTATGGCGACCGGACTATCCCTCCTCTGAAGTCACTTGAACGTCCGTGACACGGGTCGTCGATTAGTTCCAGCGTGACCTCGTCTTCGCCGATGCTCGCCCGGTAGACGCCGATTTGGCCTTCCTCGCAAGCTCGACTGCCGGTGTCGGTGAAGAACGTCAGAGTCTCACCATCGAAGGTGAAACTGCCCCAGTCGAAGGGCTCCTCGCCCCACCATCCATGCTGGGCGCTCCACTTGCCGTCCTCTGTGTATGCGATCGTCGTTCCGTTGTTGACCGTACGCCAGTCGCCGAGGAGGCTATCAATCGGATCGGAACTCGCGTCTCGAACCCCAAACCACAAGATTCCGGCCAGGCCGACCGCGACCACAACGACTCCCAAGGCGAGGGTCTGCACTTGCCGCCGGGTGCGCTCGTCGGACGTGGAAGAGGTGGTTTCCGGGGGCTTTGTAGTATCCATAGCTAAGCTGAAACAACAGCAGAGTGTGGATCGTCTTTTCCAACGCTAAAAGTTGATGGAACTGGCACACATTTGTAAACGTACTTACTCATTTTATTCCCCTATATTATGGATGATCTACGCCACCACAATGTGGTGGGCAACATCTAAAAAGTCTTTTAAAGCCGTGAATGGCACCCTTGATGGCACCAAACTTATTGATTGATTGAATCATGTAATTAGAGCAGGTTGGTTCGTAAATACAGGCCGCTCTTACATGATCAGGCGCATTTCTTTGATAAATATGCACACAGAATATGAACAATTTTTATATCATTTATTTTCCTTGAAATATTATTAGTAAATTTATATCGGTAGATTGTTGTTGGGACTAAATAGTACAAATGACCTATAAAGAATGTTCCTCCATGCTCTATTAAATTAATCTTAACATCTCAATAAAGAATACAACAGTGCGGCGGCGCGGTTAAGGTGATTGCCAGTGGACCAGTACACTGAGCCTGACGTACACAGTCGTGCGGATGAGGTGTATCGACATGTGTTTCGCGCATACCCGACTTTACCGTCACCACACTATGGAGCCCAGATGGTGGTATGAGTTGTTTCCCTGGGTGACAAGGGCCGGAGGTGGTGAGGGACGGGAAGTTTTAGTCTGCAAGAGGCAGCGTTTTCGGCTGGCTACACGTATGAGAACAATTTTGGCCACGCTAGCCTAAATACTCGTAAGCGCTCTCTGGCCGGGGGTGCTGTCATTTTATCTAGTTTTCCCCATTTTTGATCGACGCCGCCACACTCGATTGCTTCATGACTCCACCCCGACCTGTGGGCGCGCCTCAGCGTCCACAGGCGGGCTGGTGGCAATACCCATTTTATAATGGTAATGCGCCGTCTAATACGCCGTGGCGGATTGAAAATCCAACTGTGAATCTAATATGCCGCCATGTATTTACTATAGGCGGCATATTAATAGATGTTGTCCTATTGCGCCGCCATCCATCACTTGGCGTATTAGATGGCGTATTAGGGGGAGGTTAGTTACCTTCAAAACCGTCAGCCTAATGCCCGAATATGGATTCACGACCCTAACGTAAGCGCGGTGGTACGCCGCCCGTGGCGAGCTGGGTGTCCCGAGGGCAATTCTTTCTCTATTAGTTTCTTGCAGTCTATAAGTTGGTCCACAGTGGCTCTGACTCGCTTTCTGGTTTCTGAACGGAGCGGACCTTTGGATAAATAGTCTTTAAAGCTGGTACTTGAATGCGAATCTTTCTCGTTGTCGGTAATCACCTGGCCTAACTCCTCAGCCGCGTGGTCGAGGATTGCTTGGGTCAGGTCTGCATCGCTGAGTGGCTCATGCATGGACATGTGACTAACACCGAGCATCGGATTACCTTCAAGGTTGAGATAAGGCTGGCTGCATTATCAAATCTTGGCCGCTCAGCCAAATATTTCTGGCAAAAAAAGACCCCGCCGTAGCGGGGTCTGAGCTAACAAAAACCTACTGCAGCACTGCTATTTGGAATGTTTGGCGCTCATTACAAAGAACAAGATCGCGAAAATTGCCGTCAGCAACAGGTTGATAATGGCAGGTGTGCCGGAGATGTTGTCGGTATACAGATCGTAGCCGAGATGGAAGAACCAGGCGAGTTGTGTCAGCCCGGCCAGAATTCCCGCCGCAGCGAGTTTGCTGTCAATCCATGATGGCAGCATAAATACCAGGATTCCAGTACCGACAAATGACAATCCCAACCCCCGGATAAGAACGGTCATGCCCTCGGCTATCGTCATTCCATACATCTCAATTGCCATACTGGGCGCAAAGAACATCGACAACCCGTTAATAAACAGAATAATCCCGCTGATACGGAATATCATTCCCAGTGTCATTGTTCTCTCTCCATTGCGTTTTCAAGAGTAGTATATTTTACAATAACTATTGGGACTGCGGTTGATCGAGTAAATGAATCATCATTACATTTTTGCCGTTGTCGCACCGATTTTCTGGAGTTTCGCCGGTGTGATCGTTAAGTCTCTTGAGCATGCGACGGAATGGCAAATCAATTTTTACCGGTGCGGCTCGTTGGCACTTTTTGTCTCACTGGTCATCCTGTTCCGATATCGTTGGTCGGCACCTGGAATTCTCCGCTCTGGAGGGCTCAAGACATTATTCGCCGGGGCTCTGCTCAGTGGGGCAATGATCTGTAATATCGTAGCGCTGAAGTACACAACGGTTGCGGTAGCAGTTTTTGTGATGGCCGCTGCGCCAATATTTGCGGCGTTGCTGGGAAGAATATTTCTCGGTGAGTTAGTAAGCACTCGCGTCTGGATCAGCATCCTGCTCGGTTTTGTCGGTATCAGCATAATGGTTGGGGGAAGACTCCAACTGGGCGATACAGTTGGCGTAGCAGTTGCCGTGTTGGGTATTTTTTTCTTCGGCGCTTACACAGTGACTCTGCGTGTGGGAAAGGGCATCGATATGACCCCAGCGGTGCTCTATGGTGGGGTAATCGGGGCGTCGGTAGGAGTATTAATGAGTTTTGCCACTGGTGTGGGTTTGTTGATTCCACCTGTCGAGATACTGTGGTGCACTTTGTTGGGCGTTGTGCAATTGGGGATAGGCAGCGTGTTGTTTGCTCTCGCAGCGCAAACAGTACCCGCGGTGCAGTTGACGGTATTTGCTCTGGGTGAGCCACTGTTTGGGCCGGTCTGGGCGTGGATCGGCATCGGTGAAGTTCCCACCTGGGTGACGCTGCTGGGCGGTGCGGTACTGTTCAGCGCGCTTGGCTTGCAACTTTCGACAAAGCGTTCATAGCTGACGCTCTGCCAGGGTTGGGATCTGCTTGCCCACACCGAACACAGAAAGCAGGTAGCAGTGGTTCCTCCAGTCGTCGAATAGTATGCACGTTGCCAAGATTTGATAATACGGTGATCAGTGGCGAACGAACCACAGTGGCGTTTTAAAACTCGCTCGGGTAGAAACAAAAGTCACTAGCCGTGCGGCGCAGTCCAATCGAGGTTAGGCCGACTCTGTATAGGAGTTTTCACGAGCTCGACTCTTTTCGAACTTTTCATTTTCCCCAGATTTGTAACCGGTTAAGATGCACGCGTTGCCAAACACTATGACCCCCTTAACGGGACTAGCATCAGGGGGAGCTCCCACTTTCTTATGTTACTTGGATCCCAATCGGTAAAAGAGATTTTTCTCAGCCTAGGCATTGGCGCGGCCGGCGGGTATGTCTTTTTTCGTTGGCATATGCCATTGCCATGGATGCTAGGTAGCATGATCTTCGTATCAGTCAGTGCTTTTTTGGGTGTACCGGTTCGACGGTACATGCCCTTACGAAACATTATGGTCGCTGTGCTGGGCATTCTCCTCGGCAGCTTCTTTACGATGGAGGTAATTAAGCAGCTGACTACCTGGGGCAATATCGCACTAATAATGCTCGGCTACGTTATGGCCACTACGGTCTCTTCCTTTGTTATTTTTCGGTGGATTGCCGGTATGGATAGAACCACTGCGTTTTTCTCGAGTACGCCGGGCGGTTTAGGTGTAATGGCTATTGCTGGTGAGCAGGCCGGTGGAGACAACCAACAGATTCCTATCGCACACGCGACTCGTGTTTTCTTGGTTGTATTGGTAGTACCAGTTTATCTTGCTGCGATTGGTAGTGTCGATGTTGCTGATGCCCGCCTAATGTTTGACTCCTCAGGCGTGTATCCAGATAACAGGGAAATAGTTATTCTTCTGACCTGCGGTATCGCTGGTTATTGGTTAGCAAATCGACTTGATCTGTCATTTAGTCAGATTCTGGGTCCAATGATTCTTGCGGGATTCGCCTATGCATCTGGACTAGTCGAAACACCTTTGCCAACTCTGCTGGTTATGGCGGCTCAGGTCGTGATTGGCTCAGCTATCGGTGCGCAGTTCCGTGGTATGCGTCTAGTTAGTATGCTACGCCCTGCGATCTGGGCCAGTGTAGTAACGGGTGTTATGCTTGTAGTCGCGGCTGGGTTAGCTCGGCTTTCGGCACCGATTCTTGACATAAAGGAGGAAACGTTACTGCTTGCCTTGGCGCCAGGTGGACTAGCGGAAATGAGCCTAATCGCGATCTCGATGGATGCTGACACAGCACTCATCGCGACCATGCACATCCTCCGAATAACGCTGATTGTTGTCGCTGGGCCGCCACTTTTTCGAATTATTCAAAAGCAGTGGCACCGATAATCAAGGGGAGTACCCCGAAGTCCAATCAGTTGTTGATCTTATCTCGACGTAGAACAACAACTATATAGCAGCATTGGCTTCTAACTACAGGCTAGTCTAATTGATAAGCTTGATATTTGATGGGGCATGCTTTTTTTCTTGCCACTTCTTGGGGGGTGAATGATTAGTATCAAACGTCATCTAGGGTCTCTGGTTGGGGTGATCACTGGCCTGAGAGAATTGACCATTGAGGTAAAACTCCATCCCGGTAGGTACGGTGATGTTGGATACACCCTCACCGAACTGCCGTTAAGCGAAAATCCCACGTAGTTTCTGGTATTGGGCTGTTGCCGGGTTTTACCTACGTTGCTACAGTCAAACCTGTCAAGGTCAGACCGACTCTGTACAGGAGTTGTCGCGCCCGTTCCGTTAAGATAATTTGGCCGTATTCTTGACAGCCTGTTCCGCTGTTCGAATCGCCGGCGACAGGCTACACCTGGGAGGCCCCGCGATGCCGTTACTAACCCTCGGGCCCGATGAGGGCCTGCGGTACGAATATCAGCCACCTGCCGAAGGCAGGCCAACGGTGGTCTACATCAATGCCCTTACCGGCAGCCTCGAGGCCTGGAATGGGGTGGTCGAGGGCGGTTGCCGGCAGGCGGGGCTTGGCAGCCTGCGTTACAACCTGCGCGGCCAGGACCACAGTCCAGTGGCTGCCGAGCGCAGCCTAGACCAGCAGTTGATCGTTGCGGACTTGGTCAGACTGATCACCGAACTTGCTCCACCCCGGCCAATCCTGTGCGGGCTATCCATCGGCGGCCTGTTCGCGGCGCAGGCCATTCTTGCCGGTCTGCCAGCCGAGGGCTTGGTGCTGCTGAATACTCTGCGCCAGATCGGGCCGCGATTGCACTGGGTCAACCAGGCACTGGCTCGGGTGATTGGCCTGGGCGGCACCCGCTTGCTGGCCGACCTTTATCTGCCCCTGCTGACCGGCGAGCCGTTTCAGGCAGACAATCAAGCAGATTTTCTGGCGAGGGCCCCCTACCAAGGCCTGTCGTCGGCACACGGCTACACCCGACTGATGACGGCGGCCGTAGAAACTGACTGGGATCTGCCGTGGGAAGAATTGAGTTTGCCGACCCTGGTTGTGAGCGGCCTGCAGGATCGGGTGTTTTTCGACGCCCCAGTGGTGGCGCGGTTGTGCGCCCGCCTGCCCAAGGTGACTCGACTGGACTGGGAAGATGCGGGCCACCTGCTACCGCTGGAGAAACCACAGGCGCTCGCTACCGCACTAGTCGACTTCGCTAAGATGACTTAGCCATGTGGCAGCGATCCTGGTTTGCCTATGGCGCCGTCTTTCTCGGCGTCTGCGGGCACGCGTCCAGCGAGTTCGTGGCAGTCCTGTCTGGGGTTGCTGGCCCCGAGGTGTCGGTCTGGCGGTTTCTCCTTGGCGGCGGCGGCCTGGTGCTGTGGGCGCTGCTAACACCCACGGCACGTGATCTGCTGACGCCACTGCGTGAGTGCGGTCTGCGCTTGGTGATACTGTCGTTTTTCGGCGTCAGCATCACTTACCTGGCATTTCACTGGGCGCTCGATTTCGCGTCCGTCATCCAGGTGGCGACGGTAACTACTACCATTCCGATTTTCGTTGGCCTGGCTAACCTGGTCATCAACCGGGTGCGCATAACCGTGGCCAAGTGGGTCACCGGGGTGGCTGCAGTATTGGGAGTCGCGTTGTTGGTGACCGATGGCGCGTTGGCCGATCTTACCGGCAGCGGGGTTGGCAGTCTGCCTGGCGTGGGTCTGGCCCTACTGTGCGCCGTGATGGGTTCGACCTATGCGGTATCAGTGCGGCCACTAATCCAGGAATATGGCGCGTTGCGTATTACTGCCGTCACCATGTTCATCGGCGGTGTGGGTTTGTGGCTCATGGTCGGTGGAGTATGGGGTATATGGGTCAACCCGCTGACCCTGTTCGAGCGGTCACAGAAAGAGGCCTGGTCGCTGATCACTATTGCTGTGTGGAATACCACCCTAACGCAGTGGCTCTGGATCGGCGGCCTGGCCGCGGTGCCAGACATTACCCGCGGCTCATATTTGTTTTTCCTCAAGCCGGTGATTGCGGCAGCACTTGCCATCGTCATCCTGTCCCAGCCGATGACCCACCTGCAGGCCGCCGCCATCGTAGTGATCTGCGGCGCGGTGCTGGTTGAGGTACTGTGGTCGCAGGCTCCGACGTCCACCAGCGGCACTGCCCGAGGCAGCAGCGATTAGGGCGGGCTCAGCCCGAGCTCTTGTCGGACCGTGACCAGTACAGGTAACAGGCGGTGGCAATGCCGGAGGAGCCGAACAGCATGCACATCACCAGAATCTGGTAGCGGGCTGCGATCAGTGGCGATACTCCGGCCAGTACCTGGCCGGTCATCATGCCCGGTAGCGACACCAGCCCGACCGCCATCAACGAATTAACCAATGGTATCAGCGCGGCCTGAAAAGCACTCTGGCGGGCCACCTGCTGATTTCGACCGTTGTCAAGTTCGGCCTGCTGGCGCTCGGCGGCGATGCTGACCGAGTTCATGGCGTTGGCGAAGATCATGCCGGCGAGTGGGATCAGGAAACTCGGCTGATACCATGGGTCGACGTTGATTACGACCTGGGTCACCAGTACCAGGGTCGGGACAGCGCCGACAACGATTGCGCCAAGCGCGGCCGGATAATGTCCCCGGCGCTGTTTTGCTACTGGCCGCAGCGCGATCCAACTGGCCATGCCAATCATGATCGCCAGCACGAGCGAGACGATCAGCGGACTGTTCGATTCGAACAGGAAGAGCAGCACATAGCCCACCAGCAGCAGTTGCGCGAGCATGCGAGCCAGGCCGTGGATGGCAGGCAGCACCGGCATCGCCCAGCGCCACTGAATCAGGACCACCACCAGTACCGGAATAAAGACCAGCGCCAGCCGCGCCAGTGGAATGGTTTCGACCGGAGAACTCACCGCTGGGGTTAGGTCGCCGCAGCGGGCCGGTGGATGTACTCTCGCAACGTCAAGGGGTTCCGGCCACGGGCCGGGTCAATGGGGTAACGGTTAACGCAGTGGCCGGCAATGCGACCCTGGGAGTAGCAGCGGCCTCAGACCTTTTTCTTGGGGATGGTGCGCAGGTTTAGGTCTTCGATTAGCGTGGTCACGTACTGAGAAACTTCGCGCTTGGTGCCCTGGCGGTAGCCGGTGACCGAGGAGACGGTGTTTGCTACCACATAGCGGTAGCAGGTACCGTTGGAACCGCCACTTGGTAGATCTGCTTTTTCAATCTCTACCACGCCGTAGCACAGGTGAGCGAAATCTTCCATGTTGAGCACAGGCTCGGGTTTCTTGGGTATGACTCTCTTTGGGGCGGCGTTGGTTTGGGCCATGGGGTCTGGTTCCCTGGTAACGGAGATGGGGCTTCGCGGGTGGCTGCAACTGGCGGGCTGTCGCTGCGACTCTGTTTGCGCGGTGCTTTTGCCAGTGGTCCGCCGCGATTAAGGATCAAAACTGTTTTGCGACGAGACGAGAAGAACCGCTAATTTTAGCATATTTTTCAGTCTGTTGCCTGACCCCGTGGGAGGCGCAGCGGGCCTCGGCAGTATCCGGGAATAGGATAAACGGTTGACTGACAGCTGGTGATTTGTCAGCGCGGGTCTGTCTGATGGGGTTGTATTGGGGTCGGGCTGCTGTTGCAGGCCGAGGCGAGCTCGAGCAGGGCAGGGCGGTCGGAGATCGTCACGTGGTTGCCGCGTACCGAGATGATGCCGTTGTTGGACAGATTCTTCAAGATTCGCGAGAAGGTCTCGGGCCTGATTGACAGGCGGGATGCGACCACCTGCTTGGGTACTTCCAGATCCAGGGTATCCCGATTACGGGCCTCCTGGGCAAAGTGGGCGGCGACCCGACAGGTGCCGGTGTACAAGCTGAGATCGCTCAACTCCCGCAGCATGTGGTGCAGGCGCTGGCTGAGCGTGCCGAGCAGGACGAAGCAGGTATCCACTGACTGGTGCAGCATTGCGGCAAAATCAGCCGAGTCTACTCCGATTACCTCGGCCGGTTTCAGGGCCTGGGCACTGACCGGGTAGCGTGGTTTGTTCAAAAACAGCAGCGCTTCACCGAAGGTCTCTCCCGGTGTGATGATCCGTAACACTTTCTCGTCACCGGTCGGTGACTGGCTGAAGAGCTTGATCTGGCCCCGGCACGCGAGAAAGAAACGCACCGCCGGGTCGCCTTGCGCGAACAGGTTCTCACCTTCGCGCAGCGTGACCCGCATAGCGTTGTCGGCGATGCGCTCGAGCGTAGCGTCATCGAGATTACTAAACAGCATGCAATCGCGCAGATCGTCAAGCACGCTGAGATCAGTGTTCACAATGGGGTTTCCTATGAAACGTCAGCGTGCGAACCTTATAAGAGGGCCGGAACGCATTTCTTGATTTAGGTCAAGTCAGATGCTTAACCAGGCTGGCCGTCGGCCCGGGGCGTGAAAAGCACCGGGGTGAAAAGTACCAGGAATAACGCGAAACCAAGCACCCAGAGCGCCCCGCTACTGGCGATCCACAGGGAATAGTGCGCGGGCAGCGCCAGCGAGCCGAACACTCGGATCAGTGCGGCCAGGTTGATCGCAGCGAAGGCGACCACCATCCATGCCGGGGCGACCACGGGCCTGCCGCTGTGACCCAGCGAGACCCGGGTCATCATACCCAGCGTGAAACCGCCGATGGCGCCCATAGTCAGGGCGTGAACCGCAGGCCCGGGCGCAGAAAGGCCCGCTGCAGCCAGAGCGGACAGTCCCAGCCCCAGTGCCAGCCAGCCATAGGCCACGTGCAGTACCGCCAGGATGGGAATACGCCACAGCGCGGGGTGGTGCCAGCGGTACAGGCGCAGTACGTGTACCACGGCGGCCGCCAGGGCGATTGCGGCCGTCAGCCAGTGTCGGGGCAGGAACGGCCACAGGGCCGCCCACGTCAGCAGCAGCCCGGTTGCGGTGCGCCCCAGCCAGGGCGGACTCTGTGGCGTGCTATCCGGGACCGCGCGGGCTGTGAAAAAGGGCAGCACACGGCCACTGAGCCACGCCACAGTCAATATAACCAGGCACAGCATCAGGGTGCCGGCACGCTGAGCAAGTAGTGGCAGATCGGTGTTGACACCCAGGTGGAAGGCAACATTGCTCGCTGCCATCGTCAGTAGTAGCGCCAGGAAGACCCGGTTGCTTTTCTGCGGACTAGCCCACAGTGCCCGGGCCAGGGTTCCTGCCAGCAGAGGCAGGAAAGCAACATCGATCACGGCTGGCAGCCAACGGGGCAGAACAGCAAACCAGGGCAACAGGCGGCCGAGCAGCCACACGGCGGCCAGCAGGGCGAGCATCCCACCGCTGGCAGTATCGGTCCCGGACCAGTTGCCAGCGGCGGTTAGTAGAAAGCCTGCGATGACCGCGATACAGAACCCGAACAGCATTTCATGGAGGTGCCACCACTGTGGTGCGCCGTAAGGAGTTGCGACCGCGCCGCTCGCCCATAGGTACAGCCAGCCGGCCACCAGCACCACCGCGGCAACTGCCGCCAGCCAGAAGAAAGGCCGGAACCCGAGTTGCAGCAATGCCCAGCCGGGCGCGGTTTTGAGGGTTTGGGTAGATTTATTGGTCTGCTCGCTCACATGGCCTCACTTCGCCAGGTCAAGCGCGCAGTTAGGCTATCGACTGGTTGCCGGACAGCCTTTGGCTATTGTCAATGAGCGACTACTGTGCGGCGTTCTTTGGGACGAGCCTGGCGCCATTTTAACTGATACTGATCCCCCCGAAAACAGACCTCCCCAATTAGGTTTGACTTCGTCGCACTAAGGATTCTTTACATAGGCATTAGGACGCAAATAGAACCACCAGTTCAGTACAAGGCAAACTGCGTAGAAAATAGCGAATCCATACAGGGCATATTCCGGAGTGGTCGCATTGATCTGCTCACCAAATACTTTGGGGATGAAAAAAGCTCCATAGGCGGCGACAGCAGACGTCCACCCTAGAGCCGGCCCCGCTTGCTCGGCGTTAAAGACCATGGCGATAGTTCTGAAGGTTGAGCCATTACCCAGTCCGGTTGCAGTAAAAAGGACGATGAATAAAACAAAGAATGGCCAGAAGTATTGCTCCGGTGTGGGCGACCGGTACGCTGCCGCCATGAAATAAGCCACTCCCAAGGCGGATGCGATCATGATGATCGAGACGATCTGAGTGACCTTGGCGCCCCCCATCTTATCTGAGACCCAGCCGCCTACCGGGCGAATCAATGCCCCGATAAAAGGACCCATCCATTTTGTCGGAAATGCAGCGATTGGTTCTCGGGGGGCAATGAGGAACCGATTATCTGGTTACCAAGTGTCTGGTTTTTCAATCGTGAAGGATTAAAAGCCCGCTATGGGTCGGTCGATCGGCATGGTGGGGCTAAACCGACGTTTCCCAGATGACGTCCGACTTCGTGGAATTTGTACCCCTGTCCCACCGCCAAAGAAACCGTATCCTCTTTGCAATCAGCCGATGGCATGAATTTGGGAATTGGCCTGTGATTGGAAGGCCATTCGGTCACTTTTCTCACCATCCAAATCATCGTGTAATTGTGTTTCTTCCAGCATACAGCCAGTAGCCGAAC
>JASMBC010000041.1 GCA_030754035.1 Arenicellales bacterium | reverse complement strand
AGCGATCCCTGCCAAGCGCGTGCGCCCTGATGCAAAAAGGAATCTGCGGATTCGCGAGGCCGCCGGCAACAACCTGGATAACCTCACTGTGTCTATCCCCGTCGGACTTTTTACCTGCGTCACTGGCGTATCGGGTTCAGGAAAATCGACACTGATTAATAATACGCTTTACCCTGCCATGGCCCGACACTTACACGCGGGCCGCCACCAGGCAGCGGCCCACGCCAGCATTGAAGGGTTGGATCAGTTTGATAAAGTGATTGATATTGACCAAAGCCCAATTGGTCGTACCCCCCGTTCGAATCCGGCGACCTACACGGGTCTTTTCACACCGATTCGGGAACTCTTTGCCGGAACACCTGAATCACGGGCGCGAGGCTACAAGGTTGGGCGCTTTTCCTTCAATGTACGCGGTGGCCGCTGCGAAGCCTGCCAAGGTGATGGCCTAATCAAGGTTGAAATGCACTTTCTGCCCGATATCTACGTCCCTTGCGATACCTGTCAAGGCAAACGCTACAACCGCGAGACCCTGGACATCCGCTACAAGGACCGCAGCATCGACCAGGTGCTTGGGATGACAGTAGTCGAGGCTGCAGAGTTCTTCGCCGCGATCCCGGTCATCAAGCGCAAACTGGACACCTTGCTCGATGTCGGCCTGGGGTATATCGGCCTAGGGCAAAGCGCAACCACGTTGTCCGGAGGTGAAGCGCAGCGGATAAAACTGGCGCGCGAATTATCCAAGCGTGATACCGGGCGCACCCTGTACATCCTTGATGAACCCACTACCGGGCTGCATTTTCATGATATCCGCCAGTTACTGACAGTACTGCACCGCCTACGTGACCACGGGAATACCGTGGTGGTCATTGAACACAACCTTGATGTCATTAAGACCGCCGACTGGATTATTGATCTTGGTCCAGAGGGTGGCCAGCGCGGCGGTCAACTGGTGGCAGCCGGTTCGCCCGAACAGGTTGCCCTGATCGAAAAATCCTATACTGGCCGGTTTCTCCAGCCATTATTTAATAAAACTCCCGTCGATTAAGCTTGCGCTTGGGCCACCGCCACGAGGGCTTAGAAGGTTCAGCTTCCGGTTTAAGAGCCTTGGCCTGACCATCAGACCACAAAAATCCGCCCAAAAATTAGCGCTGTGGTATTGTTTTGACGCCATGGTTAACTATTGTATTGACGCCTTAGATCGGAGGACCAAACCAGCGGTTTGGCCCCACTGCCAGATCATCTAACAAAGGGATTGATTCATGGCCGACTCAACATCTCACACTGATATTGACCCGCTGGAGACGAGCGAGTGGCAGGATGCTTTGACTTCGGTAATCGAACGCGAAGGAGAAGAGCGAGCACACTTTCTTCTGGAAACACTGATCGACCAGGCACGGCGCTCAGGCACACATATTCCTTATCGACCAACCACAGCTTACCTCAACACCATACCGGCGGCGCAGGAACCCCGCAGTCCCGGAGACGCAGAGATCGAGTGGCGAATCCGCTCACTGATACGCTGGAACGCCTTGGCCATGGTGGTTCGCGCCAACCAAATCAACAGCGAACTGGGTGGCCATATTGCCAGTTACGCCTCGGCTGCGACACTGTATGACGTCGGTTTCAACCACTTCTGGCGTGGATCCGATGCTGAAAATGGCGCTGACCTGGTCTTTATGCAAGGGCACTCGGCTCCTGGAATCTATGCTCGAGCTTTTCTCGAGGGTCGCCTCAGTGAAACGCAGTTGGAGCATTTTCGCCAGGAGGTCGATGGCCAAGGCCTGTCGTCCTATCCCCACCCCTGGTTGATGCCGGGATTCTGGCAGTTCCCGACGGTATCTATGGGTCTCGGGCCGATCCAGGCGATTTATCAGGCGAGGTTCATGAAATACCTGCAGCACCGCGAGTTCGTCCCGATGTCGGATCGCAAGGTGTGGGCTTTCATGGGCGACGGCGAGATGGACGAACCAGAATCGATGGGCGCGCTGGGTCTGGCCGGTCGCGAAGACCTGGATAACTTGGTCTTTGTGATTAACTGCAACTTGCAACGCCTCGATGGCCCGGTGCGCGGCAACGGCAAAATTATCCAGGAACTTGAAGGGGAGTTCCGCGGTGCCGGCTGGAACGTTATAAAAGTGATCTGGGGCTCCTATTGGGATCCTCTTCTCATGCGCGATACCAAGGGCCTTCTGAAACAGCGCATGGAAGAAGCTCTTGATGGTGAATACCAAGCCTTCAAAAGCAAAGATGGCGCTTTCGTTCGCGAGCACTTTTTCGGCAAGTATCCGGAGCTCGCCGCGATGGTGGCCAACATGACCGATGAGGATATCTGGCGCTTAAACCGGGGCGGCCACGACCCGCACAAAGTCTATGCCGCCTACGCTGCCGCAATGACGCACAGTGGCCAGCCGACGGTAATCCTGGCAAAGACTGTAAAAGGCTACGGCATGGGCGAATCCGGCGAAGGGCAGAACATCACCCACAGCCAGAAAAAAATGGCCGATGAGTCGTTGCTGGCTTTTCGCGACCGTTTCCGCATACCGCTTAATGATGACGATGTGTTGGCTTGCAAGTTCTATCACCCGGGAGAAGACAGTCCGGAAGTGCGCTACCTCAAAGACCGCCGCACGGCGCTCGGCGGCAGCCTCCCGGCACGCACTGATAGCGCACCCAGTCATCAGGCACCAGATCTTTCGATATTCCAGTCGCAGCTGGATGGTACTGGAGAACGCGAGATATCGACCACCATGGCTTTTGTACGCATCCTGACGGCGCTGACGCGGGACAAGATGATCGGGCCTCACGTGGTTCCGATAGTGCCCGATGAGTCACGGACTTTCGGTATGGAAGGTATGTTTCGGCAGTTGGGTATCTATGCCCCTGAAGGTCAGTTGTATATCCCCGAAGATGCAGATCAATTAATGTACTACCGCGAAGATATCCAAGGACAGGTACTGCAAGAAGGCATCACCGAAATGGGCGCTATGTCTTCCTGGATAGCGGCCGCAACCGCGTATGCTAACCACGGGATTGCCATGATCCCTTTTTACATTTTTTACTCAATGTTCGGTTTGCAGCGGGTCGGTGATCTTGCCTGGGCTGCGGGGGACCTACAGGCACGAGGGTTTCTGATCGGCGGTACCGCGGGACGCACCACCCTGGCCGGTGAAGGATTACAACACCAGGACGGGCACAGTCTGTTGCTTGCTTCAAGTATTCCTAACTGCGTTTCCTATGATCCAGCCTTTAATTTTGAGCTCGCGGTCATTATCCAAGATGGTTTGCGAAGAATGTTTACCGATAAGGAAAACATTTTCTACTACATCACCGTGATGAATGAGAACTACTCACACCCGGCACTACCGGACAATGTGAACGATGGCATTCTCAAGGGCATGTACCCGCTGCTTTCTTCAAAGCGAGGGCGCAAGGCCGCACCCCGGGTACAGTTACTCGGCAGCGGCGCGATTCTGCGGGAATCACTCGCTGCAGCGAAGTTGCTGGAACAGGATTTTGGCGTCCTGTCCGACGTCTGGAGCGTCACCAGTTATAACGAACTGGTCCGCCAAGGTCGAAACGTTACGCGGTGGAACCGCCTGCACCCGGACGAGCCCCCGCAGATCGCCTACGTCACGGAACAACTGACAAAAGCAGACGGCCCCGTCGTCGCTGCCACTGACTACACTCAGACCTATGCCGATCAGATTCGTGAGTTTGTTCCGGGACGCTACGTGGTGCTGGGTACTGACGGTTTTGGGCGCAGCGGTACCCGTGAACAATTGCGGGGTTTCTTTGAGGTCAACCGCTACCATATCGCACTTGCGGCTTTGACTGCGCTTGCCGATGAAGGGGCCTTACCCCGCTCAACGATTTTGGATGCGATCAGCCGTTACCCGGTCGACCCAGAAAAACCTAACCCGGCTACAGCCTGACAGGGGTTAGCTAATGAGTAAACCCCTGAAGATCACGATACCCGACATTGGCGACTTCGAGAGTGTCGATGTGATTGAAGTGCTGGTCGCTCCGGGGGGGGCTGTCCAGGCCGAGGATCCACTGATTACGCTAGAAAGCGATAAGGCGACCATGGATGTGCCATCTCCTGCAGCCGGGTGTATTACCGAGGTGATGGTTGCGGTGGGTGATAAGGTGTCTCAAGGCAGTCTGGTTGCATTGCTGGACCCTGCTGAAATGGATGTAACAGATATAGCAACTGTCGAGGCGATACCCCAGGCTCAGCCAACACAAACCGTAGCAACACCAGCTATCGAAACAGCCCCGCAACCCGCCCTCTCGCCAGCAGGATCCGAAACGATCGCCCAGTCGCCTGTCCAGCCGATGGCACCCCCGGGCACGCTGCCGCCACCGCTTGAGGATGGCGGTGAGTTACCCCATGCGAGCCCGGCTGTGCGCCGCTTTGCTCGGGAACTCGGTGTCGACCTTTCCCAGATAAGCGGTAACGGAGCGCGTGGACGTATTCTCCAGGATGATGTCCGCCAGTTTGTTAAAGCCGCCCTAACCCGGCCCACCTCTAACTCAGAGCCAACAGGAGATAGCGGTATACCCCCTTTGCCCGAGATCGACTTCTCTCGCTGGGGCCCCATCGACAGCAAACCGATTTCACGAATCCAGCGTCTCTCAGGGCGTTACCTACATAGAGCCTGGCTGAATATCCCACATGTCACCCATCACGATGATGTCGATATCACCGAGTTGGAATCCTTCCGTCAGTCACTGAAACACGACAAGGCGCACAGCGGTACACGCATTACGATCCTGTCCTTCTTGATGAGAGCCGTGGTCAGTGCACTCAAAGCCTATCCCACCTTCAACGCCTCATTATCACCGGACGGTGAGAGCCTGATTCTCAAACAGTATTTTCACATTGGTGTCGCAGTGGATACCGATAACGGTCTGGTCGTACCGGTCGTTCGAGACGTAGACGGCAAGGGCATTGTGCAGCTTGCTGAAGAACTCGCTGAAATCAGTGCGCGAGCCCGTGACGGAAAACTCAAACTGGACGAAATGCAAGGTGGCTGCATGAGCATTTCCAGTCTCGGTGGCATCGGTGGCACTGCCTTCACGCCCATCGTCAACGCGCCTGAGGTGGCAATTCTGGGCGTCACCCGCTCGCGAATGACCCCGGTCTGGAACGGTACTGAATTTCAGCCGCGGCTGATGCTGCCACTCGATCTTTCCTATGACCATCGGGTTATCGACGGAGCACAAGCCGCACGCTTTATGGCCTTCCTCAGCGCTGCACTGGAAGATGCCAGGCGGCTACTGCTGTAGAAGCTTGAAGCAACGGTTTATCTGTGAGCAATACCCCTATCACCGTCAACGTGCCTGATATCGGAGATTTTCGTGATGTCGATATCATTGAGGTACTCATCGCCCCTGGCGACACCATTGACATCGAAACACCGCTGATCACGCTGGAGACCGACAAGGCCACCATGGATGTCCCGTCTCCAGTTGCTGGCAAGGTCATCGAAGTTCTGACTCAGGTCGGCGGCCAGATATCTGAAGGCGATCCCGTTGCCATTGTCGGGTCGAACGAGCCCGCTGCGCTTTCGCCCCCTCCAACCGATGCCACACCAACAACAACGCCCCCTGAAGCACCCGCTCCGAACAGCGCATCATCCGTCATGACGGATGATGTCGACAGTATCGATCTTGTAGTACTGGGCTCCGGTCCCGGCGGCTACACCGCTGCTTTTCGTGCTGCCGATCTTGGCCTTAAAGTGGCCCTGGTCGAACGTTACCCGACTCTCGGCGGGGTTTGCCTGAATGTAGGCTGTATTCCGTCCAAAGCGCTGCTGCATGCAGCGCGCGTTATTGAAGAAACCCGCGAGATGCGCCCCCATGGTATCGATTTTGGGGAGCCGGTCATTAACGTGGCGCAACTGCGTGAATGGAAAGAAAAAGTCGTTGGCCAGTTGACCGGTGGCCTTGCCAGCTTGGCAAAAAAGCGCCGGGTCGAAGTCATCACAGGCATCGGCGAGTTCACCTCATCACACAGCATAAGCATCCGCGGGTCTGCGGGTGAGAGAACCGTACGCTTTTCCCAGGCGATTATCGCCGCCGGCTCGCAGGCAGTTGCGCTACCAGGACTTCCAGAGGACCCACGGGTCATCGACTCAACTGGTGCTTTGGCGCTTGATCACATTCCGGACCACTTACTGGTTATCGGTGGCGGCATCATCGGTCTGGAAATGGCGACGGTATACCGCGCGCTGGGCAGCCAGGTCAGCATCGTAGAGATGTCCAGCCAACTGATCCCCGGCGCCGACCCTGACCTGGTCAAGCCGCTCGCCAAACGGCTCGCGAAACAGTGCGATGGCATCTATCTGAATACCCGGGTCATCAGTGCGCAACCCCAGGACGATGGCTTACTTGTTAGTTTTGCAGGTGACAACGCCCCCATCGAAACCCGTTATGACGCTGTTTTAGTTGCGGTGGGGCGCACACCGAATGGCCATCATATCAATGCACCAGCGGCGGGCGTCGCGGTTAATGAGCAGGGCTTTATTACTGTCAATGCTCAGCAACGGACCAATATCGCCCACATCTTTGCGATTGGCGACATTGTCGGCCAACCCATGCTGGCCCACAAAGCAAGCCACGAAGGCAAAGTAGCTGCCGAGGTGGCTGTCGGCCACAAAAGCGGATTCGACGCTCGGGTTATCCCATCGGTTGCCTATACAGACCCGGAAATCGCCTGGGCAGGGCTTACCGAGACTGAGGCTAAAGACCGGGGTATTGAGTACGAGAAAGGCGTCTTTCCCTGGGCTGCCAGCGGCCGGGCGCTATCGCTGTCTCGAAGCGAAGGCTTTACCAAGTTGCTTTTCGAACCGGTGACACAGCGAATTCTTGGCGGCAGCATTGTCGGGTCCAACGCCGGCGAACTGATTGCCGAGATCGGCCTTGCCATTGAAATGGACTGTGTCGCTCAGGATATCAGCCTTACTGTACACCCACACCCCACACTGTCCGAGACCACGGCTTTCGCGGCAGAAGCCTTCGAAGGCACAATCACCGATCTGTACCTGCCACGCAAGCGCTAGCGACGCCAGGCAACACTGGCCGGCATCTGAAACTCCACCGTGCAGACCTCACTCAGCTTTAACGTCACGGGTAGCGGACCACCACTGGTTATTCTGCATGGCCTTTTCGGTTCGGGCACTAACTGGAGGCGTATCGCCGATAATCTGAAACATCACTGGCAGGTTTTTACCCCGGACCTGCCCAACCATGGCAAATCGCCCTGGGTAACTAACATGAGCTATCCGGCACAGGCGCAGGCAGTGGCGCAGTTTATTCAGCAACACGCACTGGAGCGACCCGTTCTGCTGGGACACAGCATGGGCGGCAAAACAGCCATGACAGTGGCACTGACCACTCAAATCAGACTACGCGCTTTGATAGTCGCCGATATTGCCCCGGTCAGTTACCAGCACTCGCACGGACCCTTAGTTCGAACCCTGCAACAGCTTGACCTCACGAACTTAACTAGCCGCCAGCAGGCTGATCAGGCGCTCGCGAGCGGCATTCCTAACCGGACCCTACGCCAGTTTCTGTTACAGAACCTGGAACTCCGAAACAACACGCTTCACTGGCGATTGAATCTCGACGTGATCAATACACAAATAGATTCTCTTTCCGGTTTTCCTAAAGTGGTGGTGCCATACGATGGGCCGACCCTGTTTGTATATGGGAGTCGTTCCGACTACATCGACGCGACGCATACCTCAACCATCAAATCGCTGTTCCCCCAATCGCAGATGCACGCGATCGCGAATACTGGACACTGGCTACAAGCAGAGCAGCCTGAAGCTTTCCTGTCAGCGCTCGAAGATTTTCTAAGCAGTTGATCCTGTCTTGCCGCGCCTGTCGGTCAACTACCAGAGTACGCCTGGTAATTTTCGGTGGACTTGATTACGCCCGATGGCCGAGGCACGTGCCGGATAGCAAAGCCACAATTCCCCAGTAACTGGGAGATTCTTGGGTCTAGAATTTGGCCCTTCGCATCGCATTCTGACTCGAAAACTACCAGCCGAACGCTGCCACCGCGTAAAGTTTGCTCAGCACCGCGTAATACCGGATATTCCCAACCTTCCACATCAATCTTAAGGACTGTCGGCAACATGTTGGCTTGTTGGCAGAAATAATCCAGGATCTGAACATCTACCTCGACCTGACCCACTGCCTGACGGTAGGGCCAAGACCCAAAACCACTCTCACCAGAATCGCTGGCACGGATAAACGCCTGCGTCTCGACACGGCCTGACAACCCCAACGATTCAATACGAAGATTCGCACGCGACCAGTTATTCAGCTGTTGCTGCTGCGCCAATACCGCACAGGTGTTAGGGTCGGGCTCAAATGCGACGACACCCTTGACTTCGCATAACAAGGCCAGGCAACTGAAATATCCCGAATTTGCACCGATATCAAAAAAAACGTCGTCAGGGTTCAACGACTCCCGCAGTAACACTGTAATTTCCGGTTCGTGGACTCGATTACACAACAGATTACGTTGTAGTCAATCCTGCTGATCACATGCGAAAAGAAAGCCCGGTTCGGTGCGCACCACAATACGGCGTCTGCCGATAACGCGCTCAAGGGACGTTAGATGCCGAGCCTTGCCCGGCGGAATACGCGAACGAAAAAACAGCGCCCGCAAAACAATCCCTAGTACCGGATGGTACGTTCCCGGCTATAACTGACAACGCGGGTCCAAGGTCAAGAATTCTTACCCGGTGCAAACCCTAATCGCCGGTCAGGCTTGTTCCAACTCAACCAGCGTGCCACAAAAATCCGCCGGGTGCAGGAACAGCACCGGCTTGCCATGTGCGCCAAGGCGCGGTACCCCATCCCCCAGCACCCGGGCCCCCTGAGCGGTTAACTGGTCTCGAGAGGCCAGAATATCGACTACCTCGTAACACAGATGGTGTACTCCACCCGAGGGGTGGCGCTCAAGAAACCGTGCAATAGGCGAATTCTCACCCAGCGGATGCAGTAGTTCAATTCGGGTATTGGCTAAATCCACGAACACGGTTGTCACCCCGTGATCCGGCAATGGCTCGGGCAACGAGACATTGGCGCCCAGCGTATCGCGGTAAAGCGCCGATGCCGCTTCGATGTTCGGCACGGCGATAGCCACATGGTTCAAACGGCCAATCATTCTTGCGCTCCCTCTTTAGGGTTATGCTCGTCAAGCAACTGTTGCGCAGCAACCGCCGGTATCAACCGGCCCGAAGCAACCTCTGTGCGGACCGCCTCAATTTTCTGTGCGGCTATGGGGTTTTTGATGAAGCGTTCCAGCAGGCCCTCACGCAGCGCCTGTCCTAGCGCCTCCCGGGCTTGATCGGCACGGCGTGCTTCAAAGATGCCTTGTGCCCTTGAATGCTGGTAAAAACGCTCGATGGCATCCGGCACAGCGCTGACGCCTTCTCCTGTACGCGCTGAGATCGCCAGGACCGGCACCTGCCATCCCGGGGTACGGGACTGCATCAACCGCAACGCCGCTGTGTAATCGCCAACCGTTCGCTGCGCTGCGCTCAGCAGTTCGCCGTCACACTTGTTAACCAGAACAATGTCCGCGAGCTCCATGATGCCCCGCTTGATTCCCTGTAGTTCATCTCCCGCACCTGGTGACAGCAATAGCATGAAAATATCGGTCATTTGCGCAACCCGCAACTCAGACTGACCCACACCAACAGTTTCAACGATCACAAGCTTGAAACCAGCCGCCTCACACAGATGGATTGCCTCACGAGTATGGCGCCCAACACCACCCTCGCTGCCTGCCGACGGAGAGGGACGTATAAAGGCATCACTACTCGCGGCAAGTTGCGGCATACGGGTTTTGTCTCCCAGGATGGAGCCGCCACTGATAGCCGAACTTGGATCGACGGTCAGTACAGCGACTGATTCGCCCTTGCCAATCATTTGCAGACCCAAAGATTCGATAAATGTCGACTTGCCCGCACCCGGCACCCCGGTGATGCCAATACGTAGTGCTTGTCTGGTCTGCGCCGTGAGTTGTGTCAGTAACTCATGTGCCTGTGCCCGGTGCTGGCCACGGGTTGATTCCACCAGAGTGATGGCCTGTGCCAAAGCCCGACGGTCGCCACTGCGAAGGGCATCAGCCAGAATAGAAACCGTATCCTCGCTCATGTCCGCTGCTCAAATTCAAGTATCGCCTGGTCGACCTCAACGACCTCACCGTCACGGATATGGATCGCAGCCACGGTGCCATCGCGTGGCGCGCGAATCACATTTTCCATTTTCATCGCCTCGATCACCCCAAGCTCCTGGCCTGCCTTGACCACGTCGCCAGTTTCTACCGACAGTGATACCAACAAACCTGGCATGGGAGAAAGCAGCAGATGGGACAAGTCCAAAATGATCTTACGGGGCATCAGTTCATACAGTCCCGCGCTGTAGGATTCAAGCACCATGGCCTGCACCAGGGTGCCGCTATGAAACACTTCATAGATTAATCCTTGACGATACACCTGAGCACTACAGGCAATACCGTCTGCAATGAAGTCGACCACCGATGTAAAGACTGACTCGGGCAGCTCGAGTTTCACCCGCTCGTGATTGACATTAACCGACCAACTCAGTCCATCGCGACATACCTGAACCACATGCTGGGCATCATTGATCCGTACATGGCGCACACTGGTTGATTGCTGATTGGTAGAGCCAAACTGTTCACGGGTGCACCAGCGCTCATGGATCACAGCAACAAGTGCAGCGATACGGCACACAATGAGATCTGACGGTCTGGCAGCAGCAAAACCCTCGGGGTACTCCTCTTCGATGAACCCAGTGGTCAGCTCTCCTGCAACGAAGCGGGGGTGCATTACCAGGGCCGATAGGAAGGGGATATTGCTCTGAATCCCCTTGACCTGGAATCGATCCAGTGCGCGACACATGGCGGTAGTGGCGCTGTTGCGATCAGGCCCGTAGGTAACCAGCTTAGCGACCATCGGATCATAGTGCATACTGACCTCACCGCCTTCACTGACCCCGGTATCTACCCGCACGGTTGCAGACTCGGCTGGGGGGCGAAAACGCAACAGACGCCCGGCCGAGGGTGCGAACCCCCTGAAAGGGTCCTCTGCATAAACCCGAGATTCGATGGACCAGCCGCTGATACCCACATCATCCTGGGTCAATGCCAAAGGCTCACCGGCGGCAATACGCAACATCCACTCAACCAGATCGATACCGGTGATCAGTTCGGTCACCGGGTGCTCTACCTGCAGGCGCGTATTCATCTCCAGGAAATAGAAGTTACGCGCGTCGTCAACAATGAATTCCACAGTGCCGGCCGAGCAATAGTCGACGGCCTGCGCCAGGGCGATGGCCTGGGCCCCCATCTGTGCCCGGGTTGCCGGGTCAATAAACGGCGACGGCGCCTCCTCAAGTACTTTCTGGTGGCGACGCTGAATGGAGCATTCGCGCTCGTTTAAATGAATACAGTTGCCATAGGTATCGGCCAAAACCTGGATTTCGATATGTCGTGGTTGGCTAATAAGCTTTTCGACAAATATCCGGTCATCGGAAAAGCTGGCTCGCGCTTCGCTGGAAGCCCGCGCAAAACCCTCACGGCATTGCGCTTCATCGTGAGCGATGCGCATACCTTTGCCACCGCCACCGGCGCTGGCCTTGAGCATTACCGGATACCCGATAGCCCCCGCCCGCGCAACGGCCTCGTCCGCATCGGCCAATACGCCATTGTACCCGGGGATGGTCGGAACCCCGGCAGAATCCGCCAGAGCCTTGGACGTGATCTTGTCACCCATCACCTGAATGGCATTAATCGACGGTCCAACGAATGTGACGCCGGCTGCTTCGACCGCTGCGACAAATCCGCTATTTTCCGACAAAAAACCGTAACCGGGGTGAACCGCATCTGCCCCGGTATGCCGACAGGCCTCAAGGATGTTATCGACCATCAGATAACTCTCGGCCGAAGGAGCTTTGCCGATATGCACCGCCTCGTCTGCCATCAAGGTATGTAAAGCATCCCGATCAGCATCGGAATAAACAGCCACAGTCTTAATGCCGAGATGTTTCGCTGTACGCATCACGCGACAAGCAATCTCACCGCGGTTAGCCACCAATAACTTATTAAACATAGCGGGATGTTCTTGTGATAATGGTCTGGTGATGTGCCGTGAATAACCTAAGCCACGCGCGCAACAGATCTATTGCCAGGCTACCTTGGAATCCAGGTGATCCAGCAGATGCTGGATATTATCGCGGGCGGCACCATCCAAATGGTGTTGGAAATGTGAGGTAAAGTAAATGTGTGCTCTTTGCAGTATCGGCTCAAAGAACTTGCGATGGCCGCGGGCAAAATCTTCATCGGTTAACTGG
>JASMBC010000040.1 GCA_030754035.1 Arenicellales bacterium | reverse complement strand
GTAGCAGATCCTTTTGCGCCGAGTAATGTATTTGGCGAGGGTGATGTCGAGGCTGAGCCGGAACCTGATCCACTGACCCCGGACGCGAGTCGCGTGGCCGAAGCGTTGGAAAAGTTTCCTCTCGATGCTCTGCAGTTGGTGGGTACGATGCAGATCGAAGCACATGCCTGGGCACTGGTCAGCACCCCGGACGGACAGATTCACCGGGTAGTAGAGGGGAATTATCTCGGACAGAATAACGGCAAGGTAGTGGCGATAGATCTGGATCATGGCGCACTTGAAATCGAGGAACTATTGCAGGGGCCTACAGGTCGATGGGAAATTCGGCCGACACGGCTGGGTGTGGATCACTAATCATATGGAATTTGAGGTAGATTTGGTCTCATGGGAGGTCGTGTTTTGAGAAACAGTCGCTGGCAGCTAGGGGTGCTGATGTGCGGCGCTCTGCTGGTAATGATTACTTCGTCTGCGCGCGCTGTCGGCGATGATATCGCCCTGACAGCTATCAGTCATACCGCTTTGCCTGGCGGACAGCTACAGATTAATATCCGATCTTCGGCACCACTTCCTCAGCCCAGTGTTTTTCGTACCAGCGCCCCAGACCGGATCATCCTGGATTTCTTTGGCGTCGCCAGCGCGTTGACTTCCCCAGTGATCGATGTTGGTAGTGGCGCAGTGGAGAGCGTCATGGTGGCGCAGACCGAGCAGCGTTCGCGGGTGGTGATCAATCTGGTTGCGCCCGTCGCTTATGAAAGCGTTCTCGATCTGGATGGCTTGACGCTTGTCATCGATCAGGCGCTAGTAGCGGTCGATGCGGCCCAGGCAACCCCCGGCCCTGCCGATTCCAATAGTGCAGGGTCAGTTCGGCACAGCGGCGGCCAAGTGGGACTGGTTGATTTTCGTCGAAGCCCGGATGGTGCCGGGTGGGTAATCCTCGAACTTGATATTGACGATGCTCGTATCAATGTGCGCGAGCATCTGGGCGAGATTGTGCTGGACATTGATGATGCCAGTTTGGATGCCTCTCTCGAACGGCGACTCGATGTTATTGATTTTGCCACTCCGGTTCACTACGTAGATGCCTTCTCAACCGGGACTGGAGTTCGGGTGGTGGTAACCCCACGAGGGAGTTTTGACTTTGTCTCGGTCCAGTCGGGTAAGCGCTTTACCTTGGAGGTCTCAGATAAACCCCCTGCTGGGGACGAGGACTTAGAGGCGGTAACCTATGCGGGAAAGACGATCAGTTTTGATTTTCAGAATATCGCCGTTCGCAGCGCCTTGCAGCAGATTGCTCAGGAAACCGGCCTTAACTTCGTTATCAGTGACAGCGTTACCGGCGATATGAGCTTACGCTTGCAGGATGTCCCCTGGGATCAGGCGCTCGATACGATCATGCAGACCAAGGGGTTGGCTCGGCGTGAACATGGCAATGTGGTCTGGATTGCTCCGGCTGAGGAGATAGCAAACCAGGAGCGATTGACGCTCGAAGCTTCGAGACAGGTTAGCGAACTCGAGCCGCTGGTGTCAGATCTTATTCAGGTCAATTACGCCAAAGCTGAGGATATTGCCAACCTCCTAAAATCGGTTCGCGCCGTTGAACCCAACGTTCAACAGTCCATGTTCGGCAATGTTTCGGTCGCTGAGGTTCAGACCGAAGAGAACCGCCTTCTATCTGACCGTGGAAGCGTTACTGTTGATTCACGCACTAACTCGTTGCTGATCCAGGATACTGCGCAAAAAATCCGCGAGATTCGAAAACTCATCAGCGAACTGGACCGGCCGGTCAAACAGGTGCTGATCGAAACCCGAATCGTCGAGGCCAATGAGGATTTCAGCCGTAACATCGGTGTTAAGCTCGGCCTAACTGGGATTAACAGTAATACTGACCTGGGTAGTTTGATCGGGTCGGGCTCTACTTCGAATACAGCGGTTGTTCGTAACGATGGTCTCAGTGCTAGTGGAGATGGGTCATTGGGGGTCAATCTGCCGGCGGCTGGCATCGGCTCGGTGGCGCCGGCGTCCTATGCGTTCACCCTGGCGAAGGCTGGCGCTGGCTGGGCCGCACTGATTGATCTGGAGATCTCGGCGCTGGAGGCGAAAGGCAATGGCAAGATTGTCGCCAATCCACGGTTACTGACCGCGGATAAACAAGAAGCGCATATTGAGCAGGGGCAGGAGCGGATCTTTACGACCAACACGTTGGGGGAGGGTACCGTTGTAACCAAGAAGGCGGTACTGAGTTTGACAGTGACCCCGCAGATCACACCCGATAATCGCGTTATCCTTGACGTTTTTGTCACTAAGGACTCATTCGTGTCGCCCACAGAAGAGAATATCAACACTCTCCAGGTTCGTACCCAGGTATTACTGGACAATGGTGAGACCGTGGTGCTGGGAGGTATCTATGAGCAACAGACTTCAGAGAGTGTTTCCAAAGTTCCAGTGCTAGGCGATCTGCCGATACTGGGCGTGCTTTTCAGAACCCGGGGAATCCTTGATAATCGCCGGGAGCTGCTCATATTCCTGACGCCACGTATTATTAATCCCGTGCTTACCGCGGGCTGACCCAATGCTGCCAGCGCCTGGCGGATGGGTGTATATAAAATAGGCCTGCTTTATGATTTCTGCGAGTAATATCTACCTGGTTGGGCCCATGGGGGTCGGCAAGACTACTGTTGGCAAGGCGCTGGCCAAGAGTCTGGGCATGGATTTTATCGACTCCGACCAGCAAATCGAAGACCGCACCGGCGTTAGTATCAGCACGATCTTTGATATTGAAGGTGAAGAGGGGTTTCGGAAACGTGAGGCCCAGATGATCTTCGAACTGGTACAGAAGAAGAACATTGTCCTGGCCACCGGTGGTGGCGCAGTCGCCCGTGAGGATGTGCGTAAGGTCATGCGACACAATGGCCTGGTGATATATCTGCATGCAACTGTCGAGATGCTAGTCGAGCGCACTCGCTCAAGTAAGAACCGACCTCTGTTAAACAGTGACAAGGAGCCGCGGGAGGTTCTGGAATCGCTGATGCAAGAACGCGAACCGCTGTATCGGGCTGAAGCCGATATTGTTTTTGAGACTGATTCACGGTCGCCCCATGCAGTGGCGCGGGATATCTGCAACGAGATCAGAGAACGTTGGCAACGCTGAACGTAGATCTCGGTAGTCGCAGTTATCCGATCATCGTTGGTGCCGACCTGCTCGGCGATCGTGCGCTGCTATCACCCTATCTTGCGGGTGATGAGGTCGTCGTTGTCAGCAATGACCGGGTGGCACCTCTTTATCTTGATCGGGTAACAGCCTCCCTGAAAGACAGGCGTCTCAACTGTCAGATACTGCCAGATGGTGAGCAGCACAAGACGGTAGGCACCCTGCAGTTGGTATTTGATACCTTGCTGGATAATCACTGTAGCCGAGACACGACGCTGATCGCCCTGGGTGGTGGAGTGATCGGCGACCTGGCGGGTTTTGCTGCGGCGTGTTACCAGCGTGGCATCGCGTTTATTCAGTTGCCGACCACATTGTTGGCCCAGGTTGATTCGGCAGTCGGTGGCAAGACGGCTGTTAATCATCCGCAGGGCAAGAACATGATTGGCGCCTTCCATCAGCCGGTGTGTGTCGTGTCGGATACCCGAACTCTGGTCACACTCGAACCGCGCCAGTTATCCGCAGGCCTCGCCGAGGTTATCAAGTGCGGTCTGATTTGTGACGAGCTCTTTTTCTCCTGGTTAGAGGACAATATCGAAAAAGCGTTGGCCTATGATGAGGAAGTGCTCGAATACGTCATCATAGAATCGTGTCGTCACAAGGCTCAGATGGTCGCCCGCGACGAGAAGGAAGTTGGCGAGCGAGCGTTGTTGAATCTGGGGCACACCTTTGGTCATGCGATTGAGGTTGCAACCGGATACGGTAACTGGTTGCATGGCGAGGCAGTTTCGGCAGGAATGGTCATGGCAGCCACTATGTCCCAGAAGATGGGATGGCTGGATAAGGCGCAATGCGATCGTATTCGCGAGTTGTTGACGAGAGCCCGACTACCCATTGATCCGCCCGTTGCAATGCGCTCAGCCGATTACCTGCGGCACATGAAAGCCGATAAAAAGGTCAGTGGTGGTCGGGTGCGTTTGATATTGTTAGAAGCAATAGGTCGGGCACGACTGGTATCTGACTACCCTGACGCGCTACTGCACGAAGTGTTGGGCGAATTCTCTGGGTAGCTAAAGTCTTCCTCTACGCGCAGGGTAATCCACCCCTTTTTTTTCGACCAAAATATAGCTTTGAGGTAATCGCTCAGACCCACATAGTGTTTGTTTTTGCTTTCAAGTAAGGCCGGTTGCACCAATGAGGGGCAAATACGAGCTGATATCAGCCAAATCTGCCCTGACCATAAAGTCAAACGGTTTGAACCTGTTTTTGGCTGTCGCTATACTTGTTCGGCCGTCGCGCTGGTATTTGCTGAACAAGACGGCATTCGCCTCCTGTACGGTTGTTGGTCGATTAGCCCTCCTAGAACCATGCGCGTCACTGCCGGGAAACGCGCGAGACGGGTTCGTGCACCCTGGGAAATCTGCGGCCTATTGATAGGAGGGGCAAACCCCTGATGAGCAAACGACCAACCCGTCCCCAAGGGCTCTATGACCCGGCTTTCGAGCATGATAGCTGCGGTGTGGGCTTCGTTGCGCATATCCGCGGCACTGCCAGTCGCAGCATTGTTGAAGATGCCTATGCGATGCTGAAAAGCATGGAGCATCGGGCAGGTGTTGGCGCCCAGCCCAACAGTGGTGATGGCGCAGGAATCCTGACCGCCATACCTCACGAATTCCTTGCCAGAACTGTTCGTGATGAGTTGAGACTTACCTTGCCCGCAGCGGGACGTTTTGGAATCGGATTGGTGTTCCTTCCCCGAAACACTGATGAGCGGAATCACTGTAAGTGTGCCGTCGAGACATTGATCGAAGCCCACGGTCAGAAATTGCTGGGCTGGCGGATAGTGCCGGTCGCATCGGAAAATGCCGATCTGGGCGATGCCGCGCGATTATCCGAGCCACACATGGAGCAGTTGCTGGTAGCGGCATCAGATGGCCTGCATCGAGATGCCTTCGAGCGCAAGCTGTACCTGATTCGAAAACAGGCCAGCCATCAACTGCGGACCGCAGAGAATTTGGCGCAGGGCAAAATGTTCTACGTTTGCTCACTCTCGACCCGAGTCATGATTTACAAGGGCATGCTCCGCACTTTGCAATTAGTGGATTATTTCCCGGATCTGCAAGAGGCAGACTACGTTAGTCATTTGGCCATGGTACATGCCCGATTCTCCACAAATACATTTCCAAGCTGGGATCGAGCGCACCCCATGCGATTGATGGCACACAACGGAGAGATCAATACCTTCCGGGGTAATCGAAACTGGATGCGGGCGCGTGAAGGCGTCATGCATAGTGATTTGTTCGGTGACGATCTTGCGTCGATCTTCCCGGTGATTGAGCCCGATTGTTCAGACACCAGTGGTTTTGACAACGCGCTGGAATTCTTGTTGGTGACGGGCCGAACGTTACAGGAGTCCATCATGATGATGGTGCCTGAAGCGTGGCAGAAGCATGAATCGATGAATGCGGCTAAACGTGCCTTTTACGAATATCACTCGACGTTGATGGAGCCCTGGGATGGGCCGTCATCAGTCACTTTTACCGATGGACGCTATATTGGCGCAGTGCTCGACCGTAATGGTCTGCGGCCAAGCCGGTACTATGTCACCACAGATGATCGTGTGGTGATGGCGAGTGAGGTAGGAGTTTTAACGGTCGAGCCTGACAAGATACGTGAGAAGGGCCGACTTCAGCCCGGGCGAATGTTTCTTGTAGATTTTGAAAAAGGAGAGCTTGTTCCCGATCTTGAGCTCAAAGCCGAATTCGCTGCACGGCAACCCTATGCCCGGTGGCTGCAAGAACAGCGTATCGATCTTTGTGAGCTTCCTGCGGCGAGTGGGGTTGCCGGGTTGGATAGCGCCCAACTGGTACCCCGCCTGCGCGCTTTTGGCTATACGCTGGAAACTATGCATTTCATGTTGATCCCACTGATCCATGAGCAACGGGACCCGATAGGCTCTATGGGTAATGACTCAGCTCTGGCATGCCTCTCTGATCAGCCGCGATTGATTTACGATTACTTCAAACAACTGTTTGCACAGGTAACTAATCCGGCGATCGACTCCATTCGTGAAGACGTCATTATGTCTTTGGAATGCTATATCGGACCCGAACAAAACTTGCTGAGCCCAGTCGCAAAGAGCTGCCATCGATTGCGGGTGGCTCACCCGATACTCACCCATGAGGAATTGGCTGCCATTGCCCAGCTGGATTATCGTGGTTGGCGCAGCCAGGTAATCGACATCACTTTCGATCGGTCATCTGGGGCAATCGGGCTGTTGTCGGCATTAGGTCGGATTTGTGAGGAGGCAGAGTCGGCAGTTGATGCAGGTGTCAACGTGCTGGTGTTGTCGGATCGCGCCCTGAGCGCGGATCGCCCGGCAGCCAGCATGCTGCTGGCGGCAGGAGCCGTGCATCAGCATCTGGTGCGTACCGCCAAGCGTACCCGGGTCGGCCTGGTGGTTGAAACCGGAGAAGCCAGCGAGGTGCACCATCATTGCCTGTTGATCGGCTATGGCGTTGACGCGATTAACCCTTATCTCGCACTGGAATCATTGTGGCAGTCGCGCCGCGACGGCAAACTGGATGCCAAGACCCTGCCTGACGATGCCGCAGTACTTGGCGCCTATCGCAAAGGTGTCGCCAAAGGCATTCTTAAGGTGATGGGAAAAATGGGGATCTCGACTCTGCAGTCCTATAAAGGCGCACAGATATTCGAGGCCGTCGGTGTGCAAAGCGAAGTCATCGATTTGTGCTTTACTGACACCGCAAGCCGTCTGCAAGGCGTGGGTTTTGATGTGCTGGCACAAGAAATCCTGCGACGTCACGAGTTGGGATTTCCACGGGCTACCTCGAGCAATGTTGCGAGCTTGCCCAACCCTGGCGAATATCACTGGCGCGCTGGCGGCCGTAAACACGCTTGGGAACCCCAGGCCATAGCCAGTTTGCAGCGGGCCGCTCGGGAAAACAGTGAATCGGCCTATCGGGATTTTGCCAATACGATTAACGCTGAAGCCAGCGGCCGCTGCACATTGCGCGGACTGATGTCTTTTCGGGCCGGTGTAGCCGGTGCGCCTGTGGCGCTGTCCGAAGTTGAACCTGCGGCCCACATTGTGCGGCGTTTTTGTACTGGCGCCATGAGTTTTGGATCCATCTCTCGCGAGGCCCATGAAACGCTCGCGATTGCAATGAATCGCCTGGGCGGCAAGAGTAATACAGGGGAGGGTGGTGAGGATCCTCAGCGGTTCCAGCCACTTGCCAACGGCGATCTCAAGCGCTCGGCGATCAAACAGGTGGCTTCGGGTCGTTTTGGAGTTACCGCCTGGTATCTTTCTAACGCAGACGAAATCCAGATCAAGATTTCCCAGGGTGCCAAGCCCGGTGAAGGCGGGGAATTGCCGGGTACTAAGGTTGATGAAAACATCGCCCGGATCCGCTATTCCACACCAGGGGTTGGCCTGATCAGCCCGCCACCGCACCATGACATCTATTCCATTGAGGATCTCGCCCAGCTGATCTATGATCTGAAAAATACCAATCCGGATGCCCGGGTCAGTGTCAAACTGGTTTCAGAAGTTGGCGTAGGCACTATAGCCGCAGGGGTTGCTAAAGCACATGCCGACCACATCCTGATCTCCGGTGATAGCGGTGGAACCGGTGCGTCGCCATTGACCAGCATCAAGCACGCCGGGTTGCCCTGGGAACTGGGCATCGCCGAGACACACCAGACACTGGTGATGAACGATTTGCGTAGCCGGGTCGTCTTGCAGACCGATGGCGGGATCAAAACAGGTCGGGATGTGGTGATTGGGGCACTACTCGGCGCTGAGGAAATTGGCTTTTCAACTGCCCCTTTGATTACTCTTGGGTGCATCATGGTGCGCAAGTGCCACCTCAATACCTGTCCGGTGGGAATTGCAACCCAGGATCCCGTCTTGCGTGAAAAGTTCCATGGACGACCGGAAAACGTAGTGAATTATCTGTTTCTGGTGGCCGAAGAGGTGCGGGGGATCATGGCCCAGTTGGGTTTTAGAACATTCAACGAGATGATTGGTCGTGTCGATGTACTTGAGCTCGATTCGACCGTCTCGCATTGGAAAGCCAGCAGTCTTGATCTCGCGCCGCTGCTGGCGCCGGCACAAAAGCCTCGTGAGGACATCGGTGTTTACTGCCAAACTCCCCAGGATCACGGGCTCGACAGGGCTTTGGACAATACCCACCTGATCAGGCTCAGCAAGGCGGCATTGGAGAAGGGCGAACGCGTGGAATTCGAGTTGCCCATCAACAATACCCATCGCACGGTGGGCACTTTGCTGAGTCACGAGATCGTCAAACGCTGGGGTGAGTTTGGCCTGCCAGATGACACCATTCATGCCCGCTTTGGTGGGTCAGCAGGACAGAGTTTCGGCGCTTGGCTAGCCCGCGGCGTGACCCTGGAGTTGGTTGGCGACGCCAATGATTATGTAGGCAAGGGGCTTTCGGGCGGGCGTATCGTGGTCTATCCACCGCCTGAAAGTAGTTTTGTGCCAGAGCACAATATTCTTGTTGGCAATGTAGTGCTCTACGGTGCAACCGCTGGACGTGCGTTTTTTCGTGGCGCGGCGGCCGAACGTTTCGCAATTCGCAACAGCGGGGCGTGGGCCGTGGTCGAGGGCGTGGGAGACCACGGCTGCGAATACATGACAGGTGGACGAGTGGTGATTCTCGGTCCGACGGGTCGTAACTTTGCGGCCGGGATGTCCGGGGGTATTGCCTATGTTCTGGCACCGGATCGCGAGGTGTTTGCTTTGAACTGTAATCAGGACATGGTAGATCTCGAGCCCCTGGAGGACATGGACGATGTGTCCGAGCTCCAGCAATTGTTGCGCGAGCATCACCAACTGACGGGCTCAACCGTAGCCGCCGACCTGATGGCCAACTGGGAGTTGGCTTTGGCCGCCTTTGTGAAAGTCATGCCCCGCGACTACAAGCGGGTGCTGTCTCAGCGCGCAGTGCAGGGCGAAGAAGTCGAGTTGGCTGTTCCTTCGGGGAGTGTTGTGAATCAGGCTTCGGCCTGATCGGCCAAGTTTGAATGGGTATCAGTCGTGGGTAAGGTAACCGGGTTCAAGGAATACCCACGCGTTAGCGTAGCCTACCGCGAAGCGCGTGAGCGCATGGGTGATTTCGATGAGATTTTCTCTCAGGCGCCGCCATCCCATTTGCAGACCCAAGGCGCCCGCTGCATGGATTGCGGGGTGCCCTTTTGTCAGTCGGCTGATGGATGTCCAGTAGATAACCTGATCCCCGAATGGAACGACCTGGTTTACCGCGGCGAGTGGCGGGCAGCGTTGGATCGACTGCATGCCACCAACAACTTTCCGGAATTTACGGGCCGTGTTTGCCCCGCTCCTTGTGAAGGTGCCTGTGTCCTGGGCATCACTGAGCCGGCAGTCACCATAAAGAATATTGAACAGGCGATTGTCGATCGCGGGTTTGCCGAAGGCTGGATCAACTCGGCAGAGCCGGCAGTCCGTAGTGGCTACCATGTGGCTATCGTCGGTTCAGGGCCGGCGGGTCTGGCTGCAGCGGATGAACTGAATCAGGCGGGACACCAGGTAACGGTTTATGAGCGTGCTGACCGGATTGGCGGCTTGCTGATGTATGGCATCCCGAACATGAAATTGGACAAAGATGTGGTGCAGCGGCGTGTAGATCTGCTGCGGGGCGCGGGTGTGAACTTTATTACCGGCACCAGTGTGGGTGAGAGTGTTACTTTGCCGGGTGGCGATGTGCCCGGGCTCATGGTTGAGCACAGCAAGAAGCCGCGCCATTTACCAGCCCGGGAACTGCTGGAACACTATGATGCCGTGGTTCTCGCAGTCGGGGCGACAGTGCCACGTGATCTTCTTATTCCCGGTCGGGAATATCAGGGCATCCACTTTGCTATGGATTACCTGACCCGCAGTACCCAGGCATTCTTGGATCACACTGATACCGCAATTTCTGCAGCGGGCCGCCAGGTGGTGGTCATAGGCGGAGGGGATACTGGTGCCGACTGTATCGGTACCGCACTGCGACAAGGATGTGAAAGCATCGTAAACTTCGAGTTACTCGCTCAGCCACCCGTTGCGCGGACTGAGGATAACCCCTGGCCGCAGTGGCCGCTTATCCTGCGTAGCGACTATGCTCATACCGAAGCTCAACATCGATTTGGCGACGACCCGCGAACCTACAATCTGTTGTCCAAAGCTTTTATCTGTGACGATCATGGACGTGTGTCCGGGATCCGCACTGTCACCGTCGATTGGGATAAGCCCTCGGACCATGCACCGTTCAGCGAGGTGGACGGTTCTGAGCGTACCTGGCCTTGTGATCTGGTTTTTCTGTCAATGGGTTTTACTGGGCCTGAGGTTACGCTTGCCGAAGAGTTGGATCTTGAGCGTGATGGCAGATCAAATTTCCTTGCGTTGCCTCCGCGCTACCAGTGCGAAGAGTCAAGTGTTTTCGCGGCCGGGGATTGTCGCCGTGGCCAATCGCTGGTGGTCTGGGCAATCCAGGAGGGTCGTGAGGTTGCCAGGTCGGTCAGCGTTTATCTCGCGGGTTTACCTCAACCCAAAGCGGCAGCCTGAGTCGGTGCGGATATGAGCCGCGCCAGCATTCCCGCTGCCAAGCGGCTGATTATCGCGCTGGATGTTCCAACCAGTGCCCAAGCCCGGGACTTGGTCGAGGACCTTGGTGATACGGTCAGTTTCTACAAAGTAGGCCTGGAGTTATTCACCGGCGAAGATGGTTTTACCATGGTGGACTGGTTGACCAGACGGGGTAAGGAGGTTTTTGTTGATCTTAAGTTTTTTGACGTGCCGGCGACGGTTGCCCGTGCTGTGAGTCAGTTGCGTGGCCGGCAGGTGAGCTTTGCGACTGTGCACGGGAACGATGCCATGATGCGTGCAGCGGCCGAGGCCGCAGGCGAGGTCGGCATTCTCGCCGTAACTGTATTGACGAGCCTGGATGCGGCCGATATGCGGGACCTGGGTTTTGATTGCGATATCCCGGCTCTGGTACGCTCCCGGGCGCTTCGAGCTGTGGCACTAGGCTGCGCAGGTGTCGTCGCGTCTGGCCAGGAGGCGGCGATGCTGCGCAAGACATTGGGAGGCGATGGATTGATTGTGACGCCGGGTATTCGCCCGGTACGCCAGGATGATGACCAGAAGCGTACCGTCACACCGACACAGGCACTGCGCGATGGAGCCGATTATCTGGTGGTCGGCCGGCCCGTGCGTGATGCGGATAACCCGCGCGAGGCGGCCAGAGTAATTCAGGATGAGATTGCGAGCGCACTGGGGCACTCTGTCGGTTGATGGAAGCGCTGAAGAATGATCGGCTGATACGTGCGTTACGTCGGCAAAGTGTGGACTACACGCCCGTATGGATCATGCGCCAGGCCGGACGCTACCTGCCTGAGTACCGGGCGACCCGTCAGCGGGCTGGGGATTTTCTGACACTGTGTCAGACGCCGGAGTTAGCCTGTGAGGTCACGCTGCAGCCATTGGCCCGTTTTGATCTGGATGCAGCCATTCTTTTTTCAGATATCCTGACCATACCGGATGCCATGGGTTTGGGTCTGAGCGTGCATGAGGGCGAAGGCCCGCGTTTTGCCCGCCCGATACGGACAGCCGCTGATGTTGCAGCCCTGGGCGTGCCGGATCCCGAAGATGATCTGAGCTATGTGATAGAGGCCGTGCGGCTGATTCGACACGAACTGGCGGGCCGGGTGCCGCTGATCGGCTTTTCAGGCAGCCCCTGGACCTTGGCCACTTATATGGTAGAGGGCCAGAGCAGTCGGGATTTTGCCCGCATAAAGCAAATGGTCTATGACGCCCCAGCTACGGCGCACCAGCTTTTGAAGGTGCTGAGCGATTCGGTCTCGATTTATCTGGCGGCTCAGGCCCATGCCGGCGCCCAGGTGTTGATGATCTTTGATACCTGGGGTGGGGTGCTGGCCCACGCAGACTATCGGCATTTTTCCCTTGAGCCCATGGAGCAGATTATTCAGTACCTGCGTGCTGATCCGATTGCGTCGGATTTACCGATTATTGTGTTTACCAAAGGGGGAGGCCAGTGGTTGGCGCGAATGGCGGCAACCGGCTGTGACGCGCTGGGTTGCGATTGGACGAGCTCTTTGGGTCAAGCTCGGCACCAGGTGCAGGACCGGGTCGCCCTGCAGGGTAACCTGGATCCAGCCATTCTTTACGCGTCACCGGATAGGATTCGTGCGGCGGTGGCTGAGGTGCTGGAAGATTTCGGCCCCGGCCCCGGCCATGTGTTCAACCTTGGTCATGGTGTGACGCCAGGGGTCGATCCGGATCAGGTCAAGGTGCTGGTGGACGCTGTACATGAGCTCAGCCGAACTGTAACTTAGCCTCGATTCTCGACAGTTTGCGCGTCAGTCAGGTACTGGCACAGTGTAATTCAGTGCGAGCCGTCCACCATCGGCATAGATGCACTGTCCGGTGATGTAGGAGGAATCGTCGCTTGCCAGAAAAAGGGCGATCCGGGCGATTTCGTCGACATTGCCGCAACGGCCCATTGGCGTGCGCGACAGGATCGCGTGGCGTTTTGCATCGTCGGTCA
>JASMBC010000003.1 GCA_030754035.1 Arenicellales bacterium | reverse complement strand
GGTGCGGTGCGTAACAAGACCGCTAAGGCGGTTCGAAACGCTGTCACGAAGGGGCTCATGCCGCATAAGGACCGGGTGCATACCATCACCTATGACAATGGTAGGGAATTCGCTGACCACGAAGGCATGGCCAGTGACCTTGATACCCGTATCTATTTCGCACATCCTTATGCCTCCTGGGAGCGGGGGCTGAACGAGAATACCAACGGACTCATCCGCCAGTACTTTCCGAAAGGTCGGGACCTGACAACTGTGACCAGGCACGAAATTAACAAGGCCATGGACAAACTCAACCACCGTCCGAGAAAATCGTTGAGTTATCGGACACCCTTTGAAGTCTTCTTTAATACCAGGACTTCACTAACTGTTGCACTTCTAAGTTGAATCCGCGAAGCGCAGTTACCACCCAGCTGCCACAGAACACCCCGCCTGGGATCAAACAACGACTCAGGCGATATCAGGGACCCGGTGGTAGCTAAGCGGGATCTGGCAGCCCTTGGGCCACTCTTGCTCAGCGGGCGGTGCTCTGGGTGGTGGAAAGGGGCCCCACTCCCTGATCTGACCCAGGATCCGCTCGATCACCGGGGCGTCCTCGATAACAGCAAGAAATCGCATCTGGCCGCCACACTCGGGGCAGACGAGCGGGCCCACCTCATAGACCTTCTTGATCAGCCTTGCCCAGGTAGTGCGGGCAGCCTGGCTGAACCCATTATCCGTTTCGATGGTTTCAGAAGTTTGGCCCCGCCAGCCACTGCGACACGGACTCGCTGAACCCGTCGGTGTCGTTGTCGGCCACAGCTTCGAATTCGTGCCTGAGTTCAGCTGGCGCGTTGCCAACCACGCGGGCAGTGCCGCCCCAACGCAGTAGATCGAGGTCGTTGTAGTCGTTGCCCACGGCCAGTGTGCTGCCCCGGTCAATGCCAAAGTGTTGGCAGATCCAACTTGCGGCACGGGCCTTCGACACCTCGGGCGGGAAGATCTCGTACCAGGTAGAGATGTGATCAAGCGGTGAGGTCGTGCGCACTACGTTGAGGCCGGCCAGCCGCTGGTTGAGTTCAGCATGGATGGCGTCACTTTCCCCGGGCGGGACAACCACCAGCAGTTGCGCGGCATCAGTGGGCAGCGGCTCATTTGCAGCAAGCGGCTGGTGGCAGTCGGCATAGTGTGCGAGGCGCCGGTCGAAGTCTGGGTTGTCGCGCTGACATCGATACCAGCGGAAATGATGGTTGTCGGGTACCGGTTCGTGCACCATGAAATCAAGTTGCAGAGCAGTGAGTGCCGCAACGGCCCGCTGGGTATCCGACTGTCGCAGCCCGCTGCGGTAGAGCAGCGTCAGCGAAGGAAATTCAAATATCCCGGCCCCGGAGGACGTGACCAGGACATCGATCGGAAATGCATCATCGAGGACCCGGCGGGCTGAATAAAGAGAACGACCAGTGATGATCACGCGGCTGATGCCCGCGGCGCCAAGTTGCCACAGCGTTTGCCAGTTAGCTTGACTCAGGCGATGCTCGCCGTCCAGCAGGGTACCATCGAGGTCGGTGAATACGGCGTGGTTATCAATTGGAACTGCGCTGGGCATGGTAACTTCTATCGCCGGCTGATTATTGCAGACCAGGTGAGATTGGACTCGGTTACAGCAGCGATTCGATCGCGTTGGTTAGTTGGGCGCTATCCGGCGTTACCCGGGCACCATAACTCGCCACCACGCGGCCAGCGCGATCAAGCAAGTACTTGTGAAAGTTCCAGCGGGGGTACTGACCAGCTTCAGCAGCCAGCGCCCGATAAAGTGGCCCGGCCCGGCGTTTGCTCACGTGCGTCTTTTCGAACATCGGGAAATCGATGCTGTAAGTCAGTTCACAGAACTCACGCACTTTCGGCTCCGAGCGTGGTTCCTGTAGAAAGTCGTTAGACGGGAAGCCGAGCACGGCGAAACCCTGCTCACGGTAGCGCTGGTAGAGCGCCTCCAGGCCCTTGAACTGCGGGGTAAACCCACAGTAACTGGCGGTGTTGACGATGAGCAGTACTTTGCCGGCGTACTCATCGCACAAACGCACGGCCTGTTCGCTGGCGAGATAGCGCTTGGTGAAATCGAGGTTCACGGGGCAACTGTCGGCAAGGACAGCACTACCAGCGGCGAGCAGTGATATACCGGTGAAAAAGCGCCTGGCCAGTGACATGGTCTGATTCTCCTGGTCATGTAGGTTCGGGGCGTCGCTGGTCGATGACCCTTGCGGGTAACGGTTGAGCGACATCCTTGAACGGCGCCGCTGTTGCCTACATCTTCGCCGCGTCAGCCGGAATACTGTAGGTAGTCGCGTAACTCGGGTGTTTCAGGTTGCTCCATTATCGCCGGACATGGGCCTTGTTCAACCACCCGGCCGTTGTGCATGAACCGGACCTCGTCCGCCACCCTGGCCGCCTCAAACGGCAGATGGCTGACGAAGATTACCGTGAGATCGTGGGCGCGGCGTAACCGGTCGACCAGTTGGAGCATCTCCTGGCGCAGGGCCGGCTCCAGGCTGGTGAATGGCTCGTCCAATAGCAGCAGCGGTCTTTGCTGACACAGGCAGCGGGCCAGAGCCGCTCTTTGGCGCTGGCCACCCGAGACGTCTGCCGGCAGGCGCGCCTCCAGACCGACCAGGTTGGTGGCGGCGAACGCCGCCTCCACCGTTTGGCGGTCATCGAGGCTGAGTTTGAGGCCCGGATGACAGCCCAGGGCCACGTTTTCGTAAAGAGATAAGTTGGCAAAAAGATTGTGTTCCTGGAACATCATGGTTACCGGCCGCCTGGCAGGTGGCTGGTCGGTTACGTCGCGGCCGTCGATGCGGATGCATCCCTGGTCCGGGGCCTCGAAGCCGGCGATGAGCGAGAGCAGGGTGGATTTGCCAGCTCCGCTCGGCCCGACTAGGGCAACGCAGCAGCCCTTGGCTACCGTGGCTGAGACCTCGAGTTGCCACTCGCCCCAGGTGAACCGTAGGTCCTCCAGAGTCAGGAACGCCACTGGCCAAGCCCTCGGTCGATCAGCAGAAAGACACCCACGGTGAGCAGCACCAGCAACAGCGCCGTGACCGCGGCCTGGTCAAAGCGGTAAGCGGCCATGCGGTGGTAGAGCATGACCGGCAGAGTGATGGCACCGCTGGTATCAAACAATGCCGCCACCCCCATGTCGCCGAAGGAGAGCGCGCCAGCAAGGGCTGCAGCAAACCTGGTGGGCCGGCGGATAGCTGGCCAGTCGATGCGCTTGAACCGCTGCCAGCCGGTGATTCCGAGCTGCGCACACAGGCGTTCATGCTGGCGGGCCGAGTCAATGAGCACTGGCGCTACCCCGCGCACGGCGTACGGCAATACCATGACAGCATTGACCAGCGCGATTGCCACCAGGGCAAGGTCGCCGCTGCGGCCCACGCTTAGAAAGACCAGAAAAAGGCCAGTGCCGATCACCATGGGCGGCACGGCCAGGGTCAGTGAACCGGCAACCAGGATGAGGTCAGCGCGGGCCGGTTGCCGCAGGCGAACTGCCAGGTGCCGGGCACAAACTGCCAAAGCCAGTGCCAGCCCCAGGGCAAGCATCGCTGCGGCCAGGGCGATGGCCAGACTGCGGCCGGTGGCGAACCACAGCGCAGAATCGAGCGTGACCGCTACTAACGGACCCCTCAGCCCTGCCAGCACGATGGCGGCGACCGGTAGTCCGACGAAGCCGCAGGCTGTAACAATCAGTATGCGATCGAGCCAGCGCCCGGCACGATTGTCACAGTCGGGCCGGTAACGTGCCGAGTACCTGAGGCCCGGGGTCAACGGTTCGGCCCGCAGCCATCGTGCCATGGTGATCGCGATCAGGCTGCACAGAGCCAGTTGCGCCAGGGCCAGTACCGCCGCCCGGCCGGGCTCGAAGTCGAAGCGCAGTGCCTGGTAAATCGCGACTTCGACCGTGGTGGTCGCGGGCCCCCCGCCCAGCACCAGCACCACTGCGAAACTCGAGAAGCACAGTAAAAAGACGATAGCCAGTGCACCAGGGACAAACGCCGACAGCGCTGGCCATTCGAGAAAGCGAAACAGCTGCCGGGAAGACATCCCCAGGGTGCTGGCAAGCCGCCAGCTTTCGGCAGGGATGCGGTCCCAGGCTGGCAGCAACAAGCGCACGGCCAGCGGCAAGTTGAAAAAAACGTGTGCCAGCAGGATGCCGCTCAGGCCGTAAAGGCGAAAGGAGAAACTGAGCCCAGCCTGCTGCAGCAACTGGTTGAGCAGGCCGTTGCGCCCGTAGACTGCGACGATTCCCAGCACCGCGACGATAACGGGGGTTACCACCGGCAGGCCCATTAGGCTGAGTAGCAGCCGGCGGCCCCGGAACTCGTGGCGCCGGGCAAACGCCCGGGCCACGGGAATGGCGAGGCCTACACTCAGCGCAGTGGACAAAAACGCCTGCCACAGGGTGAACTGGATGACTGCATGCAGGTAGGGGTCGGTCAGCACGGGGCTTACGTCGCCGCCAAAGCGTGCCAGTAGTACGGTCACCGTGCCGCCGACAAGAGCAAGCAAAAAAATGCCTGCGCCGACCCCGGACCACAACGGCAGCGATGGGCCCTGTTGCCGGAGACTCAGTCGGTGAGTGCCTGTAGCCAACGACTTATCCATTGCTTGCGGTGGTTGCGTACTGTTGCCGAATCAAAACGCAATGCCTTGCCCGGCACTTCCTCGCCGGAAAAGGCCGCGGGCAGGGGTGTGCCGGTGTTGACGGCAGGCAGCATCCAGTTACTGGTGGGAAGAATGTCCTGCACCGCGGGTGAGAGCAGAAATTCGAGAAACTGCTGCGCCAGTCGGGGCTGTTTGGAGCCGGCCAGGCGGGCGGCGACCTCGACCTGCTGGTAATGGCCTTCGCTGAACATGGCCGCGCGGTAGCGATCCGTTTGTTCGACATGGCGGTGATACGCCGGCGAGGTGGTGTAACTCAGCACCAGCGGCGCCTCACCCTCGAGAAACAGCCCGTAGGCCTCGGACCAGCCCTTGGTTACGGTGACGATGCGCGGCGCGAGCGCCCGCCAGGCATCACTGTCACCCTCGCCAAATACCTGGCGCAGCCACAACAACAGCCCAAGGCCCGGGGTGCTGGTGCGCGGGTCTTGGATGATGATCTCCGGGCCGTTCTTATCAGCCACCAGAGCCTGCAGGCTGGCAGGTGGTGCACTGAGTGCTTCGCTGTCGTAGACGAAGGCAAAGTAACCGTAGTCGTAGGGTACGAAGACCGGGTCCGACCAGGGCAAAGTGAGGTCCACGGCCGTGGTGTCGATGCCGTGTGTGGCCAGCAGACCGGTGGCTTGTGCTTCGGCCGTGAGGCTGGTGTCAAGACCGAGGATCACGTCGGCCGTGGACTTGTCGCCTTCGAGCTTGAGTCGGCTGAGCAGCGCGGCGCCGTCCTCGAGACCGACGAACCTGAGCTCGCAACCACATTCGGCGGCAAAGGCTTTTTCGATGGCAGGACCCGGCCCCCACTCGGAGACGAACGAGGCGTAGGTGTAAACGGTTAATACCGGCGGGGCCGTATGGCCCGGCACTGGTAACAAAGACGTTACAATACCGCCGGCAAGGGCAGCAATAATGACAAGGTATTTCATGGAATCGCTCCTTCAGGATCGAAGGGCGGAGGGATCAAGCGATCATCATCCGTATTCCTCCGCCGGTATGATCCGGTTCAGGTTCAACGGGTGACTCTCAGCCCGGCCTTTGCCGGACACCCCGTCGGACGACCCCTGCAATCTATTCGGCAGGTATGTCGTTGTCAACGTCCCCGCTTTCGACCAGGTGCTGGTGGACTGCGGCCAGCGCTTGCTGTGTGCGCTGTTTGCCCTGGCCCCGGACCAGCAGCCAGGAGAGCCCGGCCTGGTCGAGCGTTGCCACGAACAGCGCGTGGATGGCGCTGCGGGCCGCCGGGCTTGCGCGGTCACGTTGCGGGCCATCGGCCACCCAAGGCAGGTCGATATCGCACAGCAGGTAAAGGTCGCCGGAGCGTGTGCGGGCAGCCTGTGCTATCCACTGCGGGTACTCGCCGTAGTAGTGGCGCGCATAGACCAAGGTAGAGACAAGATCGGTGTCCAGCACCATAAGGCGATCGGCTTGCGCCAGCGCTAGATCTTCCTCTGCTATCTGCTGCCGGGCGATCGGCTCCACGTCGGCCGCCGTCAACGCACTGCGCTTGCGGGCCAGGTACTCGCGGGCGGCCTCGGGCGACCAGGGGCAGTCGAGGTATCGGGCCAGCGTTTGGGCCAGGGTGGTTTTGCCCGTGCACTCGCTGCCGGTCACAACAATTCGGATTGGCGTCCCAGGCTGCCGGCGGGAATTGTGCAAGGTCTTTGGCACCAAAGTGACCCTCGACGGTGTCGCCCAAGCCATCGCGACGTTTGCAGGAATGGTGGTGTCCGGATATTCGGCCTTCGGCTGTCACGAGGACGCGGTCGAGGAGTCCGTGACCGAGGCGCAGAGCTTTATCCAGGCCCTATCGCTGCCCATGATTCTTTTGGCTTGAATTCTAGTACAGTCGGGTTAAGGAATTATCCTGGGTTGCCGTTTACCCATTTGCAAAGACGTGGCCGAAATAAATCCCTGGGAGATCAAGCCGCGGTAGCGGTTCCCATAAAATGCGGAGATTAGTTATGCAGCTCAATAATAAGACTGTGGTCGTAACCGGTGCTGCTCGGGGCCTGGGTCGGGCTTACTGTGAAGCGCTTGCGGCCGAAGGCTCAAATGTGGTCGCAGCGGATATACGCGATACCAAAGAGACGGTAGAGGCAGTGGCCTCGACCGGCGGCAAGGCGATAGGGGTACACCTAGACGTTACCGAGATGGCCAGTTGTGAGGCAATGGCCCGATCGGCAATCGAAGCATTCGGCCAGATTGACTCACTGATCAATAATGCTGCACTTTACGGGGATATCTCCGGTGGGCGCTTCGATCAGATTTCCGATGAACAATGGAACAATGTCATGAACGTCAACATCAAGGGTATCTGGCAGTGCTGTAAGGCCTGTGTGCCGGAGTTGCGCGCGGCTGGAGGTGGGACCATCATCAATATCTCCTCGCTGGCCGCAACCTACGGCATGCCCTATGCACTGGATTATGCGATGTCCAAGGCGGCCGTGATCGGCATCACGCGGAGCCTCGCCCGGGAACTCGGGCGTGACTGGATACGGGTAAATTCAGTGGCTCCAAGCGCAGTACTGACCGAAGGGACCGAAGGTTTCATGGGTGAGAAGCGGGAAAAAACTCTCGCAGTGATTGCTGGTAATCAGTCGCTCGGTGTCAATTTAGAACCCAAAGACATGGTTGGGACCATTATCTTTTTAGTATCAGATGCTTCCCGGTTTATCACTGGTCAGACGATCATGGTAGACGGCGGTACGACTCTGTTATAGACCACAGGCACGCATTTGAAAACCTAGCTCAAGCTTTATCAAGGCTCTATGGCTACCCTGATTCTCTGGGTTTGAACTCCAGTACGGTCGCATTGATGCAGTATCTTTGTTTGCCACCTGGCCCATCAGCAAAGACATGACCCAAATGAATCCCCGAGACTTTTGCACGGATTTCTACTCTGCTCATGCCAAAACTATTGTCTTGATGCTCAGTAACAGAATCATCTATTGCTTTGGTAAATGACAACCACCCGCTCCCAGAGTTAAATCGATCACGGGTGTCAAATAAAGCCGCGCCGCTTAACTTATCGATAAACACGCCATCGGGGGTGTTTTTGAATATTTCATATTGCCTGCAATACCTGGCATCGGTCCCTTGATTGAAAGCGACGTCGAAAGCCTCTACTTGGCCTAACTTAAACCTACCGAGCAAGTGATAAAAAGAATCAGGGTCCAGATAACCTTGTCTCCCGAATACCTCTACCCCGTTTTCCAGAAATAAGATTGTTGGAGTCGCCCAAGTTGGCGATTTGATCTGTAGATCTTTTAACTGTGATGCCAATCTAGAGGTGACGGGTATTGTGCCCTGGTAGTTGGCCAGGACATTGTTTCTAAATTCCCTACAGTACGGGCAAGTCTCAGATTCGATTATTACTACTTGTTTTCCCTCAAAGAGCGAAGAATTATCTATATCTGCACTGTTGCCGGCGGCCACAAACTTGACTCCGGTGGAATGATCCGGACAATAACCATTAGGATTTCTTATCAGATAATCCTGATGATAATCTTCTGCTAAATAGAATTTCTCTAAAGGTTTGATCTTTGTTGATACCTTGCCGTAACCTGCTTTATTGAGAAGATCTTGGTATTCAGTTAAGACTTTTTCCGCAGTACTGGCTTGCTTCTCGTTAGTTGTCAAGACAATCGATCGGTACTGAGTGCCAATGTCATTTCCCTGGCGATTGACTTGGGTTGGGTCGTGACCTTCAAAATATTGACGTAATATTTCCTCAGCCGATACCACGCTGCTATTAAATAGAACTTTGACTACTTCGGCATGGTTGAACGGGTTAAGCTTATTCCTGGATTGGGTTATTTCACGGTAATTTGGCGCAACCGTGCCGTCTGCGTAACCTGATATTGCATCGATTACCCCGGGTATCGCAGCATACCTTTTTTCAGCTCCCCAAAAGCACCCGGCTCCCAGGACAATGCTCTCAAGGTATTTGGTTGCTTGGATATCGTTAGCGACAGCGCCATTGCCAAAGGCTAGAAATGAAGCAAGAAAAAAAACAAGATATCTCATCATTAAAAGTGCTTAGCTTTTACTGAAGCGCTTATTACGCAGAGGAAGAATATATGCCCCTCGCGCGGCACGCCATCGCTTGCAATAACTGAAGTACGCTTACCGGCTATGTGTTGGGACCCTCAATTCTACTGATTGCACGGGGAAACCTGCAGTAGTTTCCACCGTGGCAGTTCTCTTTGTAAACTATCCACTCATATATCCTTTGCCGGTGCACCGGGGGACTTCTTTACCTGTGTTGTTTCGATCTTTGCTCTTGTCACTGCTCGTTATGGGGCTTAGCCCGGTTGGGGCACAAACGCCGGAACTTGGCGTCTATGGCCTCCGGCAGCAGGGTTGGACCCTGATCGGGAGCGAGACGCGCGAGCAGGTGCTACCCGGTTTGCCACCCTACGAAGAGTTGCCGCGGCTGCTGTCGGTTACAACTTACCACCTGGAAAAGGACGGCCAGGCGATGACTTGTGAGATTGCCTACGACAGCCAACATGACCGCCAGCACGAGCAGTGCGCCCCAGCAGACCCCTGAAACATCGCCCCATAGATCCTATTACCTCAAAGGTAGGATGGTATTGTGTCCGCCCTGATTATTGATCTAGATCAATGTACGCGGCTCGCGGGTATGAGTTAATGCGCCTGCATATCTCCTCCATGAATGACCGTGGAAGTAGGGGCGGTGCCCGCCAGGGCCCCGCCCCTTTTTTTTGCTCTTTTTCTTTCGTTGCCCCCGGAGATCACTCCTAGTCGGTTCCTTAAAGGGGGGATTGCTCGCCATAGTGCCAATATGGACAAAGGCGGTGGCTTAGAATTCGACCTCCAGTGACCAGAACTGCTGCCCCTGCCAGATGATCGACGCGATCAACCAGTTTTTCCGCCAACGCCTTGAGGTCAGTGACCCTGCCAGCCAGGCGGAAGACTCGTTGCGCCTTGCCGCCGCGGCCCTGCTTTTTGAGACTGCAATGTCGGACTACGACCTCGGTGTTGATGAACGTATGGCCATTGAAGCGCTGGTGTCAGAGCAGTTCTCGCTAAGCGCCAGTGAAGCGCAGCAACTCATGGCCCTGGCCGAGACCCAGGCCCGCGAAGCAGTCGATCTGCACGGCTTCACTTCGTTGATCAACCGACACTGGCCAGAGCAGGCGCGACTGCGATTGGTCGAGCAGATGTGGCAAGTGGTATACACGGATGGGCGCTTGGACGATCACGAGCTCCATCTGATGCGCAAGATCCAGCGCCTGCTGCACATCCCCCAGCGCGATTTCATCGCGGCAAAACTGCGCCATAAGCCGAACTGACAATCTACGTCAGTAGGGCAGGATCAATTCGGTGATGGGGTTGTCGCCCTGGCGCTGCAGTTTATGGTGGTAGTGCGCACTCATCAGCACCAGCACACCGAACAGCGTGAGTACGCCCGCCACGATCAGTGACAGTGGCGGGTACAGGGCAATCAGCAGCCCAGCGACAATGAGGATGATTTCTGTCAGCATGGGATTATCTCGTTGGCCTGCTTTTCAGTTGGGGCCCGCTGCATTCACAATAGCGGGTAGCTTGTCTATAACTGCCCCCGGGGGCGCACTATATGCCGAGTCACGCATTCCTGGAGCATTCGGGCATCCTGGCATTTGCCCACCGCGGTGACCATGAGGCCGGACCGGAGAACACCCTGGCCGCTTTCGAAGGTGCGGTACGCCAGGGTTTTCGTTACCTCGAGACCGATGTGCACTGCACGCGCGATGGGGTGCTGCTCGCGTTTCACGACGACCGTCTTGATCGGGTAACCGCTGAGCGCGGCGTGATCGCACAGATGGATTACGCAACTGTGCGCCAGGCCAGGGTTCACGGCCGGGAGCCGATTCCACTGCTGGAGGAACTGCTTGGCACCTTTGCGGAGACGTGTTTCAACATAGAGCCCAAGTCTGATGCTGCAGTCGAACCGTTGGTGCGGGTGATTAAGCGAGCAGGTGCCAAGGAGCGGGTCTGTATCGGCTCATTCTCCGGACGCCGTCTGAAGCGGGTACGCGCAGCTCTGCCTGAAGCATGTACCTCGATGGCACCGCTTGAGACCACCCGAGCTCGTCTTGCCAGCCTCGCGCTGCCGATGGGCACACTGCAGGCGGCCTGTGCCCAGGTGCCGGTCTGGTGGCACGGCATCAAGGTGGTCGATAAGCGGTTCATCGAGGTCATGAAGCGCCGCGGCCTGCACACGCATGTGTGGACGGTGAACGAGGCTAGCGAGATGCACCGTCTGCTCGACCTGGGCGTGGACGGGTTGATGACCGATCGACCGGCCCTGCTCAAGTCGGTGCTGATCTCACGCGGCCAGTGGCATCAGGCTGCTTGAGTATCAACCGGATCGCGTACCAGGCGAAAGAAGAACATCCCGGCAAAGAACAGCAACGCCACTGAAAGAATACCCAGGCGTGGGTTGCCGCTGAGGTAGGTGATAGTACCCATCATCATTGGTCCGAAAACCGCGGCGGCTTTACCCACCACGTTGTAAAAGCCAAAAAACTCGGCGCTTTTCTCCTGCGGAATGAGGTGACTAAACATCGAGCGACTGAGCGCCTGGATACCACCCTGGACCAGGCCGATGACAGCGGCGAGGATATACATCTGCAGTGCTGTTTCCATGAAGAAGGCGAAAACGGTGACGCCCACATAGGCCCAGATACAGACCCAGATGCCCCGCTGGGCGCCATAGCGTTCGCCCAGCCGACCGAACACGAGCGCTGCGGGAAAGCCGATAAACTGAACCATCAACAGTGCCGTGATCAGATTTCCCTGGCCCAGTCCAATATTCAGGCCAAAGTCCACCGCCATACGCACAATGGTGTCGACCCCATCGATATACAGCCAGTAGGCGAGTAGAAACATCCAGGCGCCGCGGTATTGCCGCAGGTTTTGGGCCGTATGGCGAAGAGCGGCAAAAGTGCCGCCGATGTCGACATGGCGCCGGCCGTTGGCGGGTAGAGGCTCATCCACGTACAGAAAAAGCGGTATCGAGAACACCGCCCACCACACCGCCACGGTGATAAAAGACCAGCGAACTGCTTCCCCACCGTCAGCCAGCCCAAACATGTTGGGAAACTGATACATGAGAACATTGAGTAGAAATAACAGGCCCCCGCCCAGATAGCCTAGGGCGAAGCCCAGTGCCGAGACGCGGTGGCGGGTCTTGGCCGGGGCGATGATGATGAGCAGGGCATCGTAGAAGACATTTGCGCCCGAGAAGCCCACGACCGCAATGGCATAAAGCAGGATTGCAAACGGCCACATGCCTGCCTGAACCAAATAAAGCGCTCCCGTGGCCAGAACACCAAGGCTGGCAAAAGTCGCCAGCATGCGCTTGCGCAGTCCACCCGTGTCGGCCATGGCCCCGAGTATCGGCGCCAGGATTACAATGATCAGGCTGGCAACCGAGTTACCGAGCCCCAGATAAAAAGTGCTGTGGGTGATAACTGCATCCTGGCTCCAGTACTGCTTGAAGAAGATCGGGAAAAACCCGGCCATCACCGTGGTGGCAAAGGCGGAATTGGCCCAATCATAAAGGGCCCAGGAAACCGTGCGGCGGGTATCAGAAGTGCTCATGGGGTTATTCGTATGTTGGTGAGGCCAGGGATATCAGTCAAGGGTGGATTATGACTTGTTCAGGTTGTGCGTGAGTCGGCCAGTTTACCTTGGTCTTGGGGTAGCGGTGTTGTTAGGGGTTTTCGACACCGAAGACCGTTGGCAGGGCCAGAGTCCGGGCAGGCAAACCAGGCTTTGCAATCCTTGTGAATTGTGATTTTGCTCTAATATTCTTATAGGGTCTTAGAAAGTTATACTTTTTATCTCTCGTCATGGAGGATGAAGAGATGGGTTGCACGGATGATGTGCAAGACCCCACATCTGCCAAAAGAAAATCCCTATTCCTTCAAGCAAATAACAATCTAGAATGCCGGAATCTAAGCTTTTGTCTGTTTTGGGGAGTAAGGCTGTCGGAAAAGTCAGAGAAGAAGCCCAGAGAATACTCAAATCGTCTGAAGGCGGAAGTACTGCAACACCCCTCAAGTTTGCTGTTGGAGAAACCATAGGTAACATCCGTAAAACATTCGGGTGCGTCATCGAACGAAACAAGATAGATTGCTGCGAAAAGTGGAGGCGATGTCCAGATGACCAACGTTTTTGCGCTCGCTGATCAATTTGTTGAGGGGATAGCCGGGTTGCAACCGGTGCTGGCGACCCAAATGGGGGTCGAGGGTCACAATGATCAGTGGGGCGACTTGAGCCCTGCCGGTTGGCAAGCCACTTTGTCTTTTCTGGATGGCATTAGTGATCGATTGAACGACTTGCCCGGCACTGGCGATCACTGGGAAGCGCTGGGACGGCGGGTTCTGCGTGAGCATTTGTCCTTGGAGCAAGAGCGTATCTTACGGTCAGATCCATTTTCGGACCTCAACAACATTGCATCGCCACCCCAGGTGCTTCGAGATACGTTTGATTTGATGCCGAAGGAGACAGCCACGCAATGGGCTCACATTGTGGCTCGTCTTGAAGGGCTTGGCGCAGCGTTCTGGGGCTACATCGCAAGCCTGGAAGAGGGCCGACGGAACAACCGGCCAGTTGCGAAACGCCAGGTGGAAGCATGTCTTAAACAATGTGAGTGGCACGCTTCGGATCAATCTTTTTTTAACGATTTACCACTACAGGCAAGCGATGTGGATGTCACCAGCGCGTTGATGGATCGCATCATCGCAGGTATTGACGGCGCGAAGGCGGCGTACCGGCATCTCGGGGAATACCTGGAGACCGACTATCTTTCAAGTGCGGCCGCAAAAGATGCAGTGGGGCTTGAGCGATACCAGTTTGAAGCACGGCGATATCTCGGGGCAGATATCGATCTCGAAACGACGTATCGGTGGGGTTGGGAGGAAGTACGGCAGACGCTTGAAGAGATGCGAAATGTTGGCCGTAAGATTGACCCGACGCTCCAGATACCCGAAGTTGCTTCACTGTTGAAAACGGATTCGCGCTGCGTGGCCGTATCCAAGGAGACGTTTCTTGAAACCATGCGTGAGCGACAACGACATGCGTTGTTGCAATTGGATAGTAAGGTTTTTGATATTCCTCCCGAGATACACGAGGTCGATGTGCAGTTCGCGCCATCAGGGGGTGCGTTGGGTGCGTATTACAACCCCCCGTCGGAGGATTTCTCGCGAAAAGGCACGGTGTGGTACGTCAAACAAGAAAGACCCAGCTATCCGCTGTTTGATGAAATCACGACTGGATATCACGAGGGTTTCCCAGGCCATCATCTCCAATGCGGTGTGCAGCTCTGTCTCGGGGATCGATTGACCCGAGCGCACCGGCTAGCCATCTGGAATGAAGGTTACGGGGAAGGTTGGGCTTTATATGCCGAGCGGCTGATGGGTGAACTCGGATTTTTTGATCGCCCCGAATATCTCTTCGGTCTTCTGGCCAGCCAGATGATGCGGGCTTGTCGGGTGGTTATCGATATCGGTATGCATCTTGATCTCGCGATCCCTTTGGATACGTTGTTTCACCCGGGTGAATCATGGACCTTCGAGACGGCAGTGGCACTTCTTACGGATTATGCTCTACTGGATCCGGCCTACGCTCAATCTGAGGTGACGCGATATCTCGGATTTCCCGCACAGGCCATCACCTACAAAATAGGTGAGCAACGCATTCTGGATCTTCGTGCTGAAGCCGAGCAGCAGGACTGGTTTACCTTAAAGGCCTTTCATGGACGGGTTTTGGGTTCTGGACCGGTCGGTCTTGATCATCTGCGTGAGTTGGTTCTGCCTGCAAAAGATTGCTAGAAGCGCGATGATTAGACGCCCGGCTTGTGTTACCCAGAAGGTCTTCTCGCAATCATATCAACCTCCAGCAATGCATCCCGCGCCGAAGTTCCTCAAGAATAAACTCAGGATGGGCAGGCTGTGGCATGACGATTCAGTATCGACAAAATCAAGTTACTTAACGACGCTTCTAGTAGATAAAAGAGAGTTTTAAGCAAACCGTATCGCGATATTTATTGCTGTATGTAATTACCTGCCGCGGAGACGGGGATCCAGTGCATCGCGCAGCCCGTCACCGATATAGTTGACGCTGAGTACGGTTAGCGCAATAAAAACGCCCGGCCAGATGACGCGCGATGGCGTGATCTGGATAAAGTTCGTGCCATCATAGAGAAGTCGACCCCACGTTGGAAAATCAGGCGGGAATCCCAGTCCCAGAAAAGACAGCGCTGATTCCGTGATGATCGCATTGGCTATACCCAGCGTCGCCGAGACCATGATGGGGCTTAAGATATTGGGAAGTATGTGGCGAAAAACGATGCGGTGACGACGGGTGCCGATACTGTGTGCGGCGGTCACAAATTCCCGCTCCTTGATGCTCAAAACATCCCCTCGAACGATTCGGGCCGTGTGCATCCAACTCGTCACACCGATGAGGCCCACAATTAAAAGAAAAATACCGGTTTCTGGACCAAAAGCCGCACGCAAGGTATCTCGAAACAACATAATCGACACCAGAAGGAGCGGCAGAAGCGGCAGCGAAAGAAATACATCCGTCAAACGCATCAGCGGCCCATTCAGGGACTTGACGAACCCCGCAAGCACCCCGATCAGTGTGCCGAGAATCAATGCAATCAAGGCGGCGGATAAGCCCACCGCAAGCGAGACCTGGCCACCAGCGAGCATCTGCGCCAGTGTATCGTGACCAATGTTGTCAGTTCCGAGCGGGTGCGCCCACTCGGGACTAAGATTCCTGGCTTTGAAATCAATGGCGTTGGGATCCACCCCATGAATCGGAGGGCCAACAAACACCGCGATGATGATAAATGCAAACACAAAGACCCCAACAAGAGCGCCTTTGTGTTTTCGAAACTGACGCCAAACGTCCGTCCACATAGATCGGTGTTCAGTTTCGATCACAGCGGAATCCATTGAGGTAGCGCGCGTATTCATCTCAAGAGGTTCGTTGAATTAATCATAGCGAATGCGCGGGTCCAGAATACCGTACAGCACATCTGCGATGAGATTAAAGATCACGATCAAAATGGCAAAAAGGAATGTCAACGTCTGTACCGTTGGAATATCCGCCCCTTCGATTGCGATGATCAGCAGCTGACCTAGTCCGTTCACCCGGAAAATCTGTTCTGTGATGATGGCACCGCCAAAAATAGTCGGGATGCCTAGGGCGATTAATGTCACGATCGGGATCAAACTGTTTCGGAGTACGTGAATCATTAATACCGCGTTCTCGCTCCGGCCTTTGGAGCGGGCAGTCCGGACATAGTCGAGGTTGAGGTTGTCAAGAATCGCCGCACGCATGAATCGACTGAGCTGCGACGCCTGATAAAACGCCAGTACTGTGACCGGCATGATCATTTGTTTTATTTGCAACACAAAATTGTCCCAACTGGTGATCTCCAAAGTGGTGTCATAGATCATAGGAAACCATTTCAATTGAACGCTGAAGAGAATGATGGCAACGACACCGGTGAAAAAGGTCGGCACGGAAAATCCAAGCATGGCCACAAAGGTGCCGATTTGATCAAACAGGGAATATTGCCGATACGCCTGCACGATGCCAATCGGAATGGCCATCAAAATGCCAAAAAGAAAAGAGAGCCCGACAACCCAAAGTGTTTGCGGTGTGCGTTCGACAATCAGGTCGATGACAGGACTGCGTGTCGCCCACGACAGAATACGAGTCCGGTTCTCTGCGTCACCAATCGTGACACCAAAACTGTGCTGTAGAATATTCAATGGTTCATTGACAGAAAATTGCACCAGCCACTTGTAATATCGGATGTACATTGGCTGGTCCAACCCAAGAGATATACGAATTTTTTCTCGGACTTCCGGCGGCACCGTCATTGGCAGGTTGCCGGTGGGATCGCTGGGCGCCAGATCAAGGATCGCGAAAATGACGAAACTGATGACCAGCAGCGTCGGGATCGCAGCGAGAAGGCGTCGAATAATGTACTGAATCAAATCCGGTACGCCTTGTGATCAATCAAGAAAAGGCGGTTTACGGGCAAAAGCCCGCAAACCGCGCAAACAATGGTTCAAAAAGTCCGTTTATTTAAGATGCCAATCTGCGATATTCCAAAGTTCGGAATCCCATTCGTTTCCTCGGGGGCCCTCTATCACATTGGAAAAAGCAGATACGCCCCCGCGATGGATAAGCGGGATCATGGCGTAATCTTGCATCAACATATCGTTCATCGCTTTGGCTAGGCGAATCCGATCATCAAGGTCAGCGGTCTTTGACATCTCAGTGGAGAGCGCATCGTAATCCGGGTTGCACCAACGCGGCATGTTGCCGCCACCCCAGGTGTTTGCTCGCCGTGAGACCTGTTTACACGTCCAATTGGCCATGTAGGTTTCAGGGTCAGTACCGCTGAAATTATTGGTGTACATCTCGATGTCGGCATAGAACTTCTGATAGGTGTCGGGACTTGCGGGGTCGCCGCCAAAAAATACCGATGCACTCAGATTCCGAAGTTCTGTCTCGACGCCAATGGCCTTCCACATTTCTTTGATGAAAGCCTGCGTGCCTTGGCGGACCGAGTTGGTCGAGGTCTGGTAGAGAATGGAAAGTCTCACCCCGTTTTTCGCGCGAACGCCATCCGAACCGCGAACCCAACCGGCGTGGTCCAGGATGTGATTGGCTTCATCGACATTCTGGGTCTTACACTCATCATTCGCATCAGAGGCGTAAATGGCTGGCGCCGGAAGGACGTTGCAGCCGATTTTTCCCGCACTACCATAACCTGCATCCACCAGAATCTGGCGATCGATGGCCAATGACAAGGCCCGGCGTACCGCATAATCCGAAAGGAAAGGATGCGGGTTCCGGTTGTTGTTGCCGCCGAGATATTCGGCGCGATCGTCACCCAAATTCGGATCCGGATTGGTGAAATTCACCATCAGTCGTTCTACCGATGTGCCAAATCCCGCGATGATCGTGCCTTTCCCCACTTCCGCCATTTTGGCCAGAATTTCGGGCTCGACCTGGAGGTTCCATGCGTAATGCATCTCGCTTGTCTCGAGTACCGACCGGGCCGCCGACGTTGCATCACCACCGCCCTTAAACAGGAGGCTCGAGAAAGCAGGTTTACCTTCCTCACGATAAAGCTCATTGGCTTCGAACACGATCACATCGTTCGGCTTGAAGTCAACAACCTTGAAGGGTCCTGTGCCGATGGGATTGAAATTTTGCTCGGTGCATTCTTGCGCTTTGGCACCAATGCAACCATCAAACTGTGCCTTTTGTATGATCGGGGCGTTGTAGCCGACGAATGGGGCATAGGGAAACGGTTTAGCCACACTGAAATTGATCCGGACGGTGTGCGAGTCCACTGCGTCTACCGAGACAATGTCATTGAAGTAGTTGGATGACGTACAGCCGGTATCCGGATGGGAGCAGTATTCGTATGTAAATACCGCGTCTGCCGACGTCAATTCGGATCCATCCGACCATTTGATTCCACGTTTGATTTTCCAGGTGATTGACTTCAGGTCTTCTGCAACGCCACCGTTTGCAACCGTTGGAATCTCTTCGGCAAGCCAGGCGTGCATCTTCCCGTCGTTGTCATAACGAGCCAGTGGCTCAATCACGACCGACGAGGCTTCCAACTCCTTGGTGCCGCCCGAGAGGAACGGCATCATGGTCGACGGCGCTTGCCAGTAGAGCAATCTCAACTCACCGTCTCGCCCTCGATCCGCAGCCCAGGCAGTGCCCGCCAGTGCGACCGCGGAAGAAAGCGCGATACTAAAAAGAAGTGTATTCCTCATTTTCCTTCCCTCATGTTGTAGTTAATAGCGAACCCGAAGGTCAGCCGGTTTACTGAGAACCAAAAAGAAGCAACAGCCTCGGTCACCGATGTTTATTAGATCGCCAAAGCTTCACCGCAAGCCAGTTCTGGGTGAGAGTCTACCGCAATTAGTTATTCCATAAGATGGCAGGCCACCCAGTGGCCCAGACCCAGATTCTTGGGTTCGGGCATTGAGGTAGCGCAGCGCGTTTCTGCCACGGGGCAACGCGTTCGGAACGGGCACCCCGTGGGCGGGTTGGCAGGGCTCGGGACATCACCTGAGAGGATGATACGCTCTCGTTTTGCTTCGCGCCCTGGGTCGTGTAGCGGCACCGCAGAAAGCAAGGCCTTGGTGTAGGGATGTTGCGAGCGGCTGTAAAGTTCGTGCGCGGGTCCGAGTTCGACAATCTTACCCAAATACATTACCGCGACCCGTTTGGAGATGTGGCGAATCATTCCCAGATCGTGACTGATAAAAAGGTATGTGAGCCCCAGTTTTTCCTGCAGATCTTCCAGCAGATTAACGACTTGGGCCTGGATTGATACATCGAGAGCTGCAATTGGTTCATCGCAAATGATGAATTCAGGATTGAGTCCCAGAGCGCGTGCGATCCCAATTCGCTGGCGCTGACCGCCGGAGAACTCGTGTGGGTAGCGGTTGGTGTATCTCGGGTTTAAGCCGACGGCGTCCAGCAATTCTTCGATCCGATTACTACGCTCTTTATCTTTAATGATGCTGTGTTCATCCAGTGGTTCGGCAATGATGCTGCCGACCGTCATGCGGGGATTAAGACTGTCCTGTGGATCCTGGAAGATCATCTGCATTTTCGGGCGCAATGCGCGCAAGGCCGATGGTTTAAGGAGTGTTAGATCCGCATTCTTAAACAGGATCTGGCCTTCGGTTGGACGATAGAGATGTAATATGGTGCGGCCTAACGTCGTTTTTCCGCATCCGCTTTCGCCCACGAGTCCAAGATTTTCCCGCGGAAACAAATCAAAATCGACGCCGTCCACCGCTTTGACCATACCAACCTGTCGACGCAGCAAACCTGCCGTGACCGGAAAATGTTGCTTCACGTTTTTTACTTGAAGTAAAGGTTCGGAAAGGTGGGTATCACTCATGGGCGCATTATTTTGTTGTCAGCTCGCCTCGCGTGGTGCATTTTTTTCCATGTTCCACCAGCAGGCGACCTCATGACCTTCTGAAACGAACTCTAAAAGGGGGTTCTCTTGAGTGCAGCGCTCGAACGCATAGGCGCAGCGCGGTGCAAACGGACAGGAATCCGGTCGTTGTAATTGGTCGGGCGGCTGGCCCTCGATGGATTCCAGACGCTGGGCCCGCTCTCCTTCCATTTCTGGCAGGGTTCGAAGCAGTGCATAGGTGTAGGGGTGTTTCGGTGTGCGATAAAGTTTTTCAACATCGGCCCGCTCGACAACAAAACCGCTGTACATCACCATCACGCGGTCCGCGAGATTGGCAACCACGCCAAGGTCATGGGTGACCCAGATAATGGCCATGCCAAGTTCCTGTCTGAGAGTTTTGACCAGATCGAGAATTTGAGCCTGGATCGTTACGTCGAGCGCGGTCGTTGGCTCATCAGCGATCAACAGTTTCGGATCGCAAGACAACGCGATGGCGATCATGACACGTTGCCGCATACCACCGGAGAATTGATGGGGATAATCATCGAGTCGGTCTTTCGCCATCGGAATTCCAACCAGTTCAAGAAGTTCAACGGCGCGTTGCCGGGCAGCGGACTTCGATGAATTTTTGTGCAAGCGCAATGCTTCCGTCAGCTGGTAGCCAACCGTTAGAACGGGGTTGAGTGACGTCATCGGGTCTTGAAAGATGAAACCGATTCTCCCGCCTCTTATCTTTTGAAGCGCATCGATATCGGTCTGGATCAGGTCTTGGCCTTCGAAGAGTGCGGATCCCCCAACAATTTCCCCGGGCGGCATGGGCAGCAACTTGACGAGTGACATCATGGTGACGGTTTTGCCACAGCCGCTTTCGCCGACGACACCCAACAATTCCCCCTCCCGAACATCGAAACTGACCCCATTCACGGCATGCACCCTGCCGTCGGCCGTGTCAAACTGGGTGACGACGTCGGTTACGGACAGCACAACATCTGAGTCAGGATTTGATAGCATGGCAGCAACGGTTCAGATAATTACCCTATTGGAACCGTCAGGCCTCGATTCTGTCAACGGATTCCGTTGGTTTTTTCTTCTTCTTGAATGAGGGGGCGTCGTGATATCTTTGCAGCGAGATGGGGGTTTGCCTGGTTGGCCGGGATTGAGATTGGTTTGAAGCCACTTCATGGGGTATGTAATGAAAAACGAGACAAAGCAGGGAAAAGATTCCATCACTAAAGGATTCAAATGGCGTTGTATCGGTCCACCGCGGGGCGGTCGCGTCGTAGCAGTGGCCGGCGATCCCACAGACCCGATGACGTTTTACTTTGGCGCTTGTGCTGGAGGTATCTGGAAAACCACGGACGGCGGAACCTACTGGGAATGCGTCTCGGATGGGTATCTAACCAGCGCCACCATCGGGGCGCTCGCGGTTTCAGACAGTGATCCAAATGTGATTTACGCGGGCACCGGTGAGACCACGATTCGCACCGATGTCTCTTTTGGCGATGGTGTCTACAAGTCGAGCAATGGCGGGAAAAGTTGGATTCACCTCGGTCTTGAGGAGACCCGCCATATAGGGGAGATCCGTATTCATCCCGAAAATTCGGATATTGCATATGTTGCCGCACTTGGTCATGCGTTTGGCGAGAATCCCGAGCGGGGGGTCTACCGGACCACCGACGGGGGTAAGCACTGGGACTTGATCTTGCATCAAAGCGCGCGAGCCGGTGCTGTGGATCTCTCGCTGGATCCAACAAACCCCCGGATTCTTTTTGCTTCAATATGGGAAACGAAGCGAAATTTCTGGAATCTCTCGAGTGGCGGACCCGACAGTGCGTTATTTCGCTCCACCGACAGTGGAGATTCCTGGCAAGAAGTCAGTACGCACCCAGGATTCCCGCAGGGCATGAAAGGCAAGATCGGCGTCGCTGTGTCACCCGCAAAACCCGGTCGAGTCTGGGCGTTGGTTGAAGCGGAGCAAGCAGGCCTGTACCGTTCCGAGGATGGTGGCGACAGTTGGTCGCTGGTATCCCCCAACCGCGATCTGTTGCATCGACCTTGGTACTACACCCATGTGTTTGCAGACCCGTGCGATAGGAATACGGTCTACATCACCAACCTTCAAATGTGGAAGTCAACGGATGGTGGCACCAGTTTTCAGGAAGTTACAACGCCGCATGGGGACAACCACGACCTGTGGATTGACCCAAAAAACAACCAGCGAATGGTCCAGGGAAACGATGGTGGTGCCAATGTCAGTTTCAATGGAGGCGATACGTGGTCGACTATTTATAACCAGATGACAGCGCAACTGTACCGACTGGATATCGATAATCAGTTTCCCTACCGGGTTTACGGAACACAGCAAGACAACACCTCAATCAGTGTGCCGAGTGCTGCCGAATGGGGCGTGATCACCATGAGTGATTGCACGTTGCCGGGTACCGGTGAAAGTGGTTTTATCGCAGTGCACCCAGAAAATCCCAATATCGTTTACAGCGGAGCCGTCGGTTCTGCCCCCGGCGGCAACGGTGCTTTACAGCGCTACGACCACCGGACCCGGCAGATCCAGATGATCAATGTCTGGCCGGAAGAGTCAACGGGCTTTGCTCCCAAGGATTTGAAGTACCGCTTTGCTTGGACATTTCCTGTTGCCTTCTCACCCCACGATACCAATACGATTTATGCCGGTGGCAATCACCTCTTTCGCAGCCGTAACGAGGGGCAGAGCTGGGAGGCCATCAGTCCAGATCTCAGCCGAAACGAATCTGAAACACTCGGTCTGTCGGGAGGTGCACTGACGCTCGACGGTGCCGGTGCTGAGCAGTATGCGACCCTGTCCACTTTCGTCGAATCCCCTCACCGTCCGGGGGAGCTGTGGGTGGGCACTGATGACGGCCTTTTACATGTGAGTCGAGACGACGGTGATAAGTGGCAGAAAGTGACACCGAAGGATTTGCCAGAATGGTCCTACATCGGCGCTGTTGAGATCTCCGCGCATAAGGCTGATACCATTTATCTTTCGGCGACCCGTTACAAGTTAGATGATTACAATCCATACCTTTACCGTTCGCAAGATGGGGGAAAGAGTTGGCAATCTATCAACGGTAATTTTCCGACAGGGGAAATCACTCGAGTCATCCGATCCGATGCTATACGACCAGGTTTGCTGTTTGTCGGTACCGAGACTGGAATTTTTTATTCGCTCGATGACGGACAGCAGTGGAGCCGTATGCGCGGTGGCTTACCGGTTGCCCCAGTTTACGATCTCAAGATCAAAGACGCTGATCTGGTGGCCGCAACCCACGGTCGCTCCTTCTGGATACTAGACGACATTACGCCGCTTCGAGAAATGCCGATTAGCACGGACAGGAAGGTAATCCCACTGCTGTTCACTCCGCGCCCGACCTACCGTCTCAAACTCCAGTGGGCGGCGGGTGTATTTGATGGTGATGGCAAAGATTACAGCCCAGCCTTTGGTCTTACTGGCACGACCTATCGCCAAAAACAGCCCGATGGTACGACTGTTCGGCGACACCTTGATGTCGGTGAGAATCCGCCAGGGGGCGCGATTATCTATTACTGGTTGAAGAGTAAACAGGAATCTGCCGTCGAACTCTCGATCTGCGATAAAACGGGCGTCATGATTGAAAGTTTTTCTAGTGCGGAAACCGAGAAACCAGAACGACGATTGCCGGCAAATTCGGGATTGAATCGGTTTGTCTGGAATCTAAGTTATCAGGCTGCGAAACCGCTTGATCCGTCCTTGGCCACAAGGGATTATGAACCGTTAGCACAAGAACCCAAGGGTAGGGGGCCTGCCGCGCCTCCGGGGCGGTACGATATTCGGATATCAGTTGGTGGAAGAAGTGCCACTGCGTCATTGTTGCTACTTAAGGATCCCCGGGTGGATGCCACCCAGGCTGATCTCGATGAGCAGTTCGAGTTGCTACAGGAACTGACCGCCAAACGTTCGGAATTGCACACGCATGTTGACCGTATTCGTCGGATGAAGCGACAACTCGATGACCTCATCCAAAAATTGCCCAAAGGACTGCGACGAGCCGTGTCGAGTGCTATTTCGATTCGAAAAAAACTGGAGGTAATCGAAAACACGTTCGTAGATACGCGGCGCGAGAGTCCACGTGATGAGTTGCGTCATCCAGCGGGTCTCGATGACACATTGGGTGGCATGATGTGGTGTGTCACGATGTCTGATACGGCGCCTCCGGCTCAGACCCGGGAGGTGTCAGTGGAGGTCGTTCGAAAAATCGATGGTGAAATCCGAAAGCTCAACAAACTTGTCGATGGGCCGATTGCGACACTGAATGCAAAAGTAGGAAAAGCTGGCGTCCCCGCGATCATCGCCTGAGTCTTTACATCATGCGAGTTTCGCTGGATTTATGGCGCATTACTTGTGCTGATCTAATTGTACGTACCGCCTATCAGGTGGGTAAAACACCGCTGATGCCGCTGTTTGCGGCATCTCTTGGGGCCGGAGAACTTTTGGTTGGGGCTATCGTATCGGTCTCGACGATGACGGGCATGGTACTCAAGCCGATTTTCGGCTGGTTTTCGGATCGGTGGGGAAGAAGGCTTTGGCTTTTGACGGGCCTTGTGCTGTTTTCGGGTATGCCGTTTCTCTATTCATGGGTCAATACCCCGGAAGAACTTTTTGCACTGCGCCTTCTGCATGGACTCGCTACTGCAGTTTTCGGACCTGTTACGCTGGCTTTTGTGGCTGAGATGGCGGTCTCTGGGAAGGCGGAACGCCTCGGCTGGTTTGGTATGGCGCGAAGCGGCAGTTATTTGCTGGCGCCACTTTTGGGCGCATGGCTTCTCACCTGGATGGACCCGGCTACCGTATTCACCTTAATTGGTTTCATGAGCTGTCTTGCCTTTCTGCCCGTATGCATGATGGATTTTTCAGGCCCACCACATAGATGGAATATGAAACAGGAAAGGGAATTCGGGCGGGCGTGGAAAAGCGCTTTCAGCGCCGTGATGTCCAATTCCAGGCTGTGGGTGGCCGGCGTCCTCGAGATGCTGGTCTATTTGGTCACGTATTCGATCAAGGCATTCCTGCCGCTCTACGCGCTGTACGCGGCGGATTTCAATTTGCTCGCAGTAGGGCTGTTCTTTACTATACAAGAGGCAGTGCATCTTGTGATGCGACCTGTTGGCGGCCGATTTGGTGATCGAGTGGGTTATCTGACGGCAATCAACGCCGGGTATCTTGTTCTCGTGATTGGGCTCTCGTTGTTACCATATACAACTGCACACATGGAGTTATTGGCCATTGCTGTTGTCATCGGTACCGGCCAAGGGCTGATTTTTCCCTCCACAGTCGCGTTTGTTGGTCAGTGTGTGGACACCCGTCATTTGGGTGCGGGTATGGGATTCTTCGGTGCGGTACGCAATTTTGGCAAAGTGGCAGGGCCGCTTACTGCGGGTGTACTCCTAACCCGTATGGACTACAGTCAGGTTTTTCATTTGGGCGGTACAGTTGCCCTGTTGGTGGTATTGACCTTTCTCTTGTTGCAGAAAAATTATTTAAAATGGAATTTTCTCGGGTCTTGAAAGATGAAACCGATGCTCCCGCCTCTTATCTTTTGAAGCGCATCGATATCGATCTGGATCAGGTCTTGGCTTTCGAAGAGTGCGGAGCCCTTTGAATCCGGGGTCAGTGTAACCCGGTATTTCAGCGAGGCAAGCCTGCCAGCAGACCCTACTACACCGTGGCTCGGTCTGTGGGTACACTCGTGTTTCCAGCAAAAAGGTCAGTGTGTCCTGGAGGTGACGCCTGGCCTGTCAATAGAGGGGAAAATATGGTGGAGAAATTTGCCGGCCGTTGTCTTTGCGGGGCGGTGCGGTTCGAGTGCAGCGCCGAACCCGTGTTCCAGGCCAACTGCCATTGCGATGACTGTCGCCGGAACACCGGTGCGGTCTATGGGTCGCTGGTGTTCGTGCCGGTCGAGGCGCTCAGCATTCGTGGGACAACCGGAAGTTATCAGCATTTGAGCGATACCGGTAACACCATGACCAAGTATTTCTGTCCGACCTGTGGGTCACAGATGTTCACCAGCAATACCCGAACGCCGGATCGGCGCGGTGTGCGGGTGGGCGTGATTGACGATGCCAGCTGGTTCCAGGCGACTGCCTACGTTTACAGTTGTCGCAGTTTGCCGTCTACGCCGCTGGACCCGGCGGTCAAGGCCTTTGACAAGATGCCGGCTTGAACTCCCAGCAATCTGCTGGCCATTCGGGCAAGAGGAAGGCTAGGCTAATCTGAAACACGCCCAACCTGTGGTGGGAATGGTTAAGCCACTTTGGGTGCAGGGGCAAGTGCTACGGTCCAATGGCGGCCACCAGTACCGGCGGCAGGATAGAATAGGCCGTAAGATTTTCAGAGCAGCACTCGCCCCCAGACCAGTAGTTATGAACCTTGCCCGTTTTCCCCGCTTGCACTGGGGCCACCTGCCAACACCGTTGGAACTTCTGCAGAATCTCAGTCGTGAACTCGGTGGTCCGAGTATCTGGATCAAGCGCGACGACTGCACTGGTATGTCCACCGGCGGCAACAAGACCCGCAAGCTCGAGTTCCTGTTGGCTCAGGCGCATGTGCAAGGTGCCGACGTTGTCCTCACCCAGGGTGCCACCCAGTCGAATCATGCCCGACAGACGGCGGCGTTTGCTGCCCGCCTCGGTATCGCCTGCCACATCCTGCTCGAGGATCGCACCGGTATCGGCGAGCGCAACTACCAACACAATGGCAACGTGCTGCTCGATCGCCTGCATGGTGCAGCCATAGAGCGCTATCCTGGCGGTACCGACATGGAGGCGGCACTGACGGCGGCTGCCGAGCGTTTCCAGGCCGAGGGAAAGAATGCTTACCTCATCCCCGGCGGAGGTTCGAATGCCACCGGTGCACTGGGTTACGTCAACGCGGCCTTTGAACTCGTGGGCCAGGCCAATGACCGCGACTTGCGCATCGACCAGGTGATCCACGCGACCGGCAGTACCGGCACTCAGGCGGGCCTGGTGACGGGGCTGTCCGGTATTCGCAGCGACATTCCAGTATTAGGCATCAGCGTGCGCGCCGAAAAGGCGCAGCAGGAAGAAAACGTTTTTCGCCTGGCCTGTACGACTGCTGAAAAACTCGGCGCTGCCGGCGCGGTCAGCCGTGACGACGTAACCGCTAACAGCGACTATGTGGGCGAGGGCTACGGTATTCCAGCGCCCAGCACACTGGAGGCGATCGATTTGCTGGCAAGGCTGGAGGGCATCCTGCTCGATCCGGTCTATTCAGGCAAAGGTATGGCCGGCCTGATCGACCTGGTACGAAAAGGCGAATTCGAACAAGACCAGAACATCGTCTTTTTACACACCGGTGGTGCGGCCGGGCTTTTTGGTTACACCTCGTTCCTGGGGGCCTGATCGCGGACGGTTTCTCAAACTGACCGGCCTGGCCGCTCGAATTCGAGCTGCATTGGTGTTTCGTTCCCGTTGGATCAGTGCATCCCTCTGAATTGTGGAACACGCTTGTTGATGAAAGCATCGATGCCTTCCTGGCCGTCCTGCCCAGCCAGATTGGCGGCGATCTCGACGGTTTCAATATTGGTCTGGGTAATAAAACCGTTTTCAAAACTGGCCTGCAGCATCCTGCGCGCCGAGGCGTAGGCCTGGGTCGCACCCCGGGCCAGCGTATGGGCAGCCTTGACGGCTGCCTCCAGGGCAGCGCCTTCGGGGACGGTTCTGGTTGCCAGCCCCCAGTCAACGGCTTCTGCCGCTGAGAGTTCGCGGTTCTCGAAAATGAGCTCCTGGGTGCGGCGCAGGCCGATCAGTCGTGGCAACAGCCAGGTGGAGCCACCATCTGGGCTCAGGCCCGCTGCGGTGTAGGCAAGGCGGTAGCGGGCGGTTTCGTCGACCAGCACGATGTCGCCCACCAGCGTCATGGGTACGCCGCCCCCGGCCGCAATGCCGTTGACCCCCACGACCACGGGCTTAGGCATGGTCAGAAGGATGTGTTGAGCCTCGTGCCAGCGGTCTGCGATCGTAGCCAGTTTTTCGGTATCGGTACCAAAGAGCTGGAATTCCTTCAGGTCACCGCCAAAACTGAACATGGGCCCGCGCGCGCTAAAGACCACGGCGCGCACGGCTTCATCGTCCCGTGCCGCGGTGGCTGCAGCGAGGATATCGAGCGCCATCTGGCGGGATAGCGTATTGCCAGCCTCGGGACGGTTTAAGCAGATGATCGCGAGCGAGTCGTCGCGCTGGTAATCGACATGAGTAAGGTCCACGGGCTGCTCCTCCTGTTTCGTGGGTGGGCTGGACACGGGCCAATAATGGAGCATGTCACCTTGCTGAATCAATTCCCGGACAATATACCGGGACATGGCGATGCGGGGCTGCCCGGTATACCCGGCCGCTGCTACCATACGCTTCGATCAAGCACCAGGAGAAACCGCAGCATGGCAATGGGCAAGAAAACTACCCTGGAGGTGGAACTGCATCCGGATATGGTCGGGATGCTGGAGCACGCCAGGGAACTTTATGGATTTCGCAGTACCTCCAAGGCGTTGCGGGTTATTCTCGACTATGTCGCCGTCGATGCCGACTGGGAGAAGATCTTCATGAGCCAGCGCTGCCTGCGCTGCGGCGCTGGCAAGGGCTGGGAGCGGTCAGCCTAGGTGAGCAAGGCCGCGACCTCAGTGCTGCGATCTTGATGCCGCAATCCCGGTAGATGCGTAGATACCCCCCGGGGGAGCACCGTTCGCGTTCGATCAATCTGGTTGAAACACGCTGCGCACTGCAGGTCGAGTGGCAGCACTGGTAGCCACCCGTTGCACATTGGCAAAACGGTCGATTACCGGGTGGCCGTACTTCGGCGACAACCAGGTGGTGAGCATGTACAGGTAGATGTCGATCGCGCTGAAGCGCTCGCCCAACAGCCAGGAATTTTCACCAATGGCATCGTCCACTACCTGCCAGACTTCTTCCAGGCGCCGGGCCGAGCGCTGCCGGACGCTGTCCTCGTCTTTTGTTGCTGCACAGAAACGCTCCGTATGGTAGCTCATCTGATAGGCAACCTGGATCGAACTCGAGAAGTAAAACAGCCATTGCAGAAACAGGCCCCGGTCCGGATCGCTGGCAGCCGGTGCCAAGGCGGCCTCCGGGTGCCGGTCACAAAGCAAGACGGTTATAGCGCCACACTCGTAGATGGAACTATTCTCCCAGGCGAGTACCGGAATCCAGCCGTTGGGATTGGCTGCGAGCAATGCGGGGTCGCGCCAGGTAGGTGAGGAGATGTCCGTCCACACCAACTCATAAGGCGTACCTATTTCCTCCAGTATGGCGCGCACTCCCATGGCGGCTGAGGGTTCCGAGTAGTAGAGTCTGTAGGTCATGGGCTAGCTCTCCTGCGTCTGGGTACGTTGTGATTATTTTCTACTGCCAAGGATTCTGATGGAAATCCTCCGTGCCATTGGCACCACCGTGCTGGACCATGCCATCCTCATTAGTGCCGGGGTGGTCATGGTAACGTTTTTTCTGCAGCGGTGGAGCGACCAGACCGAGGGCCAGGTTAATGCCGCACTGGCCTGGTTGGAAGGGGCGCTGGAACAGGCACCGGACCGCCTCTATGGGGCTGTTCATCCCAACTGGTCGGTATACCGCAAGCAGGTCGAGCATCGTCTCAAGTCTACCTGCCCGGGCTTTCCCGATACGGTCTATCGCCTCGCACTCGGGGAATTCGACGCTTGCTACCAGTTCGACGACGGTACATATATTCGGGTAGGTTCGGCGGCCGACGAATCGATAAGCCTCGACCCCGGCTTCATGCCACTGGTCGCACCGGCGGAACAGTTCCGGCTGCGCCGGGTACAGGCCCGCCGTCGCTGGCGCAGAATCCGGCGCATCATCGCTGGCCTGGTGGCTTATGCTGTCTTCGTTGTAATCGCAATCACCCTGTTGGTAATAGCAAAGGGGCCGGTGACCTAGCCGGGCCTGGCACCAGTGCGCGGCTTAACCAGCGACAACGCAACCATCATCGTTACCAGCGACAACCAGATCCAGAGCGAATGGGATTCGCCGAAGATCAGTATGCCCCAGAGCACCCCCGATAGCGTTACCACGTATGCTGTCTGGCTGGCGAACACCGGGCCGGCGTACATCACGAGGTACAAAAACAGCCCGTAAGCGATCACGCTGATTGCGGCCATGCCGAGTATTGCCCAGCCTGGGCGGCCCAATGGCCAGGTGAGTGGCTCGAACGTGCCGGTAAGCCACACTGCGGGCGTCATCATGAGTGTTGCTGCAAGGAGCATGCCGGTCACGATTACAAAAGGGTTGGCGCCTGTCGGCATGCGCAGTGCAATGATGAGGTTCTCCGCTGTGTAACAGAGCGCGGCCAGGATGACGATCAGTACCCACGGTGTGGCGGCAGAGTCTGGCAAGCTCTCGTTGGGTGCTACCAGCAGTACCACCGAGAAGATGCCGAACAACACACCCAGCATACGCATAATCGAGATTTTTTCCACCCGCAGGATTGCGGCACCGATGAATGTCATCAGCGGCACGGTGGCAACAGTGATAGCCAGCACCCCGGCAGTGACGCGCGAGGCGGCATAGAAATACAAGATGCCCGGGATTATCGAGCCCAGCAGGCCACAGATGACATAAAGAAAAAGGTAGTTTTTCTTTAACGGCAGGCGCCGCCCTTTAAAACTATTGACAACGAGCAGTAGCAACGCGCCGATCAGCGACACCCAGTAGTTGATTCCGAGCGGATGCGCGCCGCCCTCGGTGGACATCCTGGCAAGGGAAAAAGACAGGCCCCAGGCAACACCCAGGAAAAGCAGTACCAGCCAGGCCCACGGGCGCTTGTCGGCAACACCGCCCGGCTGGCTGGAGTTTGTGGCAATGTTTTGCGCTGCAGTTTGCTTCGCAGTATCCGTCATGGGGTCGAGGAGTCGGTATGTGGCCAGTTGGGTGGCGCTCATCGTCTGCCGGCGGCTGGAGGGCCGGCGCAGTCTAATCGAAACGGGTCGGAGCGGCTTGCTGGCCCGCGACCATTGACGCAGTCCGAGGCGAGGGCCGCGTTTGTCCGTCAGCGGGTAACTGGGCCTGGTACCAGGTTATTGCCGTGCCGGCTAAAGTCAGGCCAGTAGACAGCCGTTACAATCAGGCGCTACGGTAAGCCGTACCCAGCCGGGCCGTGTGGGCGCGGGCTGGTGACAGTCACGGCACCAGCACAGCATCAATCAAAGGAGCAGGTTCATGGGGACGTTTTCCGGTAAGCGCGTGATCATCTCGGGCGGCAGCCGCGGCATTGGCCTGGCCATCGGCAAGAGGCTCGCGGCCGACGGTGCCTGTATCGCCATCCTGGCCAAGACCACAGAGCCACATCCCAAGCTACCCGGCACCATCTTTACAGCGGCTGAAGAGATCGAAGCCGCCGGCGGCCGGGCACTGCCGATCGTCACCGATATCCGGGAAGAGGCGCAGGTCAAGGCGGCGGTGGCGCAGGCTGCTGATGAATTCGGCGGGCTCGATATTCTGATCAACAACGCCAGTGCAATATCGCTCACCCCTACGGCGAAAACCGAGATGAAGCGCTTTGACCTCATGTTTGCGGTCAACGTGCGCGGCACCTTCATGCTCTCTAAGGAATGCCTGGCGCACCTCGTCAAGGGAGGTAATCCGCACATCCTCAGCATCTCACCGCCACTCGACATGCAGCCCAAGTGGTTCGCGCCGTCGGTGGCCTACACCATCTCCAAGTTTGGCATGAGCCAGTGCGTTTTGGGCATGGCTAAAGAACTGAAGACCAAGGGCATCGGGGTGAATGCGCTGTGGCCGCACTCGGTGATAGCAACCGCCGCCATCAGCAACGTGGTCGCAGGCAGTATCGCCTTCCCGCACTGTCGCAAGCCGGAGATCATGGCCGACGCAGCCGCCGTGATCCTGGGCAAGGATGCCGGGGAATTCACCGGCAACTTCTGTATCGACGACGTACTCCTCTCTAGTGAGGGCGTCACCGATTTCAGCGGTTACCGCATGGACCCAGAGAAATCCCTGTGGAGCGACTTTTTCGTGCCCGATGACATCCCCGAGGTAGAGCCATTGGTCATGGCCATGAATCCGGGTGGGTGAGGAAATCACATTTGCCGTGTTGTTCTTCGCTGACTGATCTGGCCGACAAACTGGGTGGAAATCCGGTGTGAGAAAAAGCTGGCTCATCTTTTTTCTGTCTGTATTCCTGTTTGCCGGGTGTAGCAGCAAACCGGATGCAAGCTGGCATATGGTCAACGTCAACACGGGCGAACTGCAGGGAGATGCCAACCTGATCCAAACCGGCGATTCGGTCATCATGATCGACGGCGGTTACTACAGCGAAGCGAAAAAGTCGCTGCTGCCCTACCTTGCCGAGCTTGGTATCGACAAGATCGATCACTTTTTTGTGTCCCACCCGCACCGGGATCATTACGAGGGGCTGGTTGCACTATTGGAAGCGGGCGTGACAATTTCCAACTTGCACCTGCGCATTCCGCCGCAGCATATCTGTGACCGGGAGATACCGTGGGGCTGTGACATGGCCGATATCGCCGCTTTAGTGAATAAAGCAAAAGCCCACGGTGTCATCATTCGCCAGCCGGAAGCTGGCCTTCGCTATGATTTCGGCTTGGGCTCCACCATCGAGATTCTCCACGCCCAGGAAGATGATCTGGCTGCTGACACCATCGACGTCAATGATTTGTCGCTCATCATGCAGTGGTCCATCAACGATGCCACCGTGTTGTTTACTGGCGACCTGAACATGAAAGTTGGCACTGTGCTGAGCGATGACCCGCGGATGAATTCTGACTTCATGAAGATGCCGCATCACGGTGCAACCAGCCTTGCACCGAATGCTTTTTTCGAGCGGGTCGACCCAGGCTACGTGCTGGTGCCAGGTCCGCAATGGATATGGTGCGGTGACCGCGGGGCCCGGCCAAGGGAATGGGTCAAGCAAAAAAAACTCCCGGTCTGGGTCAACGGAATTGACGGGCATGTCCGGGTCGATTTCTTCAGGGAACATATCGTCGTGACACCTGAACACGACTCCGCAGAATGCAAGTTGCGCGCCTTCGGGAAAATGGAGATTTCGTTTTGACGACCGGCGCTCTGTTGGCGCGCCAACGCGGAACTGGCCCCGGCCGAACAAGTGCGCCGCTTCCATCTGCTGACCAAGGAGTTGGACCACGACGACGGCGAGGTGACAGCCACGATGAAAGTCCGCCGTCAGAAAATCAGTAAATCCTATGCCCAGGAGATCGAGCGGCTGTATGCGCCAGAGGCCGCCTGAGACCGTCAGGGTGCCCGCGCCCGGGACTTAACTTGCGGTTTCCAGTGCCACGTCGGTTTCGAAATCGCCGGCGATAGCTTCACCCTCCATATTCCAGCCAGGGTATTCCGTGCGGAAGGTCTCCCGCATCGCAGCTATGGGTGGTTCGGCGTATTCGCCACGATCGTGCAGGTAGTCCATGTGACGCCGGCCGTCGAGATCGAACGGGTGGTAGATGGAGTCCTCGCGGCCATTGAAATCCAGCGGCTTCAAACGGAACTTATGGCACAGTTCGAGGTTAAAGGCGGAGGTGGCCTTGATCCAGCTACCGTCCAGGTAAATGGAGGTGTAGCCGTGCCAGTAGAAGATGTCGGTCTGCATTATCGATCGCATCTTCTCGGTCGCCAGATGGTTGCGCACATCCGCGTAGCCCAGCCGCGCTGGCACGCCAATAGCCCGGCAGCAGGCCGCCAGCAGTATCGACTTGGAGACGCACCAACCGTGGCCAACTTCGAGGTTGCGCCGGGCGCTCAGGCCCGTGACCGACACCACCGCCCCGTAGGGGTCGTAACGGATCTGGTCGCGCACCGCGTAATACAGCAGCACGACCTGCTCGATGATCCGGGTCTCGGTACCGATGGCGCGACGGGTAAAACCCACCACGGCGTCATCCTCGCTCTGCACGGCAGGACCGGGTTGCAAGAACGGAGTCAGATCTTCAGTCATCCAAAAAAAAACTTTGTCAAAAAAAGTTCACCCCACTGCCGGTCAATGGACGAACTCAGCCTCGCTGCGATGGCACTCGATGGTGTGGCCGGCACCGAGTTGGCGGGCCGGTGCTGTCTCGCGATCACAGGTGTCTTTAATCGCCAGCGGGCAACGGTCAAAAAACGGGCAACCAGTGTCAGTCAAGGTAACCACTCGGTCGATCCCGGCCTGTGCCTCCTGCGTCTGCATGGTTTCTTCAAGCCAGCCCACCCGCAGCTCGGGAACCGAGCTGATGAGAAGACGGGTATAAGGATGATACGGTGGGGAGAGCACCGCGTCGGTGGCGCCTTTTTCCACCACCCGACCTGCATACAACACCACGATTTCGTCGGCAAAGGATGCCACTGTCGACAAGTCGTGACTGATGAAGACAAACGAGACACCAGTCTGTTTACGCAACCGCTTGAGCAACTCGATCACATTCGCGCCAACGATGGAATCCAGTGCCGAGATCACTTCATCGCAAAGCAGCACTTCGGGTGATGCCGCCAGCGCCCGGGCCAGATTGACGCGCTGCTTTTGACCGCCTGAGAGTTCTTCCGGATACCGGCCAGCAAACTCCTGGGGCAGTTCCACCATCTGCAGCAGCTCGCCGATACGCCGGCGCTTTTCTTTGCCCTTAAGACCAAGGTAGAACTCAAGCGGGCGACCGAGGATATGATCAATCCGCTGTCGCGGATTGAGCGCTGTGTCGGCCATCTGAAAAACAAACTGGACCTTCTGCAACTCGCCGCGGCTTCGCCGCTGGAGTGCCGGCTTAAGTGTCTCGCCATCAAGCAGAACTTTTCCCTGTGCCGCCGGCAGCAGGCCCGCCATGACCCGGGCCAGGGTCGATTTGCCACAACCGGACTCTCCAATCACGCCGACTGTATGGCCGCGTTCTATCGAGACATTGACATCGCGCAGTACAGTTATTGAGGGAATGCCATTTTGTGTTTTGCCATAACCGGCAACGATATCTTTTACTTCGAGCGCAGGCGCCTCGCGGTGATGCTCGCTGCTGGTTTCCTCGCCCTGTCCGGCGCCAGGTGGCGGCCGTACCGCGTGCATCAGGCGGCGGGTGTAATCGTGTCCCGGATGGCTGACGACCTGTTCAGCGCTACCGTGTTCCTGGACCTCGCCCGCGTACAGCACCACGATGTGGTCGGCGATCTGGGCCACCACCGAAAGGTCATGGGTCACATAAATTGCCGCCGAGCCTTCCTGCTTGATCACGGACTTGAAAGCTTTGAGTACTTCTATCTGAGTGGTGACATCCAGCGCGGTGGTGGGTTCATCCAGCACCAGCAGGTCGGGTTTGCCGCACAGCGCCGTTGCCGCCATCAGGCGTTGCAGTTGTCCACCCGATACCTGGTGCGGGTAACGTTTACCCAACCGGTCAGGGTCCGGCAGTTCCAGGGCCCGGTAAAGAAATTCAGCGCGTTCATTCGCCTGCTCCTGATTCAAGATGCCGTGCAGAACACAGGATTCAGTTACTTGTTCGCCGATCGTAAGCGCCGGGTTAAATGTTGCCGCTGCACTTTGAGCTAGGTATGCCACCCGCTGGCCGCGCAGTGCCCGCAGTTGATCCGATGCCATGGTAATAACGTCTTCGCCCTCTAGGCGCACCTGGCCGCCCGTGAATTCAAGCCCCGGCTTGGTGTATCCGAGCGCCGCTAAAGCGATGGTGGTCTTGCCCGAGCCTGATTCACCGATCAGCGCTATGACTTCGCCCCGGGCGACGTTGAAACTGACTCCTTTGACGATCGGCGTCAGGTTGTCGTCGTCCTTGCGCGCGCTTATCTTGAGGTGATCGACCTCGAGCAGGATGCTCATGCAATCATTCTCTTGGCCAATTTACCACCAGTGTGTGCCGAGATATCATCCACGATCATATTCACCGATATGGTCAGCGTCGCTATCGCCAGGGCAGGCATTATCGGTGCCACCGAACCATAGATGAGCCCGGGTAGATTCTCTTTCACCATGCTGCCCCAATCTGACATCGGCGGCTGCACGCCGAGGCCGAGAAAACTCAAGGCAGAGATAAACAGGATCACCCAGACAAAACGCAGTCCGAAATCTGTTGCCAGCGGCATGGCGATGTTGGGCAAAATCTCCCGGGTGATGATCCACCACAGCCCCTCACCACGCACCCGGGCTGCCTCCACAAAATCACTGACCATGACTTCCTGGCCCAGTGATCGCGCGATGCGGAAAACGCTGGTGGCATAGATGATGCCGGTGAGCAGTATCAGCAGCGGTATGGTACTGCCCAGAGCTGCAATCATGACAAGCGCAAACATGATGGAAGGAATAGACAGCAATGCGTCGTTCAGCCGGCTCAAGATCATATCGAGCCGCTTACTGCCGACTGCAGCCGCAATACCCAGTAGGACACCGAGTAGGTACGCTAGGGTTGTCGCGATAAACGAAATACCAATGGTGGTTCTGGCGCCAAAAAGAATCCGTGACAGCGTATCGCGGCCGAGATAATCACTTCCCAGCAATACGATCTTGCTGGGCGGTTGAAAGTCCGTATCGGGATACATCTCGTCGCTGCCCGGAACGATAAAGAGCTCCTCGTCGAGGATATCGGCCTCGTGGTAGGGGGCAATCATCGGCCCGATGGCGACAACGATTGCCCAGAATATCAGCACGACCACACCGATCTTGCCCAGCAGGCTGAGTTTTATCTTGCGCTTTGGCGGCGCGTCGGGTAGTTCGTCAAACTGTATAGCCGAATTCGTGTTTTGCGGTGTAGGTGTATCAGACATTTCCTGAACTTCTCACTTGGGATGGCGCAACCGCGGATTAGAAAGAATCGTGGCCATATCGGCAATAAAAATCAGGACGATATAGGTAACGCAGAATATCATGGCACATGCTTGTACCAGAGGAAGGTCCCGCATCAAGACCCCTTCGACCATAAGTTTTGCCAGGCCGGGGTACGAAAATATCTGCTCTACCACAACGACACCGCCCACGAGCCAGGCAAGGTTCAAGGCAATCACGTTCACGATCGGACCCACCGCGTTAAACAGGGCGTGCCTTAAGATAATTCTTTTTCGCGGCACCCCTTTGAGGATCGCCATCTCAATGTAAGGCGAACTCATTACATTAAGCACAGTCGCTCGTGTCATCCGTATGATCTGCGAGGAGGCGACAATAACCAGAGTCAATATTGGCATCGCCAGGGTCTTTATTAATACCCAACCCGTCTCGTCACCCCTCAGGTAAACAATCGCCGGAAACCACCCCAGGAAAACTGCAAAAATCAGAACGAGCATAGTTGCCACAAGAAAATCAGGCACTGAGATAAGGCTGAGCGTCGAAAAAGTAACCGCACGATCAAGGCGCGTGCCCGGGTGCATCGCCGCAATTAATCCCAAAAACAGGGAGATTGGAATCACGATTACTGTGACTAGCCCGGTCAGGCGCAGGGTATTGAATATTCGCGGTTCAAGAATCTCCACGATCGGGGTGCCCAGGCCCGCGCCAAGGCCCGCCTTGGAAATCCCCAGATCGCCCATGGCCACATTCTGAAGCCACACCACGTACTGAAGGTAAGGCGGCTTATCAAGACCGAGTTTTGCCCGCAGCGCTGCCGTACTCTCAGGCGTTGCCATCTGCCCCAGAATGATCTGGGCCACATCTCCGGGGAGCAGGTTGGTGCCGATAAAGATCAGCACTGAGACCACCCACAGGGTGACCAGACTGATTCCAAGCCTGCTGAGTAATGCGCGCCAGAGCATGGCTGACTAGTTGCTAATCAGATTGCCTACAGGCTTAAATAAAGGGGTTCGCACGCTACCGTACGAACCCCTCTCAAAGACCTCTGAAACGCCAGACTTAGGCGTTTTTCCAGATATGCTCCATCCACTGGTTTCCGCCAAACTGGCCCAGCGGCACGTTGGAGAAACCCTGTACCTTGGGGTTATGGGCGTCCAGAACGTTAGTGTGATAAGGAATGATGATGCCGCTTTGGGTCGACACCAGCTTCTGCATCTCGCAGTGCATCTCGTGCCGTTTGGCAGCATCGGTCTCGGCAAGAGAATCCTTCAGCAGCTCACCCATGCGATCACTGTTCCAGAAGGTATCGTTCCAGTTGCCGTTCGGGCCAAACTGAATACCCATCATGGAGTTAGCAGTCGGACGCATGTTCCAGCTCACGACATTAAGCGGCTCTTTCATCCATACCGCACCCCAGTAGCCGTCGGACGGCACTTTTTTGAGCTTAAGGTTGAAGCCGATCTTTTTGAGGTTGGCCTGCATCAGGAGGCATACGTCCTCGATGATGCCGGTTACCGGTGCGACGAAGAGCTCAGCCTCGGAATAACCGGATTTATTGAGGTGGTACTTGGCTTTTTCCGGATCGTATGGAATCTGCGGCAGCTCGTGGCAGTGATCGGCCCCGTAAGACACGTTGATCGGGTGATCGTTGCCGAGGGTGCCGTGACCTTTGAGGAACTTGCGCACGATTCGCTCGCGATCCTGGATATACCGAAGGCCCTGGACGAGGTCATCGTTTTCACCCGGCGCGGTGTTCTTCAGGCAGCAGATACCGCCGTACAGGCCAGCAGGCACCGACAGCACGTTGTTGCCTGACTCTTCGATCTTCTGGATCTGCTTGGGGCTGATCGAAGTAATCATGTCGACACTGCCAGCTAGCAACGCGTTCAAACGGGCGTTCATATCGGTAATAGCCGTGATCTCGATACCGTCGAGCCACTGACCAGTATCGCGCCAGTAGTTGGGATTGCGTGAGTGGGTTGATTTCACGCCAGCCTGGAAGGAGTCAACCAGGTACGGGCCAGAACCCGCCGTCAGCCAGTCGGTCGCATTGGCCTTAACGATCTTTGCTTGTGGTTGAGTCAGCTTGTAAGGCATATCAGCGTCTGGCGATGACAGACTGAGTTTCACCGTGTATTTATCAACGGCCTTCCACTCTGTGACGTTCGTAAAGAAGGACTTGATCGAAGATGGTGAATCTTCACCCAGGTGGCGCTCCATGCTCCAAACCACATCCTCTGCCGTCAACTCTGAGCCATCGTGGAACGTTACGCCCTTTCTGATCTTGAAGGTATATTCGGTTGCGTTGCTGTTGACTGACCATTCTTCAGCGAGCTCCGCATTTAGGCTCATGTCATCCCAGATCTGAATGAGGCCGTTGCGCGAGGCATTCGACCGGGTATAGTCGATGGTGGATGTTCCGAGGAGCGGATCCAGGGTGTCATCCGGCCCATGCAGGTTGGATGCGAAAATAACCGAGCCGCCCCGAGTTGGCGTTCCTGCCAGTGCGCTAGCGGATGTCAGCAAACTACCCGCCGTCGCAGCCGTCACGCCCAAGGCGCCCATGGCTGCCAGAAACTCGCGGCGACTCACATGGCCGTCGCGATACATCTGTTGAAAAGTCTTAACTTCTTTCATTTTCCTATTTCCTCCGGTGCAAAGATGGCGGCCTCCTGTCTGTTTGACTAAGCCACCGGTAATAGGCCAGATCGGCCGTGTTATCTAATCTCCAAAACGCCAAACGGGCAATTGAAATCTATTCATCCAACGCGAGTTTCAATTGACAGCTACAGGCTCGGTTTATAGAGTTGTTACTGCAGTGAAACATACAGGCTAAACTCAGTCAACAGTTAATACCTTTATCTCGGAAAAGGCCCGTAAAACCCTGATTGAAGGCGTAGTTTCCTTATTTTCAATATAAAAAGGTGATAACAGGGTTGCGCTGTTTGTATGGGTGAATGTTATTTTTCGCTTACAGGCAATTTCATATCGTTCAATGTTGCAAATGTACCAAGATGGCCATTTAACCTTGCCTCGCGCCGAACTCAGTTTTGATCTTCCCGTGATTACTGATCGACAATAATTATTGCCTCAATGATGAAGAACCGAGGGCGATCTAGCGTGCAACACTTATCCAGATACTGCCGCTTTTTTGTTGGGGCCACTGGGTTGTTGCTGTGTCAGGCAGTTATGGCTGCGTGTTTGTGCAGTCACACCCCGGCCACATTGGTCGACGTACTTGATGGCAACACTATGGCGCTGGAGATTAAGGGCGAACAAAAAATAGTACACCTTGCGGGGATCATAACCCCCAGGCTTGCACCGGAGCCGGCATCAAAAGACAACTGGTGCGAAGCAGAAGGTGCCAAAGCGCTGCAGGCAAAGGAATATGCCGGCAAGCTCTTGTCCAAGGCATCAGAGATTACGCTTGCTGAGCAGCAGACCAACGAAGCGGGTGAGCTGAGTGCTGTGGTCTATGTCGATAAATTAAGCCTCGGCCAGGAACTGCTCTACAAGTACCTTGCAGTCGAGACGGGTGAGCGCGCCAGTTGGTGTGACTGATGGCGAAGCAGCAATCGCTGGCAGAAGGCGTGACCGTCTTGACTGGATGAGCCGATGAGGATCGCGGTAATCGGGGTGGGGGCAATGGGTTCGGTCTACGCAGGACTGCTGGCCGATGCCGGGCACGAGGTTTGGGCTATTGATTTGTGGCAGGAGCACCTGACTGCGATCCGCGAGAAAGGCCTGCGGGTCGAAGGGGCGAGCGGCGATCGGCTGGTAAGTTCCATTAACGTGGCAACAAGTGCCGCGGATGCTGGACCGTGTGATCTCGTGATCATCGCCACCAAGGCAGCCGGGGTCGCGGCGGCTGCACAAAGCATCGCGCCCATCGTCACGCCGAGTACACTGGTACTGACCATCCAGAATGGCTTGGGTGCCGGCGAACGGATCGGTCAGCACCTGAATACCGCCAATGTCCTGCTCGGGGTTGCCGGCGGTTTCGGCGCATCGATTCGCGGATTAGGCCACGTGCACCACAATGGCATGGAGTTGATCCGGCTGGGTGAGATGCACGGCGGCTTGAGTGAGCGGCTCGAGGATCTGGCCGCGCTGTGGCGGGAGGCTGGTTTCAAGGTCAAGGCCTTCGCCGACATCAACCAGCTGATCTGGGAGAAGTTCGTCTGTAACGTGACCTTCAGCGGCCCGTGCACCGTCTTTGGCCGCACCATAGGTGAGGTCATGGACGATCCCATGACCTGGCAGATTGCGAAAAACTGCGGCCTGGAGGCATACCGAGCCGGATGCGCAAAGGCAATCAATTTCTCCTTCACCGATCCGGTTCGTTACATCAGCGACTTCGGCCGGCGGATGCCTGACGCCCGGCCCTCGATGCTGCTCGACCACCTGGCCAGTCAGCGCTCCGAGATAGACGCCATCAACGGTATGGTGCCGGTGGTCGCAAGGGAAGTCGGTACTGAGGCCCCTTACAACGAAGTCATCAGCGCCGTTGTCAGAGTTCGTGAAGCCGGGTTTGAGTAATGGGCCAGGCAGTGGCGTGATTGGTGTTGGGCCGGGACGAACTCTGAACTGCGCTAAGGCGCAGTCTGCAGCATCAGCTTGTCGGCATCACTCCAGTTGACAGCGCTCGCTGGCGGGTCTATTGCTGGCCCATCGTAGCCGATGCTGGCCAGCAGTTCAGCAACCGGTATTGATCGGCCCTGGCAGCGGAACAGGCCTCTGACCAGCGCCGTTGCTGCCAGTTTGTCACCGCTTACTAGGTCGTGGCGGAAGTACAGCCACCTGGCGTCCCAGCCGCAGATATCGCTTGCCAGCGTGAACTTCTCAAACGCGTGCAGCGGCCGGTTGAAGCGGATCATGGCGCCGCCCGCGACCGGATACCAGCGCTGGCGCACGATGGCCGGCAGCAGACCGCACTTGATCATGAGGTCGAACCGGCCCAGGTCCATCAGCGTCAGGTAGCGGCCGTTGTTCATGTGGAGGTTGGTGTCGAGGTCGTTCGGCCACACCCGCATTTTCAGTGCCGATGCCGTCAAGGTCCCCATGGGGTGGCGCCGTAAGCCGCCTGCCAGCACCCGACCGGCCCGAAAGAAGGGATACATCGCGTATAGAACTCAGTGCCAGCAACAGCCCGGTGTCAGAAGGCCTCGTCGGGGAAGCTCATCATGGTGTTGCCGCCTGCCATGATGGTGGCAAACAGTGAACCACTTTGCGGCAGTACTCGCTCGACAAAAAAGCGCGCCGTCATAAGTTTGGCGTCGTAGAAGCCGCTGTCATCGCCCTCCCGCTTTGCCAGTGCGATCTTGGCCATGCGCGCCCACAGGAAAGCCAACGCTACCAGGGCGAAGAGTTTCAGGTACTCGCTCGACGCCGCTCCAGCCTCGTTAGGATCTTTGAGTCCAGCCTGGGCGACCTGGCCGGTGGCCAGTTGCAGGCGGCCGAAAGCCTTGGCCAGCGGCAGCACGAACGGTTGCAGTGCCTGGTCTGCAGTATTGGCGTCGATCCAGGCCTGCACCGGGTGAAAGAATCGACGCAGGTAACGGCCAGTGTGGGCCGGCAACTTACGGCCCACCAGGTCCAAGGCCTGGATGCCGTTGGCGCCCTCGTAGATCATGGCGATGCGCGCGTCGCGAGCGTATTGCTCCACTCCGTTGTCACGAATGTAACCATGGCCGCCATACACCTGCACGGCCATTTGCGCCGCATCGTGGCCTACTTCGGAAAGATAGGATTTAACGAGTGGTGTCAGCAACTGAACAAGGTCGTCCGCTTCTTTACGTGCTTGTGGATCTTCGCTGTGATCGCGCACATCGATCTGGCGCGCAACCCACGTGGTGAGCGCCCGCGCTCCTTCGGTAAATGCCCGCATGGTGAGAAGCATACGGCGGATGTCGGGGTGCACCATGATCGGGTCTGCCGGCTGCTCGGGGTACTGGGTGCCACCGAGGGCGCGCCCCTGCTGCCGCTCGCGGGCGTAGTCGACCGCCGCCTGGTAGGCGCTGACCCCAAGTCCCAGGCCCTGGATGCCCACACCCAGGCGGGCTTCGTTCATCATGGTGAACATGGCGCGCATGCCTTTGTGCGGCTCACCCACCAGCCAGCCCATAGCACCGTCTAAGTTAATCACACAGGTGGCAGATGCCTTGATGCCCATCTTGTCCTCTATGCCGGCACAGGTAACAGCATTTCGCTCCCCCGCCTCGCCATCTTCGGTGGGCAGGAACTTGGGCACCAGGAACAGGCTGATGCCTTTGATACCGGCGGGCGCGCCGGGCAAGCGGGCCAGCACCAGGTGGATGATGTTGGTGGTCAGGTCGTGTTCGCCGGCAGTGATGAAGATTTTGGTGCCGCTGATGCGGTAACCATCGTTCTCGGCGGGTTCGGCCCGGGCACGAATGAGCCCCAGGTCAGTGCCGCACTGCGGCTCGGTCAGGCACATGGTGCCGGACCATTCGCCGCTTACCATCTTCGGCAGGTAGCGGTCCTTGAGCGCCTCACTGGCGAAGGCTCGGATGGCACGATAAGCCCCGCGAGTGAGGCCGATGTAAGTGGCAAAAGAGACGTTGGCCGAGCAGGCCATCTCCTCCAGCAGCACGTTAAGTGTGGCTGGCATACCCTGGCCGCCGTACTGCGGATCACAGGCGAGCCCGATCCAGCCGCCCTGGGCGTACTGCTCGTAAGCAGCTTTAAAGCCAGCGGGTGTGGTGACGGCACCATCCTGGTAGCGGCAGCCCTCGCGGTCACCGCTGTGGTTGAGCGGGAACAACTCGTTCTCGGCCAGGCGTGCCGCCTCATCCAGCACGGGATCAACCAGGTCGGCAGTGGCATCTTCGCAACCGGGCAGGGCGGTAATGTCGCCGGCATCAAACAGTTCGTGGTAGACGAAGCGCATATCGCGCAGCGGCGCAGTGTAACTGGGCATGATCTTCTCTCTTTAGTTACGCAAAGGCTTACCGGTCTCGAGCATGTGTTCGATCCGGTCCAGCGTCTGGGGTGTCTTGAGCAGGCTGACGATGGCGTTACGCTCCAGAGTCAGCAACTTGTCTTCACTCACCGCTGCCGTGGGGTCGGTATTGCCGCCCGCAAGTACGTGGGCGAGGATTTTGCCTACGGTCACATCGTGGTCGGTGGCCTTGCCGGCACGGCGGAAGTCGTTCAGCACCAGAGTCATGGCGGTCTCGCCGGCCGAGCCCGGCAGTTGTAGTTCGCGGGGCTCGGGTGGTGCGTAATCCTTAGCCATGGCCAGGGCCATGGCCTTAGCCTCAGCCAGCAGCCGGTCGCGGTTCATGGTGATGCCATCGCCAGGGCGCAGGTACAGCAGTGATTTTGCCTCCTCTGCCGATTTCGCCACTGTGGCGGTCGCCACAGTCTCGAATACTTTACTGACAGCCGGCATAGGCCCCTTGGGATGGCGTGGGTTGTTGCTCCAGCGCAGCAGCATCTCCTTGCACCCACCCCAGGCCGGTACCAGCCCGACTCCGACCTCTACCAGGCCCATGTAGGTTTCGGCGTGGGCCTGTAGGGCGTCGCAGTGCAGCAGGACTTCGCAGCCGCCGCCCAATGCCATACCGGCAGGGGCACCGACCACCGGAAAGGGCGCGAACTTGAGCGCTTTGTAGGCGTACTGGCCTTGTTTGACCGACTCGGTGATTTGCAGCCAGGCCGCGATATTCGCCGCAAAAAGCCCCAGCCCAATGTTGGCGCCAACGGAGAAGTTGTCGCCCTCGTTGTGAATGACCAGCGCTTTGTAACCCTTGCTTGGCACGATTTTGATGGCCTTGGAAATCATAGCCACGATGCCCTCGTCGATGCTGTTCATCTTGGAGTGAAACTCAAGGCACAGGACCTCATCGCCAATGTCCCACAGGCTGGCCGAACGGTTGCCGGCTACCCGCTCGGCTCCCCGTTTGATGTCACTGAGCAGCAGCACGCCGTCGGCCCGTTGTACGTCGTGGTAGGCGCTGTCGGTGCCAAAATACTGCAGCCTGTCGTCCTCTAGCCGGTAGAAACTACCATCACCCACCTGTTCAAGCAGCGGCGGCACTGCCAGGCCGTCTTTTGCAAGTTGCTGGGCAAACCACTTCGGCCCCAGCTGGTCGATCATCTCGAATGGGCCCCTCTTCCAGGCGTAGCCGTTTTTCATGGCCTGGTCCACGGCGTGGACGTCATCGGCGATCTGCGGCACTAGCGCGGCGGCATAGCTCAAAGTGTGCGACAGCACCCGCCAGGCGTAGCGGCCGCCGCGGTCGGGGTGTTCGACCAGTGCGCGCATACCCTGGCGGCCGGCCCTGACGCTGGCAAGCGAGGGGGCGACGGCCGGGCGGTACTCGCCGGTCTCCAGGTCGCGGGCTTCCTTGACCTTGCCACCCTTGCTGCGATTGAGACGATAGAACCCACCCTTGCCCTTGCGCCCAATGTAACCCTCTTCGATCATGCGTTCGATATAGGTGCTAGGCCGGTGTATCTCACGGTACAGGTCACCCTCGGGCAGAGTCGCGAGCATGGATTGTTCTACGTGCGGCTGCAGGTCGATGCCAACCAGGTCCAGCAGGCCAAAGACACCGGTTTTGGGGATGCCCATGGGTTTACCGATGACCGCATCGGCCTCCTCGACGGTGAGCCCAATCTCAAAGGCAAAACGCACCGCAGCCCCCAGCCACAGGATGCCAATGCGGTTGGCGATAAAGCCGGGCGTATCCTTGCAGTCCACCACCGATTTGCCCAGCAAGCGATCGCCAAAAGTGCGTAGTGCCGCTATGGCTTCCGGCCGGGTGTCCGCCCCGGCAACCAGTTCCAGCAGCCGCATGTAGCGTGGCGGATTGAAAAAGTGGGTGATGGCAAAGTCGCGCTGGAAACTTTTCGGCAGGCCCTCGACCAGGTGCGCAAGCGGAATGGTCGAGGTATTGGAGGTGACAATGGAACCGGGTTTGCGGTGTTGTTCAATTTTTCTATAAAGGCCTTGCTTGATTTCGAGTTGCTCAATGACCACTTCGATAACAAGGTCACAGTCTGAGAGCCACTGCAGGTGATCCTCCACGTTGCCCACCTGAATGTGCTTGGCATTGCGGGGGTGCATGAGCGGCGCGGGACTGGTTTTAAGCATCTTTTGCAGCGCGCTGCTGGCTACCACGTTGCGGTCCTTGGCTCCATCCGGGACGATGTCGAGCAAAACCACGGGCAGGCCCGTGTTGGCGACCTGAGCCGCGATACCGGCGCCCATGACGCCGGCACCGATTACGGCGACTTTGTCGATTGCCTGCATGGTCAGACTGCCTCCAGCACCGTGGCGATGCCCTGGCCACCGCCGATGCACTGGGTCGAGAGCGCCCAGCGACCGCCCTCGCGCTGCAGGACCTGGGCGGCCTTGCCGGTGATGCGAGCACCGGTTGCACCCAGTGGATGGCCGATGGCGATGGCGCCACCGTCAATGTTGACCGTGCTGGGGTCGAGTTCGAGATCGCGGATCGAGGCGATGGACTGGGTCGCGAATGCCTCGTTGATCTCGACTACATTGAGATCGCCGGCGCTGATACCGGCGCGCTCAAGGGCTTTGCGCGAGGAGAAAATAGGTCCCAGGCCCATGGTCTCCGGTTGGCAACCGGAGACCGCAAAGCTCGCGATACGCGCCAGCGGTGCCAGGTTATTTGCTGCCGCATACTCTGCAGTACAGACTAACGTGGCCGCTGCACCGTCGGTGAGTGGTGAAGCGGTGCCGGCGGTGACGGTGCCCTTTTCGTCGAAAGCGGGTTTAAGGCCAGCCAGGCCCTCAAGGCTGGTATCGGGTCGCATGCAGCCATCGGCGTCGATGTTGCTGCCATTGGCCTGGATCGGAACGATCTCCCCGGCCAGGCGCCCGTCGGACTGGGCAGCCACCGCTTTTTGCTGGCTGTCGAGCGCAAACATTTCCTGCTCTTCACGCGAGATGTTGTACTCGCGGCCGACGTTCTCGGCAGTTTCGCCCATAGACATGTAGGCCTCAGGCATGGTCTGGTACAGCGCGGCGTTGGGCATGGGATTAAAACCCGACATGGGTACCCGGCTCATGGACTCGACTCCGGCGCAGATGTAGGCCTCACCTGCACCCATCTGGATGGCACCTGCAGCCATGTGGATGGCCTGCATGGACGAGCCGCAAAAGCGGTTTATCGTGACCCCGGCCACGGAAATTGGCAGACCCGCCATCAGCACGACCAGGCGGGCCATGTTGAAGCCTTGCTCGCCCTCGGGGAAGGCGCAGCCCAGGGCCAGGTCCTCGATGTCGTCAGGGTTGACCCCAGTGCGCTCGACCAGACCTTTGACCACGGCGCTGGCGAGATCATCAGGCCGTACTTTGACGAGGGCCCCCTTGCTGGCGAAGTGAAACGGCGACCGGGCATAACCGGCCAGAACTACGTCTTTCATTTTTGCTACTCCATGTTGGCGAGTTGTTCGCGTTACCCGGGGCTGGCTTGGCCAAATGCCGCGGGTCAGTTATCGGCCCCGACGGCGCGCATTGGCTGTTGTTCGAGGGCCGCCAATGTCTGGGTACGGATGTCAGTCAATTCCCCGAGAATGGCCTCGAGGTCTTGTTGCTGGCGCCTGAGATCTGCCAGGCGCTCACTTACCTTGTTCAGCAGCAGCACCAGCTGATCATGCTGGGCTGGGTCGGCGTCGTACAAATCCAGGTATTCTCGGATCTCGGCCAGGCTGAAGCCCAGCCGCTTACCGCGCAGGATGATCTGTAAGCGGCCACGCTCACGGTGGGTATAAACCCGGGTAGTGCCAGCCCGCTGGGGGTGGAGCAAGCCCTTGCTCTCGTAGAAGCGGATCGCCCGCGGCGTTAGATCGAGTTCGCGCGCCAGGCCAGTCACGGTAAGCATGTCTTCCATCTGCGCAGCACCCATCAGGCAGAAGGCTCACTTGTTCGCATAGTCTCCTCGGCTACCAGTTCTTTTTTGGATAATTTGCCAATGATGGTTTTGGGCAGCTCATCACGAAACTCGATAGTGGAAGGCATCTCGATCTTCGAGATTTTGTCGGCAAGAAAGGCTTGCATCTCGTCCTCGGTGACACTGGCGCCTTCCTTCAACTTGATAAATGCCTTGGGGCTCTGCCCACGGTAGGCGTCATCAATGCCGATAACGGTAACTTCCGCCACAGCCGGGTGCAGGTAGACGGCCTCCTCGATCATCCGCGGGTACACGTTGTAGCCACCGCAGAGAATAAGGTCCTTGATCCGGTCGACCAGGAAAAAGTGCCCTTCCTCGTCCATGTAGCCCACGTCACCGGTGCGGAACCAGCCGTTCTGCAGGCTATCGGCGGTTTCCTGCTCACGATTCCAGTAGCCCTTCATCACCTGTGGACCCTTGATCCAGACCTCACCGCGCTCGCCCGAGGGCAATGCATTCTGGGGTTCTTCCAGAGCGTGGATAGATAGTTCAGTGCGGGGCACCGGCAGGCCGATAGAGCCTTCCTTGTTGACACCCACCATGGCGTTGCAGGTGGCAACCGGCGCTGTCTCGCTAAGTCCATAGCCTTCGACCAGTCGGCACTTAGTCAGTTTCTCAAAGGTATTTTTGACCTCCAGTGGCAGCGGGGCCCCGCCCGAAACACAGTAGCGAATGGACGATAGGTCATACTTCGACAAGGTCGGCGCCTGGTTGATACTGGTATAGATGGTCGGCACCGCCGGAAACAGGGTGGGGTGCGTCTTGTGGAGGGTTTTCAGCGTTTGCTCTAATTCGTAGCGTGGCAGCAGGATCATCTCGGCACCGCTGGCAACTGCGAAATTCATCACGCAGGTCATGGCGAAAACGTGAAAAAGTGGCAGTACGCCGAGCACTTTCTCCTCGCCAGGCCGCAGGCCGATGAACCACAGCGTCATTTGGGCGACGTTGGCCGAGAGGTTGCCCTGGGTCAGCATCGCACCTTTGGGCTGGCCGGTGGTACCGCCGGTATACTGCAGTACTGCGATACCTTCGTCGAGATCCACTTCGGCCGGTGTCGGATCGCCGTCGTTGTTCATCAGATCCTCGAAGCGCACCACCGCGTCGCTTTTTTCTATGCTGGCGATATCTTTACGCTTTAACACGCTGAAGAGCACGCCTTTGACCGACGGCAGCACCGCGGCCATTTTGCATACCACAATCTTCTTGAGGCTCTCGGTGCGCGAGAGCATCGCGGCAACCTTGGGGTACAGGGCCTCGAGGTCCATGGTCACCATGATTTCGGTACCGCTGTCATCCACCTGGAAGGCCAGTTCACGCTCGACGTACAGTGGGTTGTAATTGACTACCGTGGCTCCGACGCACAATGCGGCGTAATAACAGATGACCGAATAAGGTGTATTGGGCAGGCACAGGCCGATGCGGGTGCCGGGCTTTACTCCCAGCAACTGCAAGCCTTTGGCCGCATGGTTGACCTGCTCGAACAACTCGCCGTAGTTCAACTTGCGGCCGAGGAAGTCGATGGCCGGATGGTCACGATAGTTACTGGCCGTTTGCTCGAGGGTCTGGTAAAGCGGTTGGCGCTCTAGTGGCGCTTGCCAGTCGATGCTTTGTGGATAATGGGCTACCCAGGCCGGTGTTGATTGCTCCATGCGATCCTCCCTGTCGTTTAGCCCACCTCTGGCGGGGTTGGGCTGGCTATTACGCTAACGTCAGTTAGTTTACGTTAACGTAATAGATGGCGTCAAGGGTTCCACTAAAGACCTTCTTTAAGCTGATGAACCGCTTGCCCGAGTGCAGCTGCGCCTTCTTTGAGGGCAGTATTTGCCTTATCCAGCATGCGGCCGTAGTGCAGGAACCCGTGCAGCACGCCCTGGTACATGTGCAGTTCACTGGCGATTCCGGCGCGCGCCATCAGCGCCTTAAGGGCCAGGGAATCATCACGCAGAGGGTCGCACTGCGCTACGCCGATGAAGGCCGGCGGCAGCACGGCGATATTGCCGTCCAGGACATTGACTCGCGAATCCTTGGCCTCGCCGGGGCTGCGCAGGTAGCAGTCACGGTAAAAGGCAAGGTCTGTGGCGCTCATGCCGTCGTCCGCGCCGCCAAAAAGGCGCCGGGAAGCCGAGTCGGCCAGGCCGTAGCCGCCGTAATACAGCAGCAGGTAGTGGACGGTGCCAGGGTTGGCTGCATGTTGTGCCTGGGCAACGCTGACGGCCATGTTGGCCCCGGCCGAGTCACCACCGAGCGCAAGCCTGCGACCGTCTACCCCCAGTTCCCCACCACTGGCCTGGAGGTATTCGATCACGGCCGTGGTTTCTTCGAGGGCGACAGGAAACTTGTATTCCGGCGAGAGGCTGTAGTTCACGCCCACCACCGCGGTGCCAGAGTCGGCGGCGAGGCGGCGCATGATCCGGTCGTGGCTGTCGAGGCTGCCCACGACCCAGCCACCACCGTGCAGGTAGACCAGCCCTGGCAAAGGCGAGTCGGTTGTCGGCAAGTAACAACGCAGGGCGATATCGCCGACCGGGCCCTTTATAGTAGATTCCCGGACCGAAGCCACATCCGGTGCGCCGGCGTTCCAGTAACTGCGTTCAAGTTCATAACAGCGGCGTATTTCCTCCAGCGGCATTTGTGCGAGGTCGCCGGCAGGGGCTGCCAGCGTTCGCTGTTTTTCCAGCACCGCCATCATCTGGGGATCGAGATCAGTGCCCGGCATTACTCAAGACTCCAGCCCCCTCACTCCCTGGATGATCCTATTGCGGTGCGGCGGAATCCAAAGCCGTCGCTGCCCATCAATTCCTGACCCTGCTCTGGGCTGAACTGTGCGCGCTCCAAGTAAAGAAGCCCACAAGGAGAATGACTATCGCCTGTCTCATGCCGCTATCTTATTCCTGTTACAGAGAGGCGACCAGAGGGTAATACTAATTCGATATACGCATTTATGGGCTGAGGATTGGGTGAAGGTTGGGTTAGGTATCAGCGTGGGGAAGGTAGACGCAAAGGAGGAATACGACGCTACTACATCACCATCTTAAGGCATCTGGGTATACCCTGAATCCCGCCGGTCGATGACCGGCAGGATTCAGGTGTGATGACTTAACCGGTTATGTTGCTGAGTGGTTGCCTATTTTTTTACCGCACTGTACTAAGTCTGGTGTAGTCATGAATGGGGACAAATCCCCCTGTGCAGGGTCTACGTTGTATGCCCTGTTTGCTTCATTCCCAACAGTCACTAACACCGTATACCTTTCAGACTACATACCAAGCGTGTCTGCAAGATGTTTTCTCACACGCTCACGTGTCCAGTTAAGTTGCTTCTTTGTTCCCCCAGTGGTTACTTTTGCCTCCTTTTCACATTTATCCCAAAGACTCCCCCAACCATCTCTCGAAAAATTGACCTTTATCCCTTCCTCTACATTTCTTGCGTTCATCGTTTCAGGGTCGAAACGAATATCGCAATGGTAGACAACAGCACGATAGCTCTTCGTAGTCTTATCCAAATCCCAAGCGTGGTTTGCATCTTTCACAGTCTCCACTGTAATTGACGCTCCAGCTTGCTGTAGGCGTTTTGCGTAATTCCTGCACGGTTTTGGCTGATTCCAATTATCCTTCTCACCCAACAGCATAAGCATCTTGCCAGTAGTGGGTTTAGGTTTTTCAACCGTTAAATAACACGCTGGCCCCAAGGCGATATGGCCGGCAATATTGACGTTGCCATTACCTAGTTGTTTCTGAAACCATTGGCTCATTAAATACATTTGCACACCACCGCCCCAAGACATCCCAAAAGTTACAATGCGTTCGGGATCGATACGCGGATCGGCTTTCGCTGTTCTAATCGCGGCATACGCATCGCTCACATAGGAGGCATCCGACATTCCACTTTGTTTGGTACCAAGACCCTTTTTAAGGCTCATACCTCGCGCGGTGTACTGATCAACCCATAAGGTGGCAAAGCCTTGATTGTTGAACCATTTAATCCATTTCCCATCATAGCTACTCCAGTACCCCCCGCTTGAGAGGAGATAGATGACTAGCGGGTACGGCTGCTTTCCCTCAGCCGGGAACGACCACGTCGCGTCAACTTTGAGGGAGTTTTTGCTCCAATCAGACGCAGTTGACGGCAAAGTAGATTCAATATCATAGGAATCTAGTTTGATCTTGTTAGGGTCTGCTTTTTTCCGACCCGGTATCGGCTCACAATCACCCGTCCGGCTATTTGCTTTTTGACCTTCTGGACAGGCAAAAGTGGTGAGCGGAGCAATCACCAGCAAAGTAGTCGCCAGCAATAAGAAAAGAAGGCGTTTCATTGCCTTATCCTACTCCCCCACTTCTTGTAGGTGAATGGGCAAACGAAGGGTGCTTTCAAGGGGGTACCAGAATCAGCCTATTTAAGGGGTTTTACACGAACCCGAGATTTGCATTGCCCCTGCGAAGAGAGGGACGAGCCTATCTGCTACTACTTTAGAAAGGCCGTAGGGGCAATATATGGGGGGCGTATACGTAACTTTAGAGCCTAGCAATGGTAAAGGGAGAGGTTAGAAGTTGCCCCGTATACGCCCCCCAGAAATTGGACGAACGCCGGCTTTAATCGCTTATGGTAATACCTGAGCAAGGGGGCAGATGAGCGGGTCCACCTCGTGTATCAGTTCATAACGTCTACCGAGTCTTTGGTCGCGCTATCCACTGCAGTAACATCACCGCGGCAACCGTGACACTCGCCCCCATCACCTGCTGTGCAGTCAGCCACTGCCCCAGCACAATGACCCCAAGAATCATGGCCCATACGGGCGAGGTGTTATCGATAATGGCTGTCTGCAGGGAGCCGACTAGGTCAACCGCCTTGAATAACAGCATTGTGGCTACAACGTACAAGGCGGCACTGCCGCACAAAGCCAGCCACCCCTGGAGGGACGCCGGCCAAGTTAACTCGGCGATAAATAAGGACACAAAACCTACCACAGCTGTTGCACCGAACAGCATGTAGAGCATCATGATCTTTGCCGGCTGCCTTGCCAGAACCCGTTCGCTAAGCAGCAGTATAGCCGCCAGGCAAATCGCGGCAATGAAGGCAAGGGCAATACCGTTTCTGCCATCCCAGCCTACCAACAGCCTACCCGATCCAGTCAAGGTGATAATCAAGCCGATAAAGGCCAGTGCCATAACACCCAGACCAAAGTAAGAAAAATGGCATTGCCCTGTGCGCCAGGTCCAAAGGGCGATCATTATCGGATAAGTATAGAAAACGAGTATTGCCAGAGCGACTGGAATAAAAAGAATTGACGCCAACAACAGATACATCTCGGCACACAGCAATACCCCGAGAGCTAGACAACGATACAGTTCATTCCGATTTATAGAAACTTGAGAGCCGGACAACCATACCGCCACCAGCAGACAACCTAAAAAAACAGCAGCCCGGATTAGATTGAGCGCATGCAGATTCGTGCCAAAGTCATAAGCCAGCTTCGACAGTGCGACATTGGACGAAAACGCAACGGCCGACATCAGGGCAGCGGCGCTACCTAACCAGAACCGCCGGCGGGTTGATTCCGTATCACGCATCGACGTTTGTCCGTCGTTTTCCACAGCCGGCTACGTGCAAAGCGCCAGCCTAACTTTCTCGAGAACTCTCGCTTGGCATACTTTTGGCACAGTGAGATTTCAAAATGGCAGCCATCAGACGCGTAACGGCAGATGCGCTATGCGCATTTAAGAGCACAGGATCTGGCGGGGAGACTAACGCCTACTCCATTGTCACGGGCCTTATGAAATAGATTTCCAGTAGGTGTCCTTTTTAGTCACCAAGCCATCTTTAAACTCCCAAAGATCACAACCAAGATACTCAAATGCCTCTCCGCTTCCTGGTGTACCGCGTACGACCCATTCCGAAATGGCCTTGGTTTCGTCACATACCCAATGGCGCATCTCTTCCCAGCGCATATCGGGAATCTCGACGTAGCGCTTTCTAAGAACAGTGCCAATCTCCTCTTTCCCGACACAGCGCCGGCCCTCCGGTGAATTGGGACCCCGTGCCATCAGCCAGACACAGTCTGTGGCAAAGTGGGAAAGAATCGCATCCACGTCTTGCCGGTTAAATTCCTGACAAATTTCATCGAGATATTCTATAGTTATAGGATGAGACATGATTTTCTCCTGACTGTTACCAATGTGCGTTTCAAACTCACCGCTCCGTAAGCCATACCGCTACCCTATCACTTAAGAGCGGAGGATTTGGTGGAGAGGTTGGATTAGTTAGCGGTTACCACTTGTGCTAGTGAGGAGCTGGCCTTATTACAATGTTGGCTGTTTTTCGTATTTTGGAATCGATGTTAAGTCGCCCACCCACTCTTGCGCTGATCGGCACCAAACTTGGGCTTTAGGTATTAGTTGAGCGCGTTGGCGTACAGTTCCGACGCGCAATCCGAAGAGGGATGAACCCTCTCCAACCGTCTTTGCGTAAATACGGGTGCCACACTCTGGGCAGAATGCGAGCGCTCTGACCGTTCCACTTTCGGCAATTTTCTCGTAGGTCTTCAAGGTGCCGCTCAATAGATGAAAGCACTCGTCAATGATGCCCACAACGACCCCGTATGCGGTTCCAGAGTGGGTCTGGCAATCCGTGCAATGACAAATAACAACTCTCTCTGGGTTCACCTCTGCCTCATAGGTGACGTTCGTGCACAAACAACCTCCATCGATTTTCATTTCCATGTCTCCTCAAGATATGGCAAACAGATACTTCATACCGCTATCTTATTCCCAACAGCCCGCTAAAACTGCAACCTTGATCAAAACGTTCAATATATAGAAAGTTGTATCAAAGTCATTATTGAGGCGGCTTCCTCTATATCTTTTCGTATTGGCTTGCCATTTTCATAACCGACTTTAGCAAAATATCCATCAATTCTGCTGTGTGAACAAAGGGCTTCTAGTTGATCGGCAATTATCCTATTATTCTCATGCTCAACGGTAACTAGAGCATCAGTTAGTCTACCTTTGTACAAAATTTTGATGCTAGATGTTTGAAGAAGATTCCTCCACCAGATATTTCGTCTATCTGTTACACAACTTAGTTTTCCCTCTGGCTCCTCAAAATAACTTACTGGAAGTGCATAGTTTTTACCAGTTCTGATTCCTACAAAATTCAATACAACAAGATTCTGACTGATCAAGAAATGCAGAGGCGATTTTGCAATCGCTATGGTAAGCGGATTTATTAATCTCCAAAACATTTGAAAATAGTTACAGCTAATTTATTGGCTTAGCTTAATCCCAGATGCTTCATACCGCTATTTTATTCCTGTTACCGAGAAGCAACCAGAGCAGAGGATTTGGTGGGGGAGGTTAGGTTAGTTACTGCCTACCCAACCAATTCTCTCGAATAATCTGGAATCCCGGCAAGTCTTCTCCATAAGCACGTCGAATCCCCGTGCTTAAAAACCCAGTCTTTTCGAGCACCCGCCTTGAACTTTCGTTTTTCGGGTCGATAACGGCCACGACCTCCTCAAGCGGAGAATCCTCAAATGCAAATCGCAATATGCGTTCAACAGCCTCTGTCGCATAACCGTTTCCCCAAGCGGTCCGTTTCAGAAAATATCCAATCTCCATCTCACCATCTGGTAACTGGTCTTCGACCACCTGTTCCCAGTCGGTATCGTCTTTATCTATTGGAAGCGGCGTTAAGGCAGTGGAGCCAAAACTTTCTCCCGTAGTTCGATCACAGATACACCATACGCCAATGCAACCATTACCACCACGGTGCGTCCACATCTCCATTTCTTCTATGATCTTCTCCTTTGCAACTGTGCCTCCAGCATATTTCATTACCTGCTCGTCCGTGAACATCTCTATGGCCAGACCCACATCGTTAATTGAAAGAGGTCGTAAGGTTAACCTCTTTGTAATTAGTTGAAGTTCCACGGGATATATTTGTTGGTATTTTTTCGGTTAGTTTTGAATAGTTTCATACCGCTATCTTAATTGCTGTTACCGAGAAGCAACCAGAGCAGAGGATTTGGTGGGGGCGTCAGGTCAGTTGCTGCCAACACCCCGCTGACCCAAATCCGTAAGTCTTCGGCTTATAGAAAAACCCATACAAGGGGGATAGATTTTTTGTAGGAATCCCGAAGGGGAAGCCGCCCAGCCGCAGCCATGAGCAAACGGTTTCAATCAGTGTTAGGTAAGAGTTAGCCGTTTAGTGCAACCAGTTTGACGGTATTTGGCAACACCTTCTGGATGATGTCGGCAAACAGCGTGAGCGCCGGCTGGCGTGGAAAGCTGGCCCGATAGACCAGGCGTACCTGGCGGGTTGCGCCCGGGATGTGTATCTGGCGCAGGATGACCCGATCGGTGGCAAGGCGCCCGGCGTGGACCGACAGTGCCGGTACCAGGGTGACACCCAGGCCCATGCCGACCAGTTGCACCAGCGTTTCCAGGCTCGAGGCCTTGAGGCCCGCGATCGGACCGGTGTCGGGGCGCTCGGTCAAGCGGCAGGCCGCCATCACCTGCTCCGACAGGCAGTGCTCCTGCGACAGCAGCAGCACGTCCAGTCCCTTGAGGTCCTTGAGGGTAATGTCGTCCTGGGTATAAAGTGCATGGTCACGCGGGTGCGCCAGCCAGAACGGCTCCGCGAACAGCGCCATGGCCTCGAGGTCGTCGCGGTCCGGCGGTGTGGCCAGCAAGGCGGCATCCAGGCTGTGATCGCGCAGGCCCCCCAGCAGCTGGTCGGTGGTCGCCTCGGTCAGTTCCAGCGACAGTTCCGGGTGGCGTTCGCGCAACTCGGTCAGGAACAGCGGCAGCAGATAAGGGCTAAGAGTGTGGATGGCACCCACGCGCAAGGGTCCGGCGAGGGGGTCCTTGTGCCCCTGTGCCAGGGTGTGAATGGCTGCCACTTGCTCGAGCACCTGGCGGGCGTAGGCGGTGATGTGCTCTCCCACCGGCGTGATGTTGACGCTGCGGTTGGTGCGCTCGAACAGCGTAACCCCCAGCTCCTGTTCCAGTTTATGGATCTGGCCGGACAGGGTCGGCTGGCTGACGAAACAGCGGCTGGCGGCACGGCCGAAGTGCAGGGTTTCGCTCACTGCCACCAGGTATTTGAGGTCACGCACGTTCATAATCAATAATAGGAAAAAACTATTAAAATAATATTAATAAACGATTATACATATTATTTGTTTCCACCTACAGTAACCCTTGTGCGCCGGTCGTGCAGCCGGCGCCGTGCCCTCAAATCACCAATTACCCCATGGAGGAGACCATGTCACTTAAAAACACCCAGACCGAACAGAACTTAAAAGATGCGTTTGCCGGTGAGTCCCAGGCCAACCGCCGTTACCTGTACTTTGCCGCCAAAGCCGATGTCGAGGGCTATAACGACGTTGCTGCCGTTTTCCGCTCTACTGCCGAGGGCGAGACCGGCCATGCCCACGGCCACCTCGAGTACCTCGAGCAAACTGGCGACCCGGCCACCGGCCTGCCGATTGGCGCCACCGCCGATAACTTAAAAGCCGCCGTTGCCGGTGAGACCCACGAGTACACCGACATGTACCCGGGCATGACCAAAACTGCCCGGGAAGAGGGTTTTGATGAGATCGCCGATTGGTTCGAAACTCTGGCCAAGGCCGAGCGCTCCCACGCCAACCGTTTCCAGAAGGCCCTGGATACGCTGGATGATTGATCGTTGAGCGGGAGGCGGCCTGGCCGCCTCCCTATGCTGTTGTCGGGAACCGATCGATGAGCGTGCAGCGCGAAGGCAGCCTGGAGGCGCCCACCCGGCAGCCGCTTGACTGGCGCAACCCGGACTTCTATGACGGGGCCAAGCTTTACGCCGAGCTCGAGCGCGTTTTCGGCCACTGTCACGGTTGCCGGCGTTGCCTGTCGCTGTGCGACAGTTTTCCCACGCTGTTTGACCTGGCCGATAACTCCGAGACCCTGGAGGTAGACGGAGTTGCCAAAAAAGATTACTGGAAAGTAGTCGACCAGTGTTATCTGTGCGACCTGTGCTACATGAGCAAGTGCCCGTACGTGCCGCCGCACGAGTGGAATATCGACTTTCCCCAATTGATGCTGCGGGCCAAGGCGGCGCGTTTTAAGGAACACGGCGCCCGGACGCGGGACAAATTGCTGGCCAGCACCGACCTGGTCGGCACAGTGGCTGGTATCCCGGGCATCTCCGTGCTGGTCAACGCGGCCAGCCGCTCCGGGCCGCTGCGCAAGGCGCTGGAAAAAGTCGCGGGTATCCATGCCGGCGCCCGCTTGCCCTGTTACCAATCCCGGCCTTTGCGCCGGCGCCTGGCTGGCCCGAGGGGCCTTGATCCAGCTGTTGCCGTGGCCGGCGTGCGCAGTCGCGGCAAGGTCGCCCTGTTCGCCACCTGTTACGCCAACCGCAACGAACCAGGTCTCGGGGAAGACCTGGTTGCAGTGCTCGAGCACAACGGTATTCCAGTCACCGTGCCCCAGCAGGAGCGCTGCTGCGGTATGCCCCGGCTCGAACTGGGGGACCTCGAGTCAGTTGCCCGGGCCAAAGAGCAGAACATCCCGCAACTGGCGCGCCTGGTCGATGACGGCTGGGATATCCTGGCGCTGGTGCCTTCGTGCGTGCTGCTGTTCAAGCAACAACTGCCGCTGCTCTTTGCCGGCGACGAGCAGGTCAAGAAAGTGGCGGCGGCATTTTTTGACCCCTTCGAATACCTGCTGGCCCGTCACAAAGAAGGAAAACTCAAGATCGAATTTGTGCAAAGTCTTGGCAAGGTGGCCTACCATGTAGCCTGTCATCAGCGGGCGCAGAACATCGGCCGCAAGACCCGTGACCTGTTGTCGCTGGTGCCACAAACAGAAGTCACCGTTATCGAGCGCTGTTCGGGCCACGATGGCACTTACGGGGTTAAGCTTGAGACTTTCGACAAGGCAATGAAAATTGGCCGGCCGGTGGTCGAGCGTATCGAACAAGCCCGCCCAGATCATTACGGCAGTGACTGCCCGATCGCGGGCCATCACCTGGCTAACGGTCTGGGTGATGGCAGTACCCCGGCCCACCCGGTCAGTCTGCTGCGCGCCGCTTACGGTATCTGATTCATCGAGGAAAAATGAAAAAACTGACTCGTGATGATCTTTTAACGCTCGAGCAGTACGCGGCCGAGCGCGAGTCATTCCGTTCGCGGGTGACGGCGCACAAGGTCAGTCGGCGGGTACCGATCGGGCCTAATATCACACTGTACTTTGAAGATGCACTGACCATGCAATATCAGGTGCAGGAGATGCTCAGAATCGAACGGATTTTTGCGCCGGAGCAAATCCAGCAGGAGCTCGACGCCTACAACCCCTTGATCCCCGATGGCAGTAACCTAAAAGCCACCTGCATGATCGAGTACCCGGATGCTGAAGAACGAAAAGTGGCGCTGACGCGCTTGATCGGTATCGAAAGAGCGCTGTGGCTGCAGATTGGCGAACTGGGCCGGGTGGCGCCGATCGCTAATGAAGACCTTGAGCGGGAAACGCTCGAGAAGACCTCGTCGGTGCACTTTCTGCGCTTCGAACTCACCCTGGAGGCGATTACCGCACTTAAGGCAGGTACGAATCTGCGTTTTGGTGTCGATCACGCGGCTTATCGATACGAGGCCGCTCTAAGCGATGCCGTGTGCGCGGCACTGGTGCAGGATCTTGCCGGCTGACGCCGGTTAAATTGTTGTCTTTGGGCAGGTTAAGGCAGCAGGGTCGGCCAACGATTAGTATGGTTGTCGAAAGTTACCCGGGTCGTAGTGCCTGATTCGAGATCCTTAAGGTATATCTGATAGTTAGCGCTGAAATGATCATGTTGATCAGCCGGCGCTGCACTATACAACAGAAACTTTCCGTTACTACTTAGTGCAGGAAAATATTCATGACCAAAAGGCGGGCCGTCATCCTGTGATACCGAAATAGCTTTACTGGCCAAATGGTAGTCAAAGAGGCCGGACTTCGCTTTGGCATTTTTGGCACGAGATAACACCAGAACCAGTTCTTTCCCATTGGGGTGCCAGTTGGGTTCGCAGCCTTTGCTTATGTGCACCGGGGAACTGCCGTCAAGACGATCGTACCAGGCGTTCCAGCGTCCGCGTCTATCGGAGGTAAACGCAACCATGGTGCCGTCCGGGGAGATGCGCGGCTTGACCACGGCATGGTTTCTGAACGGTTTGGTATTTGCGGGATAAATCTCTTTCATCTGTGAGCCATCTAGTTTGACGCTCATTACCTTGCTTCTATCGCGCTCAAAATAAATAGAATTGCCAGTACTGCTGAAACTGGGGAAGGTTCCATCCGCCGCGACCAGTCTGTTGCCGTTACCGTTGATATCCATAATCCAGATTTCCGCTGGCGCATGGCGGGCGGTAGAGCGGGCCGAGGCATAAACGATCCACCGGCCATCTGGCGATACGCTTGGATACATTTCGTGCTGTTTTCCGTCTGCCAGTGTCATTAATTCAGTGCCATCAACTCTGATGCTGTAAATGCCAAAAGTCCCGGAGCGGTTGGAGTCAAAAAGTATCCGCCTGGGTAGTTTGCTGCCTAGATTTTCGAGCGCCGCCTTTTCTTTTTTGGATAGCAGAACCGGGTTATGATTATCGAGCGACTTTGCGCCGGATTGTGCTGGCAGGCTACCCAGGAAAGCGGCTAAGACGAGCGCCAGAAGCACGACGCTGAGTGAGACCTTCAAGTAAAAAGAACTCGCCCTTTCATTGTAGTTGGCCACACTGGTTACGCGGGCGCGGCTGGCAATAGGCAGCAGCAGTAGCATAAGAGCCAGTGCCCCAATGCTGTAACCATACAACTGGGTGAACAGGTGGTGTGATATTGCAGTCAACTGGGCAATTTTTTCTGGAAATCCCAAAAATTCAAAAGTGAACGCCCAAACTCCCTCGTAGGCGCCAAACCCGGCGATACCGGATACCGGGAGACTTGCCGAAGATTCCGCCGCAACCAGGCCGACCAGCACCTTGCTTACATTCAGGTCTGAGAAAGTATATGCCAGTGGTCGAAGCAGGGCGTATAAAAAGAAGTAAAGAGCGGCATACTTGGTTATTCGGACGAGCAGTGATAGCGCTATCAGACGGGTAAAAACTCCAGCCTGTCTCGAAGCCGTCACCTCACGCTCAATAGAACTGAACAGAACTGTTAATTTCTCCATCGTGGGAGACTTCGGCAATATCTGAACCAGCCAGTTAAGTAACCTGGGCAGGTTGTAGATCACAACCCAGATGATCCCGCCGATCAAAATGGCAAATGCAAGAAGATAAGCGGGAGGCAACGCATCAAACCCTACGCCGACCAGCACAATCAGCAATATCATCAACGCCAGTATGTCCAACAGGGTCGCTAGTACAAAACTTGAGGTTGCGGCGCTTAGGGCTACGCCCAGCCTGGAATTAACGATATAAATATAGACGAAGGTGCCGATCCGGGCCGGTAATAAGTCGGCAAACAAGTTGCGGACTAAAACTACGAGAAAAAGCAGAACAGGACTGGGGCTAAAACCGGAAACTGAAATCAGTAATTTGTAGCGCCAGGTAATAAAAAAGCTCATTGCCAGGGAACAGGTAACAAACAACAATAATCCATGTCGGTCTACGTTGGAGATAAGTTTGAGGACGTCGCTAATCGAGATCTCGGAAAGCAGATAATAGAAGACGCCAGCAGTTACGCTGAGGCTGAATATTAAGTAGAGTATTTTTTTCACTTGAAATAGAGCCGGAAAATTCAGGCTCCAGGATTTGTCGCTGATTGATTTACCTTGCCCGGTGTCAGGTTAGATCTGGCCGAGGCCTTTGTCCAGCGCTGCGACCCGTCGCCTCGCCAGAGTCAGGCCGGCGCAAGGGAAGCCGTGTGCGCTGCGGCGCAGGACCGTAGTAGTTAACGCGATGTAAACTGTCGCCTTTGCTCTGGATTCACGGGGGGCTATGGTGGCTGAAGTAGACGTGGCGGTAGTCGGTGCCGGCGCGGCAGGACTTGCTGCCACCCGCTCACTGCTGCAGGCGGGGCTCAGTGTCACCCTGCTCGAGGCCGACAGTCGCAGCGGCGGCCGGGCCCACACCGAGACGATGAGGGATGGCTCACCGTTTGATCTTGGCTGCCACTGGTTGCATTCGGCCAGCATCAACCCATTCGTGGTTATTGCCGATCAACTCGGTTGCCGGTACCAAAAACGTGCCGTTTCTGGCCGCTATGTTCGGGGCGGGCGCTGGTTGCCGGTGGCAGAGGCTGCAACTCTGGAGCAGGCGTTAATAGATTATAAAGTGGCCATGGCGGCTGCCTGGTCGCGCGGCGAGGACATATCCGTGTTCGAGGCGATCGACCGGGACAGTCCGTGGACGCCGGTGCTCGATTATTTCACTGCCCTCAACACGTCCGCGGAGGTCGACCAGGTCTCGATCGGCGATATCCTGAACTATCAGGATACTGAAGAAGACTGGCCGGTCAGCGATGGTTATGGGGAACTGGTGACACGCTGGGCCGCCGGTATTCCCGTGCAATTGAACACTGCCGTACAGCAAATCCACTGGGATGGTGCGGGTGTTGCCGTGGAGACTGTCCGTGGAACATTAACGGCCAGCCGCATTATCGTTGCGGTATCCACCGGCGTGCTCGCAGCCGGGCAGATACGCTTCATGCCGGAACTGCCCGGATCGAAACTGGCCGCCATCGCGGCATTGCCCCTGGGTAACTACAACCGTATTCGCCTGGAAATCGACCGACACCTGTTTGCCGATGATCTGCCCGAGCGCATTGTGGTTGAGCACGGGGAACTGCCGCCGATGTCTTTGGCCCTGCGCCCCTACCAGCAGGATTGCGTGGTCGGCATGGTCGCTGGACGCTACGCCGATTGGCTCGAACGGGCCGGGCCCGAGGCCTCCCGCCAAGCGGTCATCGACAGCCTGTGCCAGGCCCTTGGCAATGATATGGCAAAGCACGTCAGGGGCGACCGCCAGTCGGCATGGCGGGGTAACCCCTACGTGCTCGGGGCCTATTCTGCCAGTGCCCCGGGGCAGTTTCACCAGCGAGCAGCCTTGGCCGGACCGCTGAACGAGCGGTTGTTCTTCTGCGGGGAGGCGACATCAACCAACCAATTCTGTACCTGCCACGGGGCCAAGATAACCGGCGAGCGGGCCGCAATAGAGGTCGCCGCTTCGCTAGGCATCACCTCGAGGTTACACTGACGGTGGCTCGGCGCCAGCGGCAGTCGCGGCTCATAGTTATTCGGTTAGTTGCGTTGCGCCGCCTTCGCCAGCGATGTCATTGCCGGCAGCGGTAGCACACAGACGAACAGAGGAACAAGAACATGATATGGAATGGTTGGGCCTACAACCCGGAGGAGAACTGAGACATGCTGAACCCAACACAGATAGATCAGTTTCGCAAGCAGGGTTATCTGGTCGTGCGCGACCTGGTACCTGCCGCCGCCCGCAAGCATATGCTGGCCGAACTTGAGCAATGGGTAGAGGCGTCCTGCGCATTCGACGCTAATTACGACTTTGACACACCAGATGGCAAGGCCCGTTTTGATCTTGAGCAAGGCCATAGTGCCGCACACCCGCGGCTACGGCGGATCGCCAATCCGTGTGATGTCGCAACGGCCTACCAGGAGGTCCTATTCGAAGGCGCGATTCCTGCAGTGGTGGCCGATCTGATCGGCCCCGACGTTAAGTTTCATCACTGTAAACTCAATAACAAGTTTCCGGGAACGGGGACCCGGGTTGAGTACCACGCCGATCACCCCTACGATCCACACACCAATGACGACGGCATCACCATGTTGCTCATGCTTGATGACATGGACGAGGGTAACGGTTGTCCCCGCATTGTTCCGGGCTCCCAAGCCGAGCGTTATAGCCACTTCCGGGAAGGAGCATTCACCGGCTCGACTGATCCAGTATTGTTCGAAGAATTTGACCAACGTGCCGACAGTATCTGCGGGCGGGCAGGGGATGTTTGCCTGATGCATATCTGGACTCTGCACGGCGGTGGCCCCAATACCTCGCGGGACCGGCCTCGGCGCCTGCTGATTGCCGATTACCGTGCTGCCGATGCTTTTGCCCTGACTTCACCGACCGTGCCCTCGAGGTTCTACCAGAGAATTGTCGCTGGCGAACCGACCCATGTGGCACGGCTGCGCGAAGGCACTATAGAAGTTCTCGCGCCTTACCAGGATGATTCGTTTTTCGGCCTGCAGGGGCAAAAAGCGGCCGGCCAGGGCAACAGGATATGAGTTATTCGATAGTCGGCCGGTGTGAGCGCAGGAGCACGGCGGATGCGGCTATCACTACCTCCAGCAGCAGTGTCGACAGCCGCTGCCCGTGGGTTGGGGCTGGGGCTAGTGCAATTATCCTTCCAGGGCGTTACGGACCGATATCGGCAACGGCTACTGACTCTGGTGCGCGATGAAAGATATTACCCAGACCGCGTCGGCCCTGGATGAACGGATCGGCCGGCTGCTGTCGGAACTGGTGTCTTTTGACACCACCAGCTGCAACTCGAACCTCGATCTGATTCGTTACGTAGAACAATACCTCGAAGGGCTCGGGGTCAGTTGCCGGCTCGTACACGACGACTCCAGCAGCAAGGCCAACCTGTATGCAACGGTTGGCTCCCAAGACCGTCCTGGCGTCATGTTGTCGGGCCATACGGATGTCGTACCGGTAGACGGGCAGGCCTGGGCCACAGATCCTTTCTCGGTCGAACTACAGGATGGACGTTACATCGGCCGCGGTACGGCTGACATGAAGGGCTTTATCGCCTGTGTGTTGGCACGGGTGCCGGATATGCTCAAGGCGCCCCTGCAGACGCCTGTGCATATTGCTTTGTCTTACGACGAAGAGGTTGGTTGCATTGGAGTGCGTCGGCTGCTTGATGTGCTGGGGAACCTGCCGGTGCTTCCGGCGATAGGCATCATCGGCGAACCCACCAGCATGAAAGTGGTTAATGCGCATAAGGGCAAGCAGGGATGGCGGGTGACGGTGCGGGGTCGGGCCGCCCATTCTGCCTACCCGGTCGAGGGGGTCAACGCCGTGGAGATCGCGGCGGAACTCATCTGCCACATTCGGCGTATCTATTCAACCGTAGCCGAAACCGGCACAGTCGACGGCGCCTATCGCGTGCCGCATACCACCTTACAGGTGGGGCCGATACAGGGGGGTCGGGTACTCAACATCGTGCCCGACCATTGCGAATTCAGTTTCGAGGTACGCCACTTGCCCGAGGAAACATCGACGGCGTATTTCCAGCAGGTGGCCGAGTATGCGCGGGATGTGCTCGAGCCGGCGATGCATTCGGTGGATGCAGATACCGGGATCAGCTTCGAACTGCTTGCCGGCTACCCAGGTTTGCACACGGCTGCGGATTCCCCAGTCGTTGGTTTTGTCCAGTCACTGTTGGGTGGGGACGGGCCGACAGGAAAAATCAGCTTCGGGTCGGAAGCTGGATTGTTTAACGAACAGGTCGGCGTACCCTGCGTGGTCTGTGGGCCGGGCAGCATTCTGCAGGCGCACCGGCCGAATGAATATGTCGAAGTGGGTCAGCTGACACAGTGCTGGGATTTCCTCGGCCGCCTGGTCCGATACCTGCAGTCACAGCGGTTGCCAATCTGAAGTGACTCTGGCTGGTTGTGCTTGTGGTCGCGGCGAGATAAAGGAAGATCATGAAGACAGTCTATTCAGAAAAACACAAACTGCGCAATGCCAAAACGGAACTTTACGGCGGCGAACTGGTTGAACCCTTCGAGCGGCCCTCGCGGGCTGAGAGTATCCTGCAAGCGGTGCAATTGGCTGATCTCGGACCCATAGAAAAGCCACTGGAGCATGGCCTTGAACCGGTGCTCAAGGTGCACGATGCTGATTTTGTCGACTTTCTCCAAAGTGCCTGGAACGATTGGCAAGCTGCCGGGTTCGCGGGCGAAGCAATGGCAACCAACTGGCCGGCCCGCCGGATGCAACAGAAGCCGCCGTGCTTCATCGAGGGTCGAATCGGTTACTACGCCCTGGCAGCCGAAACGTCGATCACAGCAGGCACCTGGGAAGCTGCACTTGCCTCAAAGAACGTCGGGCTGACTGCAGCATCGCTTGTCGCCGGTGGGGAGCCGGCTGCATTTGCCCTTTGCCGCCCACCTGGCCACCACGCGGCGCGGGATATGTTCGGCGGTTATTGTTTCCTCAACAATGCTGCAATCTCGGCTCAGTACTTTCGTGACATGGGCTCTGATCGAGTTGCCGTGCTTGATATAGATTTTCATCATGGCAATGGCACCCAGGACATCTTTTACGCACGCGACGATGTCCTTTTTTGTTCGTTGCATGGAGATCCCGAGGAAGCTTTTCCAAATTTTCTGGGTTATGCGGATGAAAAAGGCCGCGGTGTCGGCGCGGGCTTCAATGTTAACTATCCGCTAGCGCCTGGCACGTTGTTTGGCGAGTGGCGGGTAGCACTTGCGGATGCCCTGGCCCGAATCCATTCGTTCGCGCCTGAGGCAGTGGTCGTGTCGTTGGGTGTGGATACATTCGAGAACGACCCGATCAGTTTCTTCAAACTCAAGACAGACGATTATTTCACCACCGGTCAGTTGATTGCTGGGGTTGGCTTGCCGACTTTATTCGTGATGGAGGGAGGCTATGATATTGACGAGGTGGGAGTGAATACGGTAAATGTTCTGGCTGGTTTCGAAAATTGAATTTCTACGCAGGCAAATAGCGCCAGGGGAGACACGATATGCCGATCAAGCACCGCTATAACACCGAAGCGCTTTGGCGTCAGGACCTAGATCACTATATCCACCCGTGGACGGATTTCTCCTCGTTCAAAGAGGAAGGCTCCATGGTAATGGCGGAGTCTGAGGGTGCCTATGTTTTTGATTCAGAGGGCAATCGCTACATCGACGGGATCGGCGGTTTGTGGTGCGTAAACATCGGCTATGCCAATGAGGAAATGGCCGAGGCAATCGCAGATCAGGTGCGAAAAATCGCCTACTATTCGACCTTCACCCACATGACCACCCCGCCAGCTGCAGAACTTGCAGCAAAGCTTGCAACGCTAACCCCGGGCAAACTGAATCACGTTTTCTATGGCACTGGCGGCTCCATGTCTAACGATACGGCGATCCGGATTATTCATTTTTACTTCAATCGCCTGGGTAAGAAAAATAAAAAAAAGATCATCTCGAGAACGGACGGGTACCACGGTAGTACTTACCTCGCGATGTCGATGACGGGTATAGAGTTTGATCACCAGGGCTTTGATCTTGCCCCCGACCTGGTGCACCACATTCCCGCGCCCAATCCGTACCGTCGCCCGGAAGGCATGAGTGAAGAGCAGTTTTGCGACCAGACGGTAGCGGATCTTGAGAACAAGATACTGGAACTTGGTCCTGAGAATGTAGCTTGTTTCATCGCCGAGCCGATTATGGGAGCTGGCGGCGTAATCGTTCCGCCACGGGGCTACCACCGACGCACCCGCGAGATATGTAATAAATACGAGGTGCTTTATATCTCCGACGAGGTGGTGACAGGTTTCGGTAGGCTGGGACACTTTTTTGCATCTGAGGCGGTGTTTGATTTTGTGCCGGATATCATTACCTGTGCCAAGGGTATCTCGTCTGGCTACCTGCCCTTATCGGCAACGTTGCTGTCGGAGAAAATTTACGATGTCATCAGCGTGCCACAAGCTGAAGGCGCACTTTTTACCCATGGTTTTACCTACTCGGGGCATCCTGTTGCCTGCGCAGCTGGGCTGAAGAACATCGAGATCATGGAGCGTGAGGATCTCTGCAGCCATGTCCGCGAGGTTGGACCGTACTTCGAGGAGCAACTACAAACCCTGCGCGAGTATCCTATCGTGGGCGATGTGCGCGGCAGTCACTTTATGATGTGTATCGAGAATGTGGCCGACCGCGAGACCAAGGAGTTGTTGCCTGCGGAAGCCGCCATCGGTGAACGTATTGCAAAGGGCTGCCAGCGCCGGGGGGTCATCGTCCGACCGCTCGCCCACCTCAACGTGCTCTCACCGCCTTTGATTCTCGAGCGCGTACAGATAGACACCATGGTAACAGTGTTGCACGAGAGCATCCGTGAGACCATGAATGACCTGGTCCGCGAAGGGCTGTGGCAGGGTTGACAGCGGCAGTTTTCTACGCCAGCGGCATAACAAAGCGACCGGTCTGTTGATATCCTGTAGCATGCACTGCTGATTCGCCACCGGTGGCACAAATGGTTCTGCGAAAATTCCTGACTGCCCTGGCAGTGGTGCTGGTGCTTGGCATCGGCATCCTGCTGGTCGTAGGCGACTACGTATACCGAACCGGCACAGCGGTTCTTTGTGGTATTCATCCGTACCATCTGGGTAACACCCCGGCGCGTTTTGAAACCGCAAGTCAGGGGAATGGTCCCTTCAAAGGCAGCGGCTGGGATCGCTGGGTCGGCCATGATCTTTCCCGCTGGTGGATTCCCGATATCCCAGTCGAAGAAGTCCGGATTCGTGATCCTGAGCGGTCGGTCACCATAGCCGGTTGGTGGATCACCCCGACTTCTGGAAATTCCAAGGCAACCGTAATCGTTGCGCACGGCATCAACAGTTCGCGACATAACTTCGACACATTGATGCCGGCTACCATGCTAGCGCAGGCAGGTTTCAATGTTCTACTGATCGATCTTCGTGACCAGGGTGATACGACCTGTGAGGATAGCCGGCATTCTGCGGGCCAGGATGAGTCAGACGATATCGTTACCGCTGCCTACTGGCTGAAAAGTGCCAAGGCGATTCCGATGTCGCAGATCGGTGTGCATGGGGTTTCCGGTGGGGCACTGGCCGCCATGATTACTGCAGCCAAGAATCCTGAAATCGCCGCCTTCAGTCTGGAAGCGCCGATCTTTGATTTCAACAAGGCGGCGACACACGAAGTGGAATACCAGGGTTTCCCAGGTTTTCTCTGGCGTGCGGCTTACTGGGCTGCACGGGTGCGCGGCACGGACCTGATGGCATTGACCCCTTCCGATGGCATCAAGCGTATGGGCGAGCGCCCGCTGCAGGTGTTGCACGGTAGCGCCGATTCCCGGGTGCCCTACCACAACGCAACTGATCTTGTGACTTTCGCCAGGGCAATCGGTAAGAGCGTAACCCTGCACACTTTTGCTGACGCCGATCACACCGAGGGCTTGCTGCTCGAGCCGGATCGCTACTACCAGGAACTCGAGCAGTTCTTTTCGGGCGCGTTGCGATACTGATTCTGAGCGGGGGCAGGATCAGGGTCGCACCAGCCGTTAAGCCTCGCGACTCTCGCTGACGCTGTCACCCAGCCGGACCCTCTGTCGCGGGCGGTCAAGTGGTCCATCGGCTATTGCTAACCAACTCGATTCTTGATCTAGATCAGGGCTAGCCCCAGGCCGCTCTCTAGGATAAGGCCCATGTCTGTCAATAGCATGGTTTGATGAAAAAGATCGTCTGGGATTCCGGGAAATTCAGCGTCGGACATGTAGAGCTCGATAACCAGCATCAGCAGTTGGTGGAGATAATCAACAGTTGCATCGAGTTATCGCGCCTGCCGGACCATTCGGCGGTGTCTATGATGAAGTGCCTGATTAAGATGAATAACTACGCGCAACTCCATTTCCGGTGCGAAGAGAAGATTCTGCGTGAGATGGGCTATCCACTGGTGAATGACCACCTCGAATTACATGCAGAGTACGCCCGCAAGATGGAAACCCTGCTCCAGTCAGCGGATCAGGACGACCTGCGGGAGAAAATCTATGAATTCCTCATGCAATGGTTCGACCAGCACATCCTCAAAGAAGACATGAAATACAAGCCGCACATGATGGATAAAGAAGTGTAAAAGACAACCTTGAGTTTCAAACTGATCTTTCTCCCCGCGGCTGCGTTTTCTACCAAGTGCATCGAGTGTATTGGCGGGCTTTGAGAGCATCTACATTCTTCGGCCTGATCAAATACAGGAATCTTGGCAGGCCAGCCGAATCACCCCAGGCAGTAACCGGATCGTTACCCGCCCGACGGGTACCATCTCACCATCGAGGTCAAATGCCGGCAGACTCTCTGTTGGGATTACTGTCACGGTTTGTCCACGGCAGTAACGCACGTATGGTGCGCCGAGGTGATTGCCCAGGTACAGTCGTACAAGTCGCAGCAGCAACAGCAAGCGCGACATCGGCGTTACCGCCAGCACCTCGGCCAGGCCGTCGTCCAATTGCGCTTTTGGTGCTATCCGCATGCCCTGTCCGAAGTGACTGCCATTGGTCACAGCCAGCAAGTACAGGGGTCCCTCGTGCCAATCCCTACCGTCAACTGTGACACGACAGTTGCATGCGTGGTAGCGGAAAAACGCCGACAGAGTCGCCCGCAGGTAGGCCGCACCACTCCGGGTGGCACGGGATGCCATCGTTGCGCTGACCAACCCCGCGACACCGGCCGAGAAAGTGTTGATGCCGTAACGGGAACTACCATCGGGCCAGGTAACTTCCAGTGCGTCTAGCGGACGTGACCGGCTATCAGTAAGCATTCGGCAGGCGAGATCGATGTCCAGTCGCGGGTGTAAAGCGCGGGCAAAATCGCTACCGGTACCAGCGGATATCGGACACACCCGCACCTGTTTACCCAGTGAACATTTGAGCAGAGCATCGACTGCCAGGTTCAGCGAGCCGTCACCGCCGATCACGACCAGCGTATCCGTTGTCGGCGATAGCGCACGTATCAGTTCGCGCTTTGCCTGTAGTGCATCTGGCGCATCGATGATGCGGGCGTCCGTTAACTGCGGCTGCCGCCTAAGCAGGTCCCGACACAGGTTGGGTCCGGCACCGCGGCCGGCCTGGGGATTGACCAGGATGATGTTACGCATGGAACTTGACCCGAGTTTTGCAACCGGGCCTACCGGTAGCTGCACTCAGGACACCACAGGCATTTCAGGGCTGGCTCGGTGAGTCAGGTACTCGGCACCATCTTGGGTGATGACGATATTTTCCTCGTGTACCAACTGGCGCCCCGGGGCAAAGGTCATGCCGGGCTCCAGCGTGATCACGGCACCGGCTTCGAGCACGGTATAGTCGTCCGGCCGTATCGACGGCCACTCGGTCAACTGCATACCCAGGCCATGGCCCATGCGGCCAACGCTGTTACCGAGAGCCCCGCCGGCTTCCAGCACCGCCCACATGGCCGACCAAACCTCAGACATGGGTACGCCCGGTCGAGCCGTGGCGAAGCCAGCATCAGTTGCCCGGTACAAGGCTTCGTTGGCTCGGTGCGCATCCTCGGCGAGTTGACCAAAGGCAAAGTTGCGGTCGAAATCGCAGAAGTACCCGTCATAGACCGTGCCGGTATCGATGATGAGTACATCACCCGACGCCAGGCGCTTTTCGGTCGGCCCCATGATGATGCTGTCGTAGCCGCCCGGTCCTGAACCAGCGACCAGAAACGGCGTACTGTCAGCGCCGCGCTGAAGCAGGTCGATGCGCAGGCGCCGGCTGATCTCAATTTCGGTGTCGCCAACAGCCATGTTTTGAGCCAAGGCTGCGAATGCCTCGGAGGTAATCTCACAGGCACGGCGGACTTTCTCAATCTCTGCCGTCGACTTGATAAACCGCAGACTGAGCAGCATTTGTGCACAGTCGGCAACCTCGAGTGAGACCGCATCGGTCAGTGTATTGACATCGGCTACTGGCATACGCAGTACGCTTTCGGGCCCCAGTGGCAGGCCGAGCTGGCCAAAGCGTGTGGGCAGGGCATTGAGCACACTCGTAAGCAGGGAGATGCCATCATCTCCGGGTTGTGGCGAGGGCCAAGTGTGAATGCTGTCTAGCCAGGTGGCCTGCATACCGGCGAGGCCAATTTCCGGGATTACGGCGATCGGTTTACCTTCCAGGGGCACCACCACGAACCAGGGGCGGGTGGGGCTCTCGAAGAACTGGGTGTGGAAGCCACTGAAGTAGCGTACTTCAGGCTCGGTAGTGACCAGTAGTGCATCCAGGCGTGCTTGATGCATTGCCGCCTGGACGCGGCTGGTGCGCTGTTCGAATTCAGCCTGGGGGAACCCCCGTTGCAATGAGACGCTCACTGGCTTTTCCATGGTTAACAAGTTGATAGCCCTACTGCTTCACCAGTTGTCGGTACACCTCCAGGTCAGTTGCACCCTCGGTACCAAAAAGCAGGACATGACTGTTTTGTGACAGGCCGAGCTTATCCGACAACTGTGGGTCTGCTCTGGCGGCGATTAGGCCTGCGAGACCAGCAATAGCCGATTCGCCGGCAACTATTGCCTGATCACCCCAGTTGTTTTCTGCCAGCAGGCGCATGAGCGGAGCAACTGATTCATCGGTGATGGTAACAAAGTCCTGTGCTCCGAGTGCCAGAATTTGCCAGCCCACCAGCGACACTTCGCCACAGGATAGCCCGGCCATCAGGCTTTCTGCCGTGATGGATGCCACCCTGGGCTCACCCGCCAGGGCGCTAAGATAAAGGCAAGCCGCCGATTCGGGCTCGACCACTACCAGTCGTGGCCGGGCAAGGCCGTATCGGCGCCATAAGTCAGCGCAGACCGTGCCGGCAAGCCCGCCACAGCCCCCCTGGATAAACACATGTGTGGGGGTGAGATTGTCTGGCAGTTGATCCATGGCCTCACCGGTCATTACTGTGTAACCGGCCATGACTTGGCGCGGAATCTCCGTGTAGCCGGGCCAGGAAGTGTCCGAGACCACGAACCAGTCATTGTCTTTAGCGTCACGCTCGGCCTGGTGCACCGAATTATCGTAGTGGCCGGTGATTCGCACTACTTTCGCGCCCAATGCCTCGATCGCCCTTTGCCGGCCTTCGCTAACCTCGGCGTGCAGATAGATCACGCATTGGCAGCCAAAGCGTTGCGCTCCCCAAGCGACAGAGCGACCGTGATTGCCGTCAGTGGCGGTAACCACGGTAATCTCGCTGCATATCTCAGGGTAGCGTGAATCAGCGACGTCTTTCAGGGTAACTGTTGTTCCGGGTATTTTCTCGCCCAGAACTTTTTGTAGTACGGTTTGCACCGCATAAGCACCGCCCAGTGCCTTGAAGCTGCCGAGGCCAAAGCGAGGCCCCTCATCCTTGTAATGCACCGAGGCAACGTTGCAGTGGGAGGCCAGGGCCTTGAGGCTGTACAGCGGAGTTGGTGCATAGTTGGCCCAACTGGTGATTGCCTGGCGAGCATTTTCACAAGTTCTTCGCGGCAGTGTTTTTTCTATTGCCGGGGGATAGAGTTGCCCGGTCAATGCCAGTGGGTTATGGCAGTGCTTTGCGACGATGGAACTGGTTTCAAGGGCGAGAGTCTGGCCAGGATGCATTGCGGAATCTCAGATGGTGGGGTTGGTGGCGCAGAAAAGGCGACCCAGCAGGCTGGTGAACCACTCGTGCATGGTCGCCATGTGCACTTGGGCAAGACGATCCTGCTCACCGTGGTTTTGGGCCCCGGGTTTATCCCAGGGCGCTCCCTCGTACTCCTGCCATCGTCTCAATACTGATAGCGTGCATTCGGGATGGAACTGCAGGCCGTAAGCGGTGTCGCCGTAGCGAAAGGCCTGGTTGGGAAAAACCTCACCGGCGGCGAGCGCCTCGGCCCCAGCGGGCACCTCGAAGCCTCGGCCATGCCATTGCATGACGAAAAAATTGTCGGGAACAAAGTCGGCGCATTGCGCAGCAGGCTGTATCGGGTAAAAGCCAAACTCTACGGTGCCGTCCTCTCGCGGCCCTACGTGTGCGCCGAGCACGTGTGCCAGCAACTGCCCGCCGAGACACAGGCCCAGCACGGGAATCTGCTGGGCTAGGCACGTCTCCAGCCAGCAGGCTTCGTCGGCAAGAAAAGGAGATCGGCTCATCTCATCGATGTTCTGGCTGCCACCCAGAATAACGACCCCCGCGACCTCGACCGTGGGACTCGGCAGGCGCTCGCCCGCGAACGGCTGGCACCAGTGGAGCTTGAAGCCCTGTTCTGCCAGCCAGATCGATGCCCCGTTATCCCGCGGCTCGGGGTTGTGTTCTACCAGGATAATTTTCTGTGGCAAGGGTGGGGTGGCTAGCGCTCGATGTTCAATCGGGTAGTTGGTACAGCCGGCCGAATCCGCCGATAGGCTCGTCGATGCCGGCGAGCCTCAGGGTATGCCAGATCAGCGCGTGGTTCGAGGAGGTCACCGGTTTATCCAGTTCCTGCTCGATGGATGTGACCGCCCCGGCCAGGCGCAGGCTGGTGCATGACAGGAAGACCGCATCGACCTCATCCCGGCGGCCAATCTCGAGGATTGCCGCGCGCAGACTCTGGGCCGAGATCCGCGCTACCGTGTTGTCATTTTCCTCGTTGAAAGAGCCAAACACCGGCACTTCGAAACCCCGGGCTATGATGTATTCACGCACCATGCGGTTGACGTCGTCCCGGTACGGAGTCAGTACGCCGATGCGGCGGCAGCCCAGCGCTTTGAAGGCGGCGAACGCGGCAGTGATCGGAGTGGTGGCTGCTGCTTCGGGCCGTGTGGCGTGGATCAGTTCGAACACCCGCTCCTCGCCGATCACCATCGAGGCTGAGGTGCAGCCGTAGGCCACTACGTCGAGCGGCATGCCGGGCAGGATTTCGGCAGCGCGTTCGCTGATGTGGCCCGCCATCGCTTGCAAGGTGTCGGGGTTGACTGTCGGTGAGTTGGGGATACGCGAGTGGTAGAACGCGACCCCGGGCAGAGTCACGATCTGGCGAAACTCGTGCTCCATGGTATGGTCGGTTGCCAGCACCACCAGGCCGATCCTGGCCCGCGCGGCGATGCCTTTATCCACCTCGAAAGGTATGTGGTTGATGGTGTGTAAACCTGCACTCGTTTCTTGTTGCGTCGGCATCAGTGACCCCCCATGATCGCCGGGTTTATCCCGTCCAGCGGAATTTCTGGTGTTTTGTTGCCCAGCAGGTCGGCCAGAATGCGGGCCGAGCCGCAGGCCATGGTCCAGCCCATGTGGCCGTGGCCGGTATTGAGCCACAGGTTGCCCCAGTGGGTCTTCCCTACAACCGGTAGTCCGGTGGGAGTCATCGGCCTCAGCCCAGCCCAGTATTCGGGCGCTGAATAGTCGGCGGCCCGGGGCAGTATTTCTCTGGTTGTAGACAGCATGCGCTTGAAGTCGCTCGGTCTGTGGTCGGTGTTGTAATTGCCAATCTCTGCGGTGGCAGTGATCCGAAACCGCTTATCCATCGGGCAATAGGCTAGCCAGTTGTCCTCGTCCAGGCCACCCAGGAGCGGCGGGCGGTGACGGGCGTCTACCGGCAAAGTCACCGAGTAACCCTTAACCGGGTAGATAGGCAGTTTCAGGCCGAGCCGCTTGACCAGGTGTGGACTAAAAACGCCGAGCGCAATCACGAACGCATCTCCCTCAAGGGTCCCACCGGATGTTTGCACTGCAGAGATCTGGCCGCCGTTGGTTGCAAGGCCAGTGACGCTGGTCTGCATGCACAATCTGGCGCCACCTTCCCGGCATTTCTGGGTGAGTGCGAGGGCGAACAACCGCGCGTCACCACTTTCGTCGGTCGGAACAAAGAGCCCCCCGGCAATATGGTCGCGCGCGTCAACCAGCCCGGGATCCCGGGCAACCAGTGCAGTGCGATCCAGCGACTGAATATCAAGACCCTCGTTGCGCAAAATATCGCTTTTTTCGGCGGCAGCATCAAAGGTTTTCTGTGAGCGGTAAAAGTAGATGAGCCCGCCGCTGTTATGCGCGAATTCGAAACCGGTTTCTGCGATCACCTCAGCAAAGCGCGCCTGGGAGTAGATGCACAGCCGGGTTTTGCGCCGGGTGTTGATGGCAGTACGCGCCTCGGTGCACTGGCGAAGAAAGCGCATGATCCAGCCCCACTGGGCGGGGTTGACAGCGGGGTGAAAGCGGATGGCCTGGTCGTTGCGCCACAGCGACTGCAGCATGATTCGAGGCGAGTGGGGTGAGGCCCAGGCGTATGAGTGCCCCGGCGCGATCAAGCCGGCGTTGGCATGGCTGGCGAAACTTGCCGGTTCGGCGGCGCGGTCGACCAGCGTGACCTGGTGGCCGTCGCGCAGGCACTCCCAGGCGGCGGTGACGCCGATGATGCCAGCGCCGAGGATAACCACGCGCATGATCTGTCCCGGGTGTTGCCTTAGTTAAGGGCCGCGATCACCGCGATCTCGACAGTGAACTGGGGTGTGGCCAGCTTTGCCTCCACGCAGGCCCTGGCCGGCGTCGCACCCGGAGCGACCCAGGCATCCCAGACAGCGTTCATCTCGCCAAAGGTGCTCATGTCAGAAATCCAGATGGTAGCACTGAGCAACCTGGACTTGTCGCTGCCGGCCTGCGCCAGCAGGCTGTCTATGCGCTTCAGTATGTCCCGGGTCTGGTCAGTGACGGGCTCACCCGGTGCGTCCAGTGCGACCTGGCCCGCGGTGTAGACCGTATTGCCGTGGATGACGACCTGGCTCATGCGCTCGCCGGTCTGGAGTCTTTGAATACTCATGGCTCATTTTCCTCTTCTGAAATATCGAGTCTGGCAGCTGGCGTCGCTTTATTGGTGCAGCCGGATCAGCCGTACTCTGGTTGGGATACTATCGGTCATTGTAGCCCGGCTTGGCTCATTTTTTTTTCGGTTTCAGCGACAGCCCTTTTCCGGCTAGCATTGCACCAGGGCTTTTCGGGAAGTGAGAATGGTATGAAACTCTGTATTTTTTGTGGCTCCAGTAGCGGTGATCGGCCAGGCTACCTTGCTGGTGCAAGGGAACTTGGTCAGGCTATTGCCGGGCGTGGCTTTGGATTGGTCTACGGCGGCGCCCAAGTAGGGTTGATGGGTGCGGTTGCCGATGCTGCGCTGGAGGCCGGTGGTACCGTAACCGGGGTGATTCCACAGGCACTGATGGACAGGGAGTTCGCCCACCCGGGGGTGGAGGATCTGCGCATCGTGTCCTCGATGCATGAGCGCAAGGCATTGATGGCCGGGTTATCGGATGGGTTCATCGCCCTGCCAGGTGGTATCGGCACACTTGAAGAGTTGTTCGAGGTCTGGACCTGGGGCCAACTCGGCGAGCATCATAAGCCTTGTGCACTTTTGAACCTCGATGGGTACTTTGACCGCTTGATCGCGTTTCTGGATGAGGTGGCGGCGGCACGATTTCTCAAGCAGCAGACCCGCGACATGCTTATTATCGCCTCGACACCAGCCGAGGTGATCGATGCCTGTCTCTCCTACCAGGCCCCGGTCGGGCACAAGTGGCTCACCGGGGGAAAGACCTGATCCGCCGATATCGTTAAAGACCAACCCGTGCTGCAAACCGTTTCCGTGGCCTCGTTACCAAGTTGAAAATCTGAGTAAACCTACTTGGTGCTAGGGCTCGCGTTTACAGAAATTGTCCCACTGGCTACACTGAACTCATGAGGGAGTCCCACTATCCGGCACTACCAACAGATGGGGGAGAACAAAGACGTGGCTGACCAAGATACAGAAAGCGCGAGAAGTTACCAGGCTGAAGTTCCTGCGCGCAATGAACCCTTTTTCCTTAAAGGTTCAAACCACCTTGACTGGGGACTGCAAAATCGCCTGTCGCAGATTTTTAATCCCGGGTCAGGCCGCACCGTGATGCTGGCGTTTGACCACGGCTATTTCCTTGGCCCGACCAGTGGGCTCGAGCGCATTGACCTCAATATTGTGCCACTCACGCCGTACGCCGATACCCTGATGCTGACACGGGGCATCCTGCGCAGCTGTATCCCGCCCACCTATACCGGTGGTATCGTTTTAAGATCGAGCGGCGGTCCCAGTATCTTGAAGGAATTGTCCAATGAGGAGATCGCTATCAGCATCGATGAAGCTGTTCGGCTGAATGCTGCAGCCATGGCAGTGCAAGTGTTCATCGGTGGAGAATACGAAACCAAGTCGATCCACAATTTGACCCGCCTGATCGACCTGGGCAATCAACACGGCATCGCTACCTTGGGGGTAACTGCCGTCGGCCGCGATCTGGTACGTGATGTGAATTACATGCGGCTTGCGACCCGGATCTGCGCAGAGCTCGGTGCAACGTACGTTAAGACCTATTTCGTTGAACAAGGGTTTGATACGGTAGTTGCATCCTGCCCGGTTCCCATAGTCATCGCGGGTGGCAAGAGGCTGCCTGAGCGGGAAGCACTGGAGCTTGCTTTCAACGCGGTCGACCAGGGTGCCTGCGGGGTTGATATGGGCCGCAACATCTTTCAGTCCGAATGCCCGTTGGCCATGATCCAGGCTGTGCGCAAGGTAGTACACGAAAATGCCAGAGTGCAGGAAGCCTACGATTATTATCTTGAAATACGCGATCAGCAGGATTCTCAGCCTTGAGAATGACTTGTGACTCGAAGTATCTGCTGTCCTGTCGGCGGCCCGCGGCTGCTTTTGGTTAATGAAAAACCGCTGGTCCGATCGCGATGCCCAAGCGTTGTTGTCGTATTACGGCGAGGATTACCCGCGAGAGCTGATTCTGCGTAGCTATTCAGGGCGGCTGCTGGGCGCAGAACCTTCCCTGGTACTGCACGGTGGTGGCAATACCTCCCTTAAGGATCACTTCCCAGATGTATTTGGTGAACCGGCGCCGGCGCTGTTCATCAAGGCATCCGGTTTTGACCTGGCAGCGATTGAACCTCAAGACCACGTAGCCGTCGATCTGCAGCGGCTGCAATCACTGCAAACGCTTGCGGCCATCTCCGACCAAGCAATGCTGAATGAACTCTGCGCCAGCCGCTTTAACCAGAGTGCACCGGCCCCCTCGATCGAAACGTTGGCGCACGCGCTTCTGCCAGGCCGTTTCATCGATCATACCCACGCCGATGCGATTCTTGCATTGACCAACCAGCAGGGCGGGGCCGACCACGTGCGCCGAGCGCTCGGGGAAGAGGTGGTGGTTTTGCCTTATGTGCGCCCGGGTTTTCCACTGGCGCGGCAGGTGGCGGAGGCATTGCCCAAGGTCCCGCAGGCCCGAGCCATGGTCTGGGAGCACCATGGCATCGTTGTCTGGGGAGATACGGCCCGGCAAAGCTATGACCGGATGATTGAGTTGGTTTCCCGAGCTGAGCAATATCTCGCTGAGGCTGCACCGGCACGGACTTATTCACGTACCGACGAATCCGCCGAAATCTCGGACCGCCGTCTGGCTCGGCTCGCGCCTGTTCTGCGTGGCCTGCTCGCAGCCTCGACCGGGGACGACGGCCGCCCTTACCGGCGTTGTGTGTTGCAGCCTCTGGTCGACGCCTGGACAGCCGGTATCCTGGCGGGCGGGAGCCGTTCTCAGCATGTCTCGCCACCACTGACCAGTGATCACCTGATCCGAACGAGGCTCTTGCCGGCGTGGGTTGAGGCACCTGATTTTGATGACGAGCAACGGCTGCGATCCCAACTCGAAGAAGTTTTGGCTCAGTATGCACAAGACTACCAGGACTATTTTGAACGCCACCTATCGAGGCTACCGACCACTGCTACAGCCACTGATCTGCGGCCGCGAGTGGTTCTGATTCCCGGCCTTGGTGCCTTATGTGCCGGCTCGGATGCGGCAGCTGCGCGTATTGCCCGGGATGTCACAGCGCACACCCTTGAAGTGAAAGACCGTATCGCCGCTATGGGTGGTGTTTACCGGGTGCCAGAGGAGGAACACCTGTTCGACATGGAGTACTTGCCCCAGCAGCAACTCAAGCTTGGCGACGGCGAGCAACCGCTGACGGGCGACGTGGTCATGGTGACCGGTGCAGCCGGCGCAATCGGTTCCGGAATTTGCAGCCGTCTGCTGCAGGCGGGCGCACATGTGGTGGCAACTGACCTGGATGATGCTGGTCTCCAGAGTCTGGTTGGGGAACTGTCTGAGCGTTATGGCGACCGCATCATCGGGCTGCACCAGGACGTATCTGAGGCCGAATCAGTGGCTGCAAGTTTTGCCGAAGTATGCCGGGTCTGGGGCGGTATGGACGGGCTGGTTATCAACGCAGGCCTAGCCCATGTTGCTACGCTGGAAGAGATGGATATGGAACATTTTCGCCGCCTGGAACGGGTCAACACCGACGGCACGGTGCTGCTGTTGCGGGCGGCGGCTGGCCTGTTCCGGCGTCAGGCTACGGGCGGCGATATCGTTTTAGTATCGACCAAGAATGTGTTTGCCCCTGGTGCTGGTTTTGGCGCCTACAGTGCAACCAAGGCCGCCGCGCACCAATTGGCGCGAGTAGCCAGCCAGGAGATGGCCGCCAACGATGTTCGGGTCAACATGGTTGCCCCGGATGCCGTCTTTGCCCAGGGTGAACGCCGTTCAGGGCTGTGGGCTGAAGTAGGGCCGGAGCGAATGCGTGCACGCGGCCTGGACCAATCTGGACTAGAAGAGTACTACCGTAACCGCAATTTGCTGAAAGCCAAGATTACGGCAAGCCAGGTCGCAGAGGGTGTGCTCTTTTTCCTTGAGCGGCGTACGCCCAGCACCGGCGCCACCTTGCCGATTGATGGCGGCTTGCCAGAGGCAACACCCCGGTAAATCGTATTGGTTTTCAGATAATCGACAGGTAAGATTGCACGCGGCTTCCCGGCCTAGACTGGCCCAATCCCGAAGGTGGCAACGAGCAACAGCCCGCGAGGATCCCACTGATGCAAAGTGCCGTGCAGTCTCCAGAGATCAAGCACTTCCAGGGGTTGCTGGAGCCAGCCGGTATTCGCCTGGATGGTCCCAATGAATGGGACGTGCAGGTCAATAACCCTGACCTTTTCCGTCGCGTTCTGCGTGATGGCACCCTGGGCCTGGGTGAGGCGTACATGGACGGCTGGTGGGACTGCCAGCGGTTGGACGAGATGATCAACCGTGCGTTTCGTGCCGGCCTGGAAGATCGGGTGCGCAATAATTTCCGATTTCTGGTTTTTTTCCTTAGGTCTCGCCTGTTCAACCGGCAAAGCCGGAACCGGGCCTTCCAAGTTGGGGAACAGCACTACGATATCGGTAACGACGTCTTCGAGCACATGCTGGACCCGTACATGAATTACAGCTGCGGCTACTGGGACAAGGCCGAATGCCTTGCGCAGGCGCAGGTGAATAAAATGCAGATGATCTGTGAGAAATTGGGTTTGGAACCCGGCATGCAGGTGTTGGATGTCGGCTGCGGTTGGGGTGGGCTGGCCCGCTGGATGGCTGAGCATCATGGCGTCAGTGTTACAGGCATCACGGTCTCAAAGGAGCAGGCACAACTGGCAGGTGAGCGCTGCGCCGGATTGCCTGTCACGATCAGGATAAAGGATTACCGCGACCTGCAGGGGCAGTTCGACCGAATCGTCTCGGTGGGGATGTTCGAGCACGTTGGGCAGAAGAACTACCGTACTTTTTTTCGCAAGCTCCAGTCGCTACTCAAAGCAGACGGGCTTTTCCTGTTACACACAATCGGCGCCGGGCGGGGTGGATTTGCCACCGATCGCTGGATAGAAAAGTATATTTTTCCGAACGGAGTAGTGCCGCCAGTTGCCGCTCTGGCGCGGCATGCCAGCGCGTTTTTCACGATTGAGGACTGGCACAACTTCGGTGCTGATTACGACCCCACCCTGATGGCCTGGCACCGCAACTTTAACGCGGCCTGGCCAGCGCTGTGCGATCGTTACAGCGAGCGTTTCAAGCGCATGTTCGACTACTATCTACTGGCTAGTGCCGGCACCTTCCGTTCGCGGGAGGACCACCTGTGGCAACTCGTGCTTTCGGTGGGGGGTCTTGCCGGAGGTTACCGGACCCCGCGCTGGGCAGTATCGGCAGGTTAGATTCTACAGACCAGCCTACCAGCCACCACCGCCACCACCGCCACCACCGCCGCCGGAAGAGCCGCCGCTGAAGCCGGAACTGGAGCCGGGTGGGCTGGCGGCGGAGGCGACCGTTGACGACAGGGAGCTGCCGAGGCTGTTGCCGAAGTTGGCCGGCTCGTGGGCATCCCAGGAGTTGCCGTGATACCAGCGCGGTTGGTACGCGCTGTCTCCGCTTTGGGCGGCGCGAGCCAGCACTTCGCTGAAGTTCTCGGACCATTCTTGTTCGACATCCAGAGCCAGCGCATAAGGCAGGTATTTTTCATACAGTTCAGGGGTCTGTTCCGGCGGCGTGAGCATGTTCAGTCGGTCGGCCTCAGCAGTGCCAAGATATTTTCTGAATCCTTCTATCTCATCCATGGTCTTACGGCCAAGGCGCGTAGGCGCTTTGAGGAGAAAGTAAAAAAAAGTGTTGATACCGAAAAGAAGTATCACAACCAGTGCAAAGACCAGATTAATATCTCCAAAAAATGAAAATCCAAATTGCGCTGTAACGACGAATCCAGAAACCAGGAAAACGACTCCTGCAATCAACCGCCTGCCCTGCTTCCAGAGCCTGCCCGCCTGCAAAAGAAATACCGACAGAAAAATCATAGGCATACCAGAGAGCAGGAGTTGTTCGGGTTCGGCAACGGCGATGCCGACCAGCATGATCACAGAAATTGTCAGGCCCGGTATCAGCCACTTCAGGTTCTGGAAAAAGTAGGTTGCGTGGTACTCGTCCGAGAGCCGGGACTTAAGTTTTTTTCGCGCACTTGAGATGGCCTTGTGGTTAGTATTATTCAGACGAACAGCGCCCGTGAGACTGAGTAAAGCTTTGTAGAGCGTTTTCTCGCCGAAAGACAGGATATCGCTGCTGCCGGAATCGTCGCGCTCAATTATGGTTTCGTCGTTG
>JASMBC010000039.1 GCA_030754035.1 Arenicellales bacterium | reverse complement strand
ACTGAGACTTTCGTCGCGAGGTTGCTGAACCATTTCTCCCTTCAGGTTAGCCAGAAGAACGCCTCTTCAGGTATGGAATGCATCCAGTACGCCGGTGAAGTCCGGGATGTCGTCAGAGACATCGATGCCCAGTCGGGAAATGCCGGCAGCCGCGTTTTCCGTGATGGTCCTGACATCCCGGGCAACCGGTACGATCCCAAGATCGGTACTGAATGCCACCCGTTCTGGCAATGAATGTTGTTTGATTGCTTGGGCAAAAGAATCGCAGTGATGATTAAAAGATAGCGGATCTTCAGTGCGCAGACCACATCCAGCGTCGAGCATCAGCGCGACATCGCCCACCGATCTTCCCATGGGCCCCTCAACCCAGAGCGTGTCAAACGCCTGGTAACCGTGGCCTCTGGGTACGACGCCTGGGCTGGGGCGAAGACCGACCACTGCATTGAAAGCCGCCGGGGTCCGCAGGCTGCCGCCTAGGTCGTTGCCGGTCGCGAGCCAGACCTGACCGCTGGCCAATGCCGCGGCGGAGCCGCCGGATGATCCACCGGCGCTGCGGCTGAGATTCCAGGGGTTACAGGTGAGCCCGTTCACGGGATTAAAGGTGTGCCCACCAGCCCATTCCGGCACATTGGATTTGGCAATCGGGTTGGCGCCATTGTGTTCCAGCACGGCGACGGTGATATCAGAGCGTTCAGGAATATGGTCCTTGAATATTGGCGAGCCATAGGTCGTACGTACACCGGCCACGTCGTTGTAGTCCTTGACAGCAATTGGTAGACCACAGAGGCTTTTCGGGTTTTGTCGATGGCTTGTCAGATCGAGTGTTTGAGCTCGTTCAATTGCCCGATCGAAACAGCGGATCGGCAGTGCGTTGGTTTTGCCATCGACCGTTTCGATGCGTGAAATGGCTGCCTGAACGGCTTCAACAGGAGATATCTCTCCGGATCGGAGCAGACCGACGATATCGACCGCACTTTTTTTCCATAGCGCGCTCATCTGCTCGGACGCCGGTGTTTGCCAGGCCTGATATCCAGATTGTTCTGGAGATTCCAGCCTTCCATCATCGCACCTCTTCGGGGATTGCAGCTTCGCGATCTGCAATTAACGCGAGCAGTGCCTCATCGATCACCGGATCAATCGCGGGTGCTTCATAGCGTTCAAGCCACTGCTTTGCCTTGTCGAGGCCGACCTGTTCACTGTCTTTGCGGCCTTCAACGTCCCACTGCTCGTAGGTGACGTTGTTCTGGGAGGGAAAGATAAATAAGTCGGCCTTGCGGGTGTGTGCCGTACCCAGAAAATGACCGCCGGGACCGACGTCCTTCACGGTCTCGAAAATCTCGTCCAGATCATCGAATCGACAGCCCTGACAGAAATGGTAGAACGCATCGAGCTGTTCAAAATCAATGACGGTTTTTGCATAGCCCACCCCGAGTGTCCCTTCCATCATGCCACCGGCCATGGTGATCCACTGTGCACCGGCCAGAAATGAAGGAAACAGACCCCACATCGAGTCGTAAGCAGCCTGCATGTCGGCCGATTTGGAGGTCGCACAATTGGCGATCGCCCGGTGGGGTATGCCGTAACGCCGCGCCATCTGACCAGCGAGAAACTGGACGATGGCCGAATCCGGGCTGCCGTGTACCGGCGCACCGGAATTCAGTGCAACGGTCATGGCGGGCACACCAAACAGCATTGGAGCCCCCGGTCGTACCAGCTGCGCGAAAGCGATCGCCATCAGGGCTTCGGCTGTAACCACCGCCATGGTGCCGACATTGCTGGCCGGCGTTGATGCGGCCGCCATTGAAAATGGTGAACACATCACGGCATGGTTGTTGGCCGCATAGACTTTGAGTGCGTCGAGCATGGTGGCATCCCACACCAGCGGTGAATTGGCGTTGATCAGCGACGTGGTGCAGCACTTATTGGTGGCGAAGTCCTCGCCAAACACGATCTTGCACATCTCGATGGTATCTTCAGCACGTTCACGTGCTGTAACGTTGCCGACGATCGGTTTATCCGAGTACTTGAAGCCGCTGTAGGCCATATACAGGTGTCGGTGGGGTACCGGGATATCCATCGGCTCAACGACCGGACCGCCGGCGATATGGACACTGGCGGCCATGTGATTGAGTTTCTGCAGATTGTGCAGGTCCTCTAGCGTAGCTGTCCGGCGCTTTCCCTCCAGATCATAGATGTAAGGGGGGCCATAAGAAGGCGACACCACCATCGAACGGCCGCCAACGGTTACCGTCCTCTCCGGATTACGCGCATGATGAACGTATTCCGACGGTGCCTGGTCGACCAGTGCCATCAGTGTGTCGCGGCTGACCCGGACACGTTCGCCTTGTATCTCAGCATCGGTTTTCTTCCAGATATCCAGTGATTCTGCATCGCGAAAATCGACCCCGATGTGCTCGACAATGCGCATGGCGAGTTCATGAATCTGTTCGACGCCTTCAGCGTTGACCACTTCGTAAACCGGCACGTTCCGCATCAGGGCCGGCTGGTGAATGACGGGTGCGTTCACCCGTGCCGCGCGGCGGGCGGAGCGCCCGCCCTTTCGTGTGTGTTTTTCTGATAGAAGCGCCACGCCGGGCCTGCACTACGACCGGGGTCGCCGGTTCTCAGGATCGTAGGGTGAGTCCGTGATCACCGTGGCCGGACAACGACGTTCCAGTACCTGGACTTCCAGCTTTGTCCCCGGTTGTGTGTGTTCAATGGCAACGAAGGCCATGGACAGGCAGTTGCCCACGTGATGCGACGTCGCACCTGAGGTCACTCGTCCAACCAGCAGACCATCGAGGTAAACGGCTTCATTCATGTACGCATCGGCGTCTACCGTTTCGACCTGCAGTGTCACCAGGCGTTGACCAAGGCCTTGTTTCTTCTGCTCGAGCAGGGCAGCCTTGCCGACAAAGTCATCCTTGTCGAACTTGATGAAGCGATCGAGGCCGGACTCCAGCGCGGTGTGTTCAACGTCCATGTCGCGGTACATGGCGCGGTAGGATTTTTCCAGTCGCAAAGACTCTATAGCGCGGTAACCGCAGTGTTTGAGGCCGAGGTCACTGCCCGCTTGGGTGATCTCGTCAAACAGGTGCAGGTTGTAGTTGATCGGGTGATAGAGTTCCCATCCCAGTTCGCCTTCGTAGTTGACCCGCATCATCCGCACATCGGAAGCCAGCCCCGCCGTGACCGTCTGGCTGGTCATCCAGGGAAAAGCGGTATTCGACAGGTCCGCATCGACCAGTTTTTCTAAAACTGTCCGGGCGTTCGGACCCACTACAGTAAAGCCGCCCCGTTCGAGCGTTGCATTGCGCAGGCTGACACTGCCATCTTCCGGCAGCGCCTTTTCCAGCACATCAAAGTCGTGGCGTTCGCCGCGAGGTGTGCCGATCAAATAGAAAAAGTCATCATCCATTCGGGTGACTGTGAATTCCGCACGGACGGTACCTTTGTGAGTGAGTCGATGGGCCAGTACCGTGGCACCGTGTTTTCGTGGCATTCGGTTGGCCAGAATCTGGTTGAGCCAGGCCTCGGCACCGGGCCCTTTAACCTCGTACTTGCCCATCGGTGTCATTTCAAACAGGCCAGCCGCTTCACGCACTGCCCGGCATTCGGTACCTACGTGCGGCATCGAGTTGAACACGCGGTAGCTCCATTCATCGCGGGGTTCCACACCCTCGGGCGCAAACCACAGGGGTATCTCCCAGCCGTATACCGAACCCCAGACGGCACCGGCTTCGGTCAGGCGGTCGTAGCAGGGCATGGTTTTGGCAGGGCGGGCAGCCGGCCATTCATAGCCCGGGTAATGCATTCCAAAGTTGTGACCGAAGGCCTCTTTGTTCTTAACCCCGGTATAGACCTTGTTAGCGTAGTCACCGAACCGTCTGGGATCGACTTCGGACAGGTCGACATGGGGTTCGCCATCGATGATCCAGTTGACGAGTTCATGGCCCAGACCACCGCCCATGAGAATGCCGCCTGTGAATCCTTCAGCGAGCCATAGGTTTTGTGTGCCCCAGGCAGGCCCGCACAGCGGCAGGTTGTCGGGCGTGCCGCAGATCGGTCCGCGCACGTTGGACTGAATACCGACCTCGCCCAGTACCGGCACCAGTTCGAGTGCGGCGGCCCAGTTCTCCTCGACTGCATCCATGTCTTCTGGCAGCAGGTCTGCACCGAACCACTCGGGTACACTGTCCCGTGCAAAATGTTCCAGGCGGTCGGGTTGTTCATAAGGGCCAAACATCAGTCCGTCCCGTTCTTCCCGCACATAGCCGTTGATCGCTTCATTACGCAGGACCGGCAGCTCGGGTAGGCCCTGATCGTGTCGTTCACGAATCTGGGGTACGCTCTGGGTGACCCAGTACTGGTGCAGCACGGGAAAGCAGGGCAGTTCAAGGCCCAGCATTCGTGCGGTGTGCTGGGCGTAATTGCCGGTGGCGGTGACTACGTGTTCACAGATGATATCCCCCTGGGTTGAGACGACCTTCCACTCGCCCGAGCGCAGCCGTTCGATGGCCGTCACTTCCGTGTCCCGATAGATGCTCGCACCCAGTTGCCGTGCACCCTTGGCCAGGGCCTGGGTCACATCAGCCGGTGCGATGTGGCCATCATCAGGGTTATAGACCGCACCCAGTAGTTTGTCGGTTCGGGTCATCAGTGGCCACAGATCAATGGTCTGTTCCGGTGTCAGGATTTCTGCCCGCACACCCTGCGTGTCAGCAATCGCAGCGTAGTTCAGGTACTCGTCCATACGGTCTGGCGTTTCGGCGATGCGCAGCTGGCCGCATTTGTGCCAGCCGATACCCTGGCCAGTCTCTGCTTCCAAGCCTTCGTAGATCTCGATGGTCTTCTTGATGAGTCGGCCGAATTTGTACGAAAACGAATAGATCGGGATCAGTCCAGCGGCGTGCCAAGTGGACCCTGCCGTCAGTTCAGTGCGCTCGAGCAGGCAGGCATCTGTCCAGCCCCGGTGCGCAAGACTGTACAGCACGTTGACGCCGACACAGCCGCCACCGACAACAACAACCCGGGCATGTGATTGCATGATTGGCTTCCCTTAAGAATCAGCAGAAACGGTAGTGATCGAAGGACACATCATCGCCGCTCCATGAATAGAGCGTCAGCGCTGGTGTGGGACCCGTTCGCATAGCATGGGTCATCATCGATGGAATATCAATAATGTCGCCCGCCCTTTTCACTTGGTAAGGCCCCCCATCTAGTGACCAGCTGCCGCTACCGGCCAGAACGATATACACCTCATCAGCAGGGTGAGCATGATCCGCATAGTCAATGCCAGGTATCAGTGCGAACAGGCCGACCCGGAAACTTTGATGTTTAATCAGGCTCGTCGGACCGATAAGCTCGCTAATAGGGGTGTGTGACCGGGTGGATTCATTCCACTGAAGATCTTGGGTCAGTGCGGCAATTTCGGAAACCGTGGGTACCGGTGGGTTTGTTTCTAGCAGTTCTAGGACCGAATCCGGAAGGCTGCAGGGTGTGTCATGGCTACTTACCGGTTGGATTGGTTCGGTGCTGATCGTGGTATCCATTGAGCGGAGTAAATGAGCAGTACGGCGACAGGCGGTACTGGTCCCGCGCGCGAATTCCACCGAGATGGCGGTCAGGAGGGTATCGACAGCAGCTTGAAACAATTCAGAACGCATGTGGAACGTGAATCGGGGTAGAAGATTGTGTCGATGTTACATTCAGCGATATCTTACGATCCAGTAACATCACCCACCCGTCGTACGCGAACGCGAAGACTGTTGCCGGGCAGATAAGACAGCGGCATATCTTCGGTTTCGATGGTTGTCAGCGTGTCTTCAGCCGCCCCGGCTTCGAGGGCACGCAATGTCGCTAGCTTAGTGGCCTGTTCGATCGCTTCCGTGCGTGAGAGATCCCGAAAGATCTGGTCGACCTCGCCCGATACCTGTGCGATGGCCGCTCCCACCGCGTTGGCGCAGTCGCCATGGACGACACGATGCAGGTCGGACACACCCCTGAGCTGGTCAGGCACCAGAAACGCACCACCACCGACCGCGATCAGCGGTGTATCGCCGGCGCGGGTTTTGACTCGGTCGATGGCTTCTTCTAGTAGCCGTTCACATTCAGCCAGTACGGCGGACTGTGTGCCGGCGTTTATGCTGCGCAGAAGTTCTGCGTTACCCAGGTCGAGCAGGCCGTGGGCAACGGCGATGTCTGTTGCCGTCAGTTGACTGCCGCCGAAAATAAGCCCGTCATGTATCAACTGGTAGCCGACTGACAGGGGCCCGACCTGCAGTGGATCAAGGCAGACATGGCTCCCGCCACCGAGTCCGAAGGACAGCAATTCCGGCATCCGGAACAGGGTGCGTACGCCACCGATCTCAACAACCGTGTTGGATTCACGCGGGAAACCGCTGACCAATTGACCTACATCGGTTGTGGTGCCACCGACATCGACCACGATGGCATCGTCTATGCTGGACAGGTAGGCAGCGCCGCGCATGGAGTTGGTGGCGCCGGAGGCAAAACTGTAGACCGGAAACCGGATCGCTGTTGCGGCCTCGACCACCGTGCCGTCGTTTTGAGTGATATACAGCGGCGCGTTGATACCGCCTTGATGGAGTGCCGCCTCGAATGCGTTGATGGTCTGAATAGCCAGACCACTCAATGCTGCGTTCAGCAGCGCAACATTTTCCCGTTCCAGCAGGCCAATCCGACCCAGGTCGGACGACAGTGTGATCACGGCATCAGGAATTTCGTCCGAAATGATGAAAGCGGCACGTTGTTCGTGGTCGGCGTCAATGGGAGAAAAGATTGACGCGATGGCAATCGCGGTCAGGCCCTGGTCACGCATTTGAATGGCGGCCTCGCGAACAGCGTCTTCGTCCAGGGGCAGGATGGGTCGACCGTCGTATTCATGCCCGCCTCCAACCGACCACACACCACCCCTGGCGATTTGTGCAAGGTCACCTGGCCAGTCACAGAACGGCATCAAGCTACCGCTGACCGGATCACCAATACGCAGCGCACCGACCGGCGACAGTGAGCGGCGTTGGACGATGGCGTTGACAAAATGTGTGGTGCCGATCATCACGCTGTCGACATCGCCCTGACCGGCAGGGGCAGCACGCAGTGCTGAAAGGGCTGCGATGATGCCGCCGGTGACGTCTTCGCTGGTGGGTGCCTTCACCGCACGCAGGACTTCACCGTTATCGATTAGGACTGCATCGGTGTTGGTGCCGCCAACGTCGATACCGATGCGTCTCATGACGCAAAGACCGAGGTATAAGGGATGTCGTAGCCGAACGCACTGGGACCGACCAGTTCGAGTCCCCGCACAGAGAGAAACACCTCAGGCGGGGGTAGGGCTATCACGCTGACCCGCTGTCCGTAACGAATTGTTTCGGTACCGATGGCTTCTCCGGAGTCAGTGTTCAGTACACAGATCAGGTCCGGGGATGTGACCCGCGGTGTGCCGTCCTGCCAGGCGACGATCCACTCATTCTGGAAGCTGATCTGCATCGGTATCCCCCGGGAGTCATCGAGACCCTCCAGCGTGACCTGTCCACGCAAGAAGCCTTCCGTGGTTCTTCGTTCAACATCAGTCACCTTCCCGCTGTAGAGTCTTTTGCCGGGTTCGACATGAAGGATGGCTTCGATCGGATCATGATGCAGCTGCTGCGCGTTGCGCACGGCCGAGCCGATTTCAATGGCCTTGGTGGTGGTATACGGGATCGCCCAGCGCTTGATTTCAGCACCGCTTCGCGGCGCCTTGCAGGTTGCGGCGACTGATCCATACTCAGTGCATATCTTGCGGCTGACGCGTTCCATCCATTTCCAGGTGGGCACTTTATAGACGACCGATTCCACACCCCGTGGATCGATACTGGTCAGCGGATAGGGTTTTAAGTCGCCGACCGCGAAACTGGTCATTTGTGCTTCGGGGTAAGCACGGCCCATACAGTCGGCATCGACTACAGGCCGGTCCAGGTGTGCGGCAGCCATCAACGGCTGGATCGCGTTGCCACCACCGATCTCCAGAGACATGATGGCCTGAAACTGCACGCCGGTAATCTCTTCCATGAGTGAGACCGCACGGGCTACATTGCGGCTGTCCGTCAGTCGCTCCTGACCGACCAACGGTGCACCCTGGTTGGAGACAACCGCGATCGTATCGGTAGCGTCCAGGTTGGCCGGGGAGATTAGACGGACCCGATGTCCGGCCGCATACAGCTGGCGCATGTTCAGCAGGCCCAGGTAAGGGCTGCCGCCGCCACCCGTGCCGAGGATCCAGGCACCGACCGCCAACGACTCAATATCATCCAGACTGAGTTCTTGTGTTTCGCTCATTCCAGCAGTTCCCGGATGACGCGGCCGGTGGCCGTGATAGCCAGCAACGTGGGTACGCCTACGGTAGCCGAGACGATGGCTTTGCTGTTGGGGGTGTAGCTCATGCAGTCCATCGCCACGAGATCCGGTGTTAGGTGTGCCAGCCGCTCTGCGGCATTGCGTGTTTCGGCCTCATCCGCACTGGGGCGTAGAGCTTCGGCAACCACCTCCACACCGGTGCGCTGCCACTTCGCCACCAGTTTGTTCGACTGTTCCGGCAGCGGAATGAGCAGGCCCAGCCGGCCACGCGGGAGCAAACTCTCGGCAAGCGCATTGAGAATTCGCGAGGGAAAGATCACACCCGCATCACCGTCGATCGGGGGAAACTCGCCAGTGCAGGCAAAGACCAGCGTATCGGCACCATCCATCGGCGGGCGCTGGGCGATCTGTTCATCAGTCAGGTTATCCAGACAGCCCCGCAACAGGATACGGGTGGACGAGGGCGCCTGCTCGGAAAACAGTGCAGCAATATCATCGCGCGGTGCCTGCCCGATCGTGGCAATGCCCAACGTGCGTTCGGTAATCACCGAGATAGGGGTTCAGGGCAGGGGCAGTCGTGCCAGTCGTCCGCCATCGACCGTGTAGACCTGACCCGTGACAAACGAGGCGTCGTCTGAGACCAGCCAGGCGACCAGTGATGCGACTTCTTCGGGTGTGCCGGTACGGCCCACCGGGTGGATGCGTCCAATTTCTTCGCGGAAGCGCGCCGGATCCGGCATCGACTCGATGAAGTCGGTATTGAGTTCGGTATCAATCCAGCCCGGTGCGACGGCGTTACAGCGGACGCCCTCCGGACCGTGATCAACTGCGACAGCGCGTGTCAGCGCATGCAGGCCTGCTTTAGACGCGCAGTAGGCCGGGTGGCGTGCATTTGAGCCCAGGCCTTCTATGGAGCCGATGTTCACGATACGACCACCGTCTCGAAGGTAAGGCAGGGCCTGTTTGATCAGAAGAAAAGGTGCGCGAAGATTAACGGCCAGCGTTCGGTCCCAGTTCTCGACCGACATTGTCTCGACAGTTGCCTCCAGCATAATGCCCGCGTTGTTGATCAGGATATCCAGCTGTCCGGCGTGTTCGGTGATGTGCTCAATAATCTGGCGGGGAGCGTCGGTGTCGGCGAGATCGGTGCAGATGCTGTCAAATTCAGGGTCGTCCTGCCTCTGTGCGGTGAACACCTGAATGCCCTGGCTAGCCAGATTCCGGGCACAGGCCTGTCCGATACCGCTGCGACCGCCCGTCACCAACGCAACCTGTTTACGCTCTGTTGTCATATCACTGGCTTTCCGCCATTGACCTCCAGCAGCGCGCCGCACATGTAGCGCGACTGATCAGAGGCGAGAAACAGCACCACATCGGCGATCTCTTCCGGTTCGGCGATATGCCCCAGCGGTACGGACTGATTGAGATTGTCAATGGCTGTCTCGGGGTCGATACCGCGCGCACTGAATCCCGAGCGCAGCATGGGCGTGTCCACTTCGTTGGGGCAGACGGCGTTCACACGAATACCCTGGTGGGCGTGGTCATGTCCCAGGCACTGGGTCATCGATGCGAGTGCTGCTTTAGACATGCAGTAGAGGGGATGGTTCGGGCCAGGCCGTACACCCCAGCAGGATGAGACATTGACAATGGCACCGCCGCCGTTGGCAGCCAGAATCGGTATGGCCGCCCGGCAGATACGAAAGGGTGCTTCGACGTTGACAGCCATGGACTGAATGTAGTCATCGTCCGTTGAGTCAGTGATGACGCCGCGGCGAATGATCCCGGCGTTGTTGATCACAATATCTAAACCGCCCAGTGCCTCGCGGGCTTTTGTGGGCAGTGCATCGCAGTGCGCGGGATCGGTGAGATCACCGGGGATGGCAGCATTGCACGGGATATCCTCGAGCTGAAAATCTGTCGCCGCAACGGCCGCACCGGCGTCGGTCAAGGCTTTGACAATTGCCTGGCCGATACCTCCGGCTGCGCCGGTGACCAGTGCTTTTTTCCCAGATAATGTCATCGATGTATTGTGGGTGTACTCACACCTATCAGGGTGTTTTTACAGGGCACCCGCCTAAAACAGGCCGGGTTGGAGCGGTGAGGCAGCCACGAGTCCACCGTCTACGGTTATCGACTGACCTGTTGTGAACGTACTCTGGTCTGAGCCCAGCCAGACAGCTGCGGCGGCAATATCCTCAGGTTGGCCCCAGCGTCCAACTGGATGTCGGGCCAGCCCATCAGCTTTTGAGGCCGCCGGATCGCTTGCCAGGCTAAACGCCGCATCAACCATACCGGTCATGATCCAGCCCGGGCAGATGGTGTTGCAGCGGATACCTTCGGCACCGTGATCTACCGCAATCGATCGGGTAAGACCTGCTACAAATGCTTTGGATGCGTTGTAGAGTGCCATGGTCGGGTCGGCATGCTCGCCACTGATCGAGCCGATATTGATAATCGAGCCGCCGTCTGAAGCCGACATGATCGGTATGAAGCGGCGGCAAACCAGAAACACCCCGCGCGCGTTGGTGCCCATCAACTGGTTCCAGTCCGCATCGGTGCTGTTGACCACGGTTTTTTCGAGCTGAACACCGGCGTTGTTGACGAGGATATCGATGTTGCCGAGTTGACCCACCGCAAATTCTGCCAGTGCGTCGACCTGAGTGGGGTCACTGACATCAGCCTGCAGCCAGTGCACGGCCTCGGGCAGGTCACTATCGGGTGCGTTCCGGCTGCTGGTGACAACCCGCGCGCCCTCGGATATAAATGCTTCAATTATGGCGCGGCCGATCCCGCGACTGCCGCCGGTAACCACGGCGGTTTTGTTATGCAGCTGTCCGGCACCAGTCGGGTTATTCATGGGTTGCAGGCCCTGCGATAGGCGTCGAGCACGAGTCCGTGAAAATGATGTACCCCATGTTCACTCATACCGGACCCTTGTGGATCTACCAGATAACGACCTTGGTTGAAGGCCGGAGTTTGCATGCCGCGCTGGACGCTTTCAACGAGCCCGATGTCTTCGGGCTGCAGTACGTCATCGATGAATCGGATGGCCTCCATTTCAGCATCGGTGGGTGTGTTGGTTTCAAAAAAGAAATCGAACTCTTCATAGGTCTCTTCCGCATTGACCGGAATAAAGCGCCACACCATGAAGTTACCCCTACCTGGGTAACGCATCAGGGTTGTGTTGGGCCAAAGATACCAGACCGCATGGTCGGTCACACTCACGTTGTCGATACCATAGGCCTGGTTTTCCGTACGGCCCGCTTTGGCCATATGGCTGGAATAGATACCATGAGTTTTGACTTGGTAGGTATCCATCTCCACCAGGGTCACAAAATCTTTGTGGGCCACGGGGCAGTGATAGCACTCCAGAAAATTATCGACGACGGCTTTCCAGTTGGCTTTCAAGCGATAGCTCAAGCGGTGTGCAAAGGTCAGCTCTCCAAGATCCGGTGCATAAGTCGTTACTTCCTGGGCGAGGTCACCGCTTTGCTCAGCCAGTGTTGAAGCGTCAGGATCGAGATTGACAAAAACCAGGTGACAGAAGATCTCGACTTGGATGGCTTGCAGGCGAATGTCATTGTCTCGGAAATTTTCGATCAGCTCACTGCGCCGTGCACGCCGCAGTGACCCATTAAGATCATAGACCCAGGCGTGGTACGGACAGGTGATAGTGCTGGTGATGCCCTCACCCTGCAGCAGTTCATGTCCCCGGTGCTGACAGACGTTGTAAAAAGCCTGTAGGCCACCCCCGGTATCGCGGGCCACAAAGATGCTCTGGCCCTGTAGGGATGCGGTGACATAGCTGCCGGGCTGGCGCAGCTTTTCTTCGTGGCACACGAACTGCCAGGTCCGGTGGAATACTTGCTCGCGTTCAACAGCGAGAAAACGGTTATCGCGATAGCAGTCACTGTGGATCGAGCTTGATCGGGTTGCGACCGGATCATAGCCCCGTCCGATATGATCGATATCAGTGCGCGTCAGTGGGGTTGCGGTCATCCCGTGGCCTTGAGCAGCGGGGCGGTCAGTGTTGACAGCCGGGTTTTTTGATTGCGGTCATTATCAAAATTGTTTGGGTCAAGCCACTGTTCAAACGCCTGCTTGAGATCGGGCCATTCCCGATCGATGGTGGCATACCAGGCCGTGTCACGGTTGCGCTGCTTGTAGACCGTGGCCTGACGGAAGACGCCTTCATAAGACAGGCCCAGTCTCTGAGCCGCCATGCGGGATGGCGCATTGAGCGCATCGCATTTCCACTCATAGCGCCGGTAGCCGAGTGCAAATGCCTGTTCCATCATCAGGTACATCGCTTCGGTCGCGGCCGGTGTTCTTTGCAGTAGCGGGGAGTAGTGGATATAGCCGACCTCGATCGAACCAGCGGGTGGTGTGATTCTGAGGTAACTGGCAATCCCAACACTTGTCTGACTTTCACCATCTATGATGGCAAAGAAAAATGGATCATCCAGCTTGGCCATGTCACTCAGCCAGATGTAGAACTCGGCATAGTTCTCGAATGGGCCCTGCGGCAGGTAGGTCCAGTTGCGGCCTTCGGAATCGAGCGCATACGCATCGAACAGTGATTGTCCATCACGGTCCGCGTCGAGGCGTTCGAGCCGGCAGTAGCGTCCGATCATCGGTTCGCCGGGTGGCCTGACCGGTGGGGTCCAGTCGCCAATAGAAAATCCAATCGGTTGAATGGTCATCGCTTTAGATTGTTTTCGCCGTGTGAAATTGCCGGCTCAGATGAATTAATGCCCACCGCACACCTCTGATGATACCGATGCGACTGATTCAACGATCAAGCGAGCAAAATGCTGTTGAACCGGGTCCCAGTAGGGCGATAGTACGCCACCATCAAACCCGTCGGATAAGCGTCCGGCCTGCATGCGCTCCAGGATGCCAATGTCTTCATTGTTCAGATCATGCCAATTATTGATGACCACATTGCGCGCCTCTGTGTATTTATCACTATTTGCGCCGTCGCCGACAAAATAGAGTCCGATCGATTCTTTGCATCGATCAGGTCCTGATGGTGTCGCAACAAAGGTGGCGAGTTGGTCCGGAAAAATCTCAAATGCAAAATTGGGGAACAAGACATACCAGTCTCCGCGCCTTTTCTTGTCACTCGAAAGGTTCGGAAAGTACGGCAATCCCTCCCCGCGGGCAGGATCCGT
>JASMBC010000038.1 GCA_030754035.1 Arenicellales bacterium | reverse complement strand
TATGTTCCTGTCGACCCCGCTAACCATGCTGGTGAAGATTGCTTTGGAAAGCGACCCGCGCAGCCGCTGGATCAGCGTGCTACTGAGCGCCCAGGCGCCAGGCAAATCCTCGCGCACCTCCTGAGCCGCGACCAATTATCTTTCCTTATAACGGTAAGGTAGGCCGGTTGCCCCAGGAAACCGCCACGGGCAAGGGGAGTTGAGATGAAATTCGACGCCCTGCGATCACCACGCTACCGACGTTTCTGGCTTGGATCCATTGGCTCCACCGGGGCGACCCAGTTGTATTTTGTCGGCATGGCATGGCTGGTTTTCGAACTCAGTGGATCTGCCCTGGACCTTGGCATGCTGGGGGGCGCCATGGCCGTTCCCGCCATCATCGCCACGCTCGCAGGTGGATTAGTTGCCGATCGGGGTAACCGCCGTAAAGTGCTGCTGATTACCTCCGTGCTTGCCGGCGTAGCACTGGCCATCCTCGCGCTACTGGATGCGACCGGATTAGTTGCCGTATGGCATGTACTGGTAATTGCGGCCGTGCTCGGCCTGATCTCAGGCTTTGACATGCCAGCCCGGGTCTCATTCTTTCCTGCTCTGATTGAGCCAGAACAGATGATGAGCGCGGTGGCACTAAATTCAATACTCTGGCAAGGCACACGAATGGTTTTACCCGCGATCGGTGGGGTTCTGATTGCAGTTGCCGATACTTCGGTCATCTTTGCACTATGTACTGTTGGCTTCGCGGCCATGGCATTTATCCTTGCCAGGCTACAGGTGAACCCCACAACTGGCGTGCCGGCCAAAGGGGACCGGGGTCTGATGGCAGCCTTGCGCTTTATCTGGCAGGAACGCTTGTTCGCAGTTCTGATCGCGCTCACCTGGATTCTAATGTTCTTTGGGACATCGTACGTTCAGATCATGCCGGTATTCTCAGAACTGTTGGGCGGAGGCGAAAAAGGCTATGGCCTGTTGATCTCTGCAACCGGTGTAGGCTCAGTTGCAGGCACACTGCTGGTCGGGCGATTACAACGATCTGCGAACCTGGGGCGCATCATGTTGGGTGGCGCTCTGGTTTTCGCCTTGGCGCTGATCTGTTTTGCCATCGTCACCCAAAACGCCAATAGCCTGCAATGGGCTTTCGTCGGGGCATGTCTTTTTGCCACACTTGCGAGCATTGGCGGATCATTTTTCCTCATCAGTTCAATGACAGTAATGCAGCTTGCAGTGCCGGATGCACTGCGAGGCCGGGTCATGGGTATCCACAGTATCACCTTCAGTCTGATTGCGCTGGGCGGCCTGGTACTGGGCCCCCTGGCAGAACTTTATTCACCACCAATCGCCGTGATCTGTGGCGCATTGGTGGTGGGCGTGAGTGTTGCTGCAGTTTCAGCCGGCTTCCCGCACATCTGGCGTTTGGATGGGCGCAAACTCGAGACACCATCTTGAATCAGATCACCAGTTCAGGCCCAAAATTCGCCTTTGCGCGCCTTTTCAAGACAGGCTCTTTTCGCAGTCCGGCCAAGATAACTCAGCGCATGCTAAAATTCGCTTTGCGTTTTCCGCTCATTCGCACCCTTTCTTGAGCATTCCTGATCCCCATCCCCTAACGGCCCTGACCGCGCTCTCGCCAGTCGATGGCCGCTACGAATCTAAAGTATCGGCTTTGCGGCCTTTTTTCAGTGAATTCGCACTGATACGCTACCGTTTGATCGTTGAAGTCCGTTGGCTTGAGGCGCTTGGCGCCTGTAACGATATTCCCGAGGTCGCGCCACTTTCAGCCTCAGCTACAGCCTTTCTAGAGGCAACTTTGGACAATTTCTCTGTAGAGGATGCCAAGCAGGTCAAGGAAATAGAGCGCACCACCAATCACGATGTAAAAGCGATCGAGTATTTCCTCAAACAAAGGATAGAGGGCGAAAAGGAACTACAGGGAATCTCCGAATTTATCCATTTTGGCTGCACCTCAGAGGATATCAATAATCTGGCCTATGCCCTGATGCTGCTCGATGCCCGCGAAGCCGTCATCCTGCCCGCAATCGACCGCCTGATCAGTACCCTGTGTCGATTGGCTGTACCTCTCACCCAAGAACCCATGCTTGCGCGCACTCACGGGCAACCGGCGAGCCCCACGACCCTGGGCAAGGAACTGGCGAATGTAATCGCAAGGCTGGAGCATGCACGCTCCCAGGTTGCCAAAACAGCGATCCGTGGAAAATTCAACGGTGCCGTTGGTAATTTCAACGCCCACCTTGCAGCCTATCCCGACCTCGACTGGGTAGCCATATCGTGTCGCTTCGTAGAGAAACTGGGTCTCGATTGGCAGTCGATGACCACACAGATCGAGCCTCACGATGACATCGCCGCACTATGCCACGCACTGATGCGCACTAACAGCATTCTGATCGACCTCGACCGGGACATCTGGGGCTATATTGCTCTTGGGTATTTCCGCCAGAGAGCAGTTGACGGTGAAGTCGGCTCAAGTACCATGCCGCACAAAGTCAACCCGATAGATTTTGAGAACGCAGAGGGTAATGCGGGTATCGCTAACGCCCTGCTGGGGCACCTCGCAGACAAACTACCGATCAGTCGATGGCAACGCGATCTGTCTGATTCGACGGCCCTGCGCAACCTGGGGCCGGCTTTTGCACACTGCCTGCTGGCGCTGGAATCAACACTCAAGGGTCTGGGCAAACTTGAGGTCGACAGCGGTCGGTTACAGGCTGATCTTGATACCTCCTGGGAAGTGTTGGCCGAAGCGATTCAAACCGTGATGCGCCGCTATCAGGTGCCCAAGCCTTACGAAAAGCTCAAAGCACTCACCCGGGGACACCAGACAATGGATCCAACCACACTGCGAGACTTTATCGAGCAACTGCCGATCCCAAAGGAAGCGCGTGAGCGTCTGGTACAGTTGACTCCCGCCACCTATACCGGCAACGCAGCTGAGGCTGCGGTTGCTTTCCTGCAACGGCTGTCGGGCGATCGCTGACTTTCCGGGCAAGCCTGCGTTAGCCGGGACCCGGCTGTCCAAATTGATGGCGCAGCAAGGTTTGTGCTCGCGGCGCGAGGCCGATCGACTGATCGCATCGGGTCGCGTGCTGGTCGATGGCGCGGTGGTTAATCAACTGGGTATTCGGGTAAACCCTGATGCCGATATTCGCCTTAGCGCTCAAGCCGCGCGCCACAGAGAAACCTTGGCGACCATCTTGCTGAATAAACCACCAGGGTACGTATCCAACCTGCCCGAGAAAGGCTACCCCGAGGCCGTCTCTTTGATTCGACGTGAAAATCAACACAAAGGCAGGCCCGACCACGGCAATGATTCTTTGCCCGCAGCGTCGACGTTGAACGTCGCGGGACGATTGGATATCGATTCCAGCGGCCTGCTCGTTTTGACACAAAACGGCAGCATAGCCAGGCGGCTGATATCTCCCGACAGTCGGGTTGAAAAGGAGTATCGGGTACGAGTTTCAGGCTCTTTGGATGACCACACCATCACCCAGCTTTGCCACGGCCTGTCGCTGGATGGCCGCGTACTGCGTCCCGCACGCGTCACACGACAGGGCGCCCACCAACTCATGTTTGTGCTGACCGAAGGACGCAAGCGACAGATTCGGCGCATGTGTGAACTCGTGGGACTGAAGGTCAATAACCTGACCCGAACCCGGATCGGTAGTGTCACCCTGGGTCGCCTGCCCCGCGGACAATGGCGCTATCTTGAGTCCGGGGAACAGTTCTAATGCCCGATTGGTATTCACCGCTGCGCCGGATACTGTTCAATCTTGATCCTGAAACTGCTCACCGGATTGCACTCGTTGCCATCGGTACGCTGGGACGGTTGCATCCACTGAACCAGTATATGGCTGATGCCTGGCGTGGCACCCTGCCCGCACACCCGGTCGAAGCGATGGGTTTGCACTTCCCTAACCCTCTCGGTCTCGCCGCAGGCCTCGACAAAGATGCTACTGCCGTCGATGGGCTGGCAAACCTGGGATTTGGCTTTCTTGAACTGGGTACCGTGACACCTTTACCTCAGTATGGAAACCCTCGGCCGCGGATGTTCCGCCTAACCGGTGCGCAGGCACTGATCAACCGCATGGGCTTTAACAGTGCTGGCCTGAACCGATTCCTGGCTAATCTGGACCGCCACTGCCAGCAGGTGAGGATCGGAATTAATATCGGCAAGAACGCGACCACCCCGAACGCTCAGGCTCAACGTGACTACATCACTGGCCTGCGCGCCGTTTACACAGTGGCAGACTACGTCACAGTCAATATTTCCTCGCCCAACACGCCGGGTTTGCGTGACTTGCAGGAGCGCCAGGCCCTGAATCAACTGCTCTTTTCACTTAAAGATGAACAGGCAAAACTTGCCGACTGCCATGGCCGCTACACCCCGATTGCGATCAAGATTGCACCAGACCTTGACGAGGAGGCCATCGCGCAGATCGCTGACGCGTTGCTCGTACATGGTGTTGATGGCGTAGTCGCCACCAACACCACCACGACCCGGCCACTGGACCCGATCCGTTACCCCGAATCATCCCAAGCCGGTGGCCTGAGCGGCGCACCCTTGGCAGTACTTTCACAGCAGGTTATTGCAAAACTCAAGAGTTATATCGGTAACGACCTGCCGATCATTGGTGTTGGCGGTATCACTGACGCGGCCTCAGCCCAGGCGATGCTCTTAGCAGGCGCATCCCTCATCCAGGTGTACACCGGCCTGATCTACCAGGGTCCAAGGCTGATCCGGGAGATTCTTGAGACCCTAGAGCAATAAATATCAGCAAGGCTGGCTTTAGTCTTCGCTGCGGGTAAAGCACAGTGAACGATTGTTCGATGGCATCGGCAAGTCCAACGACAAATCAAATGCGCAGGACGCGGCAAGATCTCGTACCGTATCGAAATCACGCACACCGCTCAGCGGATCACGGACTTTGAGCCAGCGGTCGAACTCCTCGTTACTAGGCTCAAATGGCCGATCAGCGTAACGGTAGGGGCCGTACAGGTACAGAACCTGCCCCGGTGAAAGACAATCCCGCGCCGCCTTAAAGAGGTTCTGGACGCCCGCCCAAGCCACAATATGGACGATATTGATACAGACGATCGCATCGGAGCGCGGCAAGGACAATGATGCGCGCAGCAGATCAATCGCGACCGGCGCCAGGCACTTATCGTTGCCCGATTGATCGCACCACTGAGTTATCCCCGACAATCGGGGTGGCAAATCACTGGGTAACCACTGCAGATGAGGCAGCGCAGCGGAAAAAAATGCAGCATGCTGTCCAGTACCGCTACCGATCTCCAGCACTTGCCCCTGCTCAGGCAGAACCCGGTGCAAAACCGAAAGGATCGGATCTCGGTTTCGGTCGCATGCAGGTGCATAGGGCTTTGACCCAGGCTCACTGTCGGTGTTCACGGGCACCTGTAAAGCCTGCACGCTTTGCACCTTCGGAGCCCTGACACTTCAGGCCAGAACGCCAGCCAGAATATTACGCAAGGCAACCTGATAATGGTCAACCAGCATCAAGGCAAAGAGCATAGCCAGATACTGGATGGAAAAACTGAAGGTTTGACGAGACAAGTCATCACTGTAATTGCGGTAAAGTCGAACAACGTATATCAGGAAAGTGCCGCCCAATACCAACGCGCCGACAAGATACATCCATCCTGACATACCAGTGGCAAAGGGCAGCATACTTACAGCGAGCAGCAGCACGGTATAGAGTAGCATTTGCAACAAGGTGTGCTTCTCGCCGTGGGTGACCGGCAGCATCGGGATATTCGCAGCCGCATATTCTTCACGGCGGTACAGCGCAAGCGCCCAGAAATGCGGTGGCGTCCAACAGAAGATAATCAAAAACAGTAATAAAGCATCCGGCGCGAGATTTCCAGTCACAGCTGACCAGCCAAGCACCGGCGGCATAGCACCCGCCGCCCCACCGATCACGATATTCTGAGGCGTCGCGTGCTTCAACCAAATGGTGTAGACCACGGCATAACCGATCATGGAAGCGAAGGTCAGCACAGCCGTCAGGATGTTGATCTGTGTTACCAGCAACACCATCGACAGCACAGCCAGCGCACTGGCAAACATTAACGCACGGGAACCATTAACCGTGCCGCTGGGTAAAGGCCGCCGAGCCGTGCGGGCCATCACCCGATCCGCGCGACGATCCAGCAGGTGATTAAAGGCGGCACCAGAAGCCGCCGAGAGCCCAATACCCAAGGCACCAAAAATAAGGGTCGACAAAGGCACCATACCGTCAACCGATAGGAACATGCCAACGATCGCAGTAAATACGATCAGTGCGACCACCCGCGGCTTGGTCAACTCGTAATAAGCATACAGCCCCTGTGCCGGAGATACCGGCGCACGTGACTGGGACGAAACCTGTGCCTTCATAACAGCAATGAATTATACGGGATCAAGAAATCCCCCTAACCAATATGTGATGCACGCAGCAAACGTCCGATATCCTTACTCAGATCTGAAGGATCCGCGTCTATGGGATAACTCATCATTAGATTGCCCAGAGGATCCACCAGGTAAATTCGCGACTCGCCTGTCAAAAGAGATCCTGAGTCAAGGAGAAACTGCGAAACCAGGCTGTCTTTCTCTTCAGCACTGACACCCAGAACCACGGCTTCAGGCAGATCAAGGCGCACCTGGCTTACTGCCGAGAGTTGCTCGGGCAATAGCGGAATGAGGAGTAAACGCAGACGTCGAGCATTCTTGCCCTGGGCAATCCTGACGCGCTCAAGCGAGCCGATAACCTGTTGGCACTGGGCATCACAAGCACCGCTAATGAAATAGACATAAGTCCACTTGCCGAACAACGACTTCAACTCGACTGAGGCGCCATCGGGTGATGCCAAAACCACGCTGGACAGTGCCCGAGGTGGTTCGACCAGATCGCCCTTATTGCGAAAGCTATCCGGGGTCCACAGCCAGGGGGCAATCGCCGGCGCAAGAAAAACCGCCAGCAGCGCCAACAGCAGCCAACGTTGTCGCTTAGATTTTCCCTTGGGGATGGAATTTTCTTGCTGGTCCGTCACTGTCATACTTCCCTCGTGTTTTATACAATTTTTCGGCGTTCTCTACGCGCCAGCGCGACAAACACTCCGATAAACACCACCGCCATCACAAACCACTGAATCGCATACGCCTGGTGGCGGCTCACGCTTAGACTGGCAGGCGCAGGCCACTCGCGAACAAATCCACCGGGCTCATCAGGCCCAAGGCGTAACACATAAGGCTGGAGCGGATAGGGAGCTAAATTGGCCAGGCCGGCCAGATCCAGATTCTGTCGCAGGGGAGCATCAAACGGCGGCGCTTCGCGTTCAAGCGTAAACCCAGGCGTCGGAGCAGCCAGTTGCCCCCGGATTTCACGCATGCCATTTGGCGATTGAGGTCGAGGCAAGGTTTCTCGTGTTCCGGTTAAAGGTATCCACCCGCGGTCAACAAGTATATGCACGTTACTGTCGTTAATGCGAAATGGAGTCAGCACATGAAAGCCCGGCTGACCCTTGTGTGTGCGGTTATCCAGAAGAAACTGTCCAGCGCTGTCGAATTCACCTCTGGCATGGGCTGGAAAATAAGCGCGGTCCGGGTCCAATGGCTGGGCCGTAACCCGAATCGACAATTCCCGTGAGTGTGCCGTGAACTCACTGAGCAGATGTTTTTTCTGAACCGCCCGGTCAAGCTGCCATACCCCCAGGCCCACCAATATTGCAACCGCGGCCATCGCCACAATCAACGGTGCTGGGCGTAATACCTTTCGTGATTCCATCTCTCAATGCACCGCTTCGATCAGCGGCTCTGGTACCATTGGTCGTGATTGCGCTGGAATCTTATTCTCATGGTTGCAAAAATCATCATTCTCATACTGTTGTTCGCAATAATTGCAAGCCTCGGCCTGGCTATGGTATCTATGATGCGTGATAAGGGGCGCGGCACCGGCATGGTCAAGGCTCTCACTTACCGCGTTGCCATCTGGACGATCCTGCTTCTACTGATCGTCGCCGGCCTTTACACTGGTATTATTACCCCGGGTAATTCGCTGCGCGTCGCCGCTACCCGGTCGGTTAACTGATAGCCTCAGGTCAGCAAACCAGAAACGAAAGGCACTGTCAGACCTAGCCCGACAGTGCCCTGAATTTTCTACTTGTATCGGCTACAAGATGTAGACAAATATAAAAAGCCCCACCCAGACAGTATCGACAAAGTGCCAGTACCAGGCGGCACCCTCAAAGCCAAAATGTTCGTCGGGCTTGAAATGCCCACGCAGGCAGCGTACTAGAATCACGGTTAAGGTGATCGCACCAATAGTAACGTGAAGGCCATGGAACCCAGTGAGCATGAAAAAGGTCGCGCCATAGACTCCCGAACCCAATGTTAAGCCGAGGTGGTTGTAAGCCTCCATATACTCGCCGGCCTGAAAATACAGAAAGGCAAATCCCAGAACCACACTGACGAACAGCCAGAAGTTCAACTTGGCTCGCTGGTTTTTCTTTAACGCCCAGTGAGCAATGGTCACTGTGACACTGGAAGCCAATAACAATATCGTATTGAGAAGCGGCACGCCGAAAGCGCCGATGCTGGAGAACTGCCCGGGGGCCACCTCGTGAGCGTCAGGGCCGATGTACGCTGCCCCCTGCGGCCCGGCGGTAGGCCAGGCAGCCTCAAAGCCGGGCCAAAGCATTTCCTCACCGGCAAGCCACGGCACCGAGAGGACCCGGGTATAGAACAGCGCCCCAAAAAAGGCCGCAAAAAACATCACCTCGGAAAAAATAAACCAGCCCATACCCATCCGGAACGAAGTATCGACCTGCGCATCGTAGCGCCCAGCCTCGCTCTCAGTGGCAACCTGGCTGAACCAGGCATACAGCATCAGCACGATAATGATCGCGCCAGCCGCCATCAGCCAGGGGCCGGGGGCGAGATGGTGTATCTGCAATGTGAAACCCAGCGCCAGCAGAAACAGGCCCATTGACGTGATCATCGGCCATTTGGTTGGGCCCGGCAGGTAGTAGCCTCCGTGTGCTGCACTCATGTTGTATCCTCGCTCTGAATGGGTTGGATTCTAGGATCAGGAACTGGTCAGTTTTACATCCGGCGCGGGGTAAACCGCGTAGGACAGGGTAATAGTCTTTACTTCGTCGGGCAGCGCCGGGTCAACCACGAATGTCACCGGCATCATCCGGCTTTCGCGTGCCTGCAGTTCCTGGCGGGTAAAACAGAAGCATTCGGTTTTGCGAAAATGTCGGGCGGCCCGCGCCGGGGAGATACTCGGGATCGCCTGCCCCGCTGTCAGACTGTCAGTCAGACTGTGGGCTGAGTAACGGACCGTTACCGGCTCGCCGGGATGAACCCGCAGGCGCACTGTCTCGGGCCGGTCGACCTGCCATGGAATCCCACTGACGTTAACCGCGAACTCCACCGTGACTACGCGAGACTTGTCGACTTCAAGTGGCGCGGCGCTCGCCTCAGACAAAGTTGCGCTTTTGCCATTCAGCCCCGTGATCTCGCAAAAGATGTTGTACAGCGGCACCAGCGCGTAGCCAAAACCGAACATGCCCACTACCCACAGCGATAGCCAGCCGGCAAGGCGGCGGTTACGGGTCTGGCGAGAGGATTGCTTCATTGCGTCAGAATCTCACAGCAGGTACTTGACGATACTCCAGATGAAAACCGTGGCGGCGAATACCGCCAGTATCGCCACAGTCTTCCTGATCCCGGTTTCTTGCGCATCGCTGGCTGCCATCGTACTGTTCAATCAGCGAACCTGCGGTGGTGTTGCAAAAGTATGGTACGGCGGCGGTGACGGTACGGTCCATTCGAGACCTTCGGGGTTTTCCCAGACCTCTGAGCTGGCTTCCTTGCCACCGCGGATGGCCTTGACCACTACCACCAGCAGAATCAACTGGGCGAAGCCCATGATGAATGCACCGATAGTTGAAACCTGGTTGAAATCCGCAAACTGCAGGGCATAGTCCGGGATGCGTCGGGGCATGCCGGCGAGCCCGAGGAAATGCTGCGGGAAAAAGGTGATATTAAAGCCGATCACGGTCAGCCAGAAATGCCATTTACCCAGGGTCTCGTCATACATGTGCCCAGTCCATTTGGGCAGCCAGTAGTACACACCAGCGAGCATGCCCAGTACGGAACCGGCAAAGATCGTGTAGTGGAAATGCGCAACGATGTAGTAGGTGTCGTGGTACTGGAAATCAGCCGGGGTGATGGACATCGTCAGCCCGGTGAGGCCACCGACGGTGAACAAAGCCACGCAGGCAATCGCATAGAGCATCGGTGTCTCAAAGGTCATGCTGCCCCGCCACATGGTCGCCAGCCAGTTAAAGATCTTCACCCCGGTGGGAATGGCGATCAACATGGTCGCGTACATAAAGAACAGCTCTCCTGAGAGCGGCATGCCCACGGTGTACATATGATGTGCCCAGACAATGAATGACAAAAAGGCAATACCGACCGAAGCAAAGACCATCGAGGTATAACCGAACAAGGGCTTGCGGGAAAAGGTCGGAATCACCTGAGAGATAATGCCAAACGCAGGCAGGATCAGGATATACACCTCGGGGTGACCGAAGAACCAGAAGATATGCTGAAACAGAACCGGGTCACCGCCACCGGCCGGGTCGAAAAACGCGGTGCCGAAGTGGCGATCAGTCAGCAACATGGTGACAGCACCGGCAAACACCGGAATAGCCGCCAGCAACAAGAAAGCAGTAATCAGCCAGGTCCACACGAACAGCGGCATTTTCATCAGCGTCATCCCCGGCGCTCGCATGTTGAGGATGGTGGCGATGATGTTGATCGAGCCCAGGATTGAGGACATCCCGAGAAGGTGCACCGTGAAAATAGTAAAATCCACACCCATGCCACCCTGGCTCGACAGCGGCGGATACAGTGTCCAGCCCGCGGCCGGCCCACCACCGGGAACAAACAGCGAAATGATGAGCAAAAGAGCAGCTGGTGGCAGCAACCAGAAACTCCAGTTGTTCAGCCGCGGCAACGCCATATCCGGCGCCCCGATCATCATCGGAATCATCCAGTTGGCAAAGCCGACAAAACCGGGCATCACCGCACCAAATACCATGACCAACGCATGTACCGTGGTCATCTGGTTGAAAAAGTGCGGATCTACCACCTGCAGGCCGGGCTGAAACAACTCGGTGCGGATGATCAGGGACATCGCCCCACCGACCAGGAACATGATGAAGGCAAACCACAGGTACAGCGTGCCGATGTCCTTGTGGTTGGTGGTAAAGAGCCAGCGGGTAATGCCCTTGGGCACCTCGTCGTGGTGATGGTCAGCGACTGTGCTAGTCATACGTATGCTCCTGGTTTACAAGAAAATTCTGAAAAAACTGGGTCGGTCAATGGCCGGGTCAGGGGATCAGCCCTGATTGCGCCGGCCTTCAAGCCAGGCCTGATACTGGGCATCGTCTACGACTTCGACCACGATCGGCATATAGCCGTGATCCTTGCCGCACAATTCTGCACATTGTCCGCGAAAAATGCCTGTCTCGTCAGCCCGTACCCACATCTCGTTAATGAAGCCGGGAATGGCGTCTTTCTTACCGCCCAGTTGTGGCACCCACCAGGCGTGAATCACATCCTTGGCGGTAAGCAGGAAACGCACTTTCTTGCCCAAGGGCAATACCAGATGGTTGTTCACTTCCAGCAGGTAGTTTTCACCTTTGGTCTCGCTGCCGGTGATCTGGCTTTGAGGAGTTGCCAGCATACTGTAGAAAGATACGTTCTCTTCCATGTAATCGTAGTGCCAGCCCCATTGAAAACCGGTGACCTTAACCACCATGTCCGACTCGGTGGTGTCCTCCATCAGTAGCAGCGCCTTGGTCGAGGGCACTGCCATACCGATCAGGATCAGCGTTGGAATTACTGTCCAGAGTACTTCTGCCTTGGTCGAGTGGGTGAACTTGGCTGGCTGCGCGCCCTTGCTCTTGCGAAAACGAATGATGGAGTAGAACATAACCGCGAACACGATCAGGGCGATCACGGTGATGATGGCCATGATCATCATGTGCAGGTCGTACTGAACACGCGCGATCTCAGTGATCGGACGCTGCAGGTTTACCTTCCATTCGGCCTGCACGTTGGCTGGAAATATCCACAACCCGGCAATACCGGTAACGCTGAGCACTTTGCCCGTTAGCTGCATTAATCGACTCACGATCATTTTCATCTCCAAAAACGAGTTAGTTTTGAATTTTGTATCTGTTTGGTATGGCGATCAGGCCGCCGAGTGCGACCAGCGGTAATTCAAACTGACCCTCGGTTCGAATTCGGTCGTGCTCTGTAAGTTCTGCACCTATCTCAATAAACCGTCCATGTGGTCCTGGCCACAATTGACTCGGGTACCAGCGGTGGCGACTGCTCAGTCTGACCTGGGCCCAGTGCCGATAAAAACGTCGGTATTTTTGGCCGGCTTCGATTCTTTTTGTCACCATCAAGCGCTCACCTGCGCCACCCGCCAATCAAGAACCCGGGTGCAGCGCTGGGCTACATAAAACGCGCTACCCAGAACCACTAATTCGAGGCCGCCGAAAGGCGGTGCGGGCCACGCACCCGCCGTCACTATGCCAACCGCTGTCACCAAACCAACGGCGCAACACAAACCGACCACGCGGTAAGCGGCTACCAGTGTCAGCGAGTAATTAAGCCTAACTAACAAGCGAAAATCGCGCCCATCCGATGTGGCATCCAAAAGAGTCATTCACTGCGGCCAGAAACTCGCCGGTGCACAATGTCTTTGTGCCCTTCGGCTGACCTAGGTCAAGAAAAACGAGCGCGAACACTAGCATGGCTGATCTAGGTCAAGGAAAACTGGCGCGAACACTAGCATAGGACCGGCCAAACCATCAAGCCTGATCCCCTTATTGACTCCTCAAAAATAGCATTTCCTCGCGCTGGCAAGCCGTCGGTTCCCAGGGTCTGGGACGACGGAAGCGCCGCCCTGACCCGGGATTGGCTTCAGGACAACTGGGGTATGGGCACGTGAATACCGGAGCCATTGCCGCGCGAACCTGACCTGGCCCAGGCCATGGCGTAAACCAGTTCGAAAGTCGCGCGTACCCTGCCCCCATCAGTCTGTCGAAACGGATAGGCGCCTTTAAAGGCCTGCCAGCGATGCTTACCGGTCAGCGTGCGCCGCCGGGCCGTTAGAGCGTTGGTGCCACCCAGAGCCCGCAAATCCCTGACCAGCCCTTGGATATCTGCAAAGGTCAGGCCCAGCATCTGCGCATCCATCACCGGCTCCACAAAGCCATGGCGTATCAGAGCATCTCCCAGATCATGCATATCGGTGAAATCATGCACGTGAGCAAAGGTATCGACATGATTCCAGGCGGCGTGCGCCTCGCACAGGGTATCCGGCCCCAAAGTAGCGAACACCAACGCGCCGCCCGGACGCAATACCCGGGCAACCTCACCCAATACTTTGTCGACATCACACCAGGGCAATAACAGGTTGGATATAACCAGATCAAAAACCCCACCCTGGTACGGCAAGTGGCCGGCATCGCCCACTGCTGCCAAAAAGGATCGGCAAGGGGCGTATTTAAATAACGGTGCACCACAGGCATCAAGGCCAACAACCACGGCATCTGGATAGCATTGGCTCAGCAGATCGGCTTCGACCCCTGCCCCGCACCCAAGATCAAGAATGATCCTGGGGGTTAATGTCAGCAGCGATA
>JASMBC010000037.1 GCA_030754035.1 Arenicellales bacterium | reverse complement strand
AACAGCAACGTTCTCGGATCTTGCCAACGACGTGGCTGCCCAATACGATTACTGGCTGGGGGACGCCTTTGCTTCGGGAGGCAAGACTGGCTACGACCACAAGGCCATGGGCATCACTGCCCGTGGTGCGTGGGAGTCAGTCAAGCGCTTGTTCCGCGATCTGGATATTGATACCCAGGCGCAACCTTTTACCGTTCTGGGTATTGGCGACATGTCCGGGGATGTATTCGGTAACGGCATGTTGCTTTCTCCTCATATCCGCCTGATCGGCGCTTTCAACCACGAGCACATTTTCATTGATCCGCAGCCGGATCCCAAAGCCTCGTTCAAAGAGCGCCAACGACTGTTTCGAATGCCCCGCTCCACGTGGGCTGATTACGACCTGACGAAACTCTCAGCCGGAGGCGGCATATGGCCACGTACCGCCAAGTCGATAGAGTTAACTGAGCCTGCCCGTAAGGCGTTAGGTATTGGTGTGCAACAACTCAGTCCAACCGAATTGATACACGAGATGATAAAAAGCCCGGCCGACCTGCTGTTTAACGGCGGCATCGGAACCTATATCAAAGCGTCAACCGAAAGTCATGAATCGGTCGGCGATCGGGTCAATGACGCATTGCGGGTTGATGCCTCACAGTTGCGCTGCCGCGTCATTGGCGAGGGGGGGAATCTCGGACTCACTCAACTGGGCCGAATTGAATTCAGTCATCGCGGAGGTCTATGCCACACCGATGCAATTGATAACTCCGCCGGGGTCGATACCTCCGACCACGAAGTGAACATTAAGATTCTTCTTAGCGCGGCCCTCGAAGCGCATGAGATTGATCTGGATGAGCGCAACACTCTGCTGGAAGCAATGACCGAAGAGGTTGCGCTCCTGGTGTTACGCAACAACTATGCACAAACCCAGGCACTGGCATTGGCAGTAGACCGGGCACCGAGCCTGATTCACCACCACAGCCGCGCCATGCGCCAACTCGAGCGCAGTTACGGACTCGACCGGGAACTGGAACACCTGCCCGGGGATGAAGAGATTGCCGAACGTATTTCCCGAGGCCAAGGCCTTACGCGGCCTGAACTGGCAGTACTTTTAGCCCACAGTAAGATCTCGACCTACCAGATTCTGCTTGAGTCGGACGTGCCTGAAGATCCCTTCCTCGGTGAAGACCTGCAACGCTATTTTCCCCAGGCCTTGAGCCCTCGCTTTGACCGCTTCATGGCGCCCCACCGCCTGCGCCGGGAAATCATTGCAACCCACGTGACGAACAGCATGATCAATCGCGTCGGATCGGGCTTCACGTTGAGAATGAACGAACTGACAGGCGGTCTTCCAGCGGACACGGCGCGGGCATACTCTGCGGTACGCGAAATCTTCCGGCTACGTGAGTTATGGCGCGAAATTGAGGCGCTGGATCATCGGGTCGCCTCGAAAACACAAAAAGAACTTATGCATGAGACTCGCCAACTGCTTGAGCGCGCCACCGCCTGGATGTTACGCCATCGGCAGCGGCCCATTGATATTGCTGCAACGGTGGCCGAATTTCGCGGTGGGGTAGATAAACTTCGCCGCAGTTTTCCCCGGGCGCTGGCCGCTTCAAACCGCCTGACGCAAAAACGTCGGGTACGCCGCTATTTGAACGCAGACGTGCCGGCGACACTGGCCAACCACGTCGCAGCTCTGGCTGCTCTTACCAGCGCCCTGGACATCGCCGATGTGGCCAACAGTCGTGAGCATGATATCGCCCAGGTCGCGACGGTCTATTTCGATACCGGTGATCGTCTCGGCTTACACTGGCTTTCCGATCACATTCGTGACCTGCCGATCACTAATCACTGGCACGCCCTTGCCCGCTCAACCCTGCGTTCTGATCTGCATCTCAGCCAGCGTATGATCACTGCCAATATTCTTGATACCGAAGGTGGTCGCGGCAAGGCCGGGGTTCGCCAGTGGGTTGCTACTCACCGCACTGACACTGAGCGCCTGGCGCAGATGATCAACGACCTGCAAAAATCCAGCAATCTGGACTTTGCCATGTTATCGGTGGCGGTCAGTGAAGCGGGTCAGATCTGCTCAGCGCCTTCTCACTAAGCCCCGCACGGGTCGGAACTGCTCATGGGGTTGATCGCCTAGTCTGCGGGCCTAAAATCAAATGGGATTTTGCCGCTAAGATGTTGTTGCGACTTACCAAGCAATCCGGGCTTGAACTAACTCCATGAACCCAACTGCATTACTCTTTGTGTTTACTGGATTTCCTAGTGGGCTTAAACCTTGGATGAGTTGAGGGCAATTACATAAGGTGACAACAGAAACCATAGAGGCTCGCGTATTGCGTGAGATGCGTTTGATATTGACTGAGATCGCTCGCGAGACAGCGGTACATAAAGGCGCTCGCCATGTCCTGTCGAGCGGGACCATCGTCAGGATGCGAGATTGTCTCTCTCTGATTAGCGCCCGGGAAAGGGAATTGAATGAAGCCCGCGGGATAGAAATGACGTCTCGGCCCACATTAGGCGGTGAGAAAACTGATTCTGTGCGGGTTCAGCTCAGAAAACCCAAACCGGGAATTAAACATTGAACGACACGCAACCAAGAGCCGGGCCTGGACTGGCCATGTCAAAGATGAAAACCCATCAGCACGACAAAACGCATACACTCCATCTTAATAACCGCTAATCCAGCCAACGATTTATGCGCACCTCCCGTTTTTTTCTTGCCACACTTAAGGAAATTCCTGCTGACGCCGAGATTATCAGTCACCAACTGATGCTCCGGGCTGGCCTGATCCGTCAGGTGGCCTCCGGGGTTTACAACTGGTTGCCATTGGGGCACCGCGTCCTAGGCAAAGTTGAGTCTGTAGTGCGTGAAGAGATGAATCGGGCCGGCGCCCAGGAAGTCTTACTGCCCGCCGTGCAGCCCGCCGAACTGTGGCGTGAATCCGGCCGCTGGGACGACTACGGTCCGGAGTTGCTGCGTTTTACCGATCGCCACCAGCGTGACTTCTGCTTTGGCCCGACCCATGAAGAGGTTATTACGACACTCGCGCGCTCGACGATCCGCAGTTACCGTCAACTGCCGGTCAATTTATACCAGGTGCAAACCAAGTTCCGCGATGAGATTCGGCCGCGCTTTGGGGTGATGCGGGCTCGGGAATTCATCATGAAAGATGCCTACTCCTTCGATCGCGACACCCAAGGCATGGCCGAAAGTTACCAAACGATGTACGACGCCTATACACGAATCTTTAAACGCCTCGGCCTCGAAACTCAGGCCGTCGAAGCGGACAGCGGAACCATCGGTGGAAATTTTTCGCACGAATTCCATGTCATGGCCGACTCAGGCGAGGATGCGATCGCGCTTTGCTCATCATGTGACTACGCCGCCAACGTCGAGAAAGTTGATCTCGCGCGGCCGGTTGGCTCGCGTGCGGCGCCCGGCGAAAAAATGAGTGAAGTCGACACCCCAAACCAACACAGCATTGCTGATCTTTGTGATTTTCTAGCAGTGAATGCCGAGAAAACCGTGAAAACCCTGGTAGTGCAAGGCTCTTCGGGAACACCGATTGCCCTCATCCTGCGTGGCGATCACGAACTGAACAGCGTCAAAGCCGAATTCCTGGACGAGGTCGCCAAGCCGTTACGGATGGCGAGTGCAGAGGCCATCCATAACGCCACCGGTGCATCCCCGGGTTCAATTGGGCCTGTGGGCCTGAAAATTCCTATGATTGTTGATCACAGTGCCGGCGTGCTCGCAGATTTTGTCTGCGGCGCCAATCGCGACGATGTTCACCTTACCGGCGTCAACTGGGGGCGCGACCTGCCTGAGCCTACAACCCAGGATATTCGCCAAGCCGTCAATGGCGATCCGTGCCCAACCGATTCCAAAAAAGAAATCCAGGTACGCCGGGGAATCGAGGTAGGCCACGTGTTTCAATTGGGCACCAAGTACAGCGAGGCGCTGGATGCGACCTACCTTGATGCCAACGGCCGCAATCAACCGCTGTATATGGGCTGTTACGGAATTGGCATTACCCGGATCGTTGCTGCCGCCATTGAACAGAATCACGACGACAACGGCATTGTCTGGCCGCCACCCCTGGCACCTTTTGATGTATGCATTGTGCCGATCGGACTCAAAAAATCGCCAAAGGTCGCACAGGTCGTAGAGGAGCTTTATGACGAACTGGTCGACGCCGGTTTCGAAGTGCTACTGGACGATCGCGAAGAACGCCCGGGAGTCATGTTCTCAGAAATGGACTTGATTGGTATTCCACACCGCATCGTTGTGGGGGAACGTGGCCTGGCCAATGGCTCGGTGGAATACCGCAATCGTGCCAACGGTGAATCGGCAGATTATCCCCTAGACGAGTTGGTCACTACCTTGCAAACTATCGCATCACTATAAGGGTTGCTCACAAGGGCTCTTGCTCAAGGCAGAGTAACCGTGCATGCAGTGCCAGGGCGAATCAACTGGTCACTGGCAAAACGAACCGCGAGCAGATACTGCGCATTCTGCTCAGGCCCAGGCACTGGCTCAAGACCGATCGCGCTGGTGATCGCCTCAAACTCTCGACCGACTACCTGAACCCGAACGTCGCTTTCCACTGAGAACACGGCAGCGGTTTGGGCATTGACCAATACCCGAGCAAGATAGAACCCTCGCTCAGCCAGTGTGATCACCGGAGGATCGCCCAAATCATGATTCACATATTGACCAGGCGCAAACGCCGAATCGATAACCCACGCTGAAAAAGGAGCTTTCAAGCGTGCAAGTTCGAGCTGAAACTCGGCGTGCTGACGTTCGAGTAAAGCGCCAGCGTAAGCGGACTCGACACGTGCCAGTTCAAGTTTTTCCAGATCCAACTGCACTGCAGGTAAAGAGCCTTCGTCAAATAGCGTCTGTTCGCGATCAAAATCGGCGCGCTGTTGGTCTCGTTCCACGCGATACAGTTCCTCGGCATTACCCACTTTGCGCAATGCAATCTCGTAAACTGTTGCGTCAAGTCTCACCAAGATCTCGCCGCTATTCACTGCGGCCCCCGGCTGAACCAGTACGGTTTCCACTTGCCCTGACATTCCAAAACCCAAAGCCACTCGACGATTCCAGCCAATAGACCCTTGCAAGGTTTGTGCAAATGCATCCAGGGCAACAATCAGTAGCAGTACTCCAATAAGCGGACGAATGAGGGCTTTCATAGCGTTTAATTCTCCTGAATCAGGGCTGATGGCAGCCCAAGCAGACTATCAAGCTGCGTCCACAACAGCGCTCGCTCGAAATCAACCCGGATTGACTCCAGCATGGCTTCAGCCGCTGCAGCCTGAGCATCACCTAAGTCCGAGCGCAGCTCCAGCTCGTACATGGCGCGACTGCGATCCTGGTAATAGCCGCGATAAGTTTCCTGCGCCTGCGCCGCTGCTTCCTCTGCCCGGTTAACCTCAAGCTCGTGCAGCAGCATCAGCACCTCCTCGCGTACCGCATACTCTGATGATGCGAGTGCAGCCTGTTTGTGCAAAAGTGTATTTTGCGCCAGCGCGACCTCAATATCACGACCACCTGTTCCATCAAATAAAGGCATGCTGAACTTGAGGTTGGCCCGGTACCGATCGCGGCTGGAACTTGCGCTGTTGACGTATTCACGGGCCTCAAGCTCGGCACTTAACACCGGTGAATGAAGCTTCCGGGCAACATCAATGGCGGCCTTTGCCGCGGCCACATCGTGGCGCAGGAACTGTAACGCAGGGGATGACAGAATAACCCGATCCACTAAGTCTGCATATTGAGGGATCTCGCGCTTGCGGTAGACCGCAAGATCAGGCATCACCAGTTCGCCGGATAATTCACCTGGCCTACCCAGTGCGAGGGCGAGCTGGTGCCGGGTCTGGCGACGCTGTAAATCTGCTTGTAGGCGTGCAGCATACTGCTGGCGATACGTTACCTCGCGCTCAGCCACCTCCAGATCAGAATACTGCTCAAACCGGGTCTGGCGCTCAAGCATGCGCGTGTAGCGAAAATAACTGATCGTCATACGCTCATCGTGCATCTGGTAAGCGTAATCGGCCAGGGTGACTGCAAAAAAACGCTCCATGATCTCAAGAGTGTGGCGGCCATGCCTCGCCTCGTAGATCGCCTGCTTGGCCTGTAGGGTTGCTCCTGCCACTTCACGTCGGCTGGCGCTCCGACCAAAATCGGTTAAACGTTTGCGCCACACTAACCCATAACGGCTGTCGTTCTGAAAATCGACACCAGACACAGAAGCCTTGCTTGCCGCACGCGGCTGTAGTTCAAGTAATACACTTGCCCCGAAACTTGATTCCACTTTCTGCAAGCGAATCTGGGCAGCCAAAACCCCGGCTCGCGCAAGACTAAGGTTCGGATGGTTTTCGCCAGCCAGCCGCAGGGCGTCCTGGAGTGTCAACGGTTGAGGCAGGGGCTCAAATGGTGCAATAGCACTGTCCGCCAGCGCTGGCAACTGTGCCAATCCGGCAGCAAACACCAGTAGGGCTAGCTGCGCAGTACGACGTATCATCAAAGATCTACTGCCAGGCCAAAGACCGCCTTCGCACATCGACTCAGGAGGATTCCTCCCGGCGCTTGCGCTTGTACCGGGAAAAACGCTCGGTCTTGAAATGGGCGCCAACGACATACTCGCCCAGCCAGAGGAATTCCTGTGGATCACGGGTTGTACCGGTATAGCGGGTCAGCAATTTCCCCTGAGGATCGAAAAACAAGAATGCCGGAGTGGCGCGCACTCGGTTATGCCGAAGCGCAAACTCAGTTTCTGACACTTCGACCCCATCGAATCCTGTCACCAGAGCATCCCCTTCCGCGTTGATTGCGATTACCCGAAAATGAGCTCGAAAATAATCCTGCACCTGGGGCTGATTAAGCACGGTGTCCTTCATTCGCCTACACCAGGGGCAATCGCCCGTTTCAAACATCACCAAAACGCCGGCCTTACCCTCCTCTTGCGCGATTTCGGCTTCCTCAGACAGATCATTGAAACTGTCCTGGAAAAAATGTACAGCCGGATCACGGACCTCGCCGGCCATTGCCGGCCAGGCTACAAGAACCAAACCGAACATGAGAACTGCTCGGAGTGCAGCAGATAGTGTCATACCAAAAGACCTCCAGGGAGGCTTAAGAATAATCTGAATATTGTTACAATATAATAATATATTAAAATTTAGGCAAGTTGTTCTAAGATCTGGGTGGGCATAGCCCCCTGGCGTGCTCTTCGCGGCAGGCTTGTCGCTGCACCAGGTGGGAGTGGTCATGAAATGCAACTGGCCCCCTCTTCGGCCACAAGCCTTATCGATTCTTGCGCGAGCGGTTCTGATCTGCATCAGTGTTTAATCCCATCACTGGACGCATCCGCGGCGCAGGAACGACTGCCGACGCCAATACCGCCATCTCTGCAGCCACACACGCCCCCAGTAACGTGACCAGCCAGGACACAAAAATCCAGACCAAAAACACCGGTATCGTCCAAAGCACGCCATAGATAATCTGATAGGTGTTGAAATTGGCAATGAACAATATAAATACATACTTTGCCATTTCGAACAAGACCATAGCGGTTATCGCCCCGGTCAGGGCATAACGGAATCGCACCGGGCAATTTGGAATCACCAGGTACATCAAGAGAAAGCCCAGGCCCTCCACCAGGGCCGGCAATCCCAGCAAAGCCGTGGCGCTGACCAGTTGCTTGCCCGGTATCAAATCCAAAAAGACCAATGAGCCCAGATAAGAACTCAAAGACAAGCTTGCAGCCACCAATATCGGACCTAGAGTCAGCATCGCCCAGTAAAGCAGCAGACGTTGCATGGGTGTACGACCTTTGCGCACCCCCCAGATGCCATTAAGCGCATCCTCGATGGTTGACAACAAAAGCAAGGCGGTTGCCATGAGTGCAACCAAGCCCAGGCCAGTCAGCGTTCCTGCCTGACTGGAAAATTCGCGTAGATAGCCGCTCACTACCTCGCCCGTCGCCGGCACCAGATTACTGTAAAGAAAATCTTCGACGCTGCCACGCCAACTGGAAAAAAAAGGAAATAACGACAGAATCGAAAAACTCACCGTGATCAGCGGTACCAGCGCCAACAAGGTAGTGAACGCCAACGCCGAGGCAACACGGTGCAAGCGGCCCTGGCGAACCCGACTGAACACCCGGGTAATAAGACCTATTGAATAGGAACTGGACTGTTTCACAAGATCATCGGCAATGATCAGCGGCCAAAGTGCCCACTCATAGCCGTTTCGACGTCACATCGTTAACCAATTGTGAAAAAAAAGGCCCCGGTATACCGAGGCCTTTTCGATACAGCCCGTGGGCGGCTCAGTTATAGACCGGTCCCGCATCTACCTGTTCGGCCGCTTGAGCGACGCCCATCTGCGCGGCTTCCGATACCCGGTTGGCCATCCGGTAGGCCTCGCTGGCGTCACCCGCTTCGAGTTTTGCCTTTGCCGCCTTGAGTAATTTGCTGATACTCACGGCTTTGCCACCCGTGGCTGAATCAATCAGACGCCAAACGCCTCCAACCCCTTTAGCGGCGTCCAGATCGGCGCTTGCCTGCGCAATCATCTGCTTTGCGTCATCGGCTGTTGCTGCGCTGGCTGCGCTGGCCTGAGTTGCCTCCAGGTACTTAAGATCAGTAGCCTCGGTAACACCCAGTGACCAGGCACCACGTGTCCGGGCATGATCGATGGCCTCTTGAACCTGAAAATCTGTGAGATCCCTTTCAATCTGAATTAATTGGCCCGGGTAGATCAGATCAGCATCGCCAATGTCAGCGCGGTTGCGTTTAAAAAGCAACGGCCACTGGTAGGGATCGCCGTAGACTTTGGGCTGCGAGGAAATTCCCCACAGGTGATCCCCCCCCTGTACAACGTAAGCCGATATTGAAGGCACGGGTGCCGCTGGCTGGCAAACGAAGGAATCAGGATGTCGGGTGCACCAATCACCGGAGTCGGCTTTCTCTTCCTGGCAAACGAAGGAATCGGGGTAGCGATCGCACCAATCATCAGGCTTGGCCGGGGCTGACACAATTGCTGTGGCGGTCGACGTCGCTGGCGCCGGGGCTGCAGCAGTAGCTGTGCCGGCCTCGGTTTCAGTCGGTTTCGCTGTCACACAGCCCGTGGCAACAACAGCCACCGCCAACAGTGCCAGCAGGGTACGGATTGGTGTTGTATTTATTGTCATCGGGTCGCTCTCTGTGGGAGGTTTGCGTATAAAATCAGGTAACTTAGCCGCTATGTTTACGGGCCAGTTTATCTGGGGCAATGTACCTTCGTACCCCTCATTCTGTCAAGAAAATCATGGAGAAGATCATGCCAGTTGTGCTGTACCACAACCCTCGCTGCTCCAAATCTCGAGCAACCCTGGCTCTGGTGCGCGAACGTGGCCTTGAGCCCCAAATTGTTGACTATCTGGAAAACCCACCCAGCCAGGAGACGCTCAAAGAACTGCAGACTTTGCTGGGATGCTCGGTTATGGACATGATACGTCCCGGTGAAGCGCCGTACCAAGAAATGAATCTGGCACAGGCCGATGATGCGCAACTGTTACAGGCGATGGTTGATCATCCGATCCTGCTGCAGCGCCCCATTGTCGTCAACAACGGCCGGGCAGCGATCGGACGGCCGCCAGAACAGGTACTGGAAATCCTGTGAACCACATTGAATGACCCTATGACAGAAATACTGGTTCTGTACTACAGCCGCGAGGGTGCGGTGGCAACGATGGCGCGGCTGATCTGCCAGGGCGTCGAGAGTGTCGATGGCTGCTCGGCTCGACTGCGTACCGTGCCACCGGTATCGGCAACCCCTGAAGCCACGGCTCCCAAGATTCCTGAAAATGGGCCGCCTTATGTCTCGCTGGACGATCTCGGGCAGTGCGATGGCCTGGCGCTGGGGAGTCCGACACGTTTTGGCCAGATGGCCACTGCGCTCAAGTATTTTCTGGAAAGCACCAGTACTGACTGGCTGGCCGGCACCCTGGCCGGAAAGCCGGGGGCAGTCTTTACCTCTTCGTCAAGCCAGCACGGCGGCCAGGAATCGACTTTACTGTCGATGATGTTGCCGCTGTTACACCATGGCATGCTCATCTGTGGATTACCCTTCACGGAACAGGCACTCAATGATACCCAGACCGGCGGCACGCCCTATGGCGCCAGCCACGTGGCTGGAGCACAAAATGAAAAACCCATCAGCGCCGAGGAAAAAATCCTGTGCCGGTCGCTGGGGATGCGACTGGCAACAACCGCTGCGGCGCTGACAAAAGCCTAACTACCCAGAAAACGAATCGCAAATTCCCGCACAAACGGCACGGTCAGGCGACGCTGGTCTGAGAAGGCCTGCTCGTCAATCTCATCGAGCAGAGCAAAGAGTGTGGCCGGATCCCGTGGTACCCGGCGCAGCAGGTAAGCGCTAACTGCTTCGGGCATTTCCAATCCACGAAGACGGGCTCGCAGGCGCATCGCCTCAGGCAACTGCGCCTCGCTCAGGGGGTACAAAGTCCAGACACCGCCCGAGGCCAATCGTGTGGCGAGGTCTGCCAACAGAAAGCCCGCCTGTGCAGGCGGGTAGCGCCCGGCTACCAGCAAACAACCGCCTGCCTCCTGCAACTGCTCGTAAAGGTCCAGTAGCGCCTCTTCCCAGGCGCGATCTGCACAGATATGCTCGACATCATCCACGCAGACCATGCTGCGTGGATCAAGCTCACTCAGCATTTGTGGCCCTACACTGTCCACACCAGTGGGCACATAAACCGTCAGCGGTATCGATTCACCTTTGCTCCGGCAACAGGCGTGCAGCAGATGCGACTTGCCACACCCGGGCGGGCCATGAAGATAGAGCATCTGTGGGGCGCCCACGCTCCCGAATCGACCAAGCACATCGAGTACCTGGCCGTTACTGCCGGTAAGAAAATTCTCGAATGAGGCGCTGTCAGACAATCGCAACGGCAGGTGGATTTGTCTAGTCATAACGTCCGTCAATGATCTGTCCTAATTGATGAGCGCTCGGCGCCGGGGTTCGGGCGGATAAACCAGAAATAAACGTAGTGGAACGCGCTGACCAAAGTGGTTGCTACCACCAGCCATAGCAAGATCTCAGTGAGTACAGGCAAAGCAAGTAGATCGACACGCTCAACCATGATCAGCACCACCAGGGAAATCTGCAAGAAGGTGTTCAGCTTACTAACCGGGCTTGGGCGCATTTGCACTTCGCCATGCAGTGTCTGCAAGACCAACACACCGCCAATGATGCCAAGGTCACGAAAACCGATCAGCAAAAGCACCCAGAACGGGATATCCCCCGCCAATACCAGCATGATGTAGGTACTGACGATGAGCAATTTGTCTGCCAGTGGGTCGAGGATCGCACCGAGGCGGGTGACATAGCCAAAGCGTTTGGCGATCCAGCCATCAAGGCCATCGGTGATACCCGCAGCCAGAAAGACCGCCAGCGCCGGGGCATACCGGCCGTCATGCAGGAAAAGGATCAATACCGGCACGGCACCGATACGCGCCAGGGTCAGAAGATTAGGAAGTTGATGAAGCAAAAGTACACCCGGGTTTAGGCAGGATACGAGTTTGAGAAGATGTCAGCACCAGGCGCTGGCGCCCGGGGATCCCCGTTCCCAGCCAGACATAAGATACCATAAGCCCTTGGCTACTTCATGGCGATATTACACGTGTCCCATCCCAATGATCCACCTTTAACCTACCGCGATGCGGGTGTTGATATCGAGGCCGGTGAAAGCCTGGTCGAGCGCATCAAACCTCTGGTTCAAAAAACACAGCGGCCCGAATGCCTGGGCAATATCGGCGGCTTTGGCGGGCTTTTTGAATTGCCCATCGATCGTTATCGCCGGCCTGTACTGGTCTCAGGTACCGACGGGGTCGGCACCAAACTGAAACTTGCCGTCATCCTCGACCGCCACGACACTATCGGCATCGATTTGGTCGCCATGTGTGTCAATGACGTACTGGTTCTTGGGGCCGAACCTCTTTACTTCCTGGACTACTTTGCTACTGGCAGATTGTCGCCTGAACATGCGCAATCGGTCATCGCCGGTATTGCTACTGGCTGCGAGGCGGCCGGCGCCGCGCTGATCGGTGGAGAAACAGCCGAGATGCCCGGGATGTATTCGCCGGGAGAGTACGATCTCGCCGGCTTTTGCGTAGGCGTGGTCGAAAAGGACCAGATCATTGATGGCAGTCACATCCGCGCCGGCGACCAGGTACTGGGCCTGGCGTCGAGCGGTCTGCACTCGAATGGCTATTCCCTCGCGCGCGCAGTACTCGAGCGAAGTAGCGCGACACTGGACCAGGCTATAGGTGAAACGACACTGGGTGAGGCGCTGTTGGCGCCGACGCGGATCTATGTGCGCCCCATTCTGGCCTTGCTTAAAGCAGTGCCAATACACGGCATTGCCCATATCACCGGGGGCGGACTGCCCGGCAATATTCCACGGGTACTGCCGGGCAACTGCGATTGCCGAATCGATGCTACGGCCTGGCCTCGACCAGAGATTTTCCAGTGGCTGCAATCCGAGGGCTCGATTGACGATACCGAAATGCTACGGACCTTTAACTGCGGTATTGGCCTGGTCATCATTGTGTCTTCGGATACGGCCGCTCAAGCCCACGAAATGCTCGAAGCCAGCGGAGAGACGGTATACCGATTGGGTGAGGTGCAGGCCGGCAGCCGGGGCATTGTCTTTGACTGAACCCCCGGTCAAGTGCCGGCTCGTGGTACTGATCAGCGGCGCTGGCAGCAATCTGCAGGCAATCATCGACCGCTGTGCCGACGGATTCATTCCGGCCCAAGTGGCTGCAGTGATCAGCAATCAAGCTGATGCCTATGGCCTAACCCGGGCACGCGAAGCCGGTATTCCAGCTCATTGCCTCGATCATCGTGACTTCCAACGGCGGGTGGATTTTGATGCAGCGATGATAGATCTGGTCGATAGTTTCAGCCCCGATCTTATTGCCCTGGCCGGTTTTATGCGTATCCTGGGGCAGGATTTTGTCGAACGGTACCTGGGGTGTATGTTGAACATACACCCTTCCCTGCTTCCCCTTTATCCTGGCCTCGATACCCATCAACGCGCGCTGGCCGACGGGGTAAAAAACCATGGGGCAAGCGTACATTTTGTAACCGCAGAACTCGATGGCGGGCCGATCCTCATTCAGGGACATGTCCCGGTTGCACCACACGATACACCCGAAACTCTGGCACAACGAGTGCACACTGTGGAGCACCAGATCTACCCGCAGGCGATCGCCTGGTTTGCAAAAGGCCGGTTGCGCTTAAGTGATGGGCAGGCCATGCTGGATGGAATGCCTGTGTTACTCCCTGATAATGCCCAGGAGGTCTTTTTCAGTCTTTCAACCGAGCCTGAACAGTAATCTCGACCTTCGAGTCGCCGAACAACCGTGGAGACTCGGTCGTGGTCCGGGCTGGGTAACTATCTTTTTCGAAAAAGCGTCGATAAACGCTGTCCATCACGTCAAAATCGTCAAGGCTTGAAAGATGAACATCAGCACGGACGATATCCTTGCACCCCAGCCCAAGCTCATCCAGGATATCGACGATCGCCTGCATGACAGCCTCGGTTTCAAGCGCTGGATCTCCCAGAGCTATTCTTCCAGCTGGAAGATCGGCAGCGACCAGTCCCGCCAGGTATGCGTAACGATCGTCAATGACAACCTGGCTAAAGGGTGCGCCCGAGCGGGGCACTGATCTTGGTTGAATTCTACGGATCATACAACCGCCCTGGCGACGTCGTTGACCCAAACAACAATCATAAAGGTGAAGCGCACGCGCCTGCAGCGAGGCTGCCTCAGTGACGAACGGGAGGATCTATCTCGAAAGCCAGGTCATCGTCTTTTTCGTAGACACGTACGCTGCC
>JASMBC010000036.1 GCA_030754035.1 Arenicellales bacterium | reverse complement strand
CTCGTAGTGCGTACACCACACCTGCATATTCGTCGCATCGGTCGCGTAGCGTGTATTGATTTGATCAAAAAGCAGTAAGCCCGCTGCGTCGACCAGTTCCATCTGCTCACGTAACCGAGCCAAGCGATAGCGACGAACGACATCCAAATCAACCGGCGCCTCGCTGTACTCCATGGCGCCATGCTGGCGTGGCCGCTTGCGCCTGGCCCGCACCGACTCGATAGGCATGAAATTCTCTCCCCAGATTAGTAGAACACTATCTGACCACGGCCCCAGTTAATCATAGCCATGATCCTTCCGGCAATCGCCGAGTATATAAGTCTCGCCGAGCGCACAAGCCAGACAAACCTGTGTCCGACAAGATCTCTGGCGGCGGCGACACCCCGAGCCAGACTGCCTCCGCACCGGCCGGGGCTTCCATGGAGGCGAGGCCACGTTTAGGCCTCCTTCAGCACCAAGGCTGGCGGCGTGGCCAGCACTTTTCTCATTCCGGCCCGACTGGCCAGCCACACCAACAGCACTGCCGCCGATACTGACACCAGCAGCAGCAATAAATTCGGCGTGTAATCAATATAAAAGACCCTGGTGGCAAGTATTCTGCCAATCAGCGCAGCAGCCACCGCGGCTACGGTACCAGCGAGCGCTCCCATCACCAGGAACTCGGTATTGAGGCTGGCCAATAATCGACGTCGATCACAACCCAGCGCTTTCAGCACAGCGGCCTCATACACCCGGGCGTCCCGCGTAGCCGAGAGGGTGGCGACCAGCACCAGGGCACCAGCTGCTACAGTGAAGCCAAAAACCAGATTTAACCCCAGGCTGACGATATCGATGATGCGCCGTACCTGTGCCAGAATGGCGCCGATATCGATGATGTTGACAGTCGGAAAACCCCGCGCCAGATCGGCCAGTAGTACTTCTTGTGGTTCATCCAGGTGTATCGCCGTCAGCAGCGTGCGCGGCGTTAGCGGGAATGCGCCCGGTGGAAACAGAATGAAAAAGTTCGGCTCGAACGAATCCCAGGTCACACTACGGATGCTGGATATGGTGGCTTGCAACTCCTGCGCGCCAACCTGGAAGCCTAATTGGTCACCAATGTGCACGCCGAGCGGTTCGGCCCAACTACGGGCCAGCGATACCTGGCCATGGCGTGGACCCTCGCCCCACCAGGTGCCGGCTTCAAGACTATTGCCCGATGGCAAATTCTCCGCCCAGGAGAAATTCAAGTTACCCTCGATGCGGCTCGATGCTCTGGCGTCCGGGTATTGCGCCGGATCTGGTATTTGGCCATTAATGGATACCAGCCGGCCTACCGCCATGGGCACATAAGTAGCGCTTACCCCGGCCTGCGTAAAGAGCTCATCCACACCCGCTTGCTCATGCGGCTGGATGTTGGCCAGAAAATAGTTCGGTGCGTTTGCAGGTAAGCGAGTCTGCCAGGCAGCAAATAGCTGGGCGCGTACCAGGGTCAACAGCAAAATGATTGTCAAGCCAAGGCTGATTGACGCGATTTGCAGACTACTGCTCAAGGTGTGGCGGAAAAGGCGCGCCAAGCCAAAACGCCAGGAAACACCAACACCCCGGGAAATCGCTTTAAGCGCCCTTAGCAGTACGGCCGACAGCCCCATCATTGCCAGCAGACCCGCTATCGACCCGCCAAGAACATAGGTGACAATTTTTATATCGGTCGATTGAGCAAGTGCCAGTAGCGCCAATGCCGCTACCGGCAAAACGTAATATAGGTGTCGCCACCTCGCAGCCGCCGTCACTGCCCCCCGTTGCAGCACCTGAATCGGTGTAACCGTATTCAAAGTTGCCAGCGCCGGCACCGAAAAGCCAAGCAACAGCACAACACCCAGGCCAAGCGAGGTCGCCGCCGAGCGCCAGCCGGTAGAGCCAAGCTCGCCAGTCAGAACCTGCCGTGCGATCTGCGCGATAACGCTCTCAACGCCGTAGCCAAGCGCCACCCCGATACTGCCCACCAGCAGTGCCAACAACAGCAATACCCGCACATGCAGGCCTAACACGGCTGCACGGTCAGCACCGAAACAGCGCAGCAGCGCGACGTTGGTTCGTTGTCGCGCCGCGTAACGCCCAGCCGACACGGCAATCGCGATACCAGCCAGCAAGATGGCGCCCAACGCCGCCAGGCCAATGAAATTCTGGGCCCGCTGCAGTGTCGACCCCACCTGTAGTTGCGCCTCTTTCAGGTCAATAATCCGGTAATCCAGGCCCAGTAAAGGCGCGATACCCTGGCGAAAGCGCTCTACTGCCAACTCGGTCCCAGCCACCAACAGCGCATATTGGGCCCGGCTGGCCGGCCCCAACAAGCCGCTTTTTTTTAGATCACCAAGGCGCACCATGACCCGTGGTGCGAGGCTGACAAAGCTCTCCCCCTTATCCGGTTCGTAGGCGATTACCGCGCTTACCGTGAACTGAGCCGAGCCAAGCTCCAATTGATTCCCTAACTCCAGCCCCAGCACTGACAGCAACCTGGTCTCAACCCAGGCCTCGCCAGCAGTCGGGCCCCAGTTCACATCCGACGCAGGCCCTGGGTCCGCGCTGCGGATAGTCAACTCTCCACGCAGTGGATAACCTGACGAAACACCCTTGACCGCGATCAATTGCGTGATACCGTCACGAAAGATAACGCTTGGAAAAGTCGCCACCTCTGCACTGGCAAGGCCGGCAGTATTTGCCCGCGCCAACCAGTTGTCGGGTATCGGCTGGCGCCCTGATACCTTAAGGTCCGCTGCAATGATCTCACCGGCACCGCGCATGAGGCTACGCTCTATGCGCTCCCCGTGTGCACTAACGGCGGTAACAGCACCCACTGCAACCAGCAGTGACAATGCCAGCGCTACCAGTTCCCCTGAACGCCACTCACGCCGCAGTTGCCTGAGCGCGTGGCCGGTGCCAATCCTCATTAGTGTTGTTCCACTATGCGGCCGTTTTCCAGCCGCAACCGTCGCTGACATTGTTCGGCCAGTCCCAGGTCATGCGTCACCAGCACCAGGGATGTATTCTGCTCAGCCTGCAGTGAAAAAAGCAGTTCCTTGATCTGGCTGGCGGCTTCCCGATCGAGATTGCCAGTTGGCTCGTCGGCAAACAACACCGCAGGCTCCACCGCGAAGCCCCGAGCGATCGCGACCCGCTGCTGCTCGCCACCTGACAATTGCCTGGGATAGTGATGCAAGCGTTGTCCGAGTCCGACTTCACAGAGCCATTGCCGAGCTTGGAGCCGGGCGTCAGCGGCGGCGGCAAGTTCCAGCGGCAACATCACGTTCTCGAGCGCCGTGAGGCTTTCCATCAGGTAAAACGATTGGAAAACAAAACCCACCTGCCCGGCCCGTAGCCGTGCCCGTTGATCCTCGTCAAGCGCCGTGATCTCATTGCCTCGAAAAAATATCTGACCACGGGTTGGCAGATCGAGTCCCGCGAGTAAACCAATCAGAGTGGACTTGCCCGACCCCGAGGGACCGGAGATTACCGTGGCCGAGCCCGCCGCGATGCCAAGGTCGATGTCCTGAAGTATAGTCAGCGGCCCCGAAGGTCCTTCAACTTCGCGATCGACACCTACAGCCTGCAAAATGAAGTCACTCATAAGATTGCTGCTGCTCCTGTTGCTCAGTAACCCGACATTGGCAATGGCCGAACGTATCTTACTGGTAATTGGCGATAGCCTGAGTTCTGCCTACAACATGCCGCTGGCGGTAGGATGGGTCGCATTACTGAAAAAAAAAGTAGCGCCCGTAGTGCGGGTAATCAATGACTCTACTTCCGGGGATACCACCGCCCAGGGTCTCACCAAGATGCCAAGCCTGCTGGACCGCTACCGGCCCGAAATTGTCATTATTGAACTCGGTGCCAATGACGGCCTGCGCGGCCACCCACCCTTTGCTATCCAAAAAAACCTCGAGGCTATGGTGCGAGCGGCGCGGGCTCGTGGCACGCGGGTGCTGCTGCTTGGTATGGATATTCCGGCGAACTACGGCGACGCTTACCGTACCGCTGTTCGCCGGGTGTTCGCGGCGGTTGCCAAAAAAACAAACGTTACCCTGTTGCCATTTCTGCTCGAGGGCATCGCCAGCCAGCCGAGCCTGATGCAACCCGATCGCCTTCACCCCAACGCGGCTGCCCAACCCCTGATCCTAGAGAAGGTCTGGGCGGCCCTGCAACCGCTGCTCGAAGAGCATTGAATCCATGAGCGCCGGATCGAATGCTGCCCCACCGACCGCCGCGCTCTCCCAGTCCCCGACCAATATCCCAACACCAGTGAACTCGTTAGGCAGTTAGCCCAACACTGAGTTCACCGCCTCAGCCAGAATTTGCGGAATACGATCCAGCGTATCCTCGTCGGTGACAATTGGCGGCGCGATACAGTAGGCGTCGCCGCGCACCCGGCTGAACATTCCGCGCTCTACGGTCGCTGCGTGAATCTTCGGACCAATGGCCTCGCTGGCCTCGAACATGGTTTTGCTGGGCTTATCCTTAACGAATTCGACGCCGCACATGAGTCCGAGGCCCCGCACATCACCCACGTTTGGGTGATCGGCCAGTGCTTCCTTGAGTTTTACCAGCAGCCGCTTACCTTTTTCTCTAGCCTGGCCGACAAAATCCTCTTGTTCGATGATATCCAACATGGCGAGTGCAACCGCACAACCGACCGGATGGGAACTGTAGGTATAAGCGTGCATCCACGGCGAGCCGCTTTCGTTCATCACGCTGGCAATCTCGTCGCTGATACCAATGCCGCCAAGTGGAAAATACCCGGAGGTGATGGCCTTGGCGAACTGGATGAGGTCTGGTTTCACACCCCAGTGCTCCAGACCAAACATGCGGCCGGTGCGGCCAAAGCCGGTAATTACCTCATCTGAGACCAGCAGAACTTCGTACTTATCGCAAATCTCTCTGATCCGTGGGAAGTAATCGTCCTGCGGCACCAGCACCCCGCCTGCACCCTGCACTGGCTCGGCGATGAACAGGGCCACCGTATCAGGGCCTTCCTCAAGGATCTTTTTCTCCAGCTCATCAGCCGCGGCAATTCCCTGGCTGGCCGCACCTGCAGGCGCTTCGTAAAGATACGGATAGGGGCTCGGGATATGCACAAACCCGGGAATCAATGGTTTAAACATCTCCCAGTAGGGTGCGATGCCGGTCGCACACATGCCGGCAAAAGTCACCCCGTGGTAACCCCAAATGCGTGATATGACTTTGGTCTTCTCCGGCTTACCCTTGAGTTTCCAGTAATAGCGAGCCAGTTTAATGTTGCTGTCAGTCGCCTCGCCGCCACCAGAAGTCAGATAAAAATGATTAATGTCCGGGTAAGTGATTGCAGCAAGCCTTTCGGCCAGTTCAATCGCCCGCGGATTAGAACTGCCGATGTAGCCAGAGGCAAAACCCATTTGGCGCATCTGCTGGGCTGCCGCGTCTGCCAGCTCAGTGCGGCCATTACCCGCGGTGTTATTCCAAAGCCCAGACAGGCAGTCGATAAAACGATTGCCATCGGCATCGACCAGGTATGCCCCCTCGCCACCAACCCACACCCGTGCACCTGAATGGGCGGATGGGTTGTGCAACGGGTGAACCAAGTGGGCCGCATCACGGCTAACCAGTACGGCTTGTTCTACAGTTGTCATGCGCTCGCTCCTTTGTCTTGCAATCCGGCCCCAACTTGCGGGACGGTAAATGCACTTTTAAATGATACGATCATCCTTCAATTTATCAGCTAGATTCCTTAGCGTTGGCCTTTCACGTTGAATACAGAATAAATCAAATCAGAGGTAAATCCAATCGAATAAATGGCCCAAGGATTTTAGTCATATTGCGACTTATAGTGATCGAATAGCCTCGCAGCGTCATTCATAATGGCCTATTCTATTTCTCTTCGCTCATGCAACACGCTCAGCCAACACATCGTCTGGAAACAAGCCCGCTTTCATCACCTGTCCTGGCAGTGGCTGATCAAAGTATTGCTCTACCCATTTGGCAACGTCGACTAGCCCGGCAAGATCAATTCCGGTTTCATAACCCATGTTGCGCAGTAAATAGCATAGGTCTTCTGTAGCAATATTGCCGGTGGCACGCGGAGCAAACGGACACCCGCCGATTCCACCAACCGAAGCATCCAGTATTCGCACACCCGATTCAATCGCTGCAACTGCGTTCGCAATTCCCGTGTTGCGGGTGTTGTGGAAATGGCATCCAATACCGATCGATGGATCCAACGCTGCCTGCAACGCGATCACGCGTTCTCTGACCTGGCTGGGCACAGCGCAGCCGATAGTATCGGCGAGTAGAACTTCGTCGACACCGGTCTGTTCCAGGCGGTGGCCAATATCAATCACGGCTGAAGTAGCTATCTCGCCCTCAAACGGACAACCAAAGGAGGTGCTAATAACCGCGGAGAATAGCTTGCCCGAGGATTTCACTTGATCGGCAATTGATTCGAGCTCAGCCAATGTCTCAGCGACACTCGCGCCTTGGTTCTTTTGGTTGAAAGTTTCACTGGCAGTGACCGCGTAGCGGATCTCATCAACCTTCGCTTCAAGCGCGCGTGCAACGCCCTTGGCATTAAGTGCGAGCCCTGCAATTCGAACTCCTTCTGGCCGATCGATATCTGCCACGACCTGTTCTGCGCCTTCCATTTGCGGGACTCGTTTGGGATTCACAAAGCTCGCCGCTTCTATCCGCTGGATGCCCGTTCTCGCCAGGCGGTTAATCAGTTGCACCCGCTCAGCAACGCTCCAGATACGCTTTTCGCTTTGCAGTCCGTCGCGGGCGCCGACATCGCAGATGTCAACCTGGGTTATTGGGTTAGGTGAATCCGACATTTCTCAACTTCTCAAGTCCTGCTGTAGTTCGCCCTTGGTCAAACCGAGGGATAACGTAGCGTCACCCAGGCGCTACTCGGCCGGGCATCAGGTTGTGCCAATAGCGTACTAGTGTGCATTGAATTTTGCTTTATGTGAACTCAAGGGCGCCATGCGATGGTCGCGCAAGTGAGTGAACTGTTCAAGTAGGTATTACTGGCAGACTCTGGATGCTGGTTACTCCGGCCAAGCCCCTAACAACGGGAATACTACAAAAAAATCGCCGTCTCGATAGGCTTTCTCTAATTTCGGAATTCTGGAATTACTTGAGCAGCATAATCCGCGATCAATTTTTCTTCATCTCCGTTATCCAGGTAAATGTTGAACTGTGTGATGCCCACAGATTCTAATTGCCGAATTTTTTCGACATGCTGCTCTGGTGTCCCTAACACAGCAAAACTCTCAACAACTTCTGGTGTAATAAAATCCAGGTAGGGGTTATCACTCTGCCCGTGCTTGCGATAGTCATAGCCTCGACGTTTTTCGATATATGCGCTCAAACTTTCAGGAATAGAACTTGTGTCAGCTCCGTATCTGTCAACAATATCAGCAATATGATTTCCTACCATTGCCGGAAACCACTTGGTTTTTTCTACACAAACGTCCATTGGCCCAATATACGCGGGGGCAGCAGACATGACTTGATAATCGGCCATATCCCGGCCAATTGCCTTACCCGCTGCAATAGCCCTCTCACTGAGCCACTGGCAAATTGCCGGCTCAGCGATCTGCAAAACTAGGCCGTCGCCCTTTTCCCCGGCAACTTTGATTGCTTTGGGACCGTAGGCCGCGAGCCAGATCGGTAGTTCGTAGCCAGTACTCCAGGGAATCTTAACGGGGGCCGGGCACTGGTCATAAGTGACTTCCTCGCCACGAACCATCGCTTTTACTTTATCGGTGAACTCAGAAAGACGCGCCAGGTTTGCTGGTTTCTTCCCCATCACTCTGAGCGAACTATCCCCTCGTCCCGCGCCAACATCAAATCTGCCATTACTTTGGAGCGCCAGGCTGGCGAACAAACTTGCGGCGACTGACCAGTCCCGCACACCTGGATTTGTTACACAGGGCCCAAAGCGCATCTTGCTGGTATGTTCCATACACATAGCCATGGCAACATAACTGTCTCGCCATAAAATATGGGAATCATAAAACCAGCAATATTCAAAGCCGCCAGCCTCTGCCTGGCGTACCAGGTTTTTTGTTCTATCTGGATGGGCCTCACCCTTAAAACAGATGCCAAATTGCACGTTTACCTCCTGCTTGATTGACCCTGCAGGTCACCTCGGTATGTCTTTTTTTATCAACTAGGCTTTGAGACGGGTAGTTTTGCTACGGTCCCTGCACCCTTGCACCAGAATTTTATCGATCGACAGAAACTGGCGCAGTACGTTCTCGGGCCTTGCTCATAGCTTCGAAATATGGTGCAAACGGCGGCCTTTCAATGTATCGGCCAGCGCCGCGCTCCACCTGTAACTCACCACCTTTGAATACCACCTTGCCCTGACTGATGGTATGGGAGGCAGTGCCCATCACCGTCATTCCTTCGAAAATGTTGTAGTCGATGTTCTGATGGTGAGTTTTGGCCGAAATGGTTTTGCTGGCCTTGGGATCCCAGACCACGAGGTCCGCATCTGACCCAGCTGCCACCAAACCCTTACGCGGGTAGAGATTAAAGATCTGTGCCGCGTTGGTTGAGGTTACCCGAACGAACTCATTCATAGTCAGGCGACCAGTTCGAACTCCCGAATCCCACAACACCTCCAAACGGTTTTCGACACCACCCGTACCGTTTGGAATCTTGGTGAAATCTTCCCGGCCCATCGCTTTCTGATCGGCACAGAAACAACAATGGTCGGTCGCGGTAGTCTGCAGGTTTCCCGATTGCAGGCCCCGCCACAACTCCCGCTGGTGGTCTTTAGGCCGAAAGGGCGGGCTCATCACATGGGCTGCTGCCACCTCAAAGTCCGGATCAAGATAAACGGAATCGTCAATCAGGAGGTGTCCAGCAAGAGCCTCGCCGAATACCCGCTGGCCTTCGTTGCGCGCTCGGATAATCGACTCTAACGATTCCCTGCAGGACACGTGGACCACGTAAAGGGGTGTTTTCAGTGCCTGGGCGATCCGAATTGCCCGGTTCGCGGCCTCACCTTCGACTTCTGGCGGCCGCGACTGCGGATGACCCTCTGGGCCGGTGATTCCCATATCCATGAGCTTGCGCTGTAACTGCCAGACCAGTTCACCATTTTCTGCATGTACAGTCGGAATGGCGCCGAGTTCCCAGGCTCTGGTGAAGCTGTTAACGAGAATCTCATCATCCGCCATGATCGCGCCCTTATACGCCATGAAGTGCTTGAAACTGTTGACCCCGTGCTCTCGCACCAGAGTACCCATATCTTCGTGCACACTATCATCCCACCAGGTCACTGCAACGTGAAAGGAGTAGTCAGAAACTGCTTTCTCTGCCCATTCGCGCCATTGTTTATAGGCCTCCATCAGTGGTTGCTGCGGACCTGGAATTACGAAATCTATAATGCAGGTAGTGCCGCCTGCCAGGCCGGCTGCGGTTCCAGTAAAGAAATCCTCACTCGCCACGGTACCCATAAACGGCAACTGCATATGAGTGTGAGGATCGATGCCGCCTGGCATCACGTATTGACCTCCAGCATCGACGACCTCAGCGCCAGAGGGGGTCTCCAGATCCAGTCCAACCTCGGCGATCCGGCCATCCACGCAGTAAACGTCCGCACGAACGCTCTGGTCCGCATTCACGACGGTACCACCTCGGATTAGAACAGACATTGGCTACCCCCTCTTTTTTTCTAGGCTAAAGTGACGAATTTGCTAGAACGCGGCATCCCAGACCTTGTGCGTCCAGGCACCGCTTGGCGCTTTGGAGATCACGGGATCCGAGCCGCCAGCTAACAGGGTCGCCACGGTACGCTCATAGTCATCGGGGTTCAGTTTGCCGCCACCCTTGGCCAATTTGTTGATCTCACCCATCATGCGGCGCTGATGCTTTTGGGTCTGGGCTCCAGTTTCATCATTCTCAAGCACGATGTCAGCAGCAGCGTCGGGGTTGTTCGCTGCCCATTGCCACCCCTTCATCGAAGCGCGCACAAAGCGGGCCATTTTATCCACGAAAGCCGAATCGTTAAGATTTTTTTCCAGTACATACAACCCGTCTTCCAGCGTAGCAACGCCCTGGTCTTCGTATTTATAGGTGATCAATTCATCGGCACCCAGCCCCGCATCGATGACCTGCCAATATTCGTTGTAGGTCATTGTAGAGATGCAATCGGCCTGTTTCTGCAGGATCGGATCAACATTGAATCCCTGCTTCAAAACGGTGACGCCACCGGCACTGCCATCGGTCGGAATTCCAAGCTGACTCATCCAGCTAAGGAATGGATATTCGTTACCGTAGAACCATACCCCAAGAGTCCTACCCCGGAAATCGTCTGGGGATTTAATCCCAGTATCCTTACGGCAGGTCAACATCAGACCCGAACGCTTGAATGGCTGGGCGATGTTGACCAGTTTCAAACCCTTCTCCCGGGAGGCCAATGCTGCGGGCATCCAGTCAATAATGACATCGGCCCCACCGCCTGCTATGACTTGGGGCGGCGCAACATCCGGACCACCCGGTAAAATCGTCACGTCCAGATTTTCGGCTTTGTAGAAACCTTGATTCTGGGCGACAAAATAACCAGCGAACTGGGCCTGGGTGACCCATTTCAGTTGAATGGTGACCTTGTCGGCGGCATTGGCCGTGACCAAGCCAGACCCCAGTACCAATGCTGCAACAACACCCGCAAACAGTTTCTTCATCCTACTATCCTCCCTTAGGGTTATGGTGTGTTATGCACCGAGAACTAGTTTCTTGATGCTTGGAACGAAGCATGCCAGAAAGTTACCCGTCTTTCCAATAGCGCCAAAAGCCCGTAAAAAGACGACCCGGACAGAGCAGCCACTGCGATTGTCGCCCAAACCGTCTCGAGACTCATCCGGCCCACTTCGGTGGAGATTCGAAAACCCATACCCACTATCGGGGTGCCAAAAAATTCAGCCACGATCGCGCCGATCAACGCCAGGGTGGAATTGATCTTGAGCGCGTTGAAAATAAAGGGCAGCGCATTAGGCAAGCGCAAGCGGAAGAATTCCTGCCAATACCGGGCACCGTAGGAACGCATCAGGTCGATCTCTATGTTTGTGGACTCGGAGAGACCGATGACAGTGTTCACCAGCATCGGGAAAAAAGTCATAATCACAACCACGGCTGCTTTCGATTGCCAGTCAAAACCAAACCACATCACCATGATTGGCGCAATCCCGACGATGGGTATCGCACTGATCAGGTTGCCCAGAGGTAAAAGTCCCCGCTTCAGAAACATTACCCGTTCGACGATTACGGCAATCAGGAACCCAGCAACATTACCCATAACGAACCCGGGAATCACCGAGCGGATAACCGTTTGGTGAAAATCAGCCGTAAGCATTGAGCCGGATTCGACGAATACATCACCAATCATGCTGGGCGCGGGCAGCAGAATCCGTGGTACGCCAAATCCCACGACGATAAGTTCCCACAACACGATCAACCAGATGCCGAAAATTCCGGGAACCAACAAACGAAAAATCTGAGGCAGCACTTTCCGCTGCGACCGGACCGTGGAAAAAGCACTCATTGAGCGCCAGACCAACAGGCCAAGCGCTAACACATAACACCAAAACCCCCAGGATACGTGACCTGTGAGACTATCGGCATGGACTATCCAGGTAGCGACCACGGCACCGGTGGCTACGCCTGCCAGAGCCACAAAACCACCGGCAATACCGGCAGCGCGGCGACTGATTATTGCGCCGGCCGCTACTGCGACCGCCAGCGGACCGAGCAACGATAGTGGAAGTTGCTGCCAGGCAAGCGTGTCAGTAAGCGGCAATACCAGTGCAACCAGCGTCACGGCCAGAGCCGGCAATGCCACTGACCGCGCCGGTGATCCGAGCTGCCCGAACATCACCGTACCCCCATGGGTTGCATACCGCGGATTCTCCACACCGCCAACCGCTGGATCACACCAATTAAGCTCACCAGCAGTGCCGACAGCGCCGATGCCGTGATCAAGGCAGCCCAGATCATGTTCACCTGGCCATAGTAGGAGCCGACCAGCAGTCGTGCACCCAATCCCCCTTGGGCACCAGTCGGCAACTCAGCAACGATTGCCCCCACGACGCTCAAAGCAATTCCCACTTTCAAACTCGCAAAAAGGTAGGGAATGGCGGCCGGAAAACGCAGTTTCAAAAGAACCTGACTATGACCGCCGTTGTAGGTTTTCATTAGATCAAGGAGTATGGGATCGGGTGAGCGGAGTCCTTTGACCATCCCCACAGTGATAGGGAAAAAACACAAGTACGTCGAAATCATGGACTTCGGCACCAATCCGGTAATCCCGATCGAGCCGAGCACGACGATAATCATCGGCGCAATCGCCAGTATTGGTACCGTCTGGGAAGCTATGATCCAGGGCATCAGGCTTTGATCCAGTGTGCGTACGGTAACAATGCCGATGGCCAGTGTGATTCCAAGCACGGTCCCGAAAAGAAACCCAAGCAGGGTGGATGACAGCGTCACCCAGGCGTGGAACACGAGACTGCGCTTAGATGTCACCTTGGTATCAATCATGCTTTTCTTGAGTTCAGCGGCAACCTGGTGCGGTGCCGGCAAAACGGCCCTCTCCATCGACCAGCTGTCCAACGCAAGTTGGCTCAAAGTCCAGTCCACGTCATTTTTTTGGTAACGGTCGATCAACTGCGCACTATTAAGGTATACCGCCCCGAGGTACCAGACCAGGATCAACGCCAGGGAAACTACGGTAACCGGTCCGGCGTTGCCGCCAATTTTTCCATGCCGCACCCTAGTCATCGTCGTAACTGTGTCCTGAGCGCAGGCCTTCCCGGACTCGGTGGGCGATCTCAAGAAATTCCGGTGACTCTCGAACTTCCAGTACTCTATTTGTCGGCAGATTACAGTCGATCACATCGATTACACGACCAGGCCGCGGTGACATCACGACGATTCTCGTTGACAAAAACACTGCCTCTGGAATGGAATGAGTCACAAAGACAATGGTCTTGCTGGTTTTTTCCCAGAGCCTTAACAATTGCTCATTCAGATGATCCCGGGTGATCTCGTCGAGCGCGCCGAATGGCTCATCCATTAACAAAAGTTCTGCTTCCAGACTAAGTGCACGGGCAATCGACACCCGCTGCTGCATCCCGCCGGACAACTGCCACGGATACTTCCGGTCGAACCCGGTCAAGTTGACGAGTTCCAGGTAATGGCGGGCCAACTCTCGTCGCTCGGCCTTCGGTCGGCCCATGATCTCGAGCGGCAGGGAAACGTTTTGTTCGACAGTACGCCAGGGGTAAAGTGCCGGGGATTGGAAGACATAGCCGTAACTCCGCTGCAAGCGTGCCTCTTCCGGGGCTACGCCGTTGACCTTGATCTCCCCAGCGCTATGGGTCTCCAGATCCGCGATCACCCGCAGCAACGTGGTCTTGCCGCAGCCGGAGGGGCCGATTAACGTAACAAATTCGCCACTTCGGATCTTCAGGTCTATATCAGATAGCGCATGCACGGGCCCATCGCCAGTTTGAAAAGCCAACGACAGTTGCGTGATATCGACAACGGTAGATGAGTTACCTGTGCCCTGACTCAATGGTGAACGCCTTGCTGTCTGGCTGCTTTCATACGGTTCCCGCCTTGTCCAGGATTGCGTTGAGCATCACGTTGGCACCGGCGGTCGACCATTCCGGCTTTATGTTCTCAGTCTCGTTGTGACTGATTCCGTCGACGCAGGGTATGAAAACCATAGAAGTCGGTGCAGCCTGGGCTATGAAGCAGGCGTCGTGGCCGGCCCCAGCGACGATCTCCCTGGACCTGTAGCCACATTGGTCAGCGCTCGTTTGAACCGCATTCACACAGCTCCGGTCAAACGGCACTGGTGCGTAGCAGAAAATCTGTTCGAGTTTTCCAGTAAGATTATCCCTCGCCGATATCTCTTTCACCCCGTCCCGAATCTCCTGATCCATCTGCGACAGCACAGCGTCTTCGGGGTGCCGTATGTCGATAGTCAAAAAGACCCTGCCAGGAATGACATTCCTCGAATTAGGATGAGATTCGATCATGCCGACGGTCGCACAGGCCACCGGGGCATACGCCAGGCCGACTTCATTGACTAGGGAAATCACACGAGCAGCTCCGAGTAATGCGTCTTGCCTCCGATCCATCGGCGTCGGTCCGGCGTGGGACTCGGTGCCGGTCAGTTCCAGCTCATACCAGCGCTGCCCCTGAGCATCGGTCACCACTCCGATATCAATTCCCTCCTCAACCAGGATCGGGCCCTGCTCTATGTGCGCTTCAAAATATGCATGCAGCGGCCGGCCCATGGCCTCGCTGCCGGCGTAGCCGATCCGCTGTAGTTCCTCGCCCATGGTGCGGCCGTCGCCGTCGACCCGGGCCAGACCGTAGTCGAGCTCGTAGACGCCGGCAAACACTCCGGATGCAACCATGGCGGGCGCAAAACGGCTGCCCTCTTCGTTGGTCCAGCACACGGCCTCAACCGAATGCTGTGTCTGGATGTTGTGGTCATTGAGCGTGCGGATGACTTCGAGCCCGGTCAATACGCCGTACACCCCGTCAAACCGGCCGCCGGTAGGTTGGGTATCGAGGTGGCTGCCGGCTAAAACTGGCGGCAGGCCCGGCTCGACACCGGTCCTGCGGGCAAAGATATTACCCATCTGGTCAACCGAGATCGTGCAGCCGGCTTCGCGGCACCAGGCCACGAACAGATCCCGGGCCGCACGGTCCAGGTCAGTCAGCGCGAGCCGGCAACAGCCTCCTTTCTCGGTGGCACCGATCTTCGCCATTTCCATCAGGCTGTCCCACAACCGATCGCCGTCGATTTTCAGGGCTTGCTGCTGCATCATGCACTTTCCCCCTCTGGTGGTTTTACTGCTTCAATATGCTGCTCTTTCGGCAATACTAGTTCAGGTCTGTCAATAGCCCGTAAGTCTCGGGACGCCGGTCACGGAAGAACTGCCAGGTATCCCGGATTTGCCTGACCATGTCCATGTCCATCTCGTGGATCAGTAATTCATCCTGGTCCCGGCTGGCCTGGGCTTCTATCTTGCCGCGCGGATTAACAAAGTAACTGGAACCGTAAAACTCGCCGATATTCCACGGGGCCTCGGTGCCAACCCGGTTGATGGCAGCGATGTAGACCCCGTTGGCGACAGCCGAGGCTGGCTGTTCAAGCTCCCAAAGATACTGGGACAGGCCGGCAACAGTAGCAGAAGGATTGTAAATCACTTCTGCACCCTTGAGGGCCAGGGCACGCCAACCTTCCGGGAAGTGCCGGTCGTAACAGATATATACGCCAATCTTGCCATAGGCAGTAGCAAACACCGGCCAACCAGAAGCGCCGGGCTTGAAAAAAAACTTCTCCCAGAAGCCGGCAACGTGTGGCAAGTGGGTCTTGCGGTATTTGCCCAGGTAGGTGCCATCGGCATCGATCACGGCCGCCGCATTGTAGTAAACACCAGTCATCTCTTCTTCA
>JASMBC010000035.1 GCA_030754035.1 Arenicellales bacterium | reverse complement strand
ACCTCGCTGTGCTGCGCCTGGGCGCGGCCTACGTGCCGCTTAACACCGCTTACACCGCGGCCGAGGTGGCGTACTTCCTCGAAGACGCGCGCCCGGTGCTGTTTGTTGCCCGCGCGGGCAACCAGGATGAGTTCGCTGCTGCCGCGGAATCGGTAGCGGCGAAACTGGTCACACTGGACTCCGCTGGTGCAGGCACGCTGCCGGAGTTGGCAAGGGTGACTGAAGCGGTGGTCGAGATCGCAGCGGTGGGCGCTGACGCCATCGCGGCAATCGTCTACACCTCGGGCACCACCGGCCGGGCCAAGGGCGCCATGCTGAGCCATGCCAATCTCGCCAGCAATGCACTGACCCTGCAGACCCTTTGGGGCTTCCGGGCTGACGACGTGCTGTTGCATGCTTTGCCCGTGTATCACGTCCATGGCCTGTTCGTGGCAGTGCACTGTGCAATGCTGGCGGGCTCGCCGATGCTTTTCCTGTCGAAGTTCGATGCACTGGAGGTGCTCGCTCAACTGGGAAAAGCCACAGTAATGATGGGTGTGCCCACTTTTTACACCCGGCTGCTTGAACTGGCGGATTTCGACCGTACCGCCTGCGCGCGCATGCGGCTTTTCATTAGCGGCTCAGCGCCGCTGCGGACAGAAACCTGGCAGGCTTTTTTCGAGCGCACCGGCCACCAGATCCTCGAGCGCTACGGCATGAGCGAAGCCGGCATGATCACTTCCAACCCGCTGGCCGGCGAACGCCTGCCCGGAAGCGTGGGTTTTGCTCTACCCGGGGTCACGGTACGAGTATCTGGCGAGGACCACCAACCGCTGCCGGCCGGCGAGATCGGCATGCTGGAACTCACCGGCCCCAACGTCTTTAAGGGCTACTGGCAAATGCCGGACAAGACCGCGGCCGAATTCAGTGACGATGGTTTTTTTGTCTCGGGCGATCTCGCGGTGATGGACCAGAGCGGACGGGTGCGCATCGTCGGCCGCGACAAAGACCTTGTCATCAGCGGCGGCTTGAACGTTTACCCCAGGGAGATCGAGCAAGCGATCGATGCCCTGCCAGGAGTGTTCGAATCAGCCGTTATCGGGGTGCCTCACGCAGACCTCGGCGAGGGCCTGGTCGCGGTGATCTGTGCGCCGGCTGAGATGGCCCCGGATGAGGCGTCCGTGATCAATGCTTTAAAAGTGACGCTGGCCGGCTTCAAAATGCCGCGCCGGGTATTCCGGGTTGACGCCCTGCCGCGCAACACCATGGGCAAGGTGCAAAAAAACGTGCTGCGCGAGACTTACGCCGGCGCTTTCACCGATTGACTCGAGATGTGCCTGGCGGCACGCGCTATGGCCAACTAAAGTTTGCTGTACTTGAGAGCCACGCCGCGGGCTTTTTCGGCTGGGTACTTGCGCCGGTTCTTTTCCATTTTCGTAAGAGCCGCCTGCTCGAGGTCAATGTCAAGGCGCCCGGCCAGGCGCAGCGTATATATCAATATGTCGGCCAACTCGTCGGCAACCTCAGCGCGCTTGGCCTCATCGAGTGCGTCGCTCTCAACTGCATCCAGCCACTGGAAGTGCTCGACCAGTTCGGCCGCCTCCACGATCAACGCCATGGCGAGATTCTTGGGTGAATGGAACTGTTGCCAGTCACGCTCGGCGACGAAGTCGTCGATCTGGGCCGAAAGCTCTGCCAGGAATTGATCGTTCATGAAGTCTGCTCCGTCAGGCAGGGGTCAGTCCGCTTCAGTGAAACGTTGGAAATCCTCGAGGGCATCCTCGAGTGCAGCGGCGAGAATCCGCTCGCCATGAGCAACACTGGCAAGGCCCGGGTTAGAGCCGATCCGTCCATCCGGGAACAGGCGGCGGTAGTCGGCAGCATCCCGGATCACCCCGTCCGGGGCCTGCTCGGGGGTGAGGCTCACATCCTTGACCGCGTCGGCGTGAGCGTACCAGCTCAAAGACACTTCCGAGGGTGTTGCGTGGCTGCCTTCGGCATCGCCGAAAAGTTCCGCCGACAGCGCCATGACCCGGGCCCCGGTCCACCAGTTGCGCAGGCGCAGGCGCGGCGTTGCCCTGCTGCTGCCGGCAAAACTGCGCGCCGACCAAACCTCGGAAAAAGCGGCGCCCACGGTAGCGACGTTGCCGCCATGGCCGTTCAGGAAATAAAGGTGGCTAAAACCATGGCACAGCAGCGATTCGACGACGTCACGCACCAGTGCCAGCAGCGTCGAAGGCTTGAGCGCGATGCTGCCCGGGAAGGCGAGGTGATGCTGGGCCATGCCGACTGCCAGGGTGGGCCCGACCAGCACATCGATGCGCGAAGACATCTCCCGGGCTATGGTCTCAGCACAGATTGCGTCGGTGCCGATAAGGCCGTTGGGCCCATGCTGCTCGGTGGAGCCGATCGGCACCACGACAGCGGTAGACGACTCGAGGTAGGTCTCCACCTCCGGCCAGGTCGCAAGTTGCAGCAGCATGATCTTAAGTCCTCGGTTAACAGCCGGTCGCGCCTGACGCGCCTCGCTCGGCACGGGCCCGCGCACTACAATACGGCTCGCTGTCGGCGAGCGGGCCGGCACACTCTAACCTATCCTATTGCAGCAGGAGAACTGCCATGAATGAATGTGTTGTCTGTGGCGCCGCTGTCACGGTCGCTGACGATGCCGTCATCGGTGAACTACTTGAGTGTCCCGAGTGCGGCAGCGAACTCGAGGTGACGGGGCTCAAGCCCGTGGTGCTCAGCGAGGCGCCCGAGACAGAGGAGGACTGGGGTCAGTGAGAATCGGCCTGCTGCACTCGCTGATCCGCAAGGAGGAGAAACTGCTGATTGATGAGTTCCGGCAGCGCGGGCTCGAGCCGCTGCTGCTCGACGACCGTAAATTGATTTTCGACCTCGAGTCCCGACCAGCGGTGGACCTGGTACTGGAGCGCTGTATCAACCACAGCCGGGCCATGCACGGCCTGCGGCTGCTCGAGAGCGTCGGCGTGCGCTGCATCAATTCCTCGGAGGTGGCGCGTGTCTGCGGCGACAAGATCCTGTGCTCGCTGGCGCTGAAAGAGGCTGGCGTAGCACAGCCGGAGCTGCGCGTTGCCTTCACCGAGGAGTCGGCGCTGGTGGCCATCGAGGAGCTGGGCTACCCAGTAGTACTCAAACCCGCCGTAGGTTCATGGGGCCGGCTGCTGGCCAAAATCAACGACCGGGAGGCAGCTGAGTCGATCCTCGAACACAAAGCCATTCTCGGCAGTTACCACCACTCGATCTTCTACATCCAGCAATACGTGAACAAAAACGGTCGCGACATCCGCTCCTTCGTGATAGATGACAAGTGCGTGGCGGCCATCTACCGCAGCGCCCGCCACTGGATTACCAATACCGCCCGTGGCGGGATCGCCGCCGGCTGCCCGGTTACTGACGAGGTGGCCGCAGTTTCGCTGGCCGCCGCACGGGCAGTAGGCGGGGGCGTATTAGCGGTGGATCTTTTCGAGACTGCGGACGGACTACTGGTAAACGAGGTCAACTACACCATGGAGTTTCGCAACAGCATCGACACCACCGGCGTGAACATCCCGGCCCTGGTTGTCGAACACGCCATGGAGCAGGCCACATGACCAGGATAAGTATTGTCGGCGGCTCGGGCTACAGCGGCGGTGAACTGTTACGCCTGGTGCTGTTTCACCCCGACTGCGAGGTCGCGCAGGTCACCTCCGAGCGCTTCGCCGGCAAGTTCGTGCACAGCGTGCACCCCAACCTGCGCCAGGTTACGCAACTGAAGTTCTGTGCGGTGGATGAGTTGGCGCCGTGCGATGTGCTGTTGCTGTGCCTGCCCCATGGCGAGACCATGCGCCGGATTGACGAATTCGAGCGCCTTGCGCCAAAACTCATCGACCTAAGTGCCGACTTCCGCCTGCATGATGAAGACAGCTACCAGCGTTGGTACGGGGGGGCTCACGTGCGGCCGGACCTGCTGGGTAGTTTCGCCTACGGTATCCCGGAGCGCCACCGGGCAGCAATCCGTGACGCGACCCGGGTGGCCTGCGCCGGCTGCAACGCCACCGCCAGTATTCTCGCTTTGGGGCCGCTGGTCGGCGCTGGCCTGGTCGAGTCGGTGGTAATCGAGGTCAAGGCGGGCTCCAGCGAGGGCGGCAATGCGGCGAGTGCCGCCAGCCACCATCCCGAGCGCAGCGGCGCAGTGCGCTCCTACCAACCCACCGGCCACCGTCACGTCGGTGAGATGCACCAGGAACTGGGCCAGTTGCCGATCCATTTCTCGGCCACCGCCATCGAGATGGTGCGCGGCATATTAGCGACCTGCCACGTGTTTCTCGCAGAGGTCCTGGAAGAAAAGGCCGTATGGCAACTCTACCGCGCAGCCTATGGCGAGGAGCCTTTCGTACGCATGGTCAAGGAACGCAGTGGCATTTATCGCTACCCCGAACCCAAGTTACTCGCCGGCAGCAACTACTGCGACATCGGCTTTGCCCGTGATCGCACCAGCAACCGGCTAGTAGTAATAAGCGCCATTGATAACCTGATGAAGGGCGCCGCCGGGCAGGCAGTACAGTGCCTGAACATCATGTGCAGGTTCGAGGAAACGGCAGGTTTGCGCTTTCCCGGCCTGCATCCGATCTAGGGCTTACCGTGTGTCGGCTGCTCTGGGCGCACGCGGCCGCCCCCTTCGACCCTGTGGTGCACTTAGCAGCGCTTGCCGAGATCTCCCGTACCAGTCCCGAGTACCAGGGCCATGGCTGGGGCTGCGCCTGGCTGGAGCAAGGCCAATGGCGCGTGTACCGTGACATCCGCCCTATCTGGGAAGACGACCTTGGCGGCTTTCCCGAGACAACTCTGCTGGTCGGCCATGCGCGCAGTGCTTTTCGCGACGAGGGCATAATGATCGAGAACAACATGCCGTTTTTTGACGGCGAAAAAATTTTCATCTTCAACGGTGAGCTGCAGGGCGTGCGAATCCGTGAGCATGGTCGTATCGGGGCGGAGAAGGTGTTCAACTACCTGAAACGCTTCGACCAGGGCGGGCGTCTTGCGGGCGTACGCCGAGGCATAGAGGTGATCGAAAAGCGCAGTCGCTACGTACGGGCACTGAACCTGGTGGTAGCCGATTCGCAAAGCAGTATTCTCGCCAGTCTTTTCAACGAGAACCCCGGTTACTTCCAGATGCATAGGGGCCGCGTCGGCCACGTGGATGTGGCCTGCTCGCAACCCTACCCCGACCACGGTGAGTGGCAAGCCATTCCCAACCGCAGCGTGATCGCACTGCAGGGGCCAGAGCAATGCTGATCATCAAAGCCGGTGGCGGCGCCGACATCAACCTCGAAGGCATCGCCGCGGACCTCGCTGAACTGATCGAGCCTTTCGTGGTGGTTCTTGGTGCCAACGCCTTGCGCGACCGTGTGGCCGGGCAACTGGGCCAGCCCAAGGTGGAGTTGACCTCGGTGTCGGGCTACACCAGCGTTTACTCGGACCAGGACGCAATCGACCTCATCATGATGAGTTACGCCGGGCTGCGTAACCGGCGCTTCGTGGAAATGTGCCAGCGCCAGGGGGTCAACGCGCTGGGGCTTACCGGCCTTGACGGCCGACTCATCGAAGGTGCACGAAATCGCGGCATTCGGGTGCGCGATGAAGGCAAAACCCTGCTCAAGCGCGATTTCTCCGGTAAACCCAAGCGTGCCAACGGACCGCTGCTCGACCTCCTGCTCGACAATGGCTACCGTCCCGTGTTGACCATACCCATCGTCGACGAACAAGGCTTCGCCATCAACTCCGAGAACGACGACATCGTCAACACGCTGCAGGACGCCTTGCACGCCGCGCGCATCGTACAGCTGATCGAGGCACCAGGATTCCTGGACAACCACGATGACCCGACCAGTCTGGTCACGCAGATGTCACGCACAGAACTCGAGCAGCGTGAGGACCAGGTTACGGGCCGCATGAAGCGCAAGATGCTGGCTTTGCGCAAACTGTTTGCCGCCGGCGCCGCCGAGGTCATCATTGCCGACGGCCGCGTGGCCCAGCCGGTGCACGAGGCGCTGGCCGGCAAGGGCACGCTGATCCGATGAGTGCGCGCCAACTTGAGGAGCATTATGCTCTCGGGATTTATCCGCGCCGGGGTATCACGCTGGTGCGCGGCTCGGGGGCGCTGGTGTGGGACGATGCCGGCACCGAATACCTCGACTGTGCCACCGGCGTTGGGGTCGCTAATCTTGGGCATGCTCATCCGGCTGTCGCCGCGGCCATCACCGGCCAGGCTGCCCAACTGATCACCTGTCCTGGAATCTTCTACCACCACAGCCGGGGCCGGCTGATGGAAAAACTGGTGCAGCTTGCACCTGCTGGACTTGAGCGGGTGTTCCTGTGTAACTCAGGTACCGAGGCAGTCGAAGCGGCCATCAAGTTCGCCTGCCTCACTACTGGCCGCACTGGGCTGGTCAGCGCCATGCGTGGTTTTCACGGGCGCACGCTGGGTGCGCTCAGTGTGACCCATAAATACCGCGACGCCTTCGAGCCACTGCTGCCTGACTGCCGTTTCGTGCCGCTCAATAACAGCGAAAAACTGGACGCGGCGGTGGATCAGAGTACCGCCGCCGTTATCCTCGAACCGATACAGGGTGAGGGCGGCGTGCGCCCGGCAGACCCCGATTTTCTCTCCTGCGCCCGGCGCTTGTGCAGCGAGCGCGGGGCGCTGCTCATCATCGACGAAGTACAGACCGGCTTCTGCCGCACCGGCAGTTTCTTCGCCTGCGACCAGCTCAGCCTAGCGCCAGATCTCATGTGCCTGGCCAAGGGTATTGCCGGCGGCGTACCGATGGGTGCAGTGCTCGCAAGCAGCCAGGTCCAGGCTACTCTCGGTAGCCACGGCTCGACCTTTGGCGGCAATCCGCTGGCCTGCGCCGCGGCCCTGGCTGCCATCGAAACCATGGAAACGGAACAGTTGGCCGAGCGCGCCGCAACCCTCGGTGCATATTTCGAGCAGCGCTTTTGTGCCGCGTTGCCAGCGCGGGTACGCGAAGTACGCCGCGTGGGCCTGATGATCGGCATCGAGCTTAAAGAAAAAGCGACCCCCTGTCTCAAGGCGTTGGCTGAGCAGGAACACATCCTGGCACTGCCGGCGGGGTCTACCGTGATCCGGCTGCTGCCGCCGCTGCTGATCTCAGAAGAACAACTGGACCATCTGGTTGCTGCTTTGCAGCGGGTGCTGGCAACCTGAAACAGGCGGTTTACCCGCGCAGTTCGGTCAGAGTCGCCGTGTGGGTGATCGCCTCAGCATCGGTGACAACTTCAATCAAGGCGCTACGGGCGGGAGACGCCGACGCTGCGGTTACGCGCTGTCCTGAATTTGCTGTTTCTGGGTCATCGGTGTCAGTCCGGTGGATGTTCTGGAGCGGTTGGCCCCACCTCATGCCAAAAGCAAATTCCTATCCCTTATCCCTTATTTGCTTGTCTGACTTTTTCTGACGGATAAAAAAACCTATCGATCAAAAACAATACTTCCAATAGGTGAATAGTTGAGCTATAAACAATATACTTTACACGGTAATTATTTTGGTTTGAACTAGCGGAGACTGTTATGGGATTCATGGTTGATATCGATACGGGAGGGACCTTCACAGACGGACTATTCACCAAGGGAGCTGAAATAAGGAGGGTCAAGGTGGACTCTACACCTCACGACCTCACGGTTTCCTGGCTGCAGTGCATGGAGGAAGGAGCTGCTCAATGTGGATTTTCCAGCCTTACGGAGTTTCTGGATGAGGTAGACATTGTGCGCTGGTCCAACACCGTTGCCAGTAACGTTATTGCAGAGCGCAAGGGCCCGAAAATGGGGCTCTTCGTGACAGAAGGCCACAGGCAGACACTGTATGCCGCAAATGGTAGCAACCCGGTCATTGGGCACCTGATTGAACAGAACCATGTTGAGGAGGTACAACAGCCCGTCGATACGGAAAAATTGCTGATCAAACTGAAGGAACTGCTGGAAGCCGGTGTTCGCCGCATTTGCATCAGTTTAAATGATGCGCTTAAAAACCAGGATGAGGCTGCCATCAAGGAAATTATTGAGGACCAGTTCCCAGACCATTATCTTGGCCATGTTCCCTTGCTGCTCGGCGGAGACATCTGCAAACACCCTGACGACATGACCCGGACACACGTCGCGCTGCTGAATTCCTACGTTCACGGCCCACTTGCCCAATCCATGTTTAAAGCCGAAGACGAACTGCGCGCGCGGGGCTACCTCAAGCCTCTCCTGCTGGGGCATACCGATGGAGGTGTGGTCCGTGTTTCGAAGACCAAACCGGTGGATACAATTGAATCAGGACCGGTATTTGGCATTCATGCGGGAGACTACTGGGCGAAACTCTACGATTTTCCCTGTGTCATCACTTTAGACGTGGGAGGCACCACCACCAAAATTGGATTGATCAAGGATTCCCATCCGGCCTTGACTCGTGATCCGGATCTACTGGGGGTGCCCCTGAAACAGGCGATGCTGGATCTGAAAAGCATTGCGCTTGGCGGCGGAACAGTGGCAAAGGTGATTGAGGGCAAACTCCAACTGGGGCCTGAGAGCATGGGCGCCTTTCCGGGTCCGGCCTGTTACGACCTGGGAGGTACCGAAGTCACTCTGACCGATGCGTGTCTGGTAAGTGGCTACCTGAATGCAGAATATTTTGCCGGAGGTCAGAAAAAAATCAGCCGTGAACAGGCCGAAAAAGTCCTCAGTGAAAAAGTTGCGGGTCCGCTCGGACTGGATCTGGAAAATGCGGCTAACGAAATCATCAGCATGGCGGCAGAGATGATTGCTGAGGAAATCAATGAACTGGTCAACAAGACCGGAAAATCCGCAGCGGATTTTGTTCTGTTTACATTCGGCGGCAACGGAGCCGTTCTGGGCTGCGAAATTGCCCAAAAAGCGGAGATCCAAAAAAGTTATGTCTTTTCTCTTGGTGCTGTACTGAGTGCGTTCGGTTCTTCTGTGGCAGATATTACCCACACCTACGAGTACTCCCCGCTTGTTGCGGTCAGTGAGCATGAAACCCTGGCAGGAATGGCTCAGGAGATGGTGGAGGAAGCTCAGCGGGACATGGAAGGTGAGGGTTTCGATCTGGCAAATATGGAGGCCGGTTTGGACTTCACCCTCTATGACCAGAGTGATCCCAAAAACTTCATCCAATTCTCCAGCCCAACCTGGAAGGAAGCTGATTTGGCGGAAAAGAACATGAATGATCTGATTCAGGACAGTTTTGTTGATGCGGGCAAGGATGCCGCTTCAAAAGATCTGGTTGTAGAAGTAATGAAACTGCGGGCCAGAGTACCGGTGGCCAAGGTTCAACCGGGTGAGGCCAAGTCAGGTGACGGCAATTCTTCGGCAGCCCTCAAAGGCGAACGGATGATACACAGAGGTGGGGAAGGGATTTCCTCCAGTATTTATGATTGGAACAAACTTGCTGCAGGAAATGCCGTGACCGGCCCCGCCGTGCTGGAAGGAAGCGACACCACCTATGTCGTGCCTCAAGGCTGGAGGTTTGTCATGGATACATACGGAAACGGCGAATTGGAGAGGGAGTGAACATGGGACGCAAAATCATTATCACGGAATATCTGGAAATGGACATCGACGAGGGTCAATGGCATTGCAGCACCTGTGGAAAGATGCTCATCGAGGCCGAGACGAATTACAAGAAGGGCTGTCTGGTCAACAGCAGGGATCCGCGGGAAATTCACAACCCGGTCTTCGAGGCCGAGTACAACTTCGCCCCGGATCCTGACTGGGTGAGGATCATCGAGTTCTACTGCCCGGAATGCGGGACCCAGATCGAGACCGAATACCTTCCGTTGGGGCACCCGATCACTCATGACATCGAAATCGACGTTTCCAGTCTGAAGGCAAGATTGGATAGCGGGGAACTGGCCATTGTTGACAAGAGACTGGAAGTGCAATCATGAGTATGAACACTATTGACATCGACGTAGGCGGCACATTCACAGATATGGTGCTGAATTATAACGGGGAAACGATTCTCAAGAAGACCCCCACCACCCCGCACGACCTTTCGGCCTGTTTTCTCAATGTCATTGAAGAAGGTGGAAAGGAACTCGAAATGGGTCCTGAAGAACTGCTGCCCGAGGTGGGCCTGGTGCGCTATTCCACTACCGTTGCCATGAACCGCCTGATTGAGCGGAAAGGCCCGCGTTTGGGTCTGATTACAACCGAAGGACATGAGGATTCCATCCTGATCGGAAAAGGCGCGCAGTGGGTTGATGGCACCCGTGTTTCCGAAAGACGGAATCTGGCCCCACAAAAAAAGCCTGAGCCGCTTATTACGCGTGAATTGATTGTCGGCGTAAAGGAGCGGGTCGATTCTTTCGGACAGGTTGTGCGTCCGCTCGATGAAGAAAATGTGCGGCAGCAGGTGCGACATTTGGTTGATCAAGGCGTGCGCGGTTTTGTTGTTTCACTGCTTTGGTCTCCGGCAAATCCGGCCCACGAGCACAGGATCAAAAAAATCATCCGTGATGAGTACAAAGAATACACACTCGGTTACATGCCGGTGGTGCTGGCCAGTGACGTAATCGGCCGTTCCGGTGAATACCAGCGTTCGATGACAGCCATCCTGGATGCTTACCTTTTCCGTGCCATGCAGATGGAGCTCGCGGCCATGTGGGACCGGCTCCGGGACTATCAGTACAAGGGGCCATTTATGATGGTCCACAATTCCGGTGGAATGGCGGAAGTTTTCAAAACGGATGCCGTCAGGACTTATAGCGCCGGACCTGTCGCAGCCCTTATCGGCTCACACAGACTGGCTGAAAAACTCGGCCACAAAAACGTCATAGCCTGCGATGTCGGCGGCACAAGTTTCGACATCGGTTTAGTTGTTGGACAGAGTGTGCGCAACTATGATTTCCGTCCGATTTTGGATCGTTGGATGGTGGGAATCTCGATGTTGCAAACCATGTCCATCGGTGCAGGCGGCGGTTCGATTGCGTCGGTGAATAAACTGCTCGGCAATCGTATTGAAGTCGGGCCGCAAAGCGCCGGTTCTTACCCCGGACCGGTCTGTTACGATCAAGGCGGCGAAGAACCGACGGTAACGGACGCCGATCTCGTGTTGGGCTATCTTGATGAGGATTATTATTTTGGCGGTGAAATGCTGCTCAACAAAGAAAGAGCCGAAGAAGTTATAAAGGAAAAAATTGCTGATCCACTTGGTGTTTCTGTCGCAGAAGCGGCTTTGTTGATTCGCAAGATCGTAGACGAAAACATGGGAACCGCTATTCGCAAAGAAATTCATTTGCGCGGCTACGACCCTAAAGATTTTGTCCTTTTTGCCATCGGCGGCGGCGGTCCGACTCATGTGGCTGGATACATGGGTGATATTCCGACGGCGGTGGTATTTCCATATTCTCCGGTTTTTTCGGCGCACGGTTCTTCAGTGATGGATGTTATGCACATCTACGAAAATTCACGGCGCTACGTTTTGATGGAACCGGCAACCCGCATTTTCAGCACAAACTACGATGACTTCAACAGCGTGGTTGATTCACTTATTGAACGGGCAAAAAAAGAACTCGCTGGAGAAGGAATGCCTGTAGAGGATGCTGTCTTCCGCTTGGAACTGGACATGCTCTACGGCGGACAGGTGCATCGCAAACGCTCCAGTTCGCCTGTTCTGCAGGTCAACTCAGAAGCCGACATGAAAGCAATCTATGATGATTTCGAGCAAGAATTCAGCGACGCCTTCAGTCCGTTGGTCTGTCATCCTGACGGCGGAGTTTATGTGGAAAGTTTTGTTCTCACCGCCTCGATCCCGGCGGAAGTGCCGGAGATCCCGGAGTACCCGCTTTCCGGCCCGGATGCCTCGCAAGCTCTGCGTACAAAGCGCCAGTGTTACTGGGGTAATTCCGGATTTGAGGAAAGCGCCGTTTATGACTTTTCCAAACTCGAAGCCGGAAACGAGATCAATGGACCTGCCGTTTTGGAAACGGAATACACCACATTGGTGGTTCCTCCGGATTTTGTTTGCCGAATTGACGAACATTTATTTGCCCGCATTGAACGGGCCTAACACTTAATAAGGGGCGATAAAAATGGCCATTCCCACAGCTGATGAAAAACTGGCAATGATCAAGGTCGAGCCTGCGGATGATGACGAACTGCGTTGTGTGGATAGTTTGAAGCCGGGTGATTATGAAGTCGGTTTCGAACGAACCAACAACATCCTGGATGAAGCAATGGAGATCTTCGTCCGTTCTTCGCGGAGCATGATGGGGATCGCGGGAGATTCGATGGTTGCTCTTTTCACCGCCAAAGGCGATTTGGCAAATGCCAGCTGCGGAACCTATCTGCACGCCATCATCCAGCCCATTTTGATTAAGTTCATCCTCAATTCCTACCAGGAAAATCCAGGTATAAAAGAAGGTGATATTTGGTTCACCAACGATGCGCTTTACGGAGGAATTCACAATCCGGATGAAGTGGTTCTGATGCCGGTTTTCTATCAAGGAGAACTGATTGCCTGGACCGGAGCCGCTGTTCATACCACCGAAACCGGAGCCAGCGAACCTGGCGGAATGCCGATTAACGCCACTTCGCGCTTCATGGAAGGACTCAATTGTCCACCGACTAAAATCGGTGAAAACTATGTAATCCGTGAAGACTTTGTGGAAACGATGAGTGCCTTCGGCATTCGTGCACCGCAAATGTTGGTCATCGACTTGAAGGCGCGGGCGACTTCGGCACACCGTTCACTAAAACGCATAATCGAACTGGCAGAGGAGCGTGGGCGTGATTATGTCGTCGGGCTTTTCCGCAAAATGCTGATAGTGGCAGAAGAAGGCGCGCGTAAGCGAATCAGCAGTTGGCCGGACGGCAAATATACTTGTGTCAATTTTGGTGACGGTGTCGGTTTTGAGGTTGGTCTGGTTCGCAACAGTCACATGACTCTGGAAAAAAAGGACGATTCAATAACATTGGATTTCAGTGGCACTTCTCCGGAAAATCCCTATTCCTACAACGCCCATGTGCAGGCGGCAGTCGGGCACGTTGCAAACTATGTTTATGAATATGTGTTCCATGATCTGCCGATCAGCAGTGCGACTTTTTCACCGATTGATTTTATCTTTCCTCCCGGCAGTTGCCTCAATCCGGATGCACGCGCGGCAACCAGTTGTTCCGTCATGATTGCCACCGGAATCATGAGCGGTGTCCACAACGTATTCGGTAAAATGATGTTTAGCACCAACAATATGTGGAGACAGTCTTGCGCGTCTCAAGGGAATGCCGGAAACGCGATGGTGGTCGCCGGACTTTCACAGTGGAATCTGCCGTTTGCGGACATGCTGGCCTATTCGCTTAACAGCGAGGGACAGGGTGGTAGGCCGGAAATGGATGGAGTGAATGCCTTCGGCTTTCCTTGGTGTGTGTACGGAAGGACTCCGGATATTGAAGAAATGGAAAATGACCTTCCCTTATTTATCCCGCTTTCCAATCACTGGAAAGACTCTTGCGGACACGGAAAATATCGCGGTGGCGTAGGAACGGTGCAAATCTGGGTTACTCACCATGTGCCCTATGTGTTCTTTATGGCGATCTCAGACAATAGCAAAATGCAGACTCCGCAACCCTTGTTTGGCGGATATGCACCTTGTACGGTTCCGGGGCTTAGCATATCCAACGCCGACCTGATGGAGCAAATGAAGGAAGGCAATGGTTTGAGTTTGGAACTTTTCCCGATGCTCAAAGATAAAAGTATCGGCGGCGAGTGGCAAAATGAATTTTTTGGACGCGCCACCCGTCCGGTGAATCAAAATGATGTCATCACTTTCGGGTTTGCCACCGGAGGAGCCGGTTACGGAGATCCGCTGGAGCGCGAGCCGGAATTAGTCATCCAGGACATCAAGGATCAGATCATTTCAGACTGGTCGGCACAAAACGTCTACAAAGCTCAGTACGATCCAGAAACTCTCAGACTTGACCCGGAAGGCACCGAGGCCGCCCGGCAGGAGGAGCGTCAAAATCGAATCCAGCAAGCCAAACCTTATGATGAATTTGAACAAGACTGGCTCAAGGAGAAGATGGACGAGTCCCTCTTAGCATTCTATGGGACCTGGCCCGATGCAGAGGTGGTTGCCCCACCATTCAGGCCTTAGGGGTAATATAAGCAGAAAAGGCATCTACAGAAAGACCGCCCTTAACGATGGGACGACCCAGAGGAAGAGTGCTCTGACCCGAGAAAAAAGACAGCGCATCAAACAGGGCGGTTTGTTCATCCCCTGGGTTTTTTCTTTTGGGGCCGAGTTGGAGGGCTTGCCCCTGAGGGAATATCTTGAAGATGCAACCAAGCTTTCCAACACTCTCCGTACGATACACAACTACTTTAAATACGATGGTGTTGTCAGTCAGGGCAATACCCTGCTTCTGGCGGAGGCCTTGGAATACGGACTGGATCAGGAAGAATCAACCATTTGTTCTAAGTCTGGTGGGTCGCTTCCGGCTGACTTTGAAAAGCACGTGGAACAACTGCCACAGAACAGAAAGGTGGCAACCGCCATCGATGTAATACAGAGGCTGAATATACTCCTTCCGGATACTCCCCTCCTCAACATAGTGCCCGGTCCTTACACCCTGGCCCGTCAGTTGACCGGTTTGGAAACAGAAGAGGCCAGTTTAAACCCGGAACTCCTAAGGATGATGACGAAGGTAATACTAACCATGGTCAAGTCAATGGGCGACGCTGGTGCCGACATGTTGATCATCCATGAAGAGGCCTTGCCAAAACTGAATGACGAAACAGCAAAACTACTCCGCCGTTGTTATGCGCCTCTTTGGAACAGTGCCAAATTCTATGAACTTTCTCCGCTTCTGATGTTAGGTCAATGGCTTCCGGAAAATGTGGACCGATTGGCAAAGATTGCCGATGAAATCATTTTTCCCACAGGATCTTTACCTGACAATCAAAGAAAGATAAAAAGGCTGTCGCTATCCTTGCCGGTCTCTTTACTCGAAAAGGAACCCCAGGAAATTCAGAATTTCTTGGAACAGCAGGAGGTTTTGAACATAGCCAGGGAATCCCGGCTATTTTTACTGAGTACAGACGTCGAAATACCATCTGGCATCCACAAGGAATCCCTGATCCGGGGTGTTCAAACCATTAAGGACGCAATCAACCAGGTCTTGCCTCACTGATACGTCGTTCCGACCTGATTCATAAACCGCTCTAGATTCTCTTTGCTCATGAGGGTTCTCCCTGTGTATGTTTGAAGATATACAATAGACCACCTTCGGTAATCTTCAAGTCGCAAACAGGTTATATTGATCGGGGATGAGTGCAGGGATAACAGGGGTTATATGAAATAGACAACCGCAGGGGTGCTATAATCCGGCCTAAAATCGGGTCTGTCGGCAGAGCAAAGCAAATTTAATGAGCGTTCACATGAAAAAAACGATGTATGAGAAAATCTGGGATGACCATTTGGTGCACGAGCC
>JASMBC010000034.1 GCA_030754035.1 Arenicellales bacterium | reverse complement strand
TCGAGACGACCATAGATATTAATAGCTTGGGGAAGACACCTGCCCCGGTGGTGGAAGATGCCCAGAATAATGTAGTGCGCGGGGTGCAGAGTGTGGTCGTGCTGGTGCCGCTTGACCCTGCCTTAACACCGGCGTCGCTGGATGAACTCGAGGCTGCAGGGCTACCGACCCTTGCCCTCGCTCTGGTCGATGTGGTGAAGGTGCCACCGGAAGAAGAGAATTGGGACCGGCGGCAGGCCAGCTGGCGGTTGTTGGCTGCCAGTGGGCGGTTGGAGAAACTGGCGGCAGGCCTTGCCGCAGCATTGACCGATGACGACCTGTCCCAGCGGGTCGAAGTGCAGTTGCTGCTGGCAGATGCGTTGTTACGATTAAATCGGCCGCTGCCGGCCCGCGCCTTGCTGCGTAGATTACTGTTCGAGGGTGCGCTGGATCCCATTCGGCAACGAGATGTGCGTCGGCAAATAATACAGACCTACGTGGTAGGGCGCGCCTTTGCCGATGCGGGAGTGGCTGCGCTTCGTTACCAACTCGAATACTACCCCGACGATACGAAGTGGCGACTGCTCCGCGCTGGCTTGTTGCTGGCAACCGACCAGCCTGGTGCCGCCGTCAATGTGCTGGCCGGGTTGCAGTCTGTCGAGGGGCGTTTGTGGCGCGTGTTCGCGCGCCTGCGGCAAGGGTCGCTGACGACAGCCCAGGTCATCGAACAATTGCAAGCGTTGGCTGAGCCGGTTGCGGCCAATCCCCGGCTCGAGGCAGTGCGATTGGTTGTCCTGGCAGAAGCCGCACAACTGGCTGGCCGCCACTCGCTGCAGGTCGAGGTTACTGAGCAAGCACTGCTACTGGCGGGCGATCTGCCCGTTTACCTGGCGCCGCTGGTGCTCGCTGATCTGGTTAAGGCCTATCTGGTGCTGGGGCAGGCTTATTTTGCCGCCAGCGCCTCCGCTGTGACCGAGCCTGAAGCCTTATTTGCGGCGCTTGAAAACGATACCGAGGAAGCAGCAGTCGCGCGCCGTGCCGCTGCGGCGTTGTTGCTTCAGGCCGGGACGCCTGCGCCACTGGCAAGGCAAGTTCACGCATTCATGGCCGAGATGCTGGAGCAGGACGGTCGGCTGCCGCTGATGGGTTTACTCTATGGTAAAGATGGTCCGCTCGGCAGAGAACAGGATCTGCCGGACAGCGTGCTTGCGGGTTTGGTCCAACACGCCTTGGTGCAGGCGGACCACAAGCGTGCAGCCAGGCTTAATGCCCTTATCCAGCAACCACCGCCGGGGGTGAGCAAGGGTGCATGGGCCTTGCGACGGGCGCGGCTGGCGTTGTTTGGTGGCCATCCCGATGCTGGTGCCGCTGTGTTGGGTGGGTGGCTGGGTTCGGTAGAGGAAATAGCGCCGGCCAGCCTTGACCGGGTTATGCAGTTGATGTTCGACCTGCAAGCACTGGAACGCCATCGGCTCGCTCTGGGCTTGTTCGAGCAGGCGGCAGGACTGGTGCAGACCGAGCGCCAGCAACGGGAGTTGTTGTTCTGGATGGCGGAGTCGTACGCAGCGCTCCAAGAGCATACCCGTGCTGCAGCGTTTTTTGTGCGCTCGGCCTTAAGTGGTGGCCGCGAGGCGGCGCAATGGCAGCAGAGTGCCTGGTACCGTGCAGCACTGGAACTTGAGGCGGCAGGCCTGTGGGACGATGCGAGGGTGTTGTTCGAGCGTCTCCTAGTGAGCACCACTGACTCGAGGCGGCAGTTGCAACTGCGCCAGCGGCTACAGCAGCTGCACTTGCACCGGCAGCGCAGCGAGAGCGACTCCTGATGACAGCAGGCGATGATGATTCCACCGTCATCGAGCGTTTCCTCGATGGCATCTGGCTAGAGTCGGGCCTGAGCGCTAATACTCTGGCGGCATACCGCAATGACCTCGAGCGGTTTGCCAGCTGGCTGCAAAAAAAAGGGCATACGTTGGTGCAGGGTAGCCGTGCCGACGTGCTGGATTATTTGGCGCACACTGTGCGCTCCGGCGCCAGTCCGAGGTCGTCGGCGCGCAAACTATCGACTCTGCGCCGGTTTTATCGCTACCTGCTGAGAGAGGGTCTGGTCACCGCTGATCCGACTACTGAACTCGAATCGCCGGCCATTGGCCGCAGGTTGCCCAAGGCGTTGTCGGAAGAGGGCGTAGAGAAGTTGCTGGCGGCGCCAGCGGGGTCGGCGCTGGGGATACGCGACCGCGCCATGCTCGAGACCATGTACGCGACTGGGCTACGGGTCTCCGAGCTCGTCAACCTGTCGCTGAGTGAACTGGACCTCACTACCGAGTTGGTGCGCGTGATTGGTAAGGGTGGGCGGGAACGGATCGTGCCGCTGGGAGAGGAGGCACTGATCAGCCTGCAAAACTATTTGTCCGAGGCACGGCCTGAGTTGTTGCGCGAGCGCGTCAGCGACTCGGTGTTTGTTACTCGCCGCGGTGGGCCGATGACCCGTCAGGCTTTTTGGCAACTGATCAAGCGCTATGCTCGGTTGGCCGGAATCGACGGGGATCTGTCGCCACACTCACTGCGGCACGCATTTGCCACCCATCTGCTGAACCATGGTGCTGACCTGCGCAGTGTGCAGATGCTGTTGGGGCATTCGGACTTGTCGACCACCCAAATTTACACCCACGTTGCCCGGGCCAGGCTGCAGTCCCTGCATAGTTCACACCATCCGCGCGGATAGGCGTTGGCAGGACTGTATTCGGTCAGCTTAGCTCAACTCAGTCCGGCGACTGGACTGTTTCCAACCTGCCATACGATAGTCTATGCTCGGCGGCAGCACCGTTGTTATTGATCCACAGGAGGATGCATGCTGACAGATTCCGGGCCCGGGCGACGCATGGCTGCGGTCGCGCCCGTATTATTCGTCTTGTTGTGGAGCACCGGCTTCATTGGCGCCAAATACGGTCTGCCCTTCGCAGAACCGGCAACTTTCCTTGCCTTGCGGTTTCTGCTGGTGGCGGTGCTGTTACTGCCGATCGTGTTGTTGACCGGTAGCCCATGGCCGGGGAGTTTTACCAGTGCGCTGCATATCATCGTGGTCGGGTTGCTGGTGCACGGGATTTATCTGGGTGGGATATTTGCCGCTATCGATAAGGGTGTATCGGCCGGTGACACTGCACTGATCGTCGGCCTGCAGCCGGCGGTGACCGCCATCCTGATCGGACCGATACTGGGTGAAACGGTGCATGGCCGACAATGGATGGGATTCGTGCTTGGTACAGTCGGGGTGGTACTGGTGATATCGCCCTATCTCGGCGGCGTCCACGGTAACGCCGGCGCCATAGTGCTATGCGTCGTGGGCATGCTGGCAATGAGTGTTGGCACTCTTTACCAGAAGCGATTCTGCGCGAATATGGACCTGCGTTCCGGCTCTTTTCTGCAATTCACTGCGGCGGGTCTATTGATGCTGTTGCTGGCGCTGGTTTTCGAGACGCGGGTTATCGAATGGTCTGGGGATTTCCTCTTCGCTTTCGCCTGGCTGGTATTGGCGCTATCGCTGGGAGCAGTCACCATTCTTTGGTTCCTGATCCGGCACGGGGCAGCGGCGCGGGTGGCGAGTTTATTCTTCCTGGTACCCCCAGTCACCGCCTTGATCGCCTGGCCGCTATTTGGTGAGATGCCTAGCTGGCAGGCTCTGGTCGGCATGGGTCTGGTGGTTGGCGGGGTGCTGCTGGTCGACCAGGGCAGTGGCTCGAGTTTCAGCCCGGATAGGGGTTCGTGAACGGCGGTCGGCGCAGGTTGGTATTGATCGCGTTGCTCGCCATATTACTGGTGCCAGCGACAACAACAGCCACTGGCACAGGTGGGCTTTTTCGCACGCTGGACGGGGAGAGGGCCGCACTGCGTAATTATATTCCCGCCGACCGTTGGCTGGTGCTCGTGATCTGGTCACATACCTGCCCAGTCTGCCGGGCCGAACTCGGCGGCTACTCGACGCTGTTCGAACAACACCGCGACGGTCGACTTACCGTGCTGGGTTTGTCACTAGATGGCGAGTCCGGGACACTTGAGGCGTGGGCTTTTATCGAAGAGCTTGACCTCGCATTTCCCAGCCTGATCGGGGAACCGGCAGCAGTGGCGGACTTTTTCAGGCGGGCCAGTGGGAGGGCTTTTCAGGGCACCCCAACATTACTGGTCTATGCACCCGGTGGCGTGCTTAAGGGTACCCAGGCGGGTGCGGTGCCGCCAGCAGCCATCGAAGCTTTCATCGCCAGCCTGGACACAGGCAGTTAGCCGGGGTCCGGGTTCGGATGGTACCGGGTTCAACTGACTGCCAAGCATGACATGATATAACCCGGGGTGAGTACCGGCTCTTTCTTCAAAGTAAATCACACCTGATAAAGCTCAATGCCTTTAACGTTTTACGCTGTACCGATGAGCACCTACTGCGCCAAGGTGCGGATTATTCTGCAGCTGAAGTCCGTTGATTTCGTGGAGCAACTGCCAAGCGGTGGCAGCTATCGCGCTGATGCCTATCGTAAACTGGTTGCAGCGGGATCAGTCCCTGCAATTCAGTTTGGAGCATTTGTACTTCACGACTCCGACGCGATATCGGAATATCTTGAAGACTGTTACCCAGAGCCGGCGATGCGTGCTGCTGACCTGCAACAGCGCGCTTATCATCGATCGATTGCCCGCTACCATGATACGCGTCTCGAGCCTGCACTGCGCACGTTGTTTAGTTATGTTGGTGGTCCGCCGCAAGGAAAGGCCGATGTTTCCTTGTCGGCTTTACAGGACTGCCTTACACGCTTGGACAAGTTAGTTGATCCAGCACCGTACCTGTGGGCAGATCGATTGTGCCTCGCCGACTGTGCTTATCCCACCACCTTGTTCATGATCGAAGATATTTTCTCGGCTCTGGGTAGTAATATAGAACTACCAGCTAAAGTACGCGCGTGGCAGGCAGCACTATACGGCAATATCGTGATTCGGCAGGTGGTCGACGACAATCGTGTCGCGGTAGCGGCCTGGCTCGAATCGAAGGAGCGGAGCAGGTGATCTTGAAACTTGAATCAGTACCCGGCAGTGAAATGACTGCGTATCTTGAAACAAGCAAGGCTATTGTCCTGCAAAAGGAGTGGTTATTTTTTTTCAGTTGCCAAAAAGCATTTGCATGCAACTTGAATTTGAACTCTCGAAGTTCCCATCAATAGCCGTGGGGTCGGTCAACCTAGCCATCCTCCTTGCCCGGAGGCGACAGATTTGGAATAAACCTTGAATCTGTTCCACAATGGGCCTGGTGAATTGCTTATGCTGGAGAGAATATGTCCTGGATCAACACCATCCCTTACGACGCATCGTCCGGCACCCTGCGCACGCTGTACGACAGAGTCAAGGGCCCGAACAACAATATCGATAACATCATGATGGCCCACAGCCTCAGGCCCCATACAATGCGCGGCCACATGGTCATCTACAAGAACGTCCTTCACCATAATGACAACACGCTGCCGAAGTGGCTGCTCGAAACTATTGGAGTTTGGGTCAGCCTGCTGAACTGCTGCGATTACTGTGTGGCTCACCACTTTGCCGGACTCAAAAGATTGCTCGACGATGATGTTCGGGCAAACGAGATCCATCGGCGTTTGCAGGACCAGGACGTCGAGTCCACGGGCCTTACGACCCGAGAACAGTTAGCGCTATCCTATGCGCGGCAGCTTACCTTGAACCCTGCCGAACTCGCCGAATCTTGGGTAAAAGACCTGCGCGAGAGCGGGTTTGATGACGGTGAGATTCTGGAAATCAACCAGGTCACCGCTTATTTTAACTATGCTAACCGGACCGTCCTCGGCCTTGGCTGCAGTACTGAAGGCGACCTGCTGGGCCTGTCGCCGGGAGGCTCACCTGATCCTGATGACTGGCGGCATACCTAGGTATCCGACAAATCTAGATTCGATCTATTGGGGAAAAACATGACATCCGGTGGCACGATTCAACGGTTCAGTCTCAACCCACCGGTAGTGTCGGTGAAAATGATTCTGCGCCTGCAAAAGTATCGTGATATCGCCGCGGTTCCCCGGCGCATCCGCGACTCGGCGGAAAAGGCAGCGCGCGAAGCCAGCGGCCTGGCTGAGTCACAGGTACTGCTGTGGCGCGGGCCGCTGAGCCGGGTGGAGGCAGATGGAACGATCGCCCTCGGCGGTGGGCAATGCTTCCACAGCCCCACATTTGCTCGCCTACTCACCGGTTCGACGGAGTTGTGTGCGCTGTTGCTCACTGTCGGTGAAGGCATCGAGCGCCGCGCAGGACAATTAGTAGACGACGGTCGGTTGCTGGAAGGCTTGATGATGGATACTTGTGGTTGGGCGATGGTTTCGCTTTCCCTGCGCGCGGCGCGGCGAAAAGTTGCAGAGACGGAAAAAAGCCGGAATTGCCGTTTTACCTCGGCCTCGGCTCCAGGCTACTCGGACTGGCCCTTGGTCGAACAGAAGACACTGTTTGAACTCTTTGCCGGTGAGCCGTTACCGATCTCCCTGGATGATTGGCAGACTATGTTGCCCCGTAAGTCTATTTCGTCGGTGTTCGGCGTAATCCGGGAGCCGCTCCCGTGAGTCAGGTCACCCACACAGTCTCTTTTGTCGGTGAATCGAGCCAAGCAAAGGTTGACTCGGGTGCTTCGGTTTTACAGGCAGCGCGGGATGCAGGCGTTGATATCGTTGCCACCTGCGGTGGTCGCGGCCGCTGCCGGAGTTGCCGTGTCAAGGTGGTCGAGGGCACATTGCCGCCACCAACGCTGGCCGATATCGTGCAGCTGGGTGATCAAGAGGTGGGCGAACATTATCGTCTTTCCTGCCAGTTGCGAGTAAATGACAATATTACCGTACAGGTCAGCCCACCTCTGCATGAAACAGCTTTCCAGATTCTCGTCGACACCAAAGTTCCTAAAAAAGGGCTGACAGTAGATTGTGGAGTGCACAAAGTCCATGTTCAGCCGACACTGCCAACCGATGAAAACGACGCAACCTCCGACCTTGAGGAGGTTCTGCGAGGAACCGGCCTAACGCCGGCACTCAGTCTCGATACAGTACGCCGCCTTCCGGATATGTTGCGTCAATCATCGGCTGGCCTGACGATCACCACTTTCGACGGAACTGTTCTTTCGCTCGAATCTGGCGACACCACAAAACAAGCATTCGGCCTGGCTCTGGACATCGGAACAACCACTGTCATTGGTTATTTGATCGATCTGATCAGTGGGGAAACCATGGCTACGGTTCCCGGTTTGAACCCACAGGCTGTTTTCGGTGGTGATTTGATGTCGCGTATCGCCTTCGCCATGGAAAGCACCACTAACGTGCGCAAACTGCGCTCACGCCTTATCGGTTTCATCAACGAGCAGATCGGTGAAGCTTGTAGCCAGGGTGGAATTCAGCGCAAACACATCTACAAAATAGTCGTCGTCGGCAACAGCTGCATGCACCACTTGTTTCTCGGCATCGATCCCAAATTTCTCGGTTGTGCTCCCTATGCACCGGCCATGCGCAGTGCTTATGCCTGTGCGGCGCGTGAGGTTGGGCTCAAAGTGGCGGACGGCGCGCGGCTCTTCATGCTGCCGCTGGTTGCCGGCTTCGTTGGCGCCGACACCTTGGGCATGATCTTGTCGACACACCTCGAGGTCGGATCAAAGATCCGTGTCGCTGTAGACATCGGTACAAATGCTGAGGCAGTGATGGGCGGACAGGGCAGCCTGTTGGCTTGCTCCTCACCGGCTGGACCGGCACTGGAAGGTGCTCAAATTCGGTGTGGCATGCGTGCCGCTGCGGGTGCAATCGAACGAGTGTCTGTGGACCAGGACATCCACGTTCAAACTATCGGCGGCAGTCCAGCAGTTGGTGTGTGTGGCTCGGGTCTGGTGGATGCCATAGCGGCGCTGCTCGATGTCGGGGTGCTGACAACGTCGGGACGCATGATCGCCGAGGGGCCCTTGCCAGCAGCTTTAGACAAGCGCCTGCGCACTGGCAAGGATGGCATTGCAGAGTTCGTTCTGGTCTGGTCTGGTGACGATGGCGCCAGGCAGGATCTAGCCTTGACCCAGGCGGACATCCGCCAGGTACAGTTGGCCAAGGCGGCCATCAGCAGTGGTGTGGCGATTTTGCAGCACCAGTTGGGCGTCACTGATGGAGACATCGACGAGTTCATGCTGGCCGGCGCTTTCGGCAACTATTTAGGAATGCGCAGCGTACGCCGTATTGGATTGATTCCCGATCTGCCGCCCTCGCGTGTCCGTTTCGTGGCCAACGCTGCCGGACTGGGGGCTCAGATGGCCCTGCTCTCGGAGAGCGAACGCCAGCGGGCCGAGTTGTTGGGCCAACGCATCGAGCACATTACTTTGGCTACCCATCCGGAATTTCAAAAAGTTTTTCTCGATGCTATCTCCTTTCCCGAGGAGGTCGTTGAGTATTCCGAATCCGACTGATACTTGCCAACAGGTATCGACGGCCTAAGCGGAATATTTTCGTTCCGGGCGGCTCCCGTTGTTTGGCTATAGGTTGTTGTGGCTTGACAGTGGCCTTAAACTATATGAAGTTGTACTTCACAGGTGAATTTTCCGTAAGAGAGCTTAAGGCTGGTAGCTGCCAGCGTGCATACTGGGGTTATGTCAAATAGTCGAAGGCAGAGTTCGTGGATCTGCCGTTTGGAGGAGACATGAGCTATGAGTAATATGGAGTCGTTGGTTGAAGCCGTAAAGGCAGGAGAGGAAGAAGACGCTGTCACCTATGTTAAGGCAGTGATTGAAGAAGGGCATGAGGTTGTTAATATCGTCGCCTCACTCACCGACGGGATGCGCGAAGTGGGTGATGCATTTGGGAAAATGGAACTTTTTCTGCCAGAAATGGTAATGGCGGCTGATGCCATGACGGCGGCGATGGATGAATTAAAACCGTTGATCGAGGCATCGGCGGCTGGCATGGTGGCTAAGGGTACCGTGGTCATCGGGACTGTCGAGGGCGATGTGCATGTGATTGGTAAGGAGATAGTGGTCCGTATGCTCCGCGCCAATGGCTTCGAAGTGCACGATCTGGGCTACAACGTCAACACTCTGGACTTCATAAAGAAGGCAATAGAGGTTAAAGCCGATATTATTGGCGCGTCTGCTCTTATGTCCACGACCATGCCGAATCAAAGGGAGCTCGTCAAATTACTTACCGAAATGGGTTGCCGCGACGATTATCACGTAATCATCGGTGGTGCACCGGTGACGCAACCGTGGGTGGAAGAAATCGGCGCCGACAGTTGGGGCGAGAATGCAGCGAAGAGTATCGAGATACTTGAAGGTATTGCGGAAAAAATAGGAAAGAACAATGTATAGATTGTGGCAGATACTGGATCGGGCTAATACCGGCCCGTTTTGTGAAGTCGAAGATTTCAATAAGAAAATATTTATGCCCAAGTTGAAAGAAGTAATAAAAAAATATGGCATCAAATATGATCCAGACCATCCGGTATCCGACGACGATGACGTTGCCGATCGGGTTTGGCAGGCGGCCTGCGAGCTATTCCTTGAAGTCGGCGTGCTCAATGTCGACACTCATCGTCGTATCATTATCGAAGAATCGGAACTTAAGGAAGCCCTCTACCATGCACCAGGGCGCTATCTAGTCGGGGAAGGGAAAGACGCTCGTTGGTGGCAGGACAGGTGCCCGGAAGACAGCGCACCGCCGTTTTGTATTTTCAGTGGCGACATCACTTGTGATGAAGAGATTTTCCTGCCCATGACCGTTGCCTACTGCCAGGAACCGCTGGCCGACGGTGTTTGTGCGTCGATCCTGGAAGAAAGCATGGGCCTCAAGATAAAAGCTGGCTCACCGGTCGAATTAGCTGGCGTAACAGAACACGCCATGAGCTTGCGCCAGGCTGCCAAACTGGTGGGGCGGCCGGGAATGTTTCTAGTGGCGGTTGGGACAGCTCTGTCGGCTATGGCTCAGGTTGCAGTCAGCAACGATCAGTGGGGAGTGCGTTATACCGACGCACGCTTGATCGGCGGCCTGTCCGAGCTCAATATAGAAAATGATGCCATGAACAAGATTGCCCACTGCATGAACTATGGCTGCTTCATTGGCAACTTAACTGGGTCGATCTATGGTGGCTACGCTGGTCGCGCCGAGGGAGTAGCGGTTCTGGAAACTGCCTACCATCTCATGGGGTTGACGATATATCAGGCCAACTTTCAACAAAGTTTCCCCTTCCACCTTCACTTCACCTCGAACAGTGGGCGCGAGATGCTGTGGCTGATCAGCGTTACACACCAAGCGGTCAGTCGGAACAGCCGAATTCTGTCGACCTCGAACGGTTTCCTTAACGCGGGCTCTGGCACTGAAATGGTTCTCTACGAGGCGGCGGCGCATGGCTTAACCAGCACTGTATCTGGCGGCCATCTGTGGGAGACGGCAGTCGCCCGCAACAAAACGCGCAACTATGCCACACCGCTCGAGGCTCGCCTCGCCTGCGAGGTCGGTCATTCGGTAGCGCGGCAGGGAATGACCCGGACACAGGCTAACGAGATCGTCAACAGGCTGTTGGCAGAATATGAAGAAAATATCGCCACCGCCCCCCAGGGCAAGATGTTTCAGGAATGTTACGATCTGAAGACCGCACAACCGACATCCTGGTATGAAGACATGTTCGGCGAGGTCAAGAAAAAGGTGGCGGCTATGGGAGTCGACTTCGTTTATTGACGTCCATCAATTTCCTGTGACCTTCCGGGGGCACCGGGCTGCCACACCCCCGGCTGCGAGCGTCTGTTCGGTGTCGAAATTGGGTTCCAGCAGCGCATCAAGCAGCACTTCGGTGTTGGGTGAGGGAAAGTATGCAAAAGGTTGTCTGGGGCGCTCCTTCTTTTTGGATTGAGCGGTTTCCACTTTACTGGGGGATTGAGCAAAGTTTTTTTGAGAAACAGGGAATCGATCTCGACATCTGGTATGGGTACGGGGCGTCCGAGCTGACCAGGGCATTCAGCAAAGGCCTCATTCACATCGGCGAACTGGGGTTACCGCCCTTTGTAACGGCTTTTCGGCAGGGGCTGCGGGCAAAAATAATCGGCAGCAGCGTTGTCCAGCAGTTGGATCACTATCTGGCGGCCCGTCCCGATATTGCCTCCACCGCCCATTTGGCCGGTTGCCGCATCGGCATCCTGTCGGCCGGCAGCTGTGATGATTATTTTATCCGTAAAATGCTGAGCACCCACAGCATCGACCCCGATAGGGATGTTGATTTGATGCCGCTGGGCGAAGACTACGGCAAACTGGACCTGTTTATCGACGGGCACGTGGACGCCGCCTTTATGGTAGAACCCCAACTGACTCGTGGTGAACACGAAGGCCTAATGCGGGTCATCGATCGAGTGGCAGATTATTACCCCAATTACCAGTGGGGGATTATCCTGGCCAGCGAAGCGTGGCTGCAGCATCAGGAGGACCTCCTTGAGCGGCTGATGTATGCCTTCCGCCAGGCCTGCCGATCGATTCAAGACCGACCCGGGCAAACTATCGATCTCGGCAGCCGAGTGTTCGGGGTAAAGCCTGAAGTTTTTGAAAATGCGCTAAAGCGGGATTTGCCCCGCTGGGAAACCGATGCGCGTCTGGATATGGCTGGCCTGCAAAGTGCCGTGGGGGTCCAGGAGACAATCGAGGAGTCCGCGGCGGATCTTTCCCTGGATGAGATGGTGTCTCAACTGTAAAGGCCTGGTTCCGTTACGCCATCGCCAATGTTGCCGCGATCATCTGCGACCGCAAGATTGACGGGGACGTGATCGATGGGGCGTGCGGTCTCAGTTGCATAATATGTATGTTGGGAAGGATTGTTCGGGAGGGTTATTTCGATTCGCAGAACAAAGTAGGTATAAAATACGATCTTTGCGGCGGTGATCTCCAAACTCTGAGGCACGACCGTCGAGTCGCCTTCAGTTTTGGGAATGAGGAGGTTTTCCCCGCCGCAATCGGGACCATCATGGCTGACAAATGGTAGCCCTACTCGGTGTCGAGTTTACGCGAGAGGAATAGGTAGCAATAAAATGGACCAAGCCACCAGCAAGACCAGTTTCATTCCTACTTTGTGCCGCATGTGTGGAGATCGATGTGCCATCACCGTCGAGCGCGACAGTGCGGGTCGGGCAGTGAGTGTTGACGCTTTTCCTGATCATCCCAGAAACCGGGGCCGCATCTGCAACAAGGCCGGCGCCGCGATCGATGTGGCCAATCACCCAGAGCGAATCCTGAAGCCTCTACGGAAAACCGACGTGGGCTGGTGCGAGATCGAGTTGCAAACGGCGCTTGACGAAATTGCCGAACGCATTGACAGTATTCGTGAGCGCCACGGTGCCAAAAGCCTGGCGGTCTGGAAGGGTGAGGCCGTTGGGTTCAATCAGCAGGAGGGCTATGCCAGGCGGTTTTGCCGGGCTCTTGGCTCGCCCAACTATCTGTCCAATGACTCTATGTGCTTTTGCGGCCGCTATATCGGCCATTCACTGGTCTACGGTACCTGGCCGCAGGCCGATTTTCGAAATGCCCAGTGCATTCTGGTGTGGGGTTCGAACCCGCCGGCCTCGCATCCGCCCATAAACCACGCAATTATGGATGGTTGTGCCAACGGCGCGAAGTTGATCGTAGTCGATCCAAGACTTTCCACGATCGCCCGCCAGGCCGATCTTTTAGTGGCGCCCAGGCCGGGAACCGATGGCGCCCTTGCCTGGGGACTCATTAATACCTTGATTGCCAATGGTTGGTACGATCGTGATTTCGTGGCCGACCAAACTCTGGGCTTCGATACTCTGGCAGATTACGCCGCCAAGTTTACGCCTGCAGTGGTAGAGGGTGAAACCGGGGTCGAGGCTGAAACGCTGCAGGCCATGGCTACTATGATTCATCAGGCAGCACCGCGCCTGGCGCAATATGTGGGTTGCGGGGTTGAGCTTTACGACAACGGCATAGACACTATTCGTGCCATCGCTTATCTGATTGGCTTGAGCGGCTCACTCGACGTAAAAGGCGGTGGGTTCCTACCTGAATCCCTTGAACTACGCTCGTTGATGCTCGAGGACGAAATCCCTTTGCCGGGCCTGACTCGTGTCGACAACGACAAGTACCCGGTACTCCATGACTTTCGCGGTGAAACCCAAACCATCGATACCATGAACGCCATTCTCACGGGCGATCCCTATCCGCTCAAAGGTATGATTCTGACTGGCGCTAACCCAGCCCTGACTAATCCCAATTCGCCCAAGGTAGAGCGTGCACTGGCCGAGCTTGAACTGCTGGTCGTGCGTGAACTGTTCATGACTGATACCGCTGAGTTGGCTGATTACATCCTTCCGGCAGCCTCTTTCCTGGAACGATCTGAGGTGTTTTGCCATTCCCCGTCACAAACAGTGACCTTGACCAATCGCGCTTTCACAATTCCCGGAGTTCAGGACGAATATGATTTTTGGCACGACTTGGCTCATCGCCTTGGCCACGGCGAATATTTCCCATGGCAGGACGAGGACGAGGTAAACGCCTGGCTTCTCGAGCCCACTGGTATTTCGGTTAAAGAATTAGCCCGCCATCCGGAAGGCATGACCTACAAGCCGCTACGCTATAAGAAATGGTCCGAGCGACCCCTGGCAACACCCTCGGGCAAGGTCGAATTCGCCAGCGAATACCTTCAATCTAAAGGGCACTCCGAGATCGGTAAATATCGACCACCCTACTATATCGCCACACCTGAGCCTGATTTCCCCTTCGTTCTTATCTCGGGAGCCCGCAAGGCAGTTTATTGCCATAGTCGGGGTCGCAACATTCCCCGCTTCCTGGATATATTGCCGGGGCCAAGCGTCGAACTACATCCTGACGACGCTGTACATCTGGGTGTTGCCGAGGGTGATCGGGTGGTGATCAGGTCGCGCAACGGCCAGGCTGAATTCCCAGTCGAGGTGATGGCTGCTAATGAAATCATGCCGGGTTATGTTCAGGCCACCCACGGCTGGAAGGCGGCAGCCAACATCAACCTGGTGACCTTCGATGACAAGCCCGATCCCATTAGCGGTTTTCCGACCATGCGAGGTGTTCCGGTTAGGATCGAGAAAGTGTAAGCACCACACCGGTGGTATTGGTGTTGTTTTGGAGCGCCGGCTTCATCGGCACCAGGTACGGTGCACCCGCGGAAGTAGGAATATCTTTGTCCCGAAGCTATTTTGAATAGCCTACATTTTTTCTCGCTTTTTATACGGGTAATAGAATGTTCTACCCCCGGGTCGATTCTCTCCCAAACAATTCAGTCATGGATGGCGAGGCAACATCTCCGTTGATTTTGCAGTCGAGCAGGATAGGACCCTGTGGATTAGCTAGCAAGGGCGCTACCCGCTGCAGGTCATTCATAGAACGGACAGTAGATGCTTCAAACGCGAATCCTTCGGCAATTGGCGCAAAGTCAACGTCGGGGAAGACAGATGTGGTTACGGGCTGCTGATGTGCCTTCAGAAAATGTACCTCGGCCCCATATGCACAATCGTTGAGCACAACGATTACAAGCGGCAGATCTTCCCTGACGACAGTTTCTAATTCACCCAGTGTCATAAGAAAGCCACCGTCACCAATCAACAATACGGTGGTGCTATCGGGGCGGGCCTTAGCGACACCAAGCGCAGTGCCAAAACCGAGTCCGATTGACGCAAAATTGGTGGTAAATTTAAAGTGTCCTGGCCCAGGCACCGAGATATACGGCGTGACCCCAAGAAAATTGCCAGCATCGTAGACAAGGTTGCGGTTTCTCGGCAGGAGCTTATCCAGAGCGATAGCCAGTGACCTTGGGTCGACTGTTCGAGCCGTGTGAGCTGCCTGGAAGTCTTGAGCAATATCAAACCCGGCTATGAGTTGCCGATTTTCTGGCAAGCGAAAAGTTTTATCGTCGTCGGCTCGTTCTGGCAAAACGTCCAGTAACTGTTTGGCGACCAGGTCGGCATCGCCCACCAGAGCAAAATCGATATTGCACCACCGGCCGATATTACTGCGCTGAGTATCGACCTGAATGAGTGGCACCGATGGAATGAAGGTGCCAAAACTAGTGGTCCAAAAATTCAACCCCGCCCCAAAAACGAGCACACAGTCGGCCTGTTCAATAAATCGGCGTGCAGCGGAATGTGAAAAAGATCCGATGATGCCAAGGTTGTATGGGTTATCGTGGAACATGTCTTTACCACGAGCTGAAGTGGCGAATAGCGCGCCGATTCGCTCGCCAAGTTGTTCAAGCGTTTCTCCAGCATCTGCCATGTGAGCACCAAGCCCTGCAATAATCAACGGCCGAGCACTATTTTTTAGAATTTCAGCAACTGTTTCGATTGCATGCGGTCTCGCTTTTTCCGGCGCAGGAAGAGTTGGCATTGTCGAGAATGGTCGATCGTCATTGTCGATCTCAAGTTTGCTGGTTTGCACGTTGGTCGGCAGCAGTAAGGCGGCGGTGTTGCCAGGCCAGGCGGCCGCCGCCGCATCTGCTAGGGCCGCTCGCGCTCCGGCAGCACTGGTCGCGCGAAAGACTTGCAGCCCCGCCGCCAACAATACACCATCAGCGTTGAGTTCCTTGTAATCTGGTCCTAACGGATTAAGCGCGTTACCGCCAGTAGCTGCGTCACCATAAATGATGAGTACTGGCGAGCCTGTCCTG
>JASMBC010000033.1 GCA_030754035.1 Arenicellales bacterium | reverse complement strand
CTCAGGCTACCAGAGGGCCTGCCAAACGCACCGCCTCGGGAACGTCGTCTGCGTACTTGCTGAAGTTCTCCTGGAACAGGCCCGCCAGCTTGTTCGCCTGGATATCATAAGCGGCAGCATCCGGCCAGGTCGAACGCGGATTGAGAACTTCGGCAGGTACGCCGGGACACTCAACGGGTACCGAAAGCCCAAACACCGGGTCGGTGGTGGTCTGCACATCATCCAGCTCGCCATCGAGTGCCGCGTTGACAATGGCACGAGTGTGATTGATGGCCATTCGTTTGCCCACACCATAGGCCCCGCCGGTCCACCCGGTATTGATAAACCAGACCTTGACGCCGTGCTTCTCGATATTTGCCCCCAGCAGTTCTGCATACTGGCGCGGATGCAGAGGCAAAAAAGGCCCGCCAAAGCAGGGGCTGAAGGTCGGCGACGGTTCGGTTACGCCTTTTTCGGTACCGGCAACCTTAGCCGTGTAGCCGTTAATAAAGTGATACATTGCCTGTTCCGGCGTCAGACGAGCCACTGGGGGCAGCACACCGAAGGCATCGCAGGTCAGGAAAATAATGTTGTTTGGCTGTCCACCACGGCCCGTTAATGTCGCGTTTGGAATCTGTGAGATCGGATACGACGCGCGGGTATTCTCGGTCAATGAACTGTCATCCAGATCCACCGTGCGGGTATCGCTATCCAGCACCACGTTCTCGAGAATAGTGCCAAAGGTACGGGTCGTCTGGTAGATCTCCGGCTCCTGCTCGGCTGAAAGTTTGATTACCTTGGCGTAGCAACCCCCCTCAAAATTGAAGATGCCGCTCTCACTCCAGCCATGCTCATCATCGCCAATCAGCGTGCGCGCTGCATCGGCCGAAAGCGTAGTCTTGCCAGTACCCGAAAGCCCAAAGAACACGGCAGTACTGCCGTCAGCACCGATATTGGACGAGGCGTGCATGGACAAAATGCCCTGGCGCGGCAGCAGGTAGTTCATTACGCTGAAAATCGACTTCTTGGTTTCACCGGCATAACTGGTTCCACCAATGATGGCCAGTTTGCGAGAGAAGTTGACGACAATGAAGGTGGGAGAATTGGTGCCGTCCACTTCGGGGTCAGCACTGAATCCTGGCGCATTAATGACCGTAAAGCCGGGCTCATGGCTGGCCTGCTCAGCATTCGTGCCGACAATAAACATATTGCGGGCAAAAGCGCTGTGCCAGGCCAGTTCGTTGACGATGCGTACTGACAGACGCCGTTCGGGGTCCGCACCGGCAAAGCAATCCTGCACATACAACTCGCGACCCTCGAGGTAATCGGTCATCCGTGCAAACAGTGCCTCGAAGCGTGCCGGTTCATACGGCACGTTGATCTTGCCCCACCAGATCTCGTTCTCGGTGTTGTCATCGCGTACCACAAACTTGTCATTGGCTGAGCGGCCCGTGTGCTGGCCAGTCTCTACCACTAGTGCACCGTGACTGGAGAGCACCCCCTCGCCTTTGCGGATCGCGTGCTCGGTCAACACTGCCTGAGACAGGTTCCAGTGGACCGTGCCCAGATTGCGCAGACCATGGTTTTCAAGGTCGTAGGGGCTGTGTGTTTTGTCGTCGGTCATGCTTTCTCCTTTGCCTGCAAACACTCTATTACAAATCTGGTTGTTATTCGGATTGTCTCGATCACGCGGGTGACGATAGGCTCTGGCGCAACGGGTGATTGATCCGCTGGTAACACCGCAACGGGATGACAGGCCGGGCAGTGCCGAACCGGGAGCCGGGCGGTGCGAGAACGGTAAGATGCAGTTTTGTGCAACGGGGCGGCGCTTGGCCGATCAAATCAACTCTCAAGCGGGCAAGTATATCAACTCTTTTTGTTTTCGGGAGCAACCCAGCCTTGCGGATTATCTCCACCATCACCAAAAAGAAAGGCTTCCATCTGGCCTTCGAGGTAGGCCCGGTGCTCCGGGTTAATCGGGCTCAGCCGTTTCTCATTCATCAACATCGTCTGGCGCGCCAGCCACTGCTGCCAGCCCTCAAGCGATACCTGCTGCACGATCCGCTCGCCAAGGTCGCCCGGCCACGGCGCTGTCTCAAGAGCCGGGGCTTGCCGCCCCAGAACCACACAATCCACCATTTTGCTCATAAAACGCTGTCCAGTTGTTTTAGCAATCGCTTTACTGGAGTTGCCAGGCCGCGCCGAGGCGCGACTCCGGATGCCATCCAGTCAAGGCTGTCGCCGCCTATTCTAGCGCCGGCCGAGCGACTGATCCGCAACAACTGTGGGTGGATCGTCAACGTGAAATGGGTAAAGCCATGGCGTATCGACGGTAGGGGTGCCAGTGGTCGGGAAGCGACCCCAAATATCTCGCGACACCGGGCTTTTGGATCGACCCCCATCGGGCACTCGGGAAAACTCCACAGGCCACCCCAAATGCCTTTGGCGGGGCGGCGCTCAAGCAGCACCCGGTCGGCCGGGTCAACCAGAATCAGCATGGTGACCTGTCGTGCCGGGCGCGCGCGCCGGTGCTGGCGAAGCGGCAAACGTTCGGGTGCGCCCGAGGCATACCCTTCGCACCCGCTGGCCAGCGGACACTTCGCGCAGCAAGGACGCACACGGGTGCAGAGCAATGCACCCAGATCCATCATGGCCTGGTTGAAATCCGCTGCACAGACACCCGTTTTGGGCAATACCGCGTTCAGCTGATCCCAGAGCGCTTCCTGAGTTGCGGCCTGGCCCGGATCGCCCAAAATAGCAAAATAGCGCGCGAGTACGCGACGTACGTTGCCATCGAGCACGGGGTGGCGTCTGTGGTAGGCAAAACTGAGAATGGCGCCTGCACTAGAGCGGCCGATCCCCGGCAACGCTATCACGGCCTCGAATGTATCCGGGAAAACCCCGCCATAATCATGCTGTATCACCCTGGCGGCCTGGTGCAGGTTACGGGCGCGCGCGTAATACCCCAGTCCTGTCCAGTAATCGAGCACCGCGTCTATCGGGGCGCGAGCCAAGCGGGCAATATCGGGGAAGCGCAAAATAAAACGCTCGTAGTAGGGAATCACCGTAACCACCTGGGTCTGCTGCAACATGATCTCAGAAACCCAGATGGAATAAGGATCCCGATCACGCTGCCAGGGCAGGCCATGGCGGCCATGGGCGCGATACCAACGCAGTACAGCACGGCTGAAGCCAAAGACACGGGGTTTCATTGACGGAAAACTCGTGACATACAAAAACGCTGAACAATTACTGTCATGAAGAGTGTGAGTGTACGTGGCTGCAACCAGATCGCGGCTGTGCCCGGATATAATAATCTCATCATGCGATGGTTTATCTGCCTGCTGTTCATCCTGGGTCCGGTCACGGTGACGGCCGGTGATGTGCTGCGTGGTCATGCCATTGCCATGTTTGACAACGAAATCCCCCGCTACCCGGAAGGCTTCACCCATTTCGATTACGTCAACCCCGACGCGCCCAAGGGCGGCACCTTGCGCCTTGCATCCCAGGGAACCTATGACAGTTTCCACCCATTCATTCCCAAAGGCAACGCCGTCAGTACCGGATCAGTGGAAACGCTGCTGGTGACCAGCGCTGACGAACCTTTTACCGGCTATGGCCTGATTGCCAGTGCCATCGAATGGCCTCTCGACCGCACCTGGGTAATCTTTCACCTGCGCCCACAAGCCCGTTGGCATGATGGCACAGCCATCACCGCCGATGATGTTGTCTGGTCCTTCGAAACCCTGGTCAGCCAGGGAAACCCCCAATACCGTTTCTACTACAGTGCGGTGAGTACCGTCGAGGCGCTGGACACGCACCGTGTTCGTTTCAATTTTAAGGAATCGGGCAACCGCGAGCTGCCGCTGATTGTCGGCCAGTTGCCCATCCTGCCCAAACACTACTGGGCCAGCCGCGACTTTGGCGCCACCACATTGGAGCCGCCGCTTGGCAGTGGGCCTTACCGCATCAAACAGTTCGAGGCCGGACGCTACACCGTACAGGAACGCGTCATCGACTATTGGGGCAGTGATCTTCCCGTGCGCCGTGGGCTGGATAACTTTGATCTCATCCGTACCAATTTTTTCCGGGACGCTACCCCGATTCGCCTGGCCATCAAGGCCGGAGACATCGACTTTCGCGCTGAGAATCAGGCCAAAGCCTGGGCTGAAGATTACAAAGTGCCGGCGGTTGAAAAAGGCTGGCTGAAAAAAGAGCTGGTGGCGCACCGCATGCCCACCGGCATGCAGGCCTTTGTGATGAATGCCCGGCGGGCCCGGTTCGCTGATGTCCGGGTGCGCGAAGCGTTGGGACTGGCGTTTGATTTCGAGTGGACCAATCGCAACCTGTTCAACGGCCAGTACACCCGTACTGCCAGTTTTTTCTCCAACTCTGATCTGGCTTCAAGCGGTGTAGCCAGCGGCCAAGAACTGGCAATTCTGGAACGCTTTCGCGGACAGGTGCCCGCTGACGTCTTCGGCGACGCCTATTCGCCTTCTGTCACAGATGGCAGCGGCTGGTCCCGCGCCAACCTGCGCCGGGCAACTGCGCTGCTGCAGGAGGCCGGCTGGGTCGTCAAAGATCTCAAGCTCGTCAACAGAACAAGCGGTGAGCCTTTTCGCTTTGAGATCCTGCTGGTGAGTCCGGCCTTTGAACGGGTGGTGCTGCCCTATATCCGCAATCTCAAGCGCCTCGGGATCGAGACAAAGATCCGTCTGGTGGATGAAAGCCAATACATTAACCGGTTTCGCCAGTTTGACTTTGACATGATCGTGTGGGTCTGGGGCCAGAGCGAAACCCCCGGCAACGAGCAGCGCGAGTATTGGAGCCAACAGGCGGCGAAGACCCAGGGCAGTCGCAACCTCGCCGGTATCGCAGACCCAGTGGTGGACCAACTGATCGAACTGATACTGCAATCGGAATCACGCCAACAGCTTAACCAGCGTACCCGGGCACTTGACCGGGTATTACTGTGGGGGCACTACGTGGTGCCACACTGGCATATCCGTGCAGACCGGGTACTGTACTGGGACAAGTTCGGCCGCCCGGCAGAGCCGGTGCGCACCGGGGTCATGACCAGTCGCTGGTGGTTTGATGAAGCCCGCGCGCAGGCGCTGCAACGGGCGCGCCAGTAGGCCTGTGGCGTAGTCGCGCGCAACTTTCTGGTCCCGGTACAAGATCGCCTATGACAGCCTACATCATCCGTCGTCTGTTGCTGATGATTCCCACGCTTTTTGCGATTATGGTGATCAATTTTGTGATCATCCAGGTGGCCCCTGGCGGGCCGGTCGAACAGATCATTTCGCAATTAACCGGTGTCGGCTCGGATATCACTGAGCGAGTCACGCGCACGGGTGCCAGCGAAACCCTGTCAAGCGCCTCTGCCGGCCAGTCACTCAGCAGCAAGTACCGCGGTGCGCAGGGGCTGGACCCTGACTTTATCCGCGAACTGGAAGTGCGCTTTGGCTTTGACCAGCCCCTGCATGTCCGCTTCATCACCATGATGAAGCGCTACCTGGTATTCGACTTCGGTGAGAGTTTCTATCGTGACCGCGCGGTCGTCGAGCTGGTACTGGACAAGATGCCGGTATCAATCTCATTGGGGATATGGACCACGCTGCTGGTCTACCTGATCTCAATTCCACTGGGTATTGCCAAGGCCGTGCGTGATGGCAGCCGTTTTGACGTTGCAACCAGTCTGGTGATCGTGATCGGCACCGCGACCCCGAGCTTTTTGTTTGCCGTGTTCCTGCTGGTGCTCTTTGCCGGGGGCAGCTACCTCGACTGGTTTCCGCTCGCGGGGCTGACTTCGGAGAACTGGGAAGTGCTCTCCTGGCCTGCGCGTATTACAGACTACTTCTGGCATATCACGCTGCCGGTGGTGGCAATGACGATCGGCGGTTTTGCCACCCTCACCATGCTGACCAAAAACTCCTTTCTCGACCAGATCAACCAGCAGTACGTACTGACAGCACGGGCCAAGGGGTTGGCTGAGCGCCGGGTACTCTATGGCCACGTGTTCCGCAATGCCATGCTGATCGTGATCGCCGGCTTTCCCAGTGCATTTATCAGTATCCTGTTTACCGGCTCGTTGTTAATCGAGATTATTTTTTCGCTGGACGGTCTGGGCCTGCTCGGTTTTGAGGCCGCGTTCGCCCGTGATTACCCGGTGATGTTCGGCACGCTGTTCTTCTTCTCGCTGCTGGGCCTGCTGATGAGCCTGGTCGGCGACCTCATGTACACCGTGATTGATCCGCGGATTGATTTCGATAGCCGGGAGGGCTAAGTGAAGGCAGAGCGTTTCAGCCCGTTGACCCGGCGGCGGCTGCATAACTTTCGTGCCAACCGGCGCGGCTGGTGGTCATTGTGGATTTTCCTGGTTCTGTTCACGGTCTCGCTTTTTGCCGAGTTCGTCGCCAACGACAAGCCCTTTATCGTGGTCTACGATGGCCAGATCTACGCCCCGATCTTTACACCTTATCCGGAAACCACCTTCGGCGGCGACTTTCTGACCGCAGCCGATTACCGTAATCCCTATCTTGCCGAGCTGATCAATGCCAAGGGCTGGATGTTGTGGCCACCCATCCGCTATCACCATCAGACTGTCGCCTGGGACCTGCCGGTACCGGCACCTGCCCCGCCGGATCTTCAGCACTGGCTCGGCACCGATGATCAGGCCCGCGATGTGCTGGCGCGTGCGATCTATGGGTTTCGTATCTCGGTGCTGTTTGGCTTTGTACTGACCCTAATCAGCGCCATCATCGGCGTTGCCGCTGGTGCCATGCAGGGCTACTTCGGTGGCTGGACTGATCTGCTGGCGCAGCGCTTTATCGAGGTCTGGTCGGGACTGCCCACGCTGTACCTGTTGATCATTCTTGCGAGCGTGGTCGAACCCAATTTCTGGTGGCTGCTGGGCCTGCTGCTGCTGTTCTCGTGGATGGGCTTTGTGGGTGTGGTGCGGGCCGAGTTTCTGCGGGCGCGTAATTTCGAATACGTGCGTGCGGCCCAGGCACTGGGGGTGAGCAGCCGGGTCATTATGTTCCGCCATGTGCTGCCCAACGCCATGGTTGCCACTATTACTTTTATACCCTTTACCCTGGCCGGCTCCGTTACGGTACTCACCTCGCTCGATTTTCTCGGCATCGGCCTGCCGCCAGGCTCGGCCTCACTGGGTGAACTGCTGGCACAGGGCAAGGCTAACCTGCAGGCCCCATGGCTGGGGCTCACTGGGTTTTTTGTGATCGGCGCCATGCTGAGCCTGCTGATCTTTGTCGGTGAAGCGGTGCGCGATGCCTTTGACCCCCGCAAGACGATGGACTCATGATGGCAGAAAATGCCCGCTCGAGCGCACCGTTGCTTAAGATCGACCAGCTGTCGGTACGCTTTTCCATGCCCAGCGGGGTAATCGACGCGGTACGTGATGTCTCTTTGCAGGTGAGTCGTGGCGAGAGTGTTGCGCTCGTGGGCGAGTCCGGCTCGGGCAAGTCGGTCACGGCGCTGTCCGTGCTGGGGCTGCTGCCCTACCCCCGCGCCAGCCACCCGCGCGGCAGTATTCGCTTTCGCGGTGACGAGCTACTGGGTGCAGATACCCAGACACTGCACCGCGTCCGCGGTGATCGGATTGGCATGATCTTCCAGGAGCCCATGCTCTCACTGAATCCGCTCCATATAGTGGAAAAACAGATCTGCGAAACCCTGATACTGCACAAAGGGATGAGTATTGATCAGGCCCGACAACGCGCCCTTGAACTGCTGGAACTGGTTCGTATCCGTGACCCCAAACGCCAACTCAAAGCCTGGCCCCATCAGCTGTCCGGCGGACAGCGCCAACGGGTCATGATTGCGATGGCGCTGGCCAACGAGCCCGACCTGCTGATTGCCGACGAACCCACGACCGCAGTTGACGTTACCACCCAGGCACAGATACTGGCGCTGCTGAGTGACCTGCGTCGTAACCTGGGTATGGCGGTATTGCTGATCACCCATGACCTGGGAGTGGTCAAGAAAGTCTGCGAGCGGGTTTACGTAATGCAAAGTGGCTGCATTGTTGAACACGGTGCCCGTCGGGAGATCTTCGAGAAGCCAACACATGCCTATACCCATGAGCTGATCGGCGCCGAACCGCAAGGCAAGCGACAACACCGGGATAAGGCCGGCGAGACGGTTATGCAGGCAAAACAGTTACGGGTCTGGTTTCCGGTGCGACGCGGCGTACTGCGCCGCACGGTGGACCATGTCCGGGCAGTGGACGACATCAGCCTGTCGCTGTACCGCGGCCGCACCCTCGGCGTGGTCGGCGAGAGCGGCTCGGGTAAGACCACTCTGGCGTTAGCGCTGCTGCGGCTGATACGCAGCCGAGGCGAGATTATCTTTAAGAACCAGCGCATCGATAACCTGGCAAGTCGAGCTCTCAAGGCGCTGCGACGCGAACTGCAGGTCGTATTCCAGGACCCCTATGGCAGTCTCAGTCCCCGGCTGACGGTCAATCAGATTATTGCCGAGGGCCTGGTGGCGCATGACATCGGCGACGAAAACAGCCGCGAAGCCCAGGTGATCCGTGCCCTGCATGAGGTCGGCCTTGATCCGGACACTCAGCACCGTTACCCACACGAGTTTTCAGGGGGTCAGCGTCAACGGATCGCACTGGCGCGCGCTATTATCATGAAGCCCGCCGTGGTCATGCTTGATGAGCCGACCTCTGCCCTGGATCGGGCGGTGCAGGCACAGATGATTGATCTGCTGGCGCGCCTGCAGGCCGATCACGGGTTGGCATATCTTTTTATCAGCCACGACCTCAAAGTGGTACGTGCGCTGGCCGATGACATCATCGTCATGCGCGCGGGCAAGGTAGTTGAACAAGGAAGTGCTGACAGCGTGTTCCACCGGCCGGCAAGCGACTACACCCGCGCATTGATTGCGGCAGCGATGGACCTTGAGGTCTGGAATGAAACCGCAGTCGCGCAATAGGCTATTGGCGGTCAGAATACGGGAATCGGTTCGATCATTGTGCTAAGCCTTTTGCCGCATGCCAGCCATCGATAATCGCGCCCAGGCGCGCCAGCCCATCAGTCAGCGCAGCTGGGCCAGGCTGAAGATCTGAAAAACCCAGAACCAGATCCGGCGAGAGCGCCAGGATCTTTTCTATCTTGACGCTGGTAATAGCGCTGACCCGAGGCTTTTCTCCCAAGCCGTTTGAGGTTCGCCATGACGCCCCAAATCAGTTAAGGTGTGACACATCAAAACCACCGGGATCATGCCATGACCGAGCACCCCAGCGGTAACGTCAGTGCTACAGCCTTGCGCCAGGTACGGATACTGTCTTCGCTCAACGACGAGCAGCTTGCGCACCTGGCCAACCAGTGCACGTGGTCGCGCTGCGACGGCGCAACTGAAGTGCTAATCCAAAACACACCTTGCGATCAGATTTACTTTATTTGCAATGGGCGGGTCAGTGCCAAAACATTCTCCGGTGCAGGCAAGGAAATCACGTTTGCTGAGCTTACCAGTGGAGATGTCTTCGGCGAGTTGTCTGCTCTGGACGGCCAACCCCGTTCCAGTTTCGTGGTCACTGTTGAAGAGAGCCTGCTCGCCTCCCTAGGTGCAGAAACATTCAACACCTTTCTCGATGAGCATCCACAGGTAATGCGCTCACTGATGGTAGAACTGGCTTCACGACTCCGCCAAGCTGATGAGAAAGTGTTTGAATTCAGCACACTAAGCTCGGGCAACCGCATTCATGCTGAACTGCTGCGCCTGGCCAGAGCGCATCGTGACAGTGACAACAGTGCGCAGATTATGCCTGCACCGACCCACGCCGATCTTGCCAGCCGTACCAATACAACCCGTGAAAGCGTAACCCGCGCGCTCAACCGGTTGAAAAAAGATGGTCTGATCGACACAAGCCGCCAGTGCCTCACCGTGCACAATATCAACACTCTCACCATACTTGCCCAAGCGACTGCCGAAGACTGAAACCGCCAGTTGTGAAGGGCTGGGCGAGATCGGCATCCGGGTCAGGTGTTAAAATCCTTAGCCAGTGTTTGTACTCGCAGAAGCGGCAACCGATTGCCGAACCACTAAACAGATGACCGCTTTGTTGCACCGTGTCCGATATTTTGTGCATCGGCCTGTGTGTGCTGGTACGATCGCTCGCTAGGATCAAAGCTGTATCTTATGAGCACACCCTTTTCACGTCGCGAATTTCTTGGATATCTCGCACTGGTCGGCGCAGGCGTTGCCGCCAATGCGCTGGCTATGCGTGGTATGCGCATACCGCTGGCGCTGGAGCCTCGGGGCACCCGGCACGCAGCACGCCACCCGGATAGGGGTTTCGCTGTCCATGCCGACGGCGCCTTCCCTTTGGCTATTGATGAAGATGCTTATGCATGGCGTGCATTTGCCCCGGAACCGGTGCTGCGCATTGAAGGAGATTTCAAAGTAACACTGGATAATGTTCACCCACTGGCGGCACTGGACGTCTCGGGTAGCGGCATTATCAGCGAAGAAAAGGTGACAGGCCTGATGCGTACAGTCACTGGCAATAGTGCCAAGGGGACTTTGACCTTGCGCTGGCGCGTGCCGTTCGCTAAGAGCTACCGCTTTGCCGCGATCGGCGACACCGGTGGCGACCGCGAACTCGCCTGGGCGCTGCAACGGGCAAAGCAGCTGGGCGCACAGTTTCTGCTTCACCTGGGCGACCTCTATTACCAGCCCAATGATGACCTGAATGTTGCCCGCACGCTGTCCAGCGCCCCACTGCCCACTTACGCGGCGATCGGCAATCATGATCTGGTACGCAGCTTCGATAGTGAACTAAGCCACTGGTTTGAACGCCACGTTGGCCCACGAAATTCCAGTTTCAGCCTGGGAGGGGTCCAGTTTATTAATCTTGATACGGCTGCAGATACCATTCCCTGGTCAGGTGGCGCCCGCGGCGCCCTGCTACGCCAGATTCCATCGCTGGACGATAACCCGGGCATCCGGGACTACGTGGTGTTCACTCACCGACCGGTCATCGATCTTCGCCAAGCCAAAGACCAGCCGACAGATCACAGTATCAAGAACTGGGGTGAAGGCACGTGGCTGCATAGTCAACTCTTGCACCGCGGGGTCGGCGCAGTGATCAATGGCCATATCCATGGATCACTGGAAGAGGACGATCGCGGCCTGCGCACCTACATCGCCGGGGAAGGCCTGGCGCATCGGGACATCGTGGCAAGCCAGGGCGCCATCGGCTGGTTTGATACTCCGGGTAACCGTGTCGCAAAAATACTCATTGGCGAAGTCATTCCCCAAGCACCGGTTCGTTACCATTGGGATGCCCTGGCCATGCCGCTGAGCGTGCATTGCAGCCATCGCCTGAGAGAAGATATGGCACAAATCCCAGGCCATTTCGACGAACTGCTGGTGCACCTGGAAACCGCCTGCAACAGCAGTTCCTGACCAACCCGAAGCCGAGCGCATGAGCGACTGCATCGTCGCGGTGCTAGACTGCCGCCACGATGCCGACCAGGCCCAGCGTGCCAGAGTAACCCGGGCTGAAGTCGTATCAACCAAGCTATACAGCAACAACTCCCAGCAGATCTATAGAGCCTGTCACATCCATGTTTGAGAAAATCGATTCGGGCCATCACCATCCGTCACGCCGTTCCAGCATCTACGCCAATCAGATAGTCAGCACTTCGTGGCCAGGTGATACTGCGCACTAATACCGCTTACGTGGCCGGCTCAGACCCACGCAAGAATGGCCAGGCGGTGGGCTTTTAAGGATCACTGCAGATGATGAGTTATGAGCAGCGCCAGCAGCACCTGGCCCAGGCACTACGTAATAACGCTGGCCGGGACATACGCCTTAGCAAACAGACCTCCAATCTTTTCCGTAACCGCAGCACACAGGACCAGCTGCTGGATGTCCGCGAATTCAACCACGTCCTCGCAATCGACCCCGACACCCGCGTCATCGAAACCGAGGGGATGGTGACCTACGAGGCGTTGGCTGATACTGCGCTCGCGTATGGCCTCATGCCCGCGGTGGTACCACAACTCAAATCCATCACCATTGGCGGTGCGGTCGGTGGAATAGGCATTGAATCCTCGTCGTTTCGCTATGGCCTACCGCATGAAACGGTACTGGAAATGGATGTATTACTCGGCACTGGCGAGGTCATCTGTTGTACGCCCAACAACGAGCACCGCGACCTGTTTTTTGGCCTTGCCAACTCCTATGGGACGCTGGGGTACATCCTGCGCCTGAAGATCCAGGGCATACCTGTCAAGCCCTACGTGCGAGTGACCCACGTACACTGTGCTGACTCACAGGAATTTTTCGACCGCGTTAACGAGGCCTGTCAGGGGTCATTCGATTTTGTCGACGGCGTGGTCTTTGCTCCCGGGGAGTATTACCTGGTGCTGGGTGAGTTTACCGATGACGCACCCTACACCAGTGATTACAGCTACCTGCAGATTTTCTACCGTTCAATTCGGGCGCGTAGTGAAGACTACCTCAGCGTGCGCGATTACCTGTGGCGCTGGGACACCGACTGGTTCTGGTGTTCGAAGAACTTGTATGCGCAGAACCGCTTGATCCGCCGACTGCTCGGGCGCAAACGGTTGAACTCGATCACCTACCAAAAAGTCATGCGCTGGAACAGCCGGGTTGGCCTGACCCGCCGCCTTGGAACACTGAGCCGCCGGCATCGCGAGGTGGTCATACAGGATGTAGACATCCCGCTGGAAAACGCGCCGGCGTTTTTGTCGTTTTTTCAGCGTGAGATCGGAATACGCCCCATCTGGATCTGCCCGGCACGCCACGATGGCAGGCGTGGCCACTACCCGCTCTTTCCGATGCGTGACGACACGTTGTATATTAATTTCGGCTTCTGGGACGCAGTGCGCACCGACCCGATGCATCCACAGGGTCACTTCAACCGCATGATCGAAGAAAAAGTAACTGACCTGGGCGGCATCAAATCACTTTATTCCGAGAGCTTCTACCCGGAGAAGGAATTCTGGGAACTCTACGGTGGCAATACCTGCCGTCTACTCAAGGATCGCTACGACCCAGGTCACGCGCTCAAGGACCTCTACCAGAAATGTGTGCGGCGCCAGTAACCATGGCGCACTTGAAAAAAGGCCCAACAGCAACCACCTGTAACAACGCCTTCCTGCTGTCTCACCCGCGCGCCACCCTTGGATTACGCCCTTAGGACCCACCAGCTCAGCAAAACCTACGCTAACGGTGTTACCGCTCTCAAAGGAGTGGACCTTGCCGTCGCGCAGGGTGACTTTTATGCATTGCTCGGCCCCAACGGAGCCGGCAAGTCGACCGTCATTGGCATCCTGTGCTCGCTGGTGAACAAGACTGCGGGCAATGTGGAAATCTTCGGGGTCGATATAGACCGTGATTTTGCCCGGGCAAAATCCTTTCTCGGTGTGGTACCACAGGAATTCAATTTCAATATCTTCGAGACGCCACTGCAGATCGTCCGCAACCAGGCTGGTTACTACGGTATCAACCGGCAAACCGCGCTGACACAGGCAGAGAAATATTTGAAGTTGTTGGGTCTGTGGGACAAACGTGCTGAACGCGCGGGAGAACTCTCCGGCGGCTTTAAGCGTCGGCTTATGATTGCACGGGCACTGGTCCACGAACCACGCCTGTTGATTCTTGACGAGCCTACCGCAGGTGTCGACATCGAGATCCGTCGCTCGATGTGGGATTTTCTGCGGCAGATCAACAGTGCCGGCACCACGATCATCCTAACCACCCATTATCTTGAAGAAGCCGAAAGTCTGTGCCGCAACATCGGCATCATCAACCAGGGCACCCTGGTTGAAAACACTTCCATGCGCACCCTGTTGCGACAATTGAATGTGGAAACCTTTGTGCTCGATCTGGAACAACCACTCACGGTAGTGCCAGCCTCACTGGCGCACAACACGCACATGGTGGATCCGACCACGCTGGAGATCGCTATCGATCGAGATGACAACCTCAACCATGTTTACGCCATGCTATCGGCGGCCGATATCAAGGTACGCAGCATGCGCAACAAAGCCAACCGGCTGGAACAGTTGTTCATCAATCTCGTCGGCCAGGCACCGGGAAACAGTAAATGAATCCTCTCCAGCAACTGATTGCCTTTGTCACTATCGTAACCAAGGAGATCACCCGCTTTTTGCGCATCTGGCAACAGACGCTGGTGCCACCCGCGATCTCGACCTTGCTGTACTTCGTAATATTCGGCAGTCTGATCGGCAAACGTATCGGTCAGATGGATGGCTTTAACTACATGGATTTTCTGGTACCAGGCCTGATCCTGATGTCCGTGATCAACGCCAGCTACCAGAATGTGGTGGGCTCTTTTTTCGGCGCAAAGTGGGGCAAGTCTATAGAGGAACTGCTGGTCTCACCCACGCCCATCGTCATTATCCTGCTGGCCTACATCACCGGCGGTGTTGCCCGTGGTGCACTGGTCGGCCTGATTGTGACCGGTGTTTCACTCTTTTTTTCCGACCTGCAGATCCACAGCCTTCCAGTTCTGTTCAGCATTGTGATCCTGACCGCAATCCTGTTCTCACTGGGTGGTCTTATGAACGCTATCTTCGCCAAGACGTTCGATGACGTTTCCATTATCCCGACCTTTGTGCTGTTGCCACTGACTTACCTGGGTGGGGTGTTCTATTCGATTCATTTGCTCCCGGATTTCTGGCAACAGGTATCTATGGCCAACCCGATTCTGTACATGGTCAATGCCTTTCGATTCGGTTTTTTGGGGATCAGTGATGTAAGCCTGCTCGTCTCTTACGGCATGATTCTCTTTTTTATCGCCTGTTTGTCTATTGCCAGTCTGTACCTGCTGGCACGAAGCCGGGGGCTACGGGCATGACTGCAGATACATCTGCGGGTCCCTGGTAACCCGTGGTCGAGAACGTTCCTGCTACGGTAACCAAGATGAAGGCGGGTGAAGAAAAACTTATCCTCTATACCCGCAACTGGTGCGGCTACTGCACTATGGTCAAGCGCGCTGTTGCGCAACTTGGGCTGACTCTGGAAGAACGCAATATCTGGGATGACCCCCAATGGCAGGCCGAGCTGATGCAAGTGCGTGGGCGCGCCACGGTGCCAGTGCTGCTTAGACAATCTGCCGATGGAAAAAGCGAGTGGATGGGTGAGTCGCGCGATATCATTCAATACCTTTCTCACCATCGTGAAACACTAGAGTCCTGACGCTCAACCCCTCGCAACTTCCGCGTACACCGGGCACATATGTGCTGGTGCTTCGTTGCCAAAGATCGGCTTCAATTGCAGTCGGTGCGCTGGACCTCATGCGCCTGCACCGTGGCTGGTACCTGTATGTGGGTTCGGCCTTTGGCCCGGGTGGCCTCGGGGCGCGCCTCGGCCGACACCTGCGCACAACCAAACGCAGGCACTGGCATATCGATACCCTGCTCGATCATTGCCCGATACGCCAGATCTGGTACCGGTGTGCTGGGCGCGAGCTGGAGCATCGCTGGGCACAATTACTGCTGTCACAGCATGACGTCATCGTCCCGCTTGCAGGATTTGGCGCTTCAGACTGCCTCTGCCGCAGTCATCTCATCTGGGCGCGCTCTTTGGAGAAGGTACAAGAAGCTCGGCAGGCCCTAGGGCCGATCGCTTCACTGTGAAACGAAGCCTGCATATAATCGTCTGCAGTTTGCTCTCAAAATTGGCCGCCCGGCAGCGCAGGTTCTCTCACTTGACTCTCTATTTTTTGACAAAGATGAAACAGTTTTCTTATTCTTCAGCAAAAACATTGCTTG
>JASMBC010000032.1 GCA_030754035.1 Arenicellales bacterium | reverse complement strand
GCGCTCGTGGACACCCTTACAGAGCAAGTTACGCATGCTTGTGAAAGTGGCGGCATGCTGCGTATCGTCGGTGGCGACAGCAAAGCATTCTATGGTGGCACAGCGGTGGGCGATACGCTCTCTCTCGCTGACCACCGGGGCGTAGTCTCCTATGAGCCGACCGAACTCGTGGTGACGGTACGATCCGGTACACCGTTGGCCGAGCTGCAGGCAACGCTGGCCGGCGAGGGGCAGATGCTGGCCTTCGAACCACCAGCGTTCGGTGCCAGTGCGACTATCGGCGGCACTATCGCCTGCGGCTTGTCTGGCCCGGCCCGCCCTTACCGCGGTGCGGCGCGCGATTTTGTTCTTGGGGTCAATTGCGTCAACGGCAAAGGCCAGTACCTGCGCTTCGGTGGCCAGGTGATGAAAAACGTCGCCGGCTACGACCTGTCGCGCGTCATGACCGGGGCGCTGGGTACGCTCGGCATCATTACTGAGATATCCCTTAAAGTATTGCCATTACCCGAAGTAGAGCAGACGCTATGTTTTGAATGCACACAAAGTGAAGCACTTTCGCGGCTCGGCGAGTGGGCGCTACAACCATGGCCGTTCAGCGGGACGGCTTTTTTCGATGGGGTGCTGAGGCTGCGCCTTTCCGGCAGCGGTGCCGGTGTTGCTGCCGCGGCCACAGCTCTCGGTGGTGAGCCGTGCCGAGAGGACACCGATTTCTGGCACGACCTCAGAGAGCATCGGCTACAGTTTTTCGCTAGTGATTTGCCGTTGTGGCGGCTGTCACTGCCGCCGCAGGCGCCGCCCGTTGCGTTAGCCGAGCAACAGTTACTGGAGTGGGGCGGGGGCCAGCGCTGGCTGGCCAGCGAGGCTCAGCCGCAGCAGATATTTGCAGCTGCAGCGGCGGTCGGCGGACATGCTACCCGCTTTCGTGGCGGTGACCGGGCAAACAGTTTCCAGCCACTTGATGCCGTCGGCCAACGCTTGCACACAGGACTTAAGGCGGCGTTCGATCCGGTAGGTATTCTTAATCGCGATCGCCTGTACCCGGAGGCCTGATTCGTGCATACGGTATTGGCTGATTTTATTCGCGAGACTCCTGCCGGACAGGAAGCGCGGGAGATTATTGGCAAGTGTGTACACTGCGGTTTCTGTACCGCAACTTGTCCTACTTATCAGTTGCTAGGGAATGAATTGGATGGCCCCCGTGGCCGAATCTACCTGATCAAGCACGCGCTTGAGTCGGGCGAGTGTGCGGCGCCCACGCGGGTCCACCTTGATCGCTGCCTGACCTGCCGTTCCTGTGAGACCACCTGTCCTTCGGGAGTGCGTTATGGCCGGCTGCTGGAAATTGGCCGTGAAGTAGTTGAGGAAAAGGCTCCGCGGCATTTTCTCGAGCGTACAGTTCGCTGGTTGTTGCGGCAAATGATGCTGGGACCGTTGTTCGCGCCGATGCTGGGTGCGGCGCGAACAGTCAGGGCAGTGCTGCCACATATCCTGGCGCGGCAGGTACCGCCGAGGCGACCGACTGGAGACCGCCCAGCTTCACGGCACCCACGGCAAGTGCTTATGCTAGAGGGCTGCGTGCAACCGGCGATGGACCCGGCCATCAATGCGGCAGCCTGCCGTGTGCTCGACCGGATCGGGCTGTCAGTAAAGAATGTACCAGGCACTGGTTGTTGCGGCGCCTTAAGTTTGCACCTTGGTGCCAGCGAAGAGGCTCGGCAAGCCATGCGCCGGAATATAGATGCCTGGTGGCCGCATGTTGAGGCGGGTATCGAGGCTATCGTCATGACGGCGAGCGGCTGCGGAGTCACGGTGCGCGAATACGCCGAGTTGCTGGCCGAGGATGACAATTACGCGGAAAAGGCCCGGCAGATATCGGAATTAACCCGTGACATAGCCGAAGTAATCCATGAAGGTGAGTATGATTCACTGCAGGCGCCGCCCGGGATCCGGGTTGCATTTCACTCGCCCTGTTCGCTGCAGCATGGGCAGGCTATCCGTGGCAAGGTAGAAGCAATACTGACAGCCGCTGGTGCGGAATTGGTGCCGGTGGTCGATAGCCACCTTTGTTGTGGTTCCGCTGGAACTTATTCACTGTTGCAGCCGGCGTTGTCGGGACAACTACTCGATAATAAGTTGGGGCACTTGCAGCAACATGAGCCGCAGGTCATCGCCAGCGCCAATATAGGCTGCCTGGTCCACCTCGCTGGGGAGGCGTCTGTGCCGGTACGCCATTGGGTCGAATTGCTCGATCCGCAGGCATCGGCGCTGCTCAATTAACGACCTTAACTGCTAGAGAGGCGAGCGGTGGCAACGGACGGCAGCTGGAATCAATTAATCGACGGCCCTCGCAGGTTGCGTTTTCGATGCAGGACAATCACGCACACCGGCGGTAACCGGCGGCCGATGACCCTATTACGGCAAATCTCGGAGGGTCTGAAATAAGGTACTGGCGGAAAACGTCAGAAAAGATTATCGAGCATGGTGTTGACGTCTTTATAATATTAGATAACGCTAATGCGCGAAATTAGTAATAACTGCCGAAGTTTTGTGGATCTGCGGGCACAGCAGTGAAACAGTAGATACCGGCCCCAAGGCAAGCAAGACTCCTCCATCGGCCTTTGGCGGTATAAGCGCGGCGCTTTGAGCTGTGTTTTCTGCCCGCATCATGCCCGTTTTTTCAGGACGGTGACGGGGCCTCGCCCGCTCGACTGGCTTGTCAGTGCATCGGTGTTCTTGTACCATCCGCGCCTCACTTGTTGGGGCAAAAAGCTTTTCATGAAAACATTTTCCGCCAAGCCTGAATCCGTTCGCCGTGACTGGTACGTAGTTGATGCCACCGACAAGGTGCTGGGCCGCTTAGCGACCGAGGTGGCCCGGCGTTTACGCGGCAAACACAAGCCCGAATACACGCCGCACGTTGATACCGGCGATCACATCATCGTTATCAATGCCGGCAAGATTCGGGTGACTGGCAACAAGGCGGAGGCCAAGACCTACTATCGGCATTCGGGATACCCGGGTGGCCTCAAGGAGATCACGTTTGCCCGGCAAATGGAGGAGCATCCCGAACGGATCATCGAGTCGGCCGTGAAAGGCATGTTGCCAAAGAACCCGCTGGGCCGGGCGATGTTTGCTAAGTTACGGGTCTACTCTGGCGCTGAGCACAAGCATGTGGCGCAACAACCAAAAACGCTCGAGGTTTGATCGAGCTTGAAGGAATAACGATAAAGATGGCAGCAACTGCACAGATTTATTACGGCACCGGGCGCAGGAAGTCTTCCGTCGCCCGCGTTTATCTCGAGCGCGGAACCGGTAGCATCAATGTAAACCAGCGCCCGCTCGACCAGTATTTCGGTCGGGAAACTGCGCGCATGGTGGTGCGCCAGCCCCTTGGGGTTGCCGACTTGCTGGATAAAGTCGATATTACCGTCAGCGTAAAAGGTGGTGGCAGTACCGGCCAGGCTGGTGCTATCCGGCACGGCATCACCCGCGCTCTGCTGCACTACGACGAGACCTTGCGTGGGGTGCTGCGAAAAGCAGGGTTCGTTACCCGCGATTCCCGCGAGGTCGAGCGAAAAAAGGTCGGCCTGCACAAGGCCCGCAAGCGCCCGCAATATTCCAAGCGCTGATTCCCTGCGGCCGACGGTTTCAGTTGCAGGGCTAGAACTGCTTTAAGACCGGGTCTTTGTAGCCCGTTTCAGCACTTGCTCGCGCCTGGGTCATCAGAAACTCCGCAGCCATTATTCCCTGCGCCTGATTGTGGTTAGGGGGTAGTTGCGGGTCATTCCTTGTTTCCCCCCGTTTAGCCCGCCGGTGGTAGAGCCGTCGACGAGCTACCCATCAGCGGCGGAATCCGAGCCTGGAGTACAGCAAATCAGCCGCTATCTACCACGATTTTCCCACTGCACGAGCAATTAGACTATGCGATAGTGGGCTTCAGTCGCAGAGGCTCATGCCCTTTTGCCAATTAAACTGATAGCGAACAAACCATGAATAATCGGATTAGCAACAGCAGGCCTGGTAGATGCCTGTTGAAGGCGTTTGCTGATGGTCGGTTAAAGACAGGTGCCCGCCGCTCCGGCGCCGGGGCGCTGCTAGCCTTGCTGCTGTTACCTATGCTGCTTGGGGTAATGGCTTGCCTGCCGTTTCCGGTGGGCGATCCTGAGTTGAGCGAAATCGATCCGAAATTAAGCGGAATATGGATCGGCGAGCCCGGGGAAGCGGAAGATAGTGAAGAGGCTGATTTTTTGATACTCGATCCCTACGACAAACGTACCTGGCTGGCCAGTGTATTCTCAACCAAGTGTGTGGATGAGCCTGCCGTGGAAAAAAAATCTGGATCAGCCAGCACGGCAATGAGCGGGAGCACCTTGACGGCGGATAGTGGGGTCGATGGTGCCCAGGGAGTCACCGCCGAAGCGCCGCAGGAAACTGACGGCCGGATCTCGCATTGCCGCCGGATGACGCCGGTCGAGGCGCTTGCCGCCGACAGGCTGCAAGTTGACGGCAAATTACAGACCTACAAAGCCTGGCTGACGGATATCGACGATGTACGTTTGATGACCTGGGAACCCAGATACCAGGCGCAAAGCATAATCAATAAACGGGCAGGGTCGGACGGGGTTTGGTTCGTATTGCGAGTGCGCTCACATGCTCCCAACGAGGTGTCTCTCGACATGATTAGCCCTGATGTCCTTGAGGGTCTCGACTTGCCTAGTGCCAAAGACGGCAGCCCTGAATTCGATGACGCCCTCAAGGCGGCGTCTGGCCAGCTCGAGCGCATGATCCGGCAGAATCCCGACAATCCGGAACTATATATCGGAGAAAGGATGCAGTTTCAGCGCTTGCCGCAGGAAAACTACAACGACGTGGGCGATCTGCTGGAAGCGTTTGGAATCGAACATATTTTCTGATTGCCATGTGGCCAACAACTGTTGATGCCTTGGTGACGCCATACGGCGTGATGCTGGTGGTCGGGCTGCTGCTGGCCTGGGGGTATGCGCGAACACGGGCGGTTGCCGCTGGTATCGAGCCTTCGCACGTAGATCTCGCAGTGCCGCTGATTTTTCTCCTTAGTATTGCCGGCGCCCGACTGTTGCCCGTGGTCAGTCCCGGGGAATCGATGTTCGCGGCGGGTTCGGGTGTTTTCTCCGGGCGTTCGCGCCTGCTCGGGCTGGCGCTCGTCGCGGCGCCGGCTCTGTTCGTTTATTGCCGGGTGGCCAGGTTGGGCTACCGATGCATGCTGGACCTGCTGGCCCTACCGGCAATTCTGTGGCTGGCGTGCGTTCGGGTTGGCTGCTTCCTGGCCGGGTGTTGCTGGGGCGATGTCACACAACAACTTGAGGCTGGGCGATCTACTTCAGTTGCACAGGTTCAGACTCTGCCCTGGCTCTCGAGTGATTGGTTTTGGCCGGCAATCGCGTTTCCCACGGGCAGCCCGGCCCACGCCCAGCATGTGTACCTGGGCCTTATCGACGCCAGCACTGCCGAGTCACTACCGGTACATCCAACACAACTGTACGAGCTTGCGTACCTAGTCGTACTCTGGTGGCTGTTGCGGACCATAACTTCTCGGGACATGCCGCCCGGATACCTTGCAGTCGCGGCTGTTGCCGGCTACGCACTGGGCCGGTTCGTGCTCGAGTTCCTGCGCGCCGACAGCGGCATTATCCTGGCAAACCTCACCTTTACCCAGTTGCTGTGCGCGGCACTACTTGCCGGCTGTTTGTTCACCTTCGGGAAAATGCGTGGCGCCGAGAGCGTAGCGTAGGGTATCAGTACTGCGACGTTTGCAACTGCAGAAATCGTTGACGTCTTTACCTGGGCAGTCCAGGCTCGGCATAACGAACTAGCCTGGAAAGTTCAGGCGGTTTAGCTTGGATAGAGGCTACGCCGAAGGTGGATAATCTACCGGAGCTATTGTAGGGTTAAACTAAGACAACGCTTGCGACGTCAGCAGTCAGCAGCCGAACAAGCAAAGGACAGACCCCGGCCTTGTTAATGCCGGTTGTTAATAAAACGAGGATAACGTCATGTTGCGCAGCCGTATCACTTTACCCATTGTTTTGGCCCTCCTGATTGGGACCTTTACGCCCAGCATTGCCCAGGCCAATGACAACGTTCTCTATTACATTCTCGATGCTTCAGGCTCAATGTGGCAGCGGGTCGAGGGCAAGCCGCGGATTACCATCGCCAAGGAAACCCTGGCCAGACTGCTAGAAGAGACCCCGGCAAATGTTCGCTCGGGGGTCACTGTCTACGGCCATCGCAGAAGGGGAGACTGCGCCGACATCGAAGAAATAATTGCGCTTGGCCCTATGGATGCGGCCAATAAGGCCCGCGCCCAGGAACGGATTCGGTTCATCTCGGCCCGCGGTAAGACACCTATCACCGATTCCATCCAACTGACCATTGACCGGCTGCGCCAAGAGGAGGGGGAATCTACCATCGTGTTGGTAAGCGACGGCCTGGAGAGCTGTGGCAAGGATCCTTGTGCCCTGACCCAGAAATTGAAAGCCAGCGGCATCAAGTTCGTCATGCACGTGGTCGGTTTCGGCTTGATGGATCACCAGGTAGAGAAGTTGTCCTGCATCGCCGATGCCGGTGGCGGCGCCTATTTTACTGCCGACACTGCCGGCGAGTTGCTTGATGCGCTAAAGACCGTCAAGCAGAGCGTAGTCGAGCAGGTGAAAATAGAAAAAGCGCCTGAGCCAGAGCCGGTTGTGCAAGAAGTCGCTTCATCGTCTACCTCTATAAAAATTAAAGCCAAAGGTCCGGGGACGGTTCAACTGTTGCCCGCGGCATGGGTAGAGGAACCCAGATACTGGGCCTTATCAGACGTCGAATCTGGTGAGATTCTCTACAAGTTTGCGCGCCAGGGTGTCGCACCACAGAAAGTACCAGCAGGAGCTTACCAGTTGGTGTGGCATCAGAACGAACATCGGGCAGCGCAAGTTATTACCGGGCAGATTGTGCAGGTTAAGTCCGGCGAGGTAGTAGAAGTTCCCGTTGTAACCGGCGTGCGCCTGACAATGCCCCAATGGGTCCAAACCCCTTATTGGTGGGGTCTGAAGGCGGCAGACGACAACCCGGGAAAGAGGCCCGGGGTTTGGTTTCGTGATCTGGCGGCACAGGTGGTTCCCGTGGGTCGATATGACCTGATCTGGTATCAAAATGAGCATCGAACAACACCGGTAAACCTCGGCCCAATTGATGTCCAGATGGATCAGTTGAACGAATTAACCGTGGCGACCGGTTTGCAGTTGGTACGGGCCGACTGGGTGCCGGAGATTCGCCGAAGATGGTGGCAGTTATTGGATGCCGATGGCCAGGTGGCTTTCAAAGTCAGCAATTTTGAGTTCAAGCCGCAGATCGTTCCAGAAGGGGAGTATCAATTGGTCTATCGCCAGTCGAAGCATGGCGCGACAGACTCTCCATTAGGGGCTGTCACCATCAAAGCCGGTCAGTTGGCAAAGTTTCCAGTAAATACCGGCGTTGGTTTTAGTTATGCGGATGGGGCTGAGCCCCCTTATATGGTGGAGTTCTCGCGCCTTAATGAAGCGGGTGAGGTTGAGGCCTCGGTTAAGTTGCAAAAGGGTTGGGGCCCTATACCTTTACAGGCAGGTACTTATAAAGTTGATTACCAGGCAGTGCGAAAAGGCCCTGTGATGACTATCGTCGATTCTTTTGACTTGCCTGCCGGGGCGTTGGTCGAAATCGAGATGTAAGATTCAACTGCAAGCAGAAGCGTCGCCACCTAACACCCTGACTGTGGCCATTAATAATCATCTTACCCGGGGCTGTTGGTGCCCCGTCACCAGGATAGCGCTGGTAACTGTCCTGGCCTTGGGGCTGTGGTGCCAGTGCCTGGTTGCTGTTGCCCAGCAACTCACCGGCGCATACCGGCCCCGTGGCCCCGTAATCGAAGTATTCGGTATCAATGAGGCGATCTCGTTTCCGGAAAAGTTCGAGCGCCGCGGGGTCAAACTCGAGGTACTACGCCGTTTGCTGGATCAGCAAGGGCAGGCGGCGGCGCAAGTAGGTGCCCGCTGGACCCGCGGCCACACCGTGGCCTTTCCGCGCCTGAGTTGGGACCGCTGGGAGCGCGAGGCTCGCTCGTTTGCCCGGGCCGACCTGTGGTTGCAGGCAGTACAGCGTGTCGGGCTTGAGGCGGTGGTGATGATTGGCCCGTGGCCGGGCAACAAATCCCGGGACTTCACCAGCCGCTATGTGTTGCAGGGTGACGCCAGGGAGCGCTATGTCGAATTCGTTCGCGCTGCAGTGGAACGCTACGATGGTGATGGACTCAACGACATGCCTGGGTTGCTTCGGGGCGTGCGTTTCTGGGAGGTCGACAACGAGCCTGACCTTAAGAATTCGGGCAGCCCCCGGGTCAGCAAACGGAGCAATTTCTGTACGCCTGAGCAGTTCGCCGAAATAGTCATCTTGACCGCACGCGCCATCAAAAGCGCCGACCCCGGGGCACGCGTTCTCAACGGCGGCCTCTACCGTGTGACTAAAGAGTTCGGCTATCGCTACCTGCGTGATCTATTAGCCGTGCCCGGGTTACTTGCCGCTATCGACATTCTGTCCGTCCATGCCTACCACACTGGGCGTGATGCCGGAGCTGTGGAACTGACCCTGCGCCGGGTGCAGGAATTGGCCCGGGGTAAGCCGGTGTGGCTGACCGAGACCAGTGTGCCCGCGGCAGGTAAGGAGTCTTTTCTCAGCCCCGAATGGCAGGCAGAGATTCTCGCCCGAACAGTGATACTGGCTCTGGCTTACGGTATTGAGCGCGTGTTCTGGCACACTTTGTATGATCCGCCAACCGAAAAAGGCGGTGAGCGCAAGCAAATCTCTGCGTTTGCCACCAATTCCCTGTACCGCAAGGCTGCCCGCCAGGCGCCACTTGAGATCAAGCCGGCAGGAAAAACCTATCGCAAACTGACACAGATACTTAAAGGCATCGATTGGCGGGATATTCGGCCTATCAAAGTCGATAGGGGTATCGGGGTCGCTCTAGGGAATGGCCGTTGGCTGGTGTATAGCGATTCGTCAACCTTCCGCACTGGTGTGCCGGCGAGTCAGGCACAAACCCTGCTCGATGGGCGCGAAGTAGCAATTCGCCAGCGCGGCGGCAAGATCGAAGTGAACGGCCAGCGACAGGCGTTGTTACTGACAGGTGGATCGTGATTGTCCAGCCAGTTCTTGCGTATATTGACGGGTGTTGGTTACTCGGATTCTGCGGGCTATTACCACCCGAGCCAGCATGACAATCAGTGTCTTGGGGGCTTATTGGCCTTAGTCATAGCGGACCTCAACTGTTACACAAACGGAGTGCTGGAATATGTTTGATCTGATCGTACGGCAGTGCCGGCTCAAGGACAGTAAAGAAGAGCAGGACATTGCCTGCAAGGATGGCAGGATCATAGAGGTTGCACCATCTCTTGATGCTACGGCGGTGAAGGAGATCTCGGCAAACGGTTGCCTTGTGACACCACCGTTTATAGACAGTCATTTCCACATGGATGCGACGCTGACTTACGGGCGGCCACGGGTCAACCAGAGCGGCACCCTGCTCGAGGGCATAGCGCTCTGGGGTGAGCTCAAACCGCATCTCGATTTTGCGGACATCCAGCGCCGGGCTCGGCTGTTATGTCGGTGGGCTGTAGCCAAGGGCAATCTGGCGATTCGGGCTCACATCGATATTTGTGAGCCGACACTGCTGGCGGTTCAGGCATTGCTCGAGGTTCGCGAAGAAATGCGCCCTTACCTGGACATTCAGCTGGTTGCGTTCCCTCAGGACGGCTACTACCGTTACCCGCAGGCAGAGGCTTTATTGACTAAAGCACTGGACCTGGGTGTTGATGTGGTCGGTGGCATCCCTCATTTTGAGCGAACGATGGCAGAGGGCACCCGGTCCGTTAAGGCTTTGTGTGAAATAGCCGCCGAGCGAGGCCTGCTGGTTGACATGCATTGTGACGAAACTGATGACCCTCATTCGTGCCATATTGAAACCCTCGCGTTTGAGACCCAGCGGTTGGGAATGCAGGGCCGGGTTTGCGGCTCGCATCTGACTTCGATGCACTCGATGGATAATTACTATGCCGGGAAACTGATGGCACTGATCGAAGAGGCAGAAGTTTCTGCTGTTGCCAATCCACTGATCAATATCACTATTCAGGGGCGTATGGAAACCTACCCCAAAAGGCGGGGGCTGACCCGGGTTAAGGAAATGCTGGAACAAGGCATCAATGTGGCATTTGGCCATGACTGTGTGCTTGATCCGTGGTACTCGTTTGGTAGCCATGACATGCTTGAGGTGGCCCACATGGGGCTACATGTGGGACAAATGACGGGCATTGACGAGGCCAGGAGCATGTTTGACGCGGTAACGGTTAATGCGGCGCGTGCGCTGCAGTTAGAGGACTACGGGCTCGCGCCAGGGTGTAACGCAGACATGGTTATTCTGCAGGCGGCCGACCCCATCGAGGCAATACGTATTCGGGCAAACCGGCTATTTGTTATCCGCCGTGGGGAGGTTGTTGCCAGCACGCCGGAGGTCAGCAGCGAGGTGAGAATAATGGGCGGGCAATCCACCGTTGCTTTTCGCAACAGCGAAATTAATTCAGATTCTACCTAGGCAGCCGATGGTCCCGGCAACGTTGAGCAGGCCCTGTGCCGAATCGATCGAAACCTGTCCGGCCTGCGGTGGGCAGTGGGCGGCAAGCTACCGCTGGACCCGGGCAAAAAGGGCGTTTATTCTGCCTATACACTCGACGAGGTCCCCTGACAGATTCCGGCGGCGGCACTCGTCAGGAAGCGGCGCCCGCGCGCAAGCGTGTGAACGCGCGTCCGATCTGTCGTACCGCTTGCTGGAGGCGCTGTCGGTTTTCGATCAGGGCGAGTCGCAGATGACCTTCACCCTGAGGACCAAAGCCGACGCCCGGAGCGACGGCGACCTCGGCGTCCTCCATGAGGCGCCGCGCGAACTCCATCGAGCCCATCTCCTGGAATTCCTGCGGAATGCGGGCCCAGACGAACATGCCGCCACGCGGAGGTTCGGTGCCCGTCCAGCTGAGGCGCTCCATCCCCTCGAGCAGAGCGTTGCGGCGCTCCTCGTACTTCTTTGCCTGCGCGACCGTGAACTCGTCGCACTCGCGTAGACCGATGATCGACGCGATCTGGATTGCCTGGAAGATGCCGTAGTCGTAGTAGCCCTTGATTGCGGCGAGCGCGTCGATGATCTTCCGGTTGCCGACGCAGTATCCGATGCGCCAACCCGCCATGTTGAAGGACTTGGACATCGTCGTGAATTCGCAGCCGACGTCCTTGGCGCCCGGCGTTGCCAGAAAACTCGGAGCCCGGTAGCCGTCGAAGGTAATCTGTCCGTAGGCAAAGTCGTGGACGACGATCAGGCCGTGCTTCTTCGCCAGTTTCACGACCTCGGTGAAGAACTCCGGCTCGACACAGTGGCAGGTCGGGTTGTGCGGGTAATTAAGGAAGAGGGCCTTTGGCTGCGGGTTTTGCGTCCGGCAGGTATCGTCGATCTGTTGCAGGAACTTGTCGTTGTCCTGGACCGGGACAGCGATGGACTGGCCGCCCGCGATCACGACACCGTAGGCGTGAATCGGATAGGAGGGAGCGGGAACAAAGACCGTGTCGCCGGGTCCGAGGAGAGCGAGGCAGAGGTGGCTGATGCCCTCCTTCGATCCGATAGTCGCGATGACTTCGGACTCGGGGTCGACGTCGATCTCCCAATGCTTGCGATAGAACTTCGCGACCTCTCGACGAAGGTTGTAGATGCCGGCGGCTGAGGAGTAGCGGTGGTTGCGCGAGTCCTGGGCCACCTCGCAGAGCTTGGTGATGATCGGGTCCGGCGTAGGGTCCGTCGGGTTGCCCATCGCCATGTCGATAATGTCGATGCCGTCGCGGCGCTTCTCGTCCTTGAGACGGTTAATGCTGCCGAAGAGGTAAGGTGGCAGCTGGTGCATGCGCTGGCTGAACTGGACAGGATCGTCGATCATGGCGCTAGCATAGCGCGTTCGTGCCCAACTCTGAAGATTTCTCCGTCTGGTCGCCGAGGGCCGCCGTTCCTTCGAGTGATCCGGTTCGAGTCTCCTTGTGCCGGAATACTTGCCTAAGGGTTCTGGTGTCAGCGGCAGGGGCTACGGAAAATCAACTTTGGACAAAGACCAAAATTTCTACTCTTCTATTTTGAGCTCTGCCTTCAGGATTGTCAGAGCCATCTTCTTTTTTATTTGGGGCTCGAGGTTGGGTTTCCCCTAGGCCTTTGGTGTGAATGAGGTCTTTTGAGAAACCTGTATTTGTAAGAAGCCAGACTTTTACACTCAAGGATCGTTTTTCTGAAAGTTTTTGATTGTAGACATCACTGCCTTTGGAATCTGTGTGGCCGAAGATTTCTACCTTTGTGGCTTTTTGTTTCACTATGGTGGCTAGTGAATTTAAACTCTCTAAGGCCTCTGGTTTTAAGTCAGCTTTGTCAAAATCAAAAAGAACATCACCAGATAAATCAATTTTGATTTTGGTTTGAGTGACTTCGGCTTTTAAATTGTCTATGGCTTTGTTGAGTTCTTGAACATCAGCTTTAAGGGTTAAGCCTGATAGGCCTTTGATAGATAGAGACTCTGATTGGAGAGATAAAGGGTTGGTAGAACTGATTTTTAACGCTCCCTTGTTTTTACCTAATGCCTTTAGAGCAGATTGTGCAGCCGCTGCAGCACCAGAATCAAAAGGTTTATCTGCATCCCAAGCTTGAGTTTGAGGAATGAGAAACAAAGTGAAAAGAATGATGGGAATCAGAAACTTCATCTAGAAATCTTAAGCTTTTCAAAAGGAAGGGATCCAGGCAGATTAATATTGATAGTTTCTACGCCTGCATCTGGTGCTGGCATTTTAATCCAAGCCAGTTTCAATTTGCCTGCTTCTACTTGAAATTCTAATTTTCCAAAATATAAAGAAGGAGCCATGATGAAAGCTCCGTTTTCATCTTTTAAGATGTGGTATTTTTTGTTTTGAGTGGAATCAATGTAATACATTTCCGAAGGAAGCATGCTGATTGTAGCTGTGGTTCCAGAAGTGTTTCTAAAAACAAAAACAACGGTTAACACATTGTCAATCACCTGAGCCTTTTTAACGTCAATTTCAAAATTGGCATCCAAACTCATTTGGGTTTGGATAACTCCAGCAGTAGTTTGAGCAAAGCCGATAGGAGTTAATAAACAAAACAAAAACAGAAGAAAAATAATTTTTTTCATGAGACCTTCTTATCTTTAATAATTGATCCTAAGGAAAGTGTAGCTGTTGTCACTGATTGAAAACTAAAGATCTTGCCTGGTCAGCACAGCTTTTTCAATATTGCCTGGGTAAGCTAAGAATCCACTAATTTGAAAGAGACTATAACTTTACCCACAAGAACTCGCTTTTTGAGATCGGGTAGATTGAAATATTATCATCGTGTATAGAAATATATCAAACCGTAACATATTAAAATGCATCGTTTATGACGACAATTGAGGCTCCGGCAGCAATGAAGAGGCTATTTGCCAGCCATTGATTTAAAAAAATAATCAACTTAAGACAAATACAGATCAATTCATTTGCCTTGGGAAATTCTTTTTCCATTTTTTTGAGTAAATGCTTTCTTCACCTTCGAAAGTTTCCAATGACCCTGAAAAAATAAATTCAGTTTCAGTGGATTTCAGAATCGAGTGGGTCTCGGTGCGGACATCCAGCCCATGATCGGGCCGTCGAAAGTGCATAGTCCAGTGCAAGTGCGCATGATTGGAGTTGGGTTCGCCGTCGGTAATTTCATAATATTGCCTCGAGACTGAGCCATGCTCCCAGCCGAGTTCCGTAAGGTGAGCAATTCCAGTATCCGCTATTACCGTAAGGCGGGTCTTGCCATCGGCATCGTCGCGTTCAATTTTGCGTTCGAAGTGTTCTGGCGAAATCAACTGTGCTGCTTCCGGCCGCGCACTCTGCGCAGGTTCGAACGCCTGCAATTTTTCGTCCCCGTCGTGATTGGTGCGTACCGGTAGCGCCAGAGAGCTTTTTCCGGTCTCCAGTTCCAAAGTCACTGGTTCGGGTGATGGCCAAAACAGTGGCCACAGCGTGTTAGACAAACTGATCCGAATCTGATGACCGGCTTTAAAAGCGTGGGCGATGTCGTTTAACTGAAGGTGTATCTCATAGGCCTCACCCGGAAGCAGTGCTTCGGGGTGTTCGTGACCGTTACGATGGGTAAGGTTCAACACGCCATAGGTGACTCGAGTAGAAGCGCCATCTGGTGCTACGTCGTTCAGTCGGGCCACAATAAACGCATTTGGTTTGTCGGCACTCAACTGCAGAGTGAGCACTGGAGCTCCCAAGATTTCAAGTGGCGCATCTAACGGGGCCGAGTCGAAGGTTACCGAACAGCCGTCATCTTCTCGCTGGTCTGCGGGCCCGTCTGGGTCCAGCCCATGGCCACACCACTCGCCTTGTCGTGCACCCATGTTTTGCGGCGTATGAATGTTCAATGTTTCTGAAGCTCGCGCAACCTCTTCGAGGGTGGCGCGATTAAGGAACAACGTCTTGCTGTTGATTCGGGCGCTGGGCCAGGAAGCTTCTGCCACCCACCGACCCGGTCGGAATTGATACTGGGGCAGAGGTTCGATGCTGTCCTGCATCCAGACGCGGTACTGTGGCTCATCCATGATGCCCGTATCCTGCCCCTTTAACCAGTAGTCCCACCACCGAAGAGTATCCTGCAGAAAGCCAATGCGGGGCCCCGGCAGGGCAAAATGAGGGTACTTGTGGGCCCAGGGGCCCACCAAGCCTTTGCGCGGGCTTTTTAGGTTGGCGAGCAGGCGCGGCACGGCATTGGAATAGCCGTCAGCCCAGCCGCCGACTGCATAAACTGCGCACTCGATGTCAGCATAGTTTTCGCAGACCGAAGCATGTTGCCAGAATTCATCGCGCCTTTGGTGCTTAAGCCACTTCAAAACCCAGGGGTCATTAGCCCGGAGCCGCGCCATCCATAGATCACGCCAGTTCTCGCCGACGATCGCGGGGTCAGGGGGTCTTGAGTTGAAGGCAAACATAGTCGCACCCCAGGACATATTGTCATTAATCATTGTCCCGCCCATGTAATGGATGTCATCGCTGTAGCGATCATCGGTCGAGGCGATGGTCACTATTGCTTTTAAAGACGTCGGCCTACGGGCCGCAATTTGTAGGCCATTGAATCCACCCCAGGAAATGCCAATTATTCCTGTATTGCCTGAGCACCAGGGCTGGGCGGTTATCCACTGCAACACTTCCAGGGCGTTGTCCTGTTCAATTTTCAGGTACTCGTCATCAAGAATTCCGTCAGATTCTCCGGAACCTCGCATATCGACCCGCACACAGGCATAGCCGTGCCCCGCATAGTAAGGGTGGGTGAGGGCATCCCGTTCAGATGTACCGTCTCGCTTTCGGTATGGCAGAAATTCAAGAATCGCCGGAACCGGTTTAGCTTCAGCATCCTCTGGCATCCAGATCCTGGCTGCCAGTCGCACGCCGTCAGCAAGAGGAATGAATGTATTCTCAATTTCGCGCACATCCCTTGGAAATTCGTAAACAATCTGCAATTTGCTCGTATCCATAGCTTTCTTGCTCCTCAAAAAGGAAGTGCGTTGTCCGATGCTGAAATTCTTTTTAATCGCAGCAATGCTCTGGGCCCATCGGTTCCAGACGCACACCCTCTCGCAGTAGGCGATAGTCCAGGTTGGTCAGGCGGCAGGGGTGC
>JASMBC010000031.1 GCA_030754035.1 Arenicellales bacterium | reverse complement strand
GGGGAAAGCCGGGTTCGTTCACGAATCGGTCTTGAGGCCGATGCGATCGATGTGGGTCCCGAAGTCGACCTGCGCCAGTTGGTGGTTCGCGAAGGTGAGGAACAAGCCGTGCATTGTGTGTTGGTGGATGAAGCTCAGTTTCTCAGCGCCCAGCAGGTCGGACAGCTTACCGAAGTCGTCGACACGCTGGATATACCGGTACTCGCTTATGGGTTGCGTACCGATTTTCTTGGAGAACTGTTCGAAGGTGCGCAGTTGCTGCTGGCATTGGCAGACGAATTACGTGAGATCAAGACCGTGTGTCACTGCGGTCGCAAAGCCATCATGACGGTACGTTTTGACGGTGAGGGCAGGCCGATGCGGGCCGGTGATCAGATTCAGATTGGCGGTAATGAGACCTATATCTCGATGTGCCGGCGTCACTTCAAGGAAAACCTGCAGGACAGCACGATCTGAGTGCCATCTCAAAGCCGAAAACGTTCGGACTAACTGCGCTCAATCGATAAAACTGACCCAGTCGTCAACAGCTTCACGCTCAGTCGTCAAGCGGTTCTCGACCGCGCTGTTATCGGCGTAGCCCAAAGACATACCACACACTAGAGTCTCGCTATCATCCATTTCGAGATACGAACGAATCACCCGGTGAAATGGTGTAAAGGCCGCTTGTGGGCAGGTATCCAGGCCGCGAGCCCGGGCAGCAACCATGATGTTCTGAAGGAACATGCCGTAGTCCAGCCAACTGCCCCTCTCCAGTACCCTGTCTATGCTGAAAATCAGTCCAACCGGAGCATCAAAAAATACATAGTTGCGTCCGTGCTGTTGGTGCATTGCCGTCTTGTTGTCCCTGGTGATGCCCAGCAGGCCATACAGGTCCCAGCCGATTTTGCGCCGGCGTTCGAGGTAAGGAGAGATCCATTTGTTGGGGTAATAGGCGTATTCAGAAGTGTGTTGCGCCGCCTCATCCGGATTGTTGTGCACCGACAGTATATTTTTACTGATGCCGGCCAAGGCCTTGCCGGTCAGGACATATACCCGCCACGGTTGGGCATTGGTACCTGAGGGTGCCCGCGATGCGGTGGCGAGGATCGCACGGATCGTTGCCCGCTCGACCGGCGTTGGCAAAAAGGCCCGTATCGAGCGTCTTGAAGCAATCGCTTCATCGACTGGATTGTTGTGAGGGATACCCATCGGCTCGGAGCGTTAAAAAAAGTTGTCGGTAATTGATCTTACAGGTAGTACAGTATCAGGCTCGCCGCGAGTAGCACCGCCACCCACAATACCATCGAGCCGGTCGGCCAGGATCGCGCCAGAGTGCCCTCGGGGCCATAGTGACGCACAACCGAGCGCATCACTACACGGCTGGCGTTTTGTGTGGTCTCGCCCAGCGTGTCACTGACGGCAGTTAATCCTTGAGTGCAGCGGCGCACCCAGCGTGGCGCCAGGCGACGATACAGCCACTCGGCATCAATATTGGTGGAGCGCAGTTCAGGGGGGTAAATCCCTGAAACCTTGAGCCAGGCAAACGCGGCGGCTGAAAAAACCAGCAACTGGATCTGCGCCAGTATATGGCTGCCGTCGAAAGGCGCATAGCCCGTCGAGAACGGCAGCAGTTCATAAAGCGCCCACGGATAACAGCCGATAAAGATGCAAAGCACAGCCGCCAGACCCATCGCGGCCAGCATGTTTAGCGGTGGCTCGGTGGTCCGGATACCGCTGTCGTGGGAGAAAAAAGCGAAAAAAGGAATCTTGATGCCGGCATGGTGAAATACACCTGCCGATGCGAACAGCAGTGCCAGCCAGACCCCCGGGTGGCCTTCTTCCAGCACCGCGACCATAACCATGGATTTGCTGACGAAGCCGCTGAAAAGCGGAAAGGCCGAGATCGATGCTGCGCCGACGATGCACAGGCCGGCGGTAACAGGCATGCTTTTGTACAGCCCGCCCAGATCAGAGCCATTGATGCGTCCGGTCATGTGCAGTACGGCGCCCATCGACATCATCAGAAGGCCTTTAAAGATCACATCGTTAAAGGCGTGAGCGATCGCACCATTCATAGCCAGGGCCGTACCCAGGCCAATGCCCACGACCATGAAGCCGATCTGGTTGATCATGCTGTAGGCAAGCACGCGGCGCAGGTCGTTTTCAATCACGGCGTAAAAGATCGGGAAACAGGTCATGGTCGCGCCGATGTAGACCAGTGCCTCGGTGCCAGCAAAGCCACGCGCCAGAGCGTAGACCGCGACCTTGGTGGTAAAGGCACTGAGAAAAACCGTGCCGGTCGGAGTGGCCTCGGGGTAGGCATCCGTGAGCCAGTTGTGCAGCAGGGGAAAGGCGCACTTGATGCCAAAGGCGATAAAGATCAGGAAGCTTCCCGCGCCATTCAAACCGATATGGTCAAAGGCCAGCGAGCCACTGTGCCGATACAGCATCAGCGCTCCGGCAAGCAGCAGCACGCCCGATAGCACCTGGATCACAAGGTAACGCATGCCGGCACCCCAGGCCCGATCAGTGCGGTTGGCAAATATTAGAAACGCCGAGGTCAGGGCCAGTATTTCCCAGAACAAGAACAAGGTCAAAAGGTCGCCCGCGAATACCGCCCCGATTGCACTGCCGGCGTACAGCAACGCTGCAACATGTTGGCTACGGTCGTCAACGTGTAGCGAGAAGACAATGCCGATAAATGCGCCGATGTGAAACAGGATGCCGAACAGCATGCTCAATTTATCAACGCGCAGTGGCTCTAGGTGCAGGTCCATAAAGGCGACACGCAGCAGAAGGTCTGGGGCGAGATTCATCAGTGCGAGTCCACCGACCAGTGGTACGGCCAGCATGACTACTTGGCGGGCGCGCCGCGGTAGCACCGCAGCTGCCAGCGCCGCCAGGTAGAAAAGCACAAAAGGCGGTAGTTCAATCATCACGATCGTAGTAATCCTCGGCGCGCATCAGCAGCTTGCGCAACTCTTTGGCTACCAGCACCAGTACCACGCAGGCGACAAAACCGTAAATGGCATAAAAGCCCCATACCCCTTCCCAGGGATGCACGATGTGGCGGTGGTAAACAAAGTCGGCACCGATGGTGGCGATACACACAGCGACCAGCGCCCACAGCACCCGTCGTACGTTTTGCGGTTTGTCAAAGATATGGACCTTGTCGTTCATCGGAGCCTCAAGGAATCAGCATGCCCGCCAGTTGGTAAACTGGGCCGGGAAAGAAAAATAGCGTGACACAGGCCGCCGTGGTTATGCCAATGGCCACCAGGCAGGGTAATGGGGCCTCGCTGAACTGCACCGCGGTTTTAGGCGATTGGCCGAAAAAAGCCCGCAACGGAATCGGTAGAAGATAAGCGATGTTCAGCAGTGTGCTCAGCATCAGAACCCCGACCAGTATGCCGTAGCCCGCATCAAGCGCTCCGAGTGCGAGGTACCATTTTCCCCATAAGCCGCCCGTCGGTGGCAACCCAGCGATACTGAGACTCGCGATCAGGAAGGCTCCCATGGTGAGCGGCATTTGCCGACCGAGTCCATCGAGTTCACTGACCCGGGTTTTGTGGGTAGCCACCAGAATCGCGCCGGCACAGAAAAACAAAGTGATCTTGCCGACCGCGTGGGTAGCGATGTGCACGGCTGCGCCAGAAATACTGGCCGCGTTGGCCAGCACTGCGCCAAGGACCACATAAGACAACTGGCTGATGGTGGAATAAGCCAGACGGCGTTTGAGATTGTCCTGGTACAGCGCGACAAGTGAGGCGCCGATAATAGTCAGTACTGCCACCCATAAAAGGGCCGTGCTGGCCGTGCTGCCCCCGACCAGATCGATACCAAAAATATAGACCGTGACCTTGAGGATGGCAAAAACACCTGCTTTTACCACTGCAACGGCGTGCAACAGTGCGCTTACCGGAGTGGGGGCTACCATCGCGGCCGGTAGCCACCGATGGAAAGGCATCAGTGCGGCTTTGCCGATACCGAAGGCGAAAAGCCCATAGAGAATCCCAATGACCAGCGGTGAAGTCTGCCCCGCAAGGATGCCACCTGCCTTAAAGCCGGTGGTGCCGGTTAACTGCCAGGTCCAGATCACCGCCAGCAGCAAAAACCCTATGGAGGTGCCCATCAGGATACCCAGATATACCCGCCCCCCACGACGAGCTTCTGGCGTACCGGCATGGGTAACGAGCGGGTAAGTTGAGATCGTCAATAATTCGTAAAAAAGGAATAGCGTAAACAGATTCTGCGCCAGGGCTATTCCCATGGTGGCGCCGATTGCGATGGCGAAAAACGCATAGAAGCGGGTCTGGTGGATTTCATGATGGCCGCGCATATAGCCGATGGCATAGATCGTCGTGACGATCCACAAAGATGAGGCAATCAGTGCAAAGAGTAATCCCAATGGTTCCACCTGCAGTGCCAGTGGTACTCCGGGCACCGGTATTGCCAGCAGCAGGCCAGGAGTTTCCCCGGCCAGCACGTCCGGGACCAATGAGGCAACCTCAGCCAGCAGTAATAGGCCAGTTGCGACGCTAACTGTCTCGCGCAGATTGGGCCGGTTGCCGGTGACAACGATCAGCCCGGCTCCGATAAACGGTGTCAGTACGATCAGAAATAGCATCGAGTCGCTCATGGTTGTCCCCCGAACAGCACCATGGCGGCCTGTGATGCAATGCCCGCGCTGAGTTCGGTATGCATGCCGAAATACAGATTGGCGATAGCCAGCAGCCAGGCCGGAACCAGCATAGACAGCGGCGCTTCGGTGCCACTGACAGCTTCTTTGGTTTTGCCAAGGTATGCGGTTTCGATCACGCGCCAGACATAGATCACGGCAAGCAGTGACCCGGCAATGATGACAAGGACAACGGGCCACCAGCCTCGCTCCACAGCGGCCAGCACCAGATACCATTTACTAATAAAGCCCGCGGTGAGTGGCAGGCCGATCAGACTGAGACCGCCAATCACGAAAACACCCATGGTCCAGGGCATCCGGTACCCGAGTCCGCCCAGGTCCCCCAGGCGCACACTGCCCAGTCGCCAGGCAATACAGCCGAGCGCGAGAAACAATGCGCCCTTCATCAGCGCATGGTTGAAAAGATGCAGCAGAGTGGCCGTAAGCCCAGCAGGCGTCGCCAGGCTAACACCCAGTACCAGGTAGCCGATCTGGGCGATGCTGGAGTACGCCAGCATTCTCTTCAGGTTGTGCTGGAATATAGCGACTGTCGACGCAGAAAGGACCGCGACCGATCCCAGAACGACCAGCATGGTCGATAGCGGCATGGCGCCGAGCGCGAAGTCGATGCCAAAAACCGAGAACATAAAACGCAGCAGGACGTAGACAGCCACTTTGGTCGCAGTAGCCGCAAGGAAGGCGCTGACTGCTGAGGGCGCGTAGGCATAGGCATTGGGCAGCCACAGATGAAGTGGGAACAGCGCGATCTTCAGGCCCAGACCCACCGTCAGAAAAGCAAAACCGGTGCGCGCTGTGCGACTGTCGGCAACGGCTATCAAGCGCTGCGCCATGTCAAGCATGTTTAGTGTGCCGGTTAGCATGTACAAAAGGCCGATCCCAATAAGAATAAAAGTCGCGCCGATCGTTCCCATGATCAGATACTGGTAGGCCGCCGTCAGCGCTTTGCGATCGTTCCCCATCGCAATGAGTACGTAACTCGACAGCGAGGAAATCTCGAGAAAGACAAAAAGGTTGAATGCGTCCCCGGTTATCGTGATGCCAAGCAGTCCAGTAAGACAGAGCAGCCAGGCGGTGTAAAAAAGTCCCTGGCTATGTGCCTCGATTTCACTGGCGACACTGCGCCTGGCAAAGATGGACACCACTGTGCTGATCGCTGTGACGATCAACAGCACATAAGCGTTGGCGAAATCGATGTGGTATGCGATACCAAACGGTGCTGCCCAGCCACCGAAGGTATAGTCGATGACGCCCTGTTCCAGTATTTGCCCGAGCAGAGCAACTGAAACGAGAAGCGAGATGCCGCTGACGACGAATGTCAGTAGCCACGCCGCAAAGGGGCGATGCAAGACCAGGCACAGCGGAGCAGCCAGCAACGGCACAACCACCTGTAGCGCCGGCAGTTGCGCACTAATCACAAGGACTCGTCCTGGCGATGAATATCGTCTTCTTCGACTGAGCCGTAGGCTTCACGAATTCGCACGACGAGCGCGAGACCTAAGGCAGTGGTGGCTACCCCGACCACGATCGCAGTCAGGATGAGCACATGGGGTAGAGGGTTGGAGTAAGTAGTGACGCCTTCGCGCAATATGGGTACGGCGCCGTTCATGACTTTACCCATGCTGATATAAAGAATGAAAACCGAGGCCTGGAACAGGTTCAACCCGATGATTTTCTTGACCAGATTGCCACTGGAGATCACCACGTAGAAACCGGTCATCATCAGCAGGATGACGATCCAGTAGTTGTACAGTCCAGCGACGTTCACGGATCGTTGCGCCCGGCAAAGGCCAGGAAGATGGTGACTATCACCGCACTTACAGTGACGCCAACCCCAAGTTCGACCAGGAAGATTCCCAGGTGTTGGCCGCCTATCAGATCGTGGGCGAGCGCACCGTAAGCAAGGTAATCTGAGCCCAGCAGCATTGTTGTTGCGCCAACCCCGGCATACAAGACCAGTCCGAGCGCGATAGCAAACCGTAACAGCCCTGGCGGTATGGCGTTGCGCAGAGCTTCGGTGCCGAACACCAAGCCGTAAAGAATAAATCCAGCAGCGAAGATGACCCCGGCCTGAAAACCACCGCCCGGACCGAAGTCACCATGAAACTGTACGTAAAGGGCAAATAGCAGGATCACCGGGATGATGATTTTGGCGACAATGCGTAGAACCGGATTGTCTCTCATGGCGTTGGGTGCTCTTTCGAAGGCCGTTTACGTCGCCGCAGGCCAAGCAGAGCCAGAACCCCGACCCCAGCGGTAAAAATTACCGCCAACTCACCCAGGGTGTCGTAACCGCGGTAACTCGCGAGGATACTGGTGACTACGTTGGGGATGCCGGTTTGCTCAGGTGATTTACCGAGGTAGTACGGCACAACGTGTTGATGTACGGGTGCGGCTGGGTCAGCGAAAAAAGGCATGTCGAGTGTGCCATAGACCAGCGCCGCGCCAGTGACCGCAACCACCAGCAGCGGCAGCAGGGGTCGGTGTACCGGGCGCTGTTCGTGCCTGCCCACCAGGCCAATGGTCGCCAGCATCAATACTGTCGAAATGCCGACACCTACAGCCGCCTCGGTAAATGCCACATCTACCGCATCCAGAACCACGAACACGACCGCAGCGAGCAGGCTGTAGATACCAAACATTATGGTCACGGCAAAAAGGTCATGCAGCCGAACCGCGGCAAGCGCGGTGAGCGCCAGCATGCCCAGCAGCACGATATTGATGGTTTCGATCAGCACTTAGATTTTCGGATTATCAAGCCAGGGTCTGCGGATACCATGCCTGGCCGCGCGCGCCAGGGCATGTGAAGCAGAGGGGTTCAGTAGCGCCAGTATCGCCAGAAGTAATAGCAGTTTACCCAGCAGCAAACTCCAGCCGGCTGCCAGGGCAAGCCCCAGCAAAATGGCGCCAGCCCCCAGGGTATCGGTAATGCCGGCGCCATGCAGGCGAGTGAAGACATCCGGCAGGCGCAGTAGCCCAATGCCACCTACCAGGGTGAACAGTGCACCGATAACCAACAGGGCATCGCTTGCAAGGTTTAGCGCGAGGTTCATGATTTGTCTCCGTCGCGCGGTGACTGTGCCTGACCAAGGTCGCCGAACTCGGATACCTTGAGGACAGCGACGGTACCGATGAAGCCGATCAGGGCGTACATCAGAGCGATGTCAATATACAAGTCTGGCTCACCGACGATAAAGCCAAGCACCGCGATCATCAGCACGGTCTTGGTGCCCACGGCATTCGAGGCCAGAATCCGGTCATAGACGGTGGGCCCCTTGATTGCCCGAATCAGGGCCAGCACCATAGTGACCAGTAGTGCGATGCCGGTAAGCGTGAACATTACTCATCCTCCATGGAGCATACGCGCCGAGCCATTTCTCCTTGCGTTAACTCTTCAGCCGCGTCATCCGTCAGGGCATGCACTTCTATCTGGTTGTCAGCGACATCTAGCGAGATTGTCCCGGGTGTCAGGGTGATTGAATTGGCGTAACTGACCCGACCCACGGCGCTGCGTTGGCCGGCGTCAACGTGAATGATTGATGGGCTTATTGGCAAGCGTGGATCGACGATACGACGTGCCACATCGACGCTGGCACTGACGATCTGCCCAGCCAGCCAGGGCGCGTAGCGTGCCAGTCCTGGAAGTAGTCTCAGCGGCAAACCCTCAGCATCCAGTATGCCTAAACGCTTCGCGCATAGAACCACCAGCAATACTGATGCGATGCCAAGACTCAGAAGCAGAACTGTCCAATGCCCGGATAGCAACAACCAGGCTCCACAGAGCACGAAAAAAAGGATCAGCGCGTATCGCAGCATAGCAACGTTGATTTCAGTGGTATGTCGTATACCATTAATACTTTAGACAAGGACGCTAGCCCTTGTGGCTTGCTTAATGATTTTAGGGCAACCGAATCGTTCCTACTAGAGAAGGGGCAATCCAGCAGTCGTGCCGGACGGTTAGCCATCTGGGTCAATCAAGATAAGGCTAGGCCGGCTACACGACGATGAGCGCGGGCTTCACGTTGCCTATGAATATTCATATCCTGAAGCGTTTTCTCGACATAACTGATGTGATTATCGGAGGCGGTCTTGGCGGCCTGTGGATCGCCAACCAGTATCGCATTCATCAGATGATAGTGCTGGTCTCGAAGATGCTTGAAGTTATCAGGCCGCTGGTACAGGTTCTCCAGGTTGTAATGGATACTGCGACGCAGCAGCGAGAACAGGCTGCGCATTACATGCACTAGAACCACGTTGTGTGAGGCTTCACCGACCGCGAGGTGAAAATCTGCATCGGCTTTGGCTTCGATCACGGCGTCATCTTGACCATGAGAGATAATCATTCGCTTGTAGGCGGCGCGCAGCATCTCCATATCGGTTTCAGTGCGCCGGGCGGCGGCATGATATGCCGCCATGGACTCGATCGCGTGGCGCAGTTCCAAGACGTCCTGCTGCGCATCGGGTGAGGTGCTGATCAGTTCCAGCAGCGGATTTTCCAGGGCAGGATTAAGACTCTCGGCCACTTCGGTGGCACCGCGGCCCTGCGTCGTTAGCAATCCACGTGCGGAGAGAATCTGTAGGCCCTCGCGTAGTGAGGGCCGTGAGACCCCGAGCTGTACGGCAAACTTACGCTCTGCCGGCAGGCGGTCACCAGGCTTCAGCGCTCCCTCAAGAATCAACTGCTCAATTTTCCGAACCACAACGTCCGAAACGCGTTCTCGATTCATAATCAAATGGTAAACTGGTAAGACCAATAGAGGCGTCACTGTACCACTGAGTCAACTATTTTAAAACTGCGATAAAACTCAGCGTTTGCTGACATTAATTGTTGAATGTTCCGGGAAGTCAGCTATTAGAACCGCCTGGCTATTTGTGAAAATGTGATCCCCCCTTTGAATAGATGGCTTGACCACGATTGGCGCAAGATCATCCACCGACAAAGTGGCCTAAAGTTTTGGGTTCAATGTAAATAACAGCAAAACAAGTTGTTTATCAGGCGTATTTTCCTGGACTCAGAGCTTGCCTAAAGCCGAAACCCTTAACTCAAAAACCGAAAGGGGATTACACCGACTGAACCAACCGCCTGGAGGAGACTACCTGGTAGGAGATGAACATCAAAATAAAGATGTTATCTACCCTGGGGGGTGCCAAAAGCCAGCGAAAGAAAAATGCCCATATCAGCTGGGCGTTCGCTGTAATCCAGTGATAACGCAGCCTCGAGGGTCTTCAGTAATGTGTAGGGGTACTGCCCGGTCCGGGATACGGTCAGTTTTTCCAGTGTTGCACCCTCTTGGCGTTTTAATGCTGGTGGCGGAGATGACCCAGTAATACAACTGTAGATAGTTGCGGCCAGGCCGTAAATGTCGGTCCAGGTACCAAGGTTACCGTCCAGATACTGCTCTGGTGGTGCGAAACCATGAGTCAGGGTCTGAAAGGAGCCAAAGCGATCGTCTTCGCTAAGGGTTTGCGCCGCACCGAAATCCAGCAGCAACGGCTGGCCACTGGTACGCAGTAGAACATTGGCTGGTTTGACATCCAGGTGCACCACACCGTGTTGGTGCATGCGCCAGAGTCCTTCGCCGATGGCTGGGAAAACCTGTTTCAAAAAATCCCAGTCCAATTGCCCCGCAAGTTTCTTGATAAACCAGCGCAAGTCACGCCCCTCTTCATGCGCCATCACCATATATAGGGTGTTGTTCGCTTCAAAGTATTCACTGACGCTGATGATATTGGGATGTTTCACTTCGCTCATTCTTTGGGCTTCTAAGCGGAAGCGCTCCAGGCCCTGGCGAAATGGGGCTTGAGCCAGTGGCGAGTTGGGCTCAATCGTGCCATCGGCCTGGCGGGCTACCAGATCCTGTGGACAGTACTCCTTGATAACCATCTTGCCGCGCTGCAGCTCGTTGCTCGCAAGGTAGACCAGGCTGAAGCCACCACCACCGAGGACTTCGCTAATGGTGTAGCCCTTGAGGATGTAGCCGTTCTGCAGCGGCAGTCTGCTGGACATAGGGTGAGCTGGATGGTTAGCAACCAGCGCCAGGCGAAAAAAACACAGAATACAGTATAGTTGCTTACCCGATGTCAGTGGCCCAAGTGAGCGCTGCCGTCAGGTATTTCGGCCTAACCTGTAATATTTTGGAGAATTCCTTTGGCAAAGAGCATGACTGCTTTCGCCCGTTGCGCGGCGGAAACGCCCTTGGGTCAGATGACATGGGAGGTGCGAAGTGTTAATCACCGCTATCGTGAAGTCGCGATGCGGCTGCCAGAGGAGCTGCGTTTTGCCGAGGGCGTTTTTCGTGATGCCATCAGTGCCGTGGTTAACCGTGGTCGAGTTGATGCCCTACTGCGCTACACACCGCCATCAGCGGATGTGGCTGAACGCGACATCGATGTCGAAGTGGTCGGCCACCTCGCGAATTGGTCGGATCGTGTTCACGCTATCGTGCCCGATGCCAAGCCGCTGCAGATCAGTGAAATACTGAAATGGCCAGGTGTGATGTCTGCGCCGGCGGTAGACGATGAAGTCCTCGCTGACGCCGCCGCCGACCTGTTGCGTGGGGCGCTCAGCGAGCTCACCGATAGCCGGGAAGGTGAAGGCAGCGCTTTGGCCAGTATCCTGAAAGACAAGATCGCGACGGCGCGGGGAATCCTCAGTTCGCTGACCGCTCAATTGCCGGATATTGCCAAGGTGCAGCGTCAACGATTGGAACAGCGCCTGATGGAGATGGTTGAGCAGGTGGATCCAGAACGTTTGGAGCAGGAGGTAGTGATATTGCTTGCGCGCAGCGAGGTCACCGAAGAGATGGATAGATTGGGCTTACACCTGGACGAGGTGGAGCAGATACTAACCCGGACGGAACCAGTTGGTCGCAGACTGGATTTTATGATGCAGGAATTGAACCGAGAAGCCAACACGCTCGGATCTAAGTCGGCACAGCTCGAACAAACCAGCGCATCGGTCGATTTGAAGGTCTTGATTGAGCAGATGCGTGAGCAGGTGCAGAACATCGAGTAGCCTGGTTATGCCCCAAACTGCAGCCATCCCAGCTCGTGTAGTTATCCTGTCCGCCCCTTCGGGCGGGGGCAAGAGTAGCCTAGCTCGCGCCTTAGTCGAAAGTTGCGACACCGTCGTGGCCTCAGTGTCCCATACCACACGTCCTCGCCGCGAAGGGGAAACGGAAGGGGTCGATTACTTCTTTGTCGATGACCGCGCATTCGAGCACATGATTGAGGCAGGAGATTTTCTTGAATACGCACGAGTGTTCGGTCATTGCTACGGAACCTCGCGTACTGCGGTAGACCAGTTTCTTGCCAGAGGCAAAAGTGTGGTTCTGGATATTGACTGGCAGGGGGCACAGGAAGTTCGCCGTAGCGTTGCGGACGTGGTTAGTGTTTACATATTGCCACCATCTGCTGAGGTCCTCGCTGGGCGTTTGGTGTCCCGTGGACGGGACAGTGCCGAGGAGATTCGGGAGCGGATGGCCGAGGCAGCCAGCGAGATAAGCCACCATGTCGAGTACGATCACATCATGGTCAACGCGGACTTTGCCACTGCGCTGGTGGAGCTGCGCGCCGTGGTTCTGAACGGGATCGCACCCGTCTCAGCCCACGGCTTCAACATCGAGGCCCTTGTGCATTGCGCAAAAAACGTTAGACTAAAAACATCTGACGCAGCAAGCCTTTAGCGGCCGTTTCAATAAACGTCCCGGGGTTGGCTGTTTGTAGTCATTCCGTCGCCCCCGGTCTGTGCCAGGCCCGTTCTGGGCGATACGCTTTCTGGAGAAATATTGATGGCAAGAATTACGGTCGAGGATTGTCTTGAGAACGTTGAGAACCGCTTTGAACTGGTTTTGGTTGCCGCCCGGCGTACCCGTCAATTACAACTCGGTGCTGATCCGCTGGTCCCCGAAGACCGCGACAAGCATACCGTGATCGCACTGCGCGAGATCGCTGAGGGCATGGTGACCAACGAAATCCTCAAAGAACAGGTAGTCGACCCGATGAAGGAACTGGAGGAGGCATTCGCAGCGGCCGAGGAGACTGACGATGCGCCACAGGACGAAGACAGCAAAGGCGCCGCCGATGCATCCGCCGCTGGATCTGAAGATAGCACCGAGGCGTTGCCGGACGCCGACTCCACAGCAACCGAATTTGTTGCCGCCGCAGCCGATATGATCGAAGCGATACCTATCGGTGAGTCAGCCGCAAACGACAGTGACGAGGAAGCGCAAGATGCCGACGACGCCGGCACCGACGCGGAGAGCAAGCCCTCAAACTGAAATCACGCAGGATGCTCCCGCCGCCAGCGGGGGACGCCTGCTGATCAGCGACCTGCTAGGGATCGTCGAGCAGTATCTCGATTCGCAGGAGGTCAAGGCCATATACGAGGCCTATCTTTTTGGCGCTGAAGCCCATGAAGGCCAGGTACGCCACAGCGGCGAGGCCTATATATTCCATCCCCTGTCTGTTGCCCGGATTCTCGCCGACATACGGCTGGATAGTCGGAGCATCATGGCGGCGCTGCTGCATGATGTCATTGAAGACACGCCCACCGCGAAGGGTGAACTCTCGACTCGCTTTGGCAAGGATGTGGCGCAACTGGTTGACGGTGTCAGCAAGATCGACCAGATCGAGTTTGAATCGCGCGAACATGCCGAAGCAGAAAATTTCGGCAAAATGCTGCTGGCGATGGCCCAGGATATTCGGGTTATTCTGATCAAGCTCGCCGACCGCATCCACAACATGCGTACGTTGGGAGCGCTCAAAGCAGATAAACGTAAGCGGATCGCTACCCAGACACTGGATATTTTTGCACCAATCGCTAATCGGTTGGGGATGCGTACGTGGACCCAGGAACTCGAAGATCTGAGTTTCTGCAATCTATACCCCAAGCGTTACAACACCATCCGCAAGGAGCTCGATAAGCGTCGTGGCAACCACCGCGCTATTATCGAAAAGACCACGGCCAAGATCGAGTCAGAACTGGCGGAAGTGGGTCTCGAGGGGGCGGTGGAAGGCCGAGAGAAAAATATCTACAGTGTTTATCGCAAAATGCGCTCGCGCCGGGTGCCCATGTCCGAGATGCGCGATATTTTTGCGATTCGTGTCATCGTGCGCACGGTGGATGATTGTTACCGGGCGTTGGGCGTGATTCACAATACCTATAAGCCGGTGCCGGGTAAGTTCAAGGACTACATCGCTATACCGAAGGCCAACGGGTACCAGTCGCTGCACACGCTGTTGTTCGGCACTTTTGGCCAGAGTATTGAGGTCCAGATTCGTAGCACCGATATGCATCGTACGGCGGAGACCGGTGTTGCTTCGCACTGGCGTTACAAGACGGGCAAAGACAAGAGCGGTGCACCGATGCCCGCACATCACTGGCTGATGGATCTGCTGGATACCCAGAAGCAGGCCGGCAACCCTTCAGAATTCCTCGAGCACCTGAAGGTCGATCTGTATCCAGATGAGGTTTACGTGTTTACCCCACATGGTGATATCAAGAAACTGCCTAAGGGTTCCAGTGCGCTGGATTTTGCCTATGCGGTGCACTCGGATGTTGGTAATCACTGCATCGGTACCCGGGTTAATAACGAACCAGTGCCGCTACATCACACTGTGAGCAACGGTGACCACGTTGAGGCGTTGACTGCTCGCTCGGCGATACCCACGCCGTTGTGGCTAAACTATGTGGTCACTGCCAAGGCACGTGCCGCAATCCGCGATTTCCTTAAGCACCAGCAAGAAGGCGATGCCAGTAAACTCGGGCGCCAGCTGTTAGAGCGGACCCTAAAGGCGCTGGGCCTAAAGACCCGTTTGCGAACTGATCAGAAAATTCAGTTACTCAAGCATATCGGCCTTGAGGATTGGAACGAACTGCTGACTGATATCGGTATGGGCAGACGGTTGCCGATGGTGGTTGCCCGGCAACTGTTACCAGATTCCAGTGGCCCTATAAGCCATGAAGAACCCTTGCCAATACGCGGGGTTGAAGGCATGAGCGTCTCCTACGCCCGATGCTGCAGGCCGATTCCCGGCGATGCGATTGTCGGCTTGTTCTCACACGGTCGCGGCATTGTTATCCATCGCCCAATCTGCCCCAACGCCCGGGAGCAGAGTAAACGCCCGGATACTTGGGTCGGCGTCGAGTGGTCGACTGAGCTCAAGACAACTTTCGAGGCGGATATCCGCCTCGAGGTGATCAATCGACGGGGTGTTTTTGCGACTCTCGCGGCTGTGATCGCTGAGGAAGATTCGAACATCAACCATGTTTTGGTGACAGCGCGTGATGATCGCAATTCTGCAATTCGGTTTACCATCGAGGTGAGCGACCGTAAGCATCTGGCGAGAATCATCCGTCGGTTGCGGGCGCGTCGTTCCGTGATTCGGGTGTCGCGCTCACGCGGTTGATGGCTATCACTTCCAGACTTGTACCAACCGTGCCCTGGGCGCAAAGCCTGGACAGGCGGCTATTGGACACACGCTGGCCGCACCATGAGTACGGCGCTTGGTCGGCTATGGTGCTGTTATCAGGAAACCGCTTATCTAATCCGTCTTAACAAGAAAAAAGGGCCTCTTGATTAAAGAAGCCCCTAGATGCAAATGGTCGGTTCTTTAGTTTGACTGCCAGACTGCGTAATCTTTACCAGCATTATTAAACTCATAAGCAATAAATTCTTCGTCGCCTACAACCCAGGCATCGTGACCAGGCGCAAAAGTATAGGCATCTCCAGCGGTGACTGTTATTTCTGATCCATCATCGGAAACCACGTGAATAGTTCCTTGTAAAACCATACCTACATGCCCCGCCTGGCAGCTATCACCGCCAACATGGGGTTTTATACACTCTGACCATTTCCAACCGGGTTGAGCCACGATCCTTGTTGCTGCAACTGACCCGAAATTCACCGTAGCCGCGTGAGTTTTTTCAGGTGTTTTCACTTCATCTGGGTCATCGAAAGATTTCTTCATTAGTGTGGACATTGATCTCACTCCTTAGTTCAAGAACTATGTTCTAAAAAATTGATGGTTGCTAACAAGGGCAGACTATCCCCATCCACATAACGATAGCAAATATTTGTTCTGCGTGTCGAGCCAACAAGCAAGCTCCTACCTAGATTTCTGGCCTGACGGTTGCAACAAAACGTCTGATGAAAGCCAGATTACCCAAGACGGACAATCAACTTGCCGAAGTTTTTACCCTGCAGCAGGCCCAT
>JASMBC010000030.1 GCA_030754035.1 Arenicellales bacterium | reverse complement strand
AACGAAGCTTCTATTCTTACCGCGGAAGAGGAGAAATCACTCGCCCAGCGTTACCATGATGACGACGATCTCGAGGCCGCCCGGCAGTTGGTATTTTCCCATTTGCGGTTTGTCGTCTCGATTGCCCGGGGTTTTTCCGGATATGGACTTCCTTTGGCTGATCTTATTCAGGAGGGCAATGTTGGGCTGATGAAGGCCGTGAAAAGATTTGATCATCAGCGAGATATACGATTGGTATCTTTTGCAGTTCACTGGATAAAGGCCGAGATTTACGATTACGTCGTTCGCAACTGGCGAATGGTCAAAGTGGCTACCACCAAGGCCCAGCGTAAATTGTTTTTTAATCTGCGCAAAAATCGGGCGCGACTAGGCGTGATGAAAGAAGATGAAGTCGAGTCGATGGCGACAGCGCTTGATGTGAATCCGAAAATAGTGCGGGAGATGGAAACCCGCATGAGTGGTCATGACGTGGCCTTCGAGCCAGAAGCAAATGATGACGAGACGCCGCGTTTCTTGGCACCAGCAGAAGCCCTGGGGGATTCTTCGCGGGATCCTGGGGTACTGGTTTCCCAGGCAGACGAGCAGCGCTCTCGCCAGGCCCAGCTCAGTAAAGCGCTGGATAGTCTGGATGACCGCAGTCGCGATATTATCCAGGCGCGCTGGCTTGTTGAATTGGGGGGGAAGAGTACCCTCGGCGATTTGGGGGCAAAGTACGGGGTTTCAGCTGAACGGATTCGCCAGATTGAAAAGCGGGCAATGGAACAAATGCGGGTGACCGCAACGGTCTGATGCCGTGAACCCCGATTCTGTGCGGGGCTTGTCGCCTGGCGCCTAGGCGAGCAAAAACTCAATCAGGGCTTTTTGTGCGTGCAGGCGGTTTTCTGCCTCGTCCCAAACAACACTTTGGGCCCCATCGATCACTTCAGCTGCAACTTCCTGGCCTCGGTAGGCCGGCAGACAGTGCATGAATATTGCATCCGGAGCAGCACCAGCCATCATCTGGCTATCGATCTGAAACCCGTGGAATGCCTTGAGCCGCTCAGCTTTCTGGGCTTCCTGCCCCATGCCGGCCCAGGTGTCGGTAACCACGAGATCAGCGCCGGCCACCGCTTCGCTTGGCTGGTTTGTTAACGTACAACGCCTGCCAGCGACGGTCACTAACTCAGGATGGGGGCGATACAAATCCGGTGCCCCGATATGCAGTGAGAACTGCATTATTGCGGCCGCGTTAATCCATGACTGGCAGACATTGCTGCTACCATCGCCAACGAATGCAACCCGGGCATCACGCATTTCACCTCGATGCTCATAAAAAGTCTGGATATCCGCAAGTAACTGGCAAGGATGGAAGGCATCGGACAGGGCATTGATAACGGGTACTTGTGAGTGAGCTGCCATGGCTGTTACCCGATCGTGTGGCCCAGTGCGTAGGACAATGATATCTGCCATGCTGGAGACGATTCGTGCGGTATCGCTGATTGATTCTCCTCGGCTCATCTGACTGTCGCCGGGGGACAGGAAAACGGACGAGCCGCCCAGCTGCGTACAGGCGACCTCAAATGAGATCCGGGTGCGGGTCGATGATTTTTCAAAAATCAACACCATGGTGCGAGAATCAAGCAGGGTCAGCCGTTGCCCGCCTCCTTGAGCACGTTTCAAGGTAATCGCCCGGCGAATAATATCCCCCAGTTCTGCGGGAGACAGATCGCGTAAGGTCAGGAAATGTCGCGTCATGTTGTCGATTTGCCGAAGGTGGCGTGTCACAAAAAATAAAACGCCCACTTAAAGGGCGCTCAAACGACAGATTCTAGGGTTCGGCGATAGATTCTGCAACCGAGGCCTGTTTAGCCGCTGATATAATGGGGTGCATTTCGCCGCGTAGTCGGTGACTTGCCCCGCTCAGCAGACGGATCACATCGTGGAAAAAATTAACAAGGCAGTGCTTGCCTATTCTGGTGGACTGGATACTTCAATTATCCTTAAATGGTTGCAGGATCAGTATCATTGTGAGGTCGTGACCTTCACTGCCGATATCGGCCAGGGCGAGGAATTGGAGCCCGCTCGGGAGAAGGCCAGGATTCTGGGTGTCAAGGAAATCTTCATTGAGGATTTGCGCGAGGAATTTGCCCGCGACTATATCTTTCCAATGTTCCGCGCTAATACCCTGTACGAAGGGGAGTACCTGCTGGGAACTGCAATTGCCCGCCCGCTGATTGCCCGCCACCTGGTTCGAATTGCCTCGGAAACCGGAGCCGACGCCATCGCCCATGGCGCGACCGGCAAGGGTAACGACCAGGTACGTTTCGAGTTAAACGCTTACGCACTTAATCCGGAGATTCGAGTGATCGCGCCGTGGCGGGAATGGGATCTGAACTCTCGCGAACGGTTGGTTGCGTACGCCCGCGAACATGCTATCCCGATCGAAACGCGCAAGGATGGCGGTGCTGATTATTCCATGGACGCCAATATGCTGCATATTTCGTACGAGGGTGGCGAGCTTGAGGATCCCTGGACTGCACCCGATGAATCCGTGTGGCGCTGGACTGTGTCACCACACGAGGCGCCGGATGAGCCTGAGACAGTTGAGTTAACCTTCGCAGCCGGAGACCCGGTAGCGATCGGTGGTGAAGCTCTCAGTCCCGGTCAGATGGTGATGGCGCTTAACCAGTTGGGCGCTCGGCATGGTATCGGGCGCGCAGACATCGTTGAGAACCGATACGTGGGCATGAAGAATCGGGGCTGTTACGAAACCCCCGGGGGAACCATATTACTCAAGGCGCATCGGGCGATCGAATCCATTACGCTGGATCGGGAGGTCGCCCACCTGAAGGACGAACTTATGCCGCGCTATGCGACGCTCATCTACAATGGTTATTGGTTTGCCCCGGAAAGAAAAATGTTGCAGCGAATGATCGATGAATCCCAGGTGCGGGTTAACGGTGTGGTGCGGCTCGAACTGTACAAGGGCAGCGTAACGGTCTGTGGCCGGCGCTCGGATACGGATTCGCTGTTTGATGAGAGCGTAGTCACCTTTGAGGATGATCAGGGAGCGTATCACCAGGGTGATGCCGATGGTTTTATCAAATTGAATGCACTCAGGCTGAGAATTGCCGGGAGGAAGGGTCGACTCTGAAACCGGAGGCATTGATGTAGATGCTGGCTCTATCCGTGTCAGCTCCAGTCACCCAGGGCAAGTTGAAAGATTACCACCCAGAGTCGCCACGTTTCCGGCTATCCTTTCTTGGACCCCGGTACTGGGGTACCTGGCTGTTGGCCGGCACCATCGGTTTGTGTCTACTGTTGCCGCGGCCGTTGGTATTGGCGCTTGGCCGTCAGATCGGTAAAGCATTTTTTCATCGCAATCACAAACGTACGCGAATTGCACGTATCAACCTTCAGTGGTGTTTCCCTGATTGGGATGAGGCAGCTCGTGAGGCCGTGCTGCGTGAGCATCTGACTCGCTATGGACAGGCCATCCTTGATCTTGGCCTGGTGTGGTGGGCGCCCCGGCGCCGGCTGGATCGTCTGTGTACGTTATCTGGCGAGGCCGAGTTACACGCATTGCATCAGGCCGGTGAAAAAGTCCTGTTGATCATCCCGCACGTAGTTGGTATCGATATGGCCGGTGCGGTGCTGGCTAAAGTCGCCGCGGGAGCATCAATGATGAAGGCACCGTCCAATCCGTTGTTGCATTGGCGGCTCTGGCATGGCCGCTCCCGTTTTGGCGCGCGAATCTTTATGCGCGATCAGGGACTAAGGCCCTTGGTTAAGGCTATTCGTGCGGGCTGGGTGGGTTACTTTATGCCTGATGAAGATCTGGGCAGTCAACAGTCGGTATTCGCGCCATTTTTTGGCATCGCGACAGCTACGCTACCAGTGGTTGGTCGAATGGCAAAAATGACAGACGCCAAAGTCATCCCGGTATTCTGCCGACTCGACGATAGTGGCCAGTATCATGTCACACTGGGTTCGCCACTGGCGGATTTTCCCAAGGGTGATGCGTTAACCGATGCCACCGTGGTGAATGCGGCATTCGAGGCTGGTATCCGCCAGGCACCTGAACAGTATTTGTGGACCCTGCGCTGGTTCCGGACCCGGCCCAGCGGTGAAAGCTCTCCTTATGATTGATGCCGCGTTTATCTACTGCCAGCGATCTAGCGTTGCTCGTGGTAGGTCGCCTAAATGAATATCCTGCTGATTAAGCAGACATCGCTTGGCGATGTGGTTCACGCCACTGCGCCGCTCCACTCGGTTCGCCTGGCATACCCAGAAGCTTCAATTACAGTGCTGACGTCGACTACGGCCGCAGATGTTTTCCGTGGTAATCCAGATGTTGATCGTTTACTGACCTTTGACCGCTACCGGGTAAAGTTTGATTGGTGGCGACGACCATTGTGGACCGCGAAGCATTTCCTAAACACCTTTGGTGCGGTCCGCGAACACAATTACGACATCGCCCTGGATCTGCAGGGGAGTTGGAAAACGGTTATTTTTCTATGGGCAGCTCGTGCTCGCCGGCGCTATGTTAAAGGCCGCTGGTGGTTTGCCCAGCGGTTCCATCGACCCCAGTTGCATGCGATAGCCGAAATGGACGGGGTGTTGCGTCTTTGCGGCATTGAGCCTCGCCAGCACAACCCAGTGCTGCACGCTTTGGCAACGGATAATCAGGCGATTGATGAACGCTTGGACCGTCTTGGCGTTCGTGGTCGGCGCATTGCAGTCTTTTGTCCGCTCACTCGCTGGCCGACCAAGAATTGGCCATTGTCGGAATTTGTCGATCTGGTTAAAAAACTTCCCGAAGATTTTTTTGTGATCTTTACTGGCACCGCTTCAGAGCAGGCACTTATCAGTGAGGCGGTGACAAGATTGGCGCCGACGCGTGCCGCCAGTTTTGCTGGCTGCCTATCGCTGCCTGAGTATTTCGCGTTGGTGAGTATTGCCCAGTTGGTGGTTACCGGGGATAGCCTGCCAATGCACGTAGCATCAGCCTACAATCGCCCTCTGGTCGCGCTCTTTGGTCCCACCGATGAATCCCGAGTAGCCCCGCGGAGTGAAGCTTCGGTGGTTGTTCGCGCTGACACTGATTGTCACCGCTGTTACCGGCGTTCTTATTGCCCACGTAGCTGTATTGGCCGGATCACCGTCGCCCAGGTAGGTCAGGCAATAGACGAGGTTCTGGGCGCACATTGATGGCGTCTCAGCCATGGGCGCCTTAACTTAACTGCGCCAGAAGGCAGGGGTCAGTAATACCAGCAGGGTAAAGATTTCCAGACGTCCCATCAGCATTGCGGTGCACAGTACCCATTTACCCACTGTTGTCACCCCGGCGTAATTGTCCGCAACCGAACCCAGCCCCGGACCGAGATTATTCAGGCAGGCGGTTATCGCTGAAAAGGCGGTGACCAGATCGACACCAGTTGCCGTCATGGCGATTGACAGACCCACGTAGCTGAGAATGTACAGGGCAAAAAACCCCCAGACCGCGTTAACCACGTGATCGGGCACCGGCTTATTTCCCAGCTTGATGGTGATGAATGCACTGGGGTGTATCAGTTGATTGATCTCACGCCTACCCTGTTTGTACAGTAGAACCAGTCGGATCATTTTCATGCCGCCGGCGGTGGAGCCGGCACATCCACCGACGGCGCTCATCATGATTAGCATGACCGGCAGGAACGACGGCCACCAGTGAAAACCGGTGGTAGTGAAGCCAGTGGTCGTGCCAATGGAGATCACCTGGAAAATGCCATGCCACAAGGTATCGCTGATACCCGGGTAGACGCGCCAGTAAAGGAGCATGGTGACAGTAAGAAGGATAATGACCGAAAAAAAACCAATATATGCCCGCACTTCTGAATCCTGCAGGTAGGCTAGCGGTGAGCGTGAGCGCACTACGGTAAAGTGCAGTGCGAAATTGATAGCTGATACCAGCATGAAACAACTTGCAATAATCGAGATTGCCGGGCTATCAAAGAAGCCCATGCTCAGGTCATGGGTCGAGAAGCCGCCGATCGCCACGGTGGAAAAAGCATGGCCAACTGCATCGAAAACACTCATGCCGCTCAGCCAGTAGGCCAGGGCGCAACTGACTGTGAGCCCCAAGTAGATATACCACAGCGCCTTAGCAGTTTCGGTGATCCGTGGCGTCAGCTTGCTGTCTTTCATTGGCCCCGGAGTTTCGGCACGGTAAAGTTGCATGCCGCCGACTCCGAGCATTGGCATTACAGCGACTGCCAGTACGATGATACCCATGCCGCCGAGCCACTGCAGTTGCTGGCGGTAATACAGGATGGAAGCTGGCAGTTGATCTATGCCGGTGAGGACAGTGGCGCCAGTAGTTGTCAGGCCCGACATCGATTCGAATAATGCGTCCGTGATACTCAACTGCGGATCGGGGGAAAGCAGTAGCGGCAATGCGCCGAACAGGGCTAATACGGTCCAGAACAGCACCACGACCAGGAAGCCGTCTCGTACTCTAAGCTCACGTTTTTTTGCGCGTAGTGGCAGCCACAAGGCTAACCCTGCCACAATGGTGACTAGCCAGGCGACAAAGAACGCGAGCGCTCCACCATCGCCGCCAATCAGTGCGATCATCAGCGACGGCAGTAGTGTCGTGCTGAACATGACCAGCAACACGCCCAGAATCTTCAGCACAGCGGTGGATAGCATGGCTGTAGGCGCCCCTTAGACGAAGGTTACCGCTACCTGAAACAGTTGTTCGACTTCACGGATGTGACGTTTGTCGACTACAAAAAGAATGACGTGGTCTTCCGATTCAATCACCGTGTCGTGATGGGCGATGACGACATCCTTTCCCCGGAGAATAGCGCCCAGCGTGATGCCTAGAGGCAGCGAGATGTCTTCAACCGAGCGACCAACGACTCGGGAATTGGTTTTGTCTCCATGGGCAATGGCCTCAATGGCCTCGGCAGCACCGCGTCGCAAAGAATGAACCGCGACCATGTCGCCACGCCTGACATGGGTGAGCAGTGAGCCAACCGTCGCAAGGCGTGGTGATATGGCGATGTCGACCAGTGTGTTTTCCATCAGATCAACATAAGCAGAGCGGTTTACCAGAGCCATGGTACGTCTCGCTCCGAGTCGTTTAGCAAGCATGGCAGAGAGAATGTTGGCCTCGTCATCGTTAGTCAGCGAACAGAATATATCGATACTGTCGATATTCTCCTGATGCATTAATTCTTCATCTGCAGCGTCACCATGCAGGACAACGGTACGGTCGAGTTGCCCGGAAACCTGTTTTGCCCGGACTGCATTGTGCTCAACCAGTTTGACGTGGTAATGGGACTTTTCGAGGGTTTGCGCGAGGCGCAACCCGATATTACCTGCGCCGGTGAGCATAATGCGGCGGCCGGGCTTTTCTACCGCGCAAAGTTCGCTCATGACAGACTGGATATTTTCGCGGGCAGCCAGAAAAAATACCTCGTCACCCGGCTCGATAACAGTGTTACCTTCAGGGGGGATCGCCCGGTCCTGACGGTAGATTGCAGCAACGCGGGTGTCCACGTTGGGCAGGTCTTCGCGTAGAGCTTTAAGTTCGCGGCCGATCAGAGGGCTTTCCCTGTCAGCCCGAACTCCCACCAGCTGAATTCGATCACTAGCAAAATTAACCACCTGCAGCGCACCTGGATACTCAATCAGATGCAGAATATGCTGGGTAACGATATGCTCGGGGCTGATAATGACGTCAATCGGAATCGCTTCATCGGTGAAGATGCCTGGATGGGAGAGGTATTCTGCTGACCGGATTCGCGCGATCTTTTTAGGCGTATTAAACAGTGAATGAGCAATCTGGCAGGCCGCCATATTGACTTCGTCCTGGTTGGTTACCGCGAGCACCAGATCAGCGTCTCGCCCGCCAGCTTGTTCCAGTATGCTTGGATGAGAGGCAGCCCCGTGCAGGGTACGAATATCGAGTCGATCCTGAAGTCCGTCGAGTTTTTCATTGTTGATATCGACCAGAGTCACATCGTTGTCTTCGCGGGAGAGAATCTCTGCCATGGAGGTGCCGACTTGTCCTGCGCCCAGAATGATTATTTTCACGGGTACTGTTCCCTGCAGTTAACGAGTTTCATTGGCGATACTTTTCAGCCTTGGGGTTGATGCCCAGGCCTTTAAGTTTGCGGTACAGATGCGTGCGCTCGAGTTCGGCCCGCCGCGCCAGTTCACTGATATTTCCACCGGTTTGGTGCAGATGGAATTCTAGGTAGTCACGCTCAAAACCTTCTCGCGCAGATCTAAGCGGCCGGCCGAAATCCCGCCAGGCATTTTTTTCCTCGACTTCGTCAAGCGGAGTCGCGCTTTGGCTCATGACCTCACGAGTCTCTTCGGCCTCAATCTCCTCTGAGGTTGTTGTCAGCAGCATACGGTGAATAAAGTTGATCAACTCACGCACATTTCCTGGCCATGGACGGTTACGGAGGTAATTGATCGACGAGATGGAAAATCGACGAAAGGGTAGGCGTTGGTTCTCAGTAATTTGCTGAACGTAGTGATTGATCAGGTCCGGAATATCCTCTCGATGTGCACGCAGGGGTGGAACCTGTATCGAAACCGTATTGATACGATAGAAAAGGTCTTCCCGTAGCAATTTGTCGGCCATTTTTTGTTCCAGAGCTTGGTTCGAAGTGGCCACGAGGCGGGTATTCAAGTCAAGTGGTGTTGTACCGCCCAAGCGAAAGAAACGGCCACCTTCAAGGGCGTTGAGCAGTTTGGCCTGGGCATCGAGATTTAGATCACCGATCTCGTCAAGCACCAACGTGCCGCCGTTGGCCTGCTCCAGTTGTCCAGGACGAGTGACACCTTCGCTTTCTGTTCCGAACAGGATAGCGCCGATGCTTTCAGCGGGCAGCGCGCCAAGATTCACTTCGATAAATGGTCCGCTGGAAAGTCTGCTGGCCTGATGCAACGCACGGGCCGCAACACCTTTGCCTGAGCCTGCTTCCCCGCGAATCATAACTGGCTGGTCGGTGGTTCCCACCCGGCTGATCAGTTGCTTTAGTTCAGCTAGAGATTCACTGTGGCCGATTAAACCGGCGGCAGGTTCGAGGCGTGTTCTCAATTGCAGATTTTCAGTTTGCAGCCGCACGTTTTCAAGTGCTCGGGCTACGGTAACCAGTAGCTTGGCAGTGGACAGCGGTTTCTCCAAAAAATCATAGGCACCGACGCGAATGGCTTCGACCGCAGTTTCTACCGTGCCGTGGCCAGAGATCATGATGACTGGAGTTTGTAGTACGTCCGAATCCTTGCGCCATTCGCGAAGCAGGGCGATGCCGTCGGTGTCCGGCATCCAGATATCCAGCAGCACCAGGTCAGGGCGATCCTCGACATAGCACACGCGGGCCGTTGCCGCATCCTGGGCGGTTGTTACGGCGTACCCTTCGTCACTCAGGATATCGCTGACTACTTGCCGTATATCCGGCTCATCATCGACGACAAGAACAGTAAATGGGCTCATAGGGTTATTGTGCGTTTGAGGGCCCTGGGCATTACTGGCGTAGCGGGAGCGAAATTATAACGGTAGCCCCGCCGTTGGACAGATTGGTCGCGCGGATAGTGCCTCCGTGCTCTTCGACAATCCGACGACAGATTGCCAGTCCCAGTCCGCTGCCTTTTTCCTTTGAGGTCACATAAGGCTCAAAGATTCGGTCAATGGTCTGCGGGTCGAACCCCGGGCCATTATCATGGACCGTGAGACTGATGCCTTGAGTGCTTTCGTTCAAGCGAGTACTGATTATGACTTCACCTGAATCACTCTCAAGGGCATCTTGTGCGTTGATAACGAGATTGTTCAGAACCTGGCGCAAGGCGTTGGGGTCAGCCCGTGTCTGTCCCAGCGTGGTGTCCAGATCGGTCAGTAGTTTGATGGGTGTTGCTCCGGACCGGAAAAGCTCGACGGTGTCGGTGACTAACTGGTTGATATCGATCAGGAGCAATTGCAATGGCGCCGGCTGAGCGTACTCGGCAAAGGCATTGACCATGGTTTTCATCGCTTCGACCTGCTGCACGATGGTTCTAGTTGATCGATCCAGTGTTTCGCGCTGTTCAGGATCGACGACCGACAGGTATTTGTTGCGGATACGTTCAGCTGAGAGCTGTATTGGGGTCAGGGGGTTCTTGATCTCATGGGCGAGCCGGCGCGCCACTTCACCCCAGGCGGCGTCCCGCTGCGCCTTGAGTAATTCGGTTGCATCTTCGAAAACCACCACATAGCCTGGGTCGACGCTTTCGGCATCCAGTCGAGTACCGCTGCAGATCAGAATATGCCGGCCGTTGGCACCAGTGACACTGATTTCACGCTGCCATTCCTTGGTCTGCTGTCTCATGCCATTTTCTACCGCACCCAACAGAGTAGCCGCCCCGGGCAGGGCATCGCGCAATGGGTTGATTCCGGTACCGATGAAGTTCTCCAGGTTCGCTTCAAGAATCCGCTCTGCTGCCGCGTTATAGGTGCGTAGGTGTTGTTGCCCATCAAACGAGAGCACTCCAGCCGAAAGATGTGTCAGTACGGTATTGAGGTAGGCATGCTCCGCTTCAGCTCTTTGCTGGCTTTCCAGGGCGACTTGCTGGGCGTTGCCGATTTCGCGGGTCATCCGGTTAAAGGAGTCAACGAGCACGCCGAGTTCGTCTCCGCTGTGGACCGGCAATTGTTTATTGTAATCGCCTCGGGCAACCGCCTGGGTGCCTTCGGCCAGGTCGCGAAGCGGCGCGACCAGTCTTTGGACAAGAACTATCGACGCCCATAGTGCGATCAGCAATGTCATGACGGTAATCAGTGTCAGCGTTAATACGAAGCTGACGGTCAGTGGGCCACGCAGGTATTTCAGTTTTTCATACTCTGTCGAAGCCGACTCTACGCTCTCTCCTAGGCGCGAATAACGCAGCGGCAATTGATGCAGTACCTGTAACACTCTTGCCGGCGTACTAACTCCAAGGCCAGGCACGGGTATCGCTACCCGGAGCATCAGTCCACGGTCCTGGGTGGGCTCAAATTCAGCGAATATCTGGTCGCGACGGACTTTTCTCAGGACTTGCTTATCCGGCGCATCAGGCACCAGTGATATCGCCATCTTGCTGCTGGATGCCAGAATTCGGCCGCTGGCCGAATGTAGACTCATTTCCTCAAATGCTCCGGCTTCACGAACCCTGTCAAGCAGGTTGTACAGTTGAAACGATGAGGTAGTCGTTTCGATTAGCCGTACGGTTTTACGTGCCTGCTGGATCACATCGAGTTTGGTTGCTTCCAGTGTGCTTCTTCCCAGGAGTAGCGCGTCGTCGAGAGCCTGTTCTATCTGGACGTCAAACCACGAGTCGATGCTTCGACTCAGAAACTGGACTGCAAAATAATAGACCATCGCGAGCGGCACAACAGCGAGGATCACGAAGGTCCCGATAAAGCGAAGCGTCAGTCGGGACCCCAGAGTCCGATTGCGGAACTGGATAACGAGCCTGCGGATCTGGAAGAAGGTTAGGATCGCCAGGATGGCAATTCCCACAACATTTAAAACGATGAGCGCCACGTAGTGGCCACCAAAAAGGTCATCGTTCTTCGCGCTCTGGCTGAGCAGAATAGATGCCACCAGCAGAACGATTGACAGGGCTAGCGTGAGCGCAAACCCCAGGGATCGATTCACCGGGTCTTGACCTTCCAGCGTCCCCAACTGCTGCGCAGTTGCCAATCCTTAAAGATAAGGGCAACCAGTTTCAAAGGTCCGGGCAGGCTTTTGCGATCTAGCGAAACCTGCAGACGCATCTGCAGGTCATCGTTCTCATGGGTTCCCGCGGGCAAGTCAACTGTCGTTGCAAAGCGACCTATGGCGCTCAGCGTTTCAGTCAGAGTAGGGAAATCATCGGTCGTCCCGGTCGCGACCTGGGTCAGGGTGTAACGGTTGGACAATGCATGGTGCTCCACGCGGAAGCGCTGCTCCCAGTTTGCTACCTTAAAGTACCATGATGCCAGGCTGGCCCGGTAAAGTCGGGTCTGTACCACTATGGTAAGCCCAATACCTTTGGACAGCGCTTGAGCAGGATCACCCGTGATCTTTAGGGTCAATTGTGCCGAGGTGCTGAGTAAGCCCCCAGCCAGTTTCGATTGCCCCGAATTAACGGCGAATTGGGCGTGCGCGGGTATCGAAAAACCGGCGAGTAGCATTGCCAGCAGCAATGCTTGCAGCAGGCGGGTTGGCCGGGCGGCGCCGGAATTTGGCTGAAAAAACATAGAAGGTGATTTTCGGGCTGGGCCGAATTATACGGTCTTGCCGATGTTCGTAGCCTTAATCCTTGAATAACGATGCAAAGTACAGGCCATCATGCTCTTCGTCAGGCAGAAACTGATTTCCCAGTTCAGTTGTCAGGGCGCCTGATACGGTCGGTTTTTCGGGTTTTTCTCCAGAGTGTTTACGGTGTAACTCAAGCAGGGGGCCGTCATTCTCTTGTGGCAGGACCGAGCAGGTAATGTAAAGCAATTGGCCACCCGGAGCGAGCAAAGGCCACAGCCGCGCTGCCATTTGTGCCTGGGTTGTTGCGTACGTGATGATGTCAGAAGCTCGCCGATGGTGGCGGATATCAGGGTGTCGCCTCATGACTCCGGTCCCACTGCACGGTGCGTCCAATACGATTAGGTCAAATAATTGACCATCCCACCAGGTTTCGGGCTGTAGGACGTCGCCCGCGATGAGTTTCGCTGTCAAGCCGAGTCGAGTCAGGTTGTCACTGATCGCTTCTGTACGGCCTGGTCGATCAAGCGCGGTGAGCGATTTAATCTGCGGATACACCTCGAGCAGATGGGTGCATTTTCCGCCGGGCGCTGCACAGGCGTCGAGGACCCGAGCCCCTTGAGCAGGCTGGCAAAATATTGGCGTCATTTGCGCCGCAGCATCCTGTATTGACACCTTGCCGGCTGCAAAGCCAGGAAGTTCAGCCACGGACACAGGTTTATCCAAAATGACACCCCAGGGGCTAAGTGTTGAGGTCTGTGCGCTGAATCCTTGTTGCCGCAGCCACTTAAGGTATTCATCACGCGACATCTGCAAAGCGTTAACCCGTAATGTCATGGGAGGTTTACGGTTGGCTGCCTCCAACACTTGGTTCCACTGATTGGGCCAGGCTTTGCGTATCGCATTCAGTAACCAGCGGGGAGTCGCAAAGAGTTCTTCATCACTGGCGGGTTCGGTACTGGTCTTAGCCCGTAAGTGAGAGCGTAATACGGCGTTTATCAGGCTGGTCGCTTTTGGAGCGCCAAGCAGTGCTGCGGCGTCGACAGTGCTGGCTGTCACCGCGTAATCGGGTTCGTCCAGGTGATCGTACTGGTAAAGCCCGCACACCAACAGCGATTCGAGTATTCGATCCCGGGCACGTAGTGGCCGATGTAATTGGCGCGACAAGACTCCGTGGTAGCGGTGCCACCAGCGCAGCGTACCCCAGGCGATTTCCCGGATTTCGCTAATGCGGCGCGCCGGGACGGTGTTCAGATGCTTCTTGGCTGCCATCTCCAAAGAGCGACCCTGGGCGACAACATCATGGACTATACGAGCGGCGACGGCACAAACTTCAGCGCTGGGCATGATCTGCCCCCCGGGCTGTGAAAATCGAGCCGGGTTTGATAGGGTGACCATGGAGAAAGGCTCGGGTATCCAGCGCTTTACCGCCTGGACGCTGCAGTTCCAGTAACTCAAGCGCTCCATTGCCGGTTTGCACCTGAATCAACCCATCTTGGGCGGCGAGAACCATGCCAGGGTCCGCGCTAGTACAGGACGGTTTCGCGCGAGCCCGTCGGATCAGGTAATCCATGTCGCCCAGCCGCGAGCGCGCCAGCGGCCAGGGATTGAAGGCTCGGATGCGTCGTTCCAGCACCTCGGCGGGTGACCGCCAGTCAAGCCAGGTTTCGGCTCGGGTGAGTTGTTGTGCGTAACAGGCTCCGGTGGCAGCCTGCGGTGTGCCGATGACGGGCGTTTGATCTAGTCGAGCCAACAGGCCTCGAAGCGCTTGTGCACCCAGCGTTGCGAGGCGATTGTGCAAAGATCCGCTGTTTTCACATTCATTGATTAATGTATCGGCGGTCGCTAAGACAGGCCCGGTATCGAGCCCTTCATCCATCTGCATCAGGGTTACGCCAGTACGGGTGTCCCCGGCTTCAATGGCTCGCTGAATGGGCGCAGCGCCACGCCACCGGGGCAACAGTGAAGCGTGAACGTTTATGCATCCCAGGCGTGGTGTCGTCAGCACAGCGCGCGGCAGGATCAGACCGTACGCGACAACTACCATGAGGTCGATGTCCAGTGTGGATAGGTACGGTGCCTCAGTTTCCAGATCGGCTGGCTGGCGCAGTGTCAGCCCGTGACGCAGTGCGAGTTCTTTGACTGGGGACGCACGCAGTTTGCGGCCGCGTCCAGCCGGGCGATCTGGTTGGGTGTACACGGCACATACCTCCACATCGGAATCGAGCATGACCTCCAGTGAAGGTATTGCGAAATCAGGGGTACCAGCAAAAACTGCGCGTAGGGTCACTGTTGTCAGATAACAGGCACGTTCTCTTTGTCGCCGCCAGTGGGGCGCTCCGAGTGGGTTTCGCGAACGAGGCGTTTGCGAATACGGTCACGCTTAAGCCGAGATAAATAGTCTACGAATACCTTGCCATCCAGGTGATCGACTTCGTGTTGGATACAGATTGCCAGTAGTCCCTCGGTATGCAACTCGATGGGCATTCCGTCGCTATCCAGCGCTGTGACGTTGGTCTGTGAGAAGCGTGCTACAGGCTCGATGATTCCGGGAACCGACAAGCAGCCCTCCTCGGATTCAATGGTTTCGCCAGAACTGGAAATGACCGGGTTGATAAAGACCTGTAGTTGGTCGTGGGTCTCTGAAATATCAATCACCACGACACGTTTTGTGACGTTCACCTGGGTAGCTGCCAACCCAATGCCTGGTGCGGCGTACATGGTTTGAGCCATATCCTTCACAAGTTGTCTGACCGATTGATCTACGGTCTCAACAGGCCTAGCCTGTTTTCGCAGTCGGGGGTCGGGGTACACCAGAATATTGAGCAACGCCATGGTTTCAGTGCAAGCCCCGGGTTTGTGAACTGGTTCGCTTGGCTCGCACGGCAACTTTTGTCTACACTACAATAGATGCGGCGAGGAATGAATGCAATGACTGCGGATTCTAACGGAATTATCTGGCGAAAAGGTATGCTGAGCGCTTTGAAACAGCGCCCTGCAGGGCGGCTCTTTGTGCAATGGTTTGTGTTTTGCATGCTTGTGCTCGGGTCAGTATGCGCTCCGGTCCAGGCAGAGCGCCTTTTGCCGCCACTCTATACAGTCGAGAACGGTGATACTCTTTGGAGCATCGCTGCGCGGCTGTGGGGGGATCCATTGCGGTGGCCTGAACTACTGGCGCGAAATCCGCAATTGATCGAACGCGGTGAACTGGTGCCCGGCGAAACCCTTGTTATTTCACCGCAAGATGAAGATGCTGCGGCGCAGTTCAAAGTGCTGGCTGTTGAGAAGCGCAGTCCGGCAATACGCATCGAGGCACCAGCGCGAGTACCAGCCGTAATTCCTCCGGATGCGATTACACCGTTTCTTAGCTACCCGTTACTGATGGATGAGGTAGACCCCGCGGTTGCCGGTCGTGTCATTAGTGGTCTAGATGGCGACGTTTTGTTGGGCCAGTTCAGTGGTTTTTATGCTCAGAGTCTGCCGACATCAGCAACGGGGTTGTACACGATTTTTCGCCCGGACCGCGCATTGACGCATCCAGTCAGCGGGGAGGAATTGGGGGTGACGGCTCAATATCTGGGTACAGCTCGGTTGGATGAGCCTGGTGATGTCGCCCGATTGACCATTGTCAGCAGTGTTGAAGAGGTGAGCCCTGGTGATCGATTGATTTCTAGACAGGAAGTGATTGGTTTGCCGTATCTTTATCCAAAGGTACCGCGGGTTGCCGTGGACGCACATGTCGTCAGCACTTTTGGTGCGATCAGCGGAGCAGGGTTATTTTCGGTTGTCGTGATATCTGCCGGGAGTCAGGATGGGTTGACTCCCGGAGATATTCTCATGGTGGTGCACCCGGATAGGACTTTATTGCTGACCCGAGATATTGTTCGGCCAGCGGTTAGTGCTGATCGCTGCACCTTGCCCACGGTTGCCATGAGCACGGTGCATGCACGGCTGCTGGGTTGCGCCGAACGCTTGCCGGGTAAGCGACGCCTGGCCAGCGGCGAGGCAGAATTGATTGCTCTGCCCGAGGGACGTTCCGGTGAATTGCTGGTCTTTCGGGTTTTTGATCGAGTGAGTTACGCACTGGTCCGCGACGTTGAGCGCGCGATCCAGCTCAGCGATAGGGTAGTGAACCCCGGTATCTGACATTTTCGCCGGGGCATGGAAGCACCCGGCAAGCATAAGCGGACTGGTTTTCGCTGTTGCTGATTACAAGGCCAAGGAGGGCCGATCATGGACGAAAGAAATTTAGCCTGGTTGCGTATTGGACGCGCAACTCTCCCCGAAAGCATCAAGCGGGTTGTGCTCCAGCATTTTCCTGACCCCCTCGAAGCGCTCAGCGCTGACTTATCGGTTTTGCCCAGACAGAACCGGCCTCGTTCTGGGGCAAGGTTGACACTTGGCGGCCGCAGTAGCGAGCGGTTGGTGGCGCAGGACGCAAAATGGCTTGCCAGCCCAGGACATTCGGTGATCGGCCTGACTGATCCGAAATTTCCTGCGTTGTTGCGCGAAATCTCTTGCCCGCCCGTGGTGCTCTATTGCACCGGCAATGAATCCTTACTGCAAGGTCCGGCACTCGCGATTGTCGGCAGTCGAAATCCGACCCCGGCGGGGGTTGAAACCGCCCATGATTTTGCCAGTGAGCTTGCAACGATTGGGATTGTAGTTGCGAGCGGACTTGCACTTGGGATTGATAGCGCTGCCCACCGCGGCGCTCTAAAGGTTCGCGGCCCAACGATTGCCGCGTGTGCCACGGGTCTGGATATCGTTTACCCTCGATGTCACCGTGACCTTGCCCATCAGATCTCGGAAGGTGGCCTGGTAGTTTCAGAATTTGTACTTGGCACCGGCGTCCGGCGACACCATTTTCCCCAGCGCAACCGACTTATTAGTGGGCTGAGCCTGGGTACGTTGATCGTTGAAGCGGCGCCAGGAAGCGGTAGCCTGATTACTGCCGGTTTTGCTGCTGATCAGGGTCGTGAGGTGTTTGCGGTTCCTGGCTCGATCAATTCACCGCTCTCCCGTGGGCCTCACCAGTTGATCCGTGACGGCGCCCAATTGGTGGAGTCGGCGCGGCAGATTGTTGAGCATCTGTCACTGTCGAAAGAGGTGCAAGAAATCGTGAAACCTGCAGGAAAACAGCCATTCTGGTGCACCCTGGCCCTTGACGTTGTGGACTTTGCTCCCACCAGTGTCAACCAGGTTGCCCAGCGGTCAGGTTTGACGATCAGCGAGGTTTGCGCCATGCTGATAAGGATGGAGTTGGCAGGCCTGGTACGCAGTTGTGCAGGCGGGTATTTGCGTTTGCGTTGAGTTTGGCTTCGAAAAACCATCAGCGAGCACTGGCTCAATGATCGCTGAAAGACTGCTATGGGTGAGCCTAATCCTGGTTCGGTAATTCGGAGTTGAGAGCCGATATGCCATGATCTGATAGTTGCGACAGGTCCGAGTGGTGAGTCGACTAAACGGGAATTCACGGTTTCAGTAAACGAGTTTGATATTTATGGGCAGGTCTTTAGTCATTGTCGAGTCGCCGGCCAAGGCGAAAACTATCAATAAGTACTTAGGCCGCGAATACGTGGTCAGATCAAGCGTTGGTCATGTT
>JASMBC010000002.1:15440-159170 GCA_030754035.1 Arenicellales bacterium | reverse complement strand
AAAGCGCTACCTGGTTGAAGCCAGGCAGCGCTTTGTACAAGATCAAAAACCGGTTTTAATGGTCTCAAAGTCTCGGTTAACCCGGGTCTCTACCTCATCGGACTGGGGTATTCCCATGTGCCCGGAATCGAGGTACGCAATCGGATCTTTATCCAACCCCAGTTGCGCGAGTACACCTGGGTCAGCCATCTTGAACGACTCGGCATTGGAATGACCATAGCCCCAGTAATCAATGACATATACGCCCGTCTCGCGTGATGTCATCGCGTTCACAATATCGTAGGCTCCATCCGGATTGGGCGCGTCCTTGTGCATCATCAGACCACAACACCAGGTTAGGGCGCCCTCCTTCGGGCTGGCAAAACGGACCTGGTGGCCTTCTCCAGCCAGAGCAACTGGGGTCTCGTTCCAGGTAATGCCCATCACGATCTCGCCTGACGCCATCGCCTGCTGCAAAGAAGTCATATCGTTGGTAAACATCCGAATCTGAGGTCGCAGTTTTTTCATGAGCGCATTGGTCTTGTCGAAGTCTGCCCCGGTTAATGGCTTCCCGATATCGACCCCGGCAAGTATCGCCAGGCAATACCAGGTATCTGCTGCGCTATCGATAACGGCGATCCGTCCTTTGTAACGAGGATCAAACAGCATCTCCCAGGATTCTTCTTTACCCTGAAGGTCAACAAGATCGGTACGATAAGTAATTGAGGTGGCGCCCCAGTCAAAAGGCATAAACCACTGCCCTGCATCATCATTGCTGCCTTGCAGGTTTACCAGAGTGCCAAAAAGATCTCCGTAGTGTTCCAGACGCCCCGCATCCATCGCCTGAAACATGCCGGAATCTTTCCATCGTGGTACGTCATTAGAGCAGGGATGCGTAATATCAACCACAAAGCCCGCTTTCATCTTGGTAAAGCCTTCCTCGGCATCACCGTACGTGACGTAGTTTGGCGGTCCACCATGCTTGGCGATATAGGGGGCAAACATGCCGTCATCGTCATAACCTCCCCAGGTGAAGTAGGTCGCGTTATCTGCCGCAACCGCTGAGCGAATTCCTAAAGGCATTGTGCCCACGGCGACGCCCATGGCGCCCAATGCTTTTAGCGCCTGTCGGCGTGTGACTTGTCCATCTCGAAGACGGGCAATAAATTCATTGCTTTTTTTCATTAGTGTCCTCCTTTGGTTCAGGCGAATTCCAAGATTGCTCTCAAATTAGGCAACTAGCTCCTCAACGAGGCTAATCGAAACCACCGGTGCTGTCTAGCACTGCCACTCTTATAAACCCACAGCAGTTACAATTGCGCTCCTCATGCAACTGTCTCACCCAGAAATATTCAAGGCTTATGACATCAGAGGCGTCGTCGGTCAGTCTTTGACCCACGAAATCGTTGAGCAGATCGGCCGGGCGATCGGAACGGAGGCGCTGATTGCGGGTGACAGCGCTGTGGTGGTCGGCCGCGATGGCCGTATCTCCGGCCCTGGAATTGCTTCGGCTTTGATGGACGGCATCTGCGCTGTCGGGTGCAATACCGTCGATATCGGCATGGTTCCCACGCCGTTTACCTACTTTGCCACCCACGAACTCGGAATTGGCTCTGCAGTATCGGTCACCGGCAGTCATAACCCGCCCGATTACAACGGGCTCAAAGTCATGATCGGTACTCACACCCTCGCTGCAGAGCGTATTCAGGCCCTGCGAGAACGAATAGCAACGCAGGATTTCTCAAAAGGTACTGGCCAGCGCCAGTCCCACGAGATCGTGCCGGCCTACATTGATCGTGTTGTCGGCGATATCAAGCTGGATCGACCGCTTCGGATCGTGACCGACTGCGGCAACGGGGTTGCCGGGATGGCTGCCCCTGGGTTATTACGCAATATCGGCTGTGAGGTAAGCGAACTTTTCAGCGAGGTCGATGGCAACTTTCCCAATCATCATCCGGACCCCAGTGTGGCAGAAAATCTCACCGCCCTGATTGAAACGGTGCAAAGGCAAAACGCGGACCTTGGTCTGGCCTTCGACGGCGACGGCGATCGTCTGGGTGTGGTGTCCGAGTCGGGGCAGATCATCTGGCCCGACCGACAGATGATCCTTTTTGCTGAAGATATTCTCTCGCGTAATCCCGGCGCACAGATCGTTTACGACGTCAAATGCTCGCGATTATTACCTAGAGCGATTGAAAACGCAGGTGGCAGACCTTTGATGTGGAAAACCGGCCACTCGTTCATCAAAGGCAAGATTCGGGAAACCGGTGCAGCACTGGGAGGCGAGATGAGCGGACACCTGTTCTTCGGGGAACGCTGGTACGGCTTCGATGACGCTATCTATGCTGCGGCACGACTGTGCGAGTTATTATCCCGGCGCAGCGAGTCGCCCAGCGAGGTGTTCTCGCAAATCCCAGATACAGTCAATACGCCGGAATTGCGCCTGGAAATGAATGAAGAGGAGCACCACCAACTTATCTTTGAACTGGTGGCACAGGGTAAATTTGAAGGTGGCCGAACCTGTGAGATCGACGGCATTCGTGTGGACTTCGATGATGGCTTTGGCCTCGCTCGCGCTTCCAATACCACACCTACTGTCATCTTGCGTTTTGAGGCCGATACCCAAGAAGGCCTCGAGCGTATCCAGACCTGTTATCGCGAACAGATTCTCGCCTTAAGGCCAAAAATTCAACTTCCCTTCTGATTCTCGCCGATAGATGTTTCGCTGTTACTCGTGACCAATCAGGCGAGCCTCAGGGATTTTCTGGCGTAAGCTTTCCGCCAGTGTTGCAATCAGACCGAATTCAGGAATCAGCGTTACCCACAACAGGTTAAGAGGAACGTTGAGATCAGCAAACACCACCTGCTGGTATTGCCCCAACACTGCCTGAAGCCCCGCGACCCGATCGCCAAAATCAGTTCGCGACAGATCGCGAAGACCGGGAATCAGCATCATGAAATCGCTATACGCGACACCGTCCTCGTCGCGCGTGGGTGCGCGGGTGTAAAGTGGTCCACTTGCGCTAAGCGCCAGCTTATCGGCCTGGCGAATCTGTAGTTTCATCTATCCGGATCAACCATCAGATGCACTCCCGGGGAAGCATTATTCATGGATAACCTCAATGGCCGTAGGACGCTTGTATCCGCGCGGCAATGCACGGCCCCGTTGTGCCCGGGCACCGATAAAATTCTCAACATCGGAAGGCTTAAGACGCATATGCTGTTTGCCGGCGTATAACTGCAGGCTATCCCCTTCACGGAAAACAGCAATACCGGCCAACTTCTCTTCGCCAGATTTGTAGCGAGAAGCCGGAATATTAACCAGCTTGACCCCTTTGCCACGCGAAAGCAGGGGCAATTCGGCCAGTGGGAAAATCAGCAAACGACCACTGTCAGTGATGGCGCAGACCCAATCATCTTCGTAGTCAAACACCCGTTGGGGAGATAGTACTCCGGCACCGCGGGCGCTCAACACGGCTTTGCCTGACTTATTGCGTGTTAGCAGTTCCTCGAAGGTGGCAACGAAACCGTAGCCGGCATCTGAGGCCAGCAGATAACGGCTATCGTTGTCACCGATCATAACGCCGCAAAAACTCGCGCCCGCTGGAGTCTTGAGCTGCTTACCGACAGGCTCACCCATGCCCCGGGCGGAAGGCAACTCATGAGAGCGCAGGCCGTATACCCGGCCCGTGGAGTCAATACATAACAGCGGCTGGTTGGTCCGGCCAGTACCCGAGTGCAGGTAACCGTCATCAGCTCGGTAGGATAACTCACGGGGATTAACCTCGGTACCCTTGGCTGCGCGGATCCAGCCCTTGCGTGACAACACCACGGTAATCGGCTCGGCCGGAATCAGCGCAGTTTCACTCAGCGCCTGGGCGGCCTCACGTTTAACCAGGGGCGAGCGTCGCTCATCGCCGAAATCCTCAGCATCAGCCAGTAATTCCTCGCGGACCACCTTCTTCAAGCGATCGCGTGATTTGAGAATCTTCTGCAGCTCGGTCTTTTCCCGGGTCAGTTCGTGCTGCTCGCCATTTATTTTCATCTCCTCAAGGCGGGCAAGATGACGCAACTTCAATTCGAGGATTGACTCAGCCTGGGTATCGCTCAGTTTGAAGCGTTTCATTAATGCCTGCTTGGGCTTTTCTTCTTCTCGAATAATACGGATGACCGCATCGATATTCAGGTAGACAATCAGCAGACCATCAAGCACATGCAGCCGCTTAAGCACCCGTTCGAGACGAAACTCAAGCCGTCGTTTGACAGTGGTAAGCCGAAAATTCAGCCATTCCTTCAGTAATGACTTGAGATCGAAGACACGGGGTCGCCCATCGAGTCCAATGATATTCATGTTGACCCGGTGACTCTGCTCAAGCGCTGTTGTGGCAAACAGGTGATCCATCAGAGCCCCGCGATCGACTCGGTTGGAGCGTGGCTCGATAACCAGCCGGGTAGGGTTCTCGTGATCTGATTCATCGCGGATGTCATCGACGATCGGCAGTTTCTTGGCTGTCATCTGCGCGGCAACCTGCTCTATCACCCGCTCACCAGATACCTGGTAGGGCAGCGCACTAACAACGATGTTGCCGGCCTCTTCCTCCCAGACAGCCCGCTGGCGAATCGAGCCATAACCTGTACGGTAGATTTGTCGGATTTCATCGGATGGGGTGATAATCTCAGCTGCGGTTGGAAAGTCCGGTCCGTGGATGTGCTCGCACAATTGCTCAATGCTGCTGCGGCTATTGTCTAGCAAGCGAATACAGGCCGTGACCACCTCCCGCAGATTGTGCGGCAGAATATCTGTTGCCATGCCAACGGCTATTCCCGAACTGCCGTTGAGTAACACGTTCGGCAACCGCGCTGGCAAGAACTTCGGCTCGTGCAAAGTGCCATCGAAGTTAAGACCCCACTCTACGGTACCCTGCCCCAATTCCGACAGTAGCATTTCTGCAAAACGCGAAAGCCGGGCCTCGGTATAACGCATCGCAGCGAAGGATCGGGGATCATCCTGAGAGCCCCAGTTACCCTGACCATCTACCAGCGGATAGCGAAAACTGAACCATTGTGCCATCAGCACCATAGCCTCGTAACACGCGCTATCGCCATGCGGGTGAAATTTGCCGAGCACGTCACCCACCGTCCGGGCAGACTTCTTGTACTTCGTCGTAGCGGCCAGTCCGAGTTCGGACATCGCGTAAACAATCCGCCGCTGTACCGGCTTGAGGCCATCAGTCAAGTGGGGTAGCGCCCGATCCAGAACTACATACATTGAGTAGTTGAGATAGGAGCGCTCGGAAAAATCTGCCACAGAGACCGTTTCCAACTTGCGCTGGATCGGACTTTTTACCCCAAGCGCAGATCGGGGTTTTTTTCGTGTCGTGGTGCGGCGGGTGTTAGGTGTCATAGCAAAGCTCGAACATGGTTGTGGCAGAATGTGCGGACCACAACAGACGCCCGCCTCTTTGGCGAGATTATAGTCATCCGCAGCTTTGGACTTTGTTTGCAATGGAAGATAACAAGATTCCACTTCGCCTGGCTGACGGTTCAGCGCCGATGACGGCTGAGGCATTGCTGGACCAGTTACGCTCACTTGGCATCAGTGTGCCGACAATCGACCACTCACCGATGTTTACCGTTAAGGACAGCAAGGCCATGCGTGTTACTCCGGGCGGCGCTGGTGATATTAAAAACCTATTCGTACGCAACAAAAAGGGGCAAATGTGGCTGATTACCTGCCAGGAAGACCGGCAAATCGACCTAAAGGCGCTTGCTACGGCCCTGGGTGCCGGGCGATTCTCCTTTGCTTCGCACCAACGTCTGATGCTCTACCTCGGGGTCGCTCCTGGCGCTGTCTCGCCACTAGCCCTGGTCAATGATCGGCAGCGATCGGTCACGTTCGTTATTGATAACGCCCTTTTAGCCTGTGGGGCTATCTACCTGCACCCACTGGACAATACCCGAACCACCACCATGGCAACCTGCGATCTGCTGGATTTTATCGCCCAGACCGGACACCCTGCGCAGACAATCACTTTTGATTCAGATGGCGTACACTGCAACGACCCCTTTTCTAGAGAAGCCCGTTAATGAATTTTGACCCGGCCCAAATGAGCCTGGCGGCCATTGCCCGCGCATTGCGCGACGGAACCGTGCGCGCGGCCGCTTTGGTTGAAGCCTGCATCGAGAAACGCGATCCATCACTTGACGCCTATCGGGAGTGGCAGCCCGAACTCGCCCGCGAACAGGCGCACAAAGCAGACGCTGCATTTGCCCAAGCCAAGGATCTGGGAACACTGCAAGGGATCCCGGTGTCGGTTAAGGATCTTTATGCGGTAAACCAGATGGATATCTTTGCCGGCTCGCCCACAGCCCTGCCCTTATTGTGGCAAACCGAAGGCGCTGTGATTGGAGCCCTGCGGGCACAACATGCGGTATTTACTGGAAAAACTCACACGGTTGAATTTGCCTTCGGCGGACTGGGTGTCAACACGCACTGGGGAACGCCACGCAACCCGTGGGATGCGCAAACACACCGTGTACCGGGAGGCTCCAGCAGTGGCGCGGGGGTAAGCCTGTGCGAGGGTTCGGCGCTACTGGCTCTGGGTACCGATACAGCCGGCTCGGTTCGCATACCCGCCAGCATGACAGGCAACGTGGGTCTTAAAACCAGTTACGGGCGATGGCCAATCAATGGCATCTTCCCGTTGAGTCCAACTCTGGACACTGCGGGAACCCTGACTCGGGATGTTGCTGATGCGGTGACTGCCTTTGCAGCAATAGATCCCCACCAGCGCAGTTACGGCCCCCGCCTATCGCGGGAAGTATCTCAATGCAGTGCCAGTGATTTCTGCATTGGTACCGGAGAGGTGGCATTGTGGTCAGACTGTGATGAGGGCATCGCAGAGACAGTACAGGTGGCATTGACCGAGTTGGCGGATGCAGGCGTACGTATCATAGAAACGCCACTGCCCGAGGCTACGGCTGCCATCGAGCTGCTCAAAGTCGGCAGCGTCGTTTCGGCAGAGATTGATGAACTGCTTTCATCCGCCCTGGTACCGTGGCGTGAAACCCTTGATCCTGTCGTGTCATCTCGCATCCGCGATGGCGGCTCGATCAGCGCCACTGAATATCTGCAGCGTCGCCGCAGGCTGCGTGAACTCAGTAGCAGCGCCGCTCAACGGTTTACAGATTGCCAGGTCATGGTCAGCCCAACCGTCGCGATTTCGCCGCCTGCCCTGGAAGAGGTACTGGCCGTCGAACAGTACCGGCCCAACAACATTGCCGCCTTACGCAATACCTGCCCCGCCAACTACCTTAGCCTGTGTGCGATCACCATCCCGGTGGGACTCGATGCCCGTGGTATGCCGGTAGGCATGCAGTTGATGGCACCGCACAGCCATGAGGAACAATTGCTGGCTATCGCCACCTGTATTGAAGCGATACTGGGCTCAGGTCGAGAGCGCCTCGGTACGCCACCCCTGCCCGTACACCATTCGCCTTAGGCCATGGTCCAAGCGCATCAGCCGACCCGAGTTCGCACTGACGCAAAAGAGTCGATCAGTCAAGGGTACCTGAAAGTTCTCCGGTACGCTCTTCGTCACGAGAAATACGCCGGTGGCTGGACCGATACCCTGACACGCGAAGTTATGGACCGGGGTGGGGTTGCCGCCGTCCTGCCTTTTGATCCGGTACGCCAGGAGGTGGTGCTGGTGGAGCAGTTCCGGGTGGGAGCCTGGGCTAGCGGGTGGCCAACCCCGTGGCTGTTGGAGTGCGTTGCTGGAGTGATCGAGGATGGTGAAAGCGCTGGCGAGATGGTACGTCGTGAGGCGCTTGAGGAAGCTGGGTGCAAGCTGGTGGAACTGGAGCTGATTGCCCGCTACTTTTCCTCGCCCGGGGCCTGCTCAGAGATGGTCGATCTTTTTTGTGGCCGTGTCGACAGTACAGCACTCGGCGGCATTCACGGCCTGGCTGACGAAGGCGAGGACATTCTTGCCCGGGTCTGGCCGTTAACCGAGGCCTTGGCGTTACTCGATACCGGCCAGATCAGCAACAGTATGACGCTGATTGCATTGCAGTGGCTGACCCTGAACCATCAACGTGTGACGAATGACTGGCTGCGGCACGACTAAGCCACGACTGAGCCACGACTGAGCCACTACGATGTCGTTTACAGTGTTAGATCCGGCGGCGCAGAAGTGACAGCCTTGTCTATTGCGATCGCGGTCGGCACATCGCGGACCCATTCGTAATAGATGCCCTTGATATTACTGATAACGACGCCGCCATTCTCCATCCGTCTCAGCCCGGCGTCATGATGCGGCCAGGGCGAGGCAGTCGCATCATCGGCAACCCAGACCTGGTAGCCGGCATCCCGTAGGTCTATGGCGGATTGGGCAATGCACACATCAGTCTCCTGGCCCACAAGCACTACGTCAGTTTTGCCTAAGGCCTCTATCGCTTCACGGATATCGTGCTGTCCATACAGACTGAAAACCATCTTGTTGAAAACACTCTGGCCGGGCGGCAGAAGGTTTTTGAGCAATGGCAATAATTCGACGGTGTCGGATACGTCCTCTGCGGTTGCGACTATGGGAATTTCAAGGGCTATGGCAACTTGCATGATCCAGGCAATACGCGCCACTAGCGGCTCACGCTCGTGCAGTGCCAATTTCGAGAGGAAACTATCCTGCACATCCACAACCACCAAAACGCTGTTGGCGCGTTCAATCAGCGGCATGCTATTTCTTCCGTTGAATCAACGGTCACTCAGTAAAGAAATCAGGCTCGAGGTATCCCAACGCCCGCTCCCACGCGCCTGCAACTGTGCATAGAATTGATCGACCAGTGCGGTAACCGGCAGCCGAGCACCTGCACGGCGCGCCTCACCAAGACATAAACCGAGATCCTTGCGCATCCAGTCGACCGCAAAACCAAAATCGAATTCATTACGGTTCATGGTCGCGCCTCGGTTCTCCATCTGCCATGACTGGGCCGCCCCTTTGGAGATCACATCCAGAACCTGCTCAACATCCAGTTCACAGCGTCGGGCAAAATCCAGGCCTTCCGACAGGCCCTGCACCAAGCCCGCTATGCAGATCTGATTCACCATTTTGGTCAACTGGCCGCTACCTGCCGGACCCATCAACCCCACAGCACGAGCATAGCTGTCGATGACTGGCCGGGCACGTTCGAATATCTCTGAATCGCCGCCAACCATTACCGTGAGCGCCCCATTCTCGGCCCCGGCCTGGCCGCCCGATACCGGAGCATCCAGAAAATCAAAGCCCCGGGTACGGCCAGCTTCGGCCAACTCCCGGGCCAATTGGGCAGACGCCGTGGTGTGATCAACAAAAATACTACCCGCCTCCATAGTCGAGAATGCGCCGTCGGGTCCGGTACTGATTGAACGAACATCATCATCATTTCCCACGCAGGCGAAAACCAACTGGGCACCAGCGGCAGCTTGTGCCGGGGTGGCGGCGGTCTTTCCGCCATGCTGGGCCACCCAATCTTGCACTTTTTGGCTGGTGCGGTTAAATACAGTTACCTCGTAGCCACAACGTGCGAGATGCCCCGCCATGGGGTAACCCATTACCCCTAAACCAATGAAGGCCACGCTATTGAACCTTTCCTTGTCCGAATTTTGCGACATCTAAAAACCTCCCGTGGAAAACTGGCCCCGCCAATCATCATTGAAATAAGGAAACTACCCTGATGCTACCTACCGAACTGATTGTCAATAAAGCGATAACAAACGATGCTCAAATTCTGGCGCAGTTTAACATCGCCATGGCTCGTGAGACCGAGGACCTTAAGCTAGACTTACCGACCGTACTGGCTGGAGTCCACGGGGTTCTTGAAGAGAGCGCTCATGGCTTCTATCTTGTCGCCCACCTGGCCGGAGAAGTTGTTGGCGCACTACTGATCACCTACGAATGGAGCGACTGGCGCAATGGTAGGTTATGGTGGATTCAAAGTGTTTATGTCCTGCCACAACGGCGCAGCCAAGGCGTATTCCGCGCCCTGTATCAGCATGTGAATGAACTCGCACAACAGACTCCTGATACACGCGGTATCAGGTTGTACGTGGAAAAAGATAACCACACTGCCCAGGCTGTGTATCAGAATCTTGGTATGTCACAAACAGCTTACCGGGTATTCGAGACCACTTTTTGATTCTGAGACAGACCGCTGTGGCAGTATAATTGCGCCACTACGGCCCCGATACGGTATTTGAGCCGCCCAGGCTCGATGCAGGGCTGGACCCTGGTGACAACCATGAATCCCCAAGAACAGGAACGTTACAGCCGGCAGATAAAATTACCTCAGGTCGGCAACGATGGGCAACAGCGGCTACTGGACGCTCAGGCACTGATCATAGGCATGGGTGGACTGGGCTCACCAGTCGCCTTGTACCTTGCCAGTGCGGGTATTGGACGGTTAACAATCACTGATTTCGACCGGGTTGATGAATCTAACCTGCAGCGCCAAGTCATCCACAGACAGGAGATGATTGGCGAACTAAAGGCCGAGTCGGCACGGGATGCAATCGAACAACTTAACCCAGGCTGCATGGTTGAGGCTCTGGACTATGAGTTGGATGGGGGAGAGCTTTTAGAGCGGGTGCGCGGCGCCGATGTGGTCGTTGATTGCACCGACAACTTCCCCTCACGTTTTGAACTCAACAACGCCAGCCTGGCAACAGGCACACCCCTGGTCTCAGGCGCCGCTATTCGCTGGGAAGGCCAAGTGGCCACATTTCATCCACGCGACCCGAAAAGCCCCTGCTACCGCTGCCTCTACCCCGATACCGGGATTGAAGCTGCCACTTGTGCAATGGAAGGTGTCATTGCACCGATCGTTGGAGTTATCGGCACACTTCAGGCTCTGGAAACACTGAACGTGCTGCTTGAGACCGGCAAAGGCCTCAGCGGCCGGGTCATGGTGTTTGATGGGATTGCTATGGAATGGCAGACGATCAACCTGCCACGAAACCCTGATTGCCTCGCCTGCACACAGCGCCCAACGTACTGAGAACCGCCGGTATTAGCCGCCGATGTGTGACATTTCAACCTTCGGCCGTGCGGCTGAGTCAACCATAAACTGGCTGCGTAACTCTGAATAACGATCCGTCCGCGGCTGCCAGATCTCGCTTAAGCGGCGTAGTAGTTGAGCGTCGCTGGCTCCGGCGCGCAACGGTTCTCTAATATCATGCCCCTCAGTGCCAAACAGGCATGTGTAGATCTTTCCGACCGCCGACAACCGGGCCCGTGAGCACTCACCACAAAATGATTCTGTCACCGAAGTGATAAATCCAATCTCACCTTCACTATCACGGTAACGCCAGCGCTTAGCTACCTCGCCACGGTAATTGGGCGACACAGGCTCCAGCGCGTAACTGGCATCAATCTGGCGGACCAGTTCACGCGCAGGTATGACATCTTTCATATTCCAGCCGTTGGTTTCACCCACATCCATGAACTCAATGAAGCGAACGATACAGTCCGTACCTCGGAAATGTTCGGCCAGTGGCAATACGGCGTGCTCATTGAATCCCCGGCGCGCAACCGCGTTAATCTTGATGCCCGTGAAACCGGCAGCGCGGGCATTCTCGATACCGTCAAGCACGCGAGATACCGGGTAGTCCACGTCGTTGATGCGCTTGAAAGTTTCATCATCAAGCGCATCCAGGCTAACCGTCAGGCGCTTGAGCCCCATACGCTTAAGATCCTGCGCCCTGCCTAGAGTTAACATCGAGCCATTGGTGGTCATACTGATGTCTTCTACGCCGTCAATCGCATCCAACATCTCAATCAGATGCTCAAGATTGCGCCGGATCATCGGCTCGCCTCCCGTGATGCGGACTTTTCGCATCCCCGCCATCGCGAACACCTGTGCAATACGGGCAATTTCTTCAAGGGTCAGGAGTTCATCGCGTGGCACAAAGGCATAACCTGGGCCAAAGACTTCACGGGGCATGCAATAGATGCAACGGAAATTGCATCGATCTGTCACTGAAATCCGAAGATCTCGGATCGGACGGCCCAGTGTGTCGCTTACGTTATGAGTAGTGTCAATCTTCACGTTTGGGATCTACCTAACCCCCGCCACGCTGAAAAGTCAGATCAAACCGGGTTTGGAATTCATCGCGCTCATCTTGAGATAGGCCATGATACTTGAAGATGGCTGGAGTATATGGCAGGCGAAGCAAGCCGATACGCCGCTCACATTCTGGACCCAGGCTGATTTCAATATTACCGCTCGCATAAGATAGTGTAGCGCCGTCATTGCGGGTTTCGCGAACCCAACCCTGCGGGAGTTGCGCAAGGGAGCGAAAGAATACTGTATAACTCAATCCCATTTCACGATGCATTTCCATAATAAGGTCAAACGGCGGGCAACGACGATCCAATAACTAATATCAGCCGCCGGCAATGGGTGGCCATATCGCCAGCGTATCACCCGCCCTGATCTCGCTCAGGTCGCGCTGTTCTGGTGATACATAAATACCGTTGATCATAACCAGGTGCGCTTCTTCTCGGGGCACGTTAAAACGGTCGATCACCTGATGGACCGTCTCGCCCAACTGAACATCTATCTCAGTACTATTGCGCGTGGCATCTGAAGGCAAGTAGGCGCTCAGCCCGGCAAAAAGCTTAAAGGTAATCTTCATATTGTGATGGTCCGCGCTCACGTCTACCTATCACCTTTTCTGCAATGCCGCCTGATTAACGCCAACGTAGGCGTCAGCCAGCGAAATCGGATTTGCTTGCAGCCGCGCTTTCCACGAACCTAATGGTATCTGGGTTTCTATCAGACCCCGTAGAACACCCAGATGACTATGATAACCAACCGAGTTTGCGCCGACCAATACGTCATCCTTGAATTGTAAATTGATGTATTGGTAATTATCGGGGTTGTACATCTCTGCAGAATCACCCCCTTCAACGCCCTCCCATGCGCCAAAAGAACACGTAACCAGTCCGAGGGTATCAAGCACATTCATGTTTAAGCTGCCTTTGTAGGGTGAATTGTTTTCGCCCGCCATATTGGCAGCGGCTACCCGGCCATGCTCGGTCGCGGTTGGCTGCACAGCGTGCACCGCTGTTTGGCCCGTCGAAAAATCAAGCCCCTGAGCGCAATCGCCTGCCGCATATACATCCGGCGCGCTGGTCTGCATGTGCTCATCTACGACAATACCCTGGTCTATGGTGATATCAGACCCAGCGAGATATGCCACCCGTGGTTTCACCCCGGTAGAGACGATGACGACGTCCGCCAGGCAAGTTTCTCCGTTATCGAGAATCACCTGAAGCTCTTGGGTCGAAGATTCGATGGCTTTAACCCGGACGCTGGTGTGGACCGTAACGCCCTTGGACTCACACCAGGATCGCAGCAGCGAACCTGCCTTGTCACCAAGCATGCGTGGCACCATGCGCGGGCCCATCTCAACCACAGTGAGATCAACTTCCCGCAACACCCAGGACTCAAGAATGATACAACCGATAAACCCGGCGCCGACCTGCACTGCTCGAGCCCCAGGCTTGGCCAGTTCTATAATTTTCTTTGCATCTTCCAGGTGCCAACACTGCTGCACCCGGGGATCATCCATACCGGGCACTGGTGGGATGATCGGCTCGGCCCCTGTCGCCAGCAACAACTTGTCATAGTTGAACTGCTGCCCATCTGCCAAGGTTACCTGGTGTGCACTGGCATCTACGCAAACCACTTCACCGCGGACAAGTTCAATGCGTTGGTCTTTGTAGTGGTCTGATGAGCGACGCAGATAAGTCCCATCCTCGCCAACCTTGCCGGTCAGAAAATAGGGGATCGCCATACGCGAGTACGGCGGCTGTGGTTGTGCACCGATCAGCGTGATCTCGCCATCGCTATCCAACTTGCGCAGGCGTTCAGCGGCTGCGATAGCAGCGGGGCCTGCCCCAGCAATCAGGTAATGCATTGGCGTCTATCTCTTGCCAGTGAAAATGAACCCCCGGTGGCACTAAAGCGCCACCGGGGGTTTTACACCAACTCTAAAGCGAATCAGAGGCCGAGACGTCCCAGGGTCTCCGCCGTCGGTACGCCGTCAGTATCCCAACCGCGCTGTTCGTAATACTCGGGCAACATCTCGTCCAGGCGATTGACACTACCCTCAGCTGGACCACTCTTGGCGGCGTCTTTGAGTAAGCGCTCGGGCAAAGTGTCATCGGCTCCGGTAAAGCCTGCTGCGATATTGTACTGGCGCTCCATGTTCCAGATACGTTCGCCAACCTCAACAAATCGCTCGACACTCCAATCACCTTCACAGGCGGCGTCAACCATCGGTGCGATGTCCTCGCCACTTAAGGCGAAGGTGGTGAAGATACAGGTGCCGCTGGAATCAACTGCAGCTGTGGCATCCTGAAAGGCTTTAACCAAACCGGCCTTGCCTTCTGTAACCAGCGGATCAGTTTTCTCCGGAATACCGAGCACCTCGGAAGCCACGGTATAGCTGCGCAGGTGACAGGCGCCCCGATTGGAGGTCGCATAAGTCAGGCCCATGCCCTGAATACCGCGCGGATCATAAGCCGGGAATTCCTGGCTCTTAACCGTCATTGAGAACTCAGGATGACCGTACTTCTCACAGAGGCGGCGTGATCCCTGGCCAAGTTCCTTACCAAAACCCTCGCCACAGGCAGTCGCTTCCACCATGGCAACAAAAGCCTCAGTGTTACCGAATTCCAGCGCCACCCCACCAGTGTCTTCCTGGCTGATCGCTCCGGCACTGTACAGATCCATGGCTGCACCGATGGTCGCGCCCAAGGAGATCGGATCCAGGCCTTGCTCATTGCAGACAAAGTTCGCATAAGTCAGCGCTTCGAGATCATTGACACCGTTGGCCGCTCCCAGCGCCCAGGCTGCTTCATACTCCAGGCCGCCGCTGACAATCTGGTATTGGGGCTTATCTTTGACCGTGAAATGCGTCGGGTCGATCTTGGAGCGCCGTGCGCAGGAGATCGGACAGCCGAAACAGGCATGGTTTGACACCAGATTAGCCTCGCCATCACTCTCACGCACCTCAGCCATTGCCTCGGCACTGATATCGTTAGCGCCATCGAACTGCACATCATGGCCGTTGCGAGTGGGCAGGGCACCGATCTCGTTGATCACATTCATCAGTACCTGGGTGCCGTGAGTAGGCAGTCCAGTGCCTGTCACGGCGTTCTCGGCCAGGGCCTCCTTGGCGGCATTGGAGGTTTTCATTAGAGCCATCGGATCATTGACGGTGACACCGACCGTGCCGCGCACCACGACAGCCTTCAGATTCTTCGAACCCATGACTGCACCGACGCCCGACCGGCCTGCGGCGCGGTCCATATCATTAACCACAGCTGCGTACAGAGCCCCATTTTCGCCGGCCAGGCCGATAGAAGCCACTCGCACATCGGGATCACCACGACGCTCGCGCAGTGCGGTTTCGGTCTCCCACACGGACTTGCCCCAAAGGTCCGATGCATCTTTGAGTTCAGCCTGATCATTGGTGATATCCAGATACACTGGAGAGGCAGACTTGCCTTCAAAAATCACCATATCCCAGCCAGCATTTTTCAGTTCGGCACCGAAAAACCCGCCTGAGTTAGAGCAGGCAATAGCACCTGTCAGAGGGCCCTTGCATACCACGGACCAACGTCCTGAGGTCGGCGCGATAGTGCCGGTCAAGGGCCCCGTGGCGAAAATCATTTTGTTATCTGGTGACAGCGGATCGACCGTGGGGTCGGTCTCCTCGACCAGATACTTGGTCGCGAGACCTCGTTGGCCCATATAGTCGTGCGCCCATTCCATGTTGGTAGCCTCGGTAGTGCAGGCGCCCTTAGCGAGGTCTACTCTCAGTATTTTTCCTGTCCAACTCATCTTGATACCCTCCTTTGCTTATTACTGGTAACTGTTCTATTGGTTAATTATCGATACTGCCTTTTACTCGTTGATGTACTTTGATGCATGTTTCGAAATCTCGCCAGCGGCGGCCCTGGTGATGAATGCCTCAATTGACTCATTTTAACAACGCACTGGCGCCAAACCTGGCCCAAAGCGAGAATCAAAACGAATGGAGCGGCCACCGCAAAACTGCTCGAGGTCTTGTACCTGGATATAGTACTAACTTAACTGATTCACGTCCAAAAGTCTTGTTCTCTTGCGCTAGCCTATGGCGAGCGTTAGTCAGCCAGGCTACTCATGGTTATCGGCCAGTCACATTTTCGTACTGTCAAGACCCGCGGCTGTCGCGGCATGCTGAAGCATCCGCTGGTACCCGGTGCTATCCTGCGACACAAAAGCCAGCGCCGTTGTCGGGCAGGCCTCAACGCACATAGGCTCACCGCCACACAGATCACACTTAGCAACGACCCCGGTATCCGGGTCGTAGTTAATAGCGCCAAACGGACAGGCAATCGTACAAACCTTGCAGCCCACACAGGCCTCAGCTGACACCTCTTTAGCGCCGGTGACCGAGTTTAGAGTGATGGCCTGCACCGGGCAAACCACCATACACCACGCTTCTTCACACTGGGTACAGGTCGAGGGAACATTTACCACGCCACCATCGAAGATGGTGATATCCATTACCGACTTGGCGGGGTTGAATGCACCCACCTTGCCGTAGGAGCACATCATTTCGCACTGATGGCAGCCCGTGCAAGCATCTACTTCCATGACCAGCGCTTTATGCATACCGAATTCCCTTACAATCCCCGTTCTGATTAACCGATGCTGTGTATTACGTAGTTCGCTCCAGGAACCGCGCGGGCCTGAATTTCAAAAACTTGCAACCTAAGGCACCGAATTTATTGGATAACGGCGACTACCGCAAATCAAATTTTGCCGACCTAGCCTTCTCAATTCCCAATAGGCACAGTGTTAATTTCAAATTCGGAGCATATCGAACCATCATTGGTGAAAATACCCCAAGCAGTGGCAGATCAACCTGGCTCAGGATCGCATCATCACCGATTGATAATATACGCCCTGCTGAGCTTCAAGCCTCTGATGCTTACTGGCCAACGACAGCGCGCACCTGACCCGTCAACTTACCTGGCTTATGAAAAATAAACGTCTGTTCACTCTCGCCAAGATTCTGCTGGTGATTCTTTTGTTCGGTGTTATTTTTTATAACATCAACTGGGTAGACGGTTATACCCACCTGGGGAACAATGAAGCAATACTACAAAGCGCTCGCGGGCAGATTCTCGGGCCCTGGGATAACGAGGTAGTGCGTTTCCAGACACAGGGGTCAACCACCTCAATAAATTTGCAAAAAGGCCGCCAGGATGACGGCACCACCATTACCGTTTCGCCGGGTTTTCTTACCTATCTGCGTAATCTCGACCTTGCGCTTTTCGCCGCTGGCGCGGCACTGTTCTTCGTCTTTGTGGTCATCATTAACTCACGCTGGTGGTTCCTGATGCGAGCCAATGGCCTCGGTGTACGCTTTCTGGAAGCCCAGCAATTCGGCTGGATTGGGCTTTTTTTCAGCAACGTCCTGCCCGGGGCAACCGGCGGTGACGTGATCAAGGCCGTCTATATTGTGCGGCGCTGCTCGGCGGATAAGGTCCGGGCAGTAGTGTCGATTGTGGTTGACCGAATCCTTGGCGTATTGTCACTACTTTTTGTGGGCAGCCTGGCGAGCCTGCTCGCGATGGACCGCTTTCCCGTCTTTGCCAGCACAATGTGGCTGACCGGCCTTGGCACCTTGTGCTTTTGTTTGCTGTTGATCAGTCCTGGTTTACGGGCGCTACTGCGCTTTGACGTGCTGGTGTCCCGACTACCGCAACGGGTCGGCGGGATTATTACCGAACTTGACCAGGCAGTGCTGCACTACCGCGGCCACCTTGTTGGGATTGGAGGGTGGATTTTGGCCAGCCCCGCTATCTATACCCTGTTTGTTGGCAGTTACTACTGTATGAGCCAGGCCTTGGGAGTCGGAATGTCGCTGACAGATCTGTTCTTCATTGTCCCAGTAGCATCGGTTATCCAGGGTATCCCCATTGCCCCGGCGGGTTGGGGCATCGGTGAAGCCGCCTACGGGGCATTGATCGGCAAGTTTGGTGCGGCCACACTGCCTGGGATTCCCGACGCAGAACAGGTGATGCGTACGCGCGGCGTCGCTTTGTCGGTACTGCACCGGGTGCACGTCGCCGCCTGGTCTTTGCTGGGGGGGCTGGCGGTACTGGTAGACCGAAATACACACCCGAAAGACGATTCAACCACAGGCAATTCGGCCGACAGCGCCTGAGTACGAGTACACCCTTGAATTCACCTCAGCCGCCGTTTGCCACGATTCCGCAGCCGCATCCCGACGGTACGCTGCAAGTCACCGTCACCTATCTGCAGATGACCCGCCCACCAACCAGTTCGTTACGCCGATCGCGAGCGGATGACCTGACCATATTGCGTGCGCGCGAGCCCACGGTAGCGTTCTACCGGTTCCTTTACAACCATGTCGGTGAGCCGTGGCTCTGGTACGAACGCCGAGCACTGGCAGATGACGCATTGGCCGCAATTCTCAATGACAGCAAAGTACACGTCTATGTCCTTTACCGATCCGGAGTACCGGCAGGCTATGTGGAACTGGACTACCGTGTCAGTGACGAGGTTGAACTCGCCTACTTCGGCCTGTTTCCTGAGAAAACTGGCATGGGCCTTGGACCCTGGCTGCTGGGATGGGCAGTCGAGACTGCCTGGGCAAGCGGCCCCTCTCGGTTAATAGTGAATACTTGCAACCTGGATCACCCCAAGGCCATTATTGTCTACCAACGCGCGGGTTTTTCACCTTACCGACAGGAAACCTGCACCATTACTGACCCACGAAGCGCTCCGTTCTGGAATCAACCGCCCGCGGACAGCCCCTGAGGCGAAAAGCACCACGGCTCGCAGAGGCGCCGGATATCGCTTATGCAACCTCGGCCCGGTCTCCAATCTTGCCCAGCCAGGCCTTACGATCCGAAGCCCGCTTTCGCGCCAGCAGCAAATCCAGCATGTTGTCAGTCCTGTGGCCGCTGTCCAGAGTCAGTTCAATCAGGCGCCGTGATGCAGGGTCCATGGTGGTCTCTCGAAGTTGCGAGGGATTCATTTCGCCCAGGCCTTTGAAGCGCTGAACATTGACCGATCCGCGCAGCTTTTCCTTGCGGATACTTTCCAGCACAGCCTCCTTCTCTGCATCGTCGACCGCATAAAAAACATGCTTGCCGACATCGATCCGATAAAGCGGTGGCAAAGAGACACAGACCCGCCCAGCACTCACCAAAGGGCGAAAGTGGCGCACGAAAAGAGCGCAAAGCAAGGTCGCGATATGGGCGCCGTCAGAATCAGCATCGGCGAGTATGCAAACCCGCCCGTAACGCAACCCTGAGCAGTCCGATGCGCCAGGATCGACCCCCAAAGCCACGGCAACATCGTGTACTGACTGCGACCCAAGAACCTCTGTCGGATCGACCTCCCAGGTGTTCAGAATCTTACCGCGCAACGGCAGGATGGCCTGGAAGTTCTTGTCACGCGCCTGCTTGGCTGAACCACCCGCAGAGTCGCCTTCTACCAGGAAGAGTTCGGTGTATTTAGTGTCCTGGCTAGTGCAATCGGCCAGTTTGCCCGGCAGAGTCGGGCCTGTGGCCACTTTCTTGCGCTCGACCTGACGAGCAGACTTAAGCCGCGACTGCGCACTGTCAATGGCAAGACGGGCGATACGTTCACCTTGGTCCGCGTGTTGATTGAGCCACAGACTGAACGCATCTTTAGCTGCACCACTGGTAAAGGTCCCGGCGTCTCGTGACGACAAGCGATCTTTGGCCTGCCCGGTGAACTGGGGCTCTTTCATCCGTAGCGAAAGAACAAAAGCGCAGTATTGCCAGACGTCCTCCGGCGCCAACTTGACACCCCGCGGCAACAGTGCCCGGTAATCGCAGAACTCTCGCACTGCATCAGTCAAGCCACTGCGAAAACCACTGACGTGACTGCCGCCCTGTGTTGTCGGAATCAAGTTGACGTAACTTTCGCCGATGCCTTCACCGCCGTCCTCGAGCCAGGTAACCGCCCAATGTACCTGCTGCTCTTTTGCCGCAATGTGACCGACGAACGGCGGATCAGGTACCAGTTCACCTACCCCAATTTCTCCTAACAGATAATCGGGCAAACCGTCTTCGTACTCCCAAGTTTCGTTATTTTTGCGATTCTGCTCATCGCGAAAATCGATCCTCAGTCCAGGGCACAGAACCGCCTTCGCCTTGAGCAACCGTTTCAGTCGGGATATTGAAACTGTGGGAGAATCAAAAAACTGGGGATCCGGCCAAAAGCGTACCGTGGTGCCGGTATTACGTACCCCAACCTTAGCGACGGCTTTGAGTGGCGCTGTTGGCATGCCATCACGAAACTGCATTCGGTGTTGCTGGCCACCGCGTTTGACGCTGACCTCGAGTTTCGAGGACAGCGCGTTAACCACCGAGACACCTACTCCATGTAAACCCCCGGAATAAGCGTAGGATTTATCCGAAAATTTTCCACCGGCATGCAATCGCGTGAGAATGACCTCGACGCCGCTTACTCTTTCGCCCTTGTGACGATCAACGGGCATGCCGCGTCCATCATCACTGACGCTGACTGAAGCATCCTTATACAGAATCACTTCAATCCGATGCGCATACCCGGTGATAGCCTCATCGACACTGTTGTCCACCACCTCTTGGACAAGGTGATTAGGCCGATCAGTCTGGGTGTACATACCCGGACGTTTGCGGACCGGTTGAAGCCCGGTAAGGACTTCGATTGCTGAGGCGTCGTAACTTTCAACCATCAATTACAGGTTTGCAGGTACCAGGGAATCGAATCGATGCGAATCATACACGAAGAACTAAAGCCATCCGGCTGTCAGCCCAGATTTTCTTAATCCTCTGGCTCAGTATTTGCGCCACGGACAACCGTTGTCAATCACTGAGACACGCTTAAGCCACTGTTACGAGTTCTTGACAGAAGGCCCGACCAACAAAGCCATTGCCCCTTCTCTCCAGCACCAAATCTGATCCCGGCCGATATCTCCAGTGGGCGCGATTGTTGATTACTCCGACGCTGGGATAGAATCCCTGAACATCGAGTGCTGCCCCACCCGGGGCGGCTAACCGCACCCACGACAGAGACAATTTCATGGCCAAAAAATCCCGTTCCCGCGTCGGGGAGTTTGAAAAATCCCTCAAAGAACTGGAAACGATTGTTGAGAGAATGGAAAGCGGAGAGCAATCTCTGGAAGCATCGCTGAAGGACTTTGAGGACGGAATGAGCTTGGTCCGCGATTGTCGCGACAGCCTGCAGGCAGCTGAGGTCCGAGTGCAGCAATTACTTGAAAAAGAGGGGGAACTGCAAAGCACCCCCTTCGACCCGGACGAAGCGTGACAAACAATCAACTGCTTGCCCCCCTTTGGACACAGTGGCGGGAGCAAGTTGATCAGCGCCTGGAAAACCTGTTACCGGCATCGGACTGCGAGCCTTGCGAGCTTCACCAGGCTATGCGCTATGCCAGCATCGGCGCGGGTAAGCGATACCGAGCGGCTTTGGTGTATGCCAGTGGCAGGGCTCTCGGGACTGATGAAAGAGCTCTGGACATACCTGCGTGTGCGGTAGAACTGATACATGCTTTCTCTTTAATCCATGACGATCTGCCAGCGATGGATGATGATGATTTGCGCCGGGGTAAACCGTCCTGCCACCGGGCTTTTGATGAAGCGACTGCCATTTTAGCTGGCGATGCATTACAGACCCTTGCTTTCGAGACGCTGTGCACCTACTCCGCGACAGGCCTGCCACCGGCTCGTCAACTGCAGATGGTGCAGATCCTGACACACGCTGCCGGTTCGCTAGGGCTGGCGGGTGGTCAGGCGATTGACCTCGACCTGGTTGCCTGCGATCCCCCGGTCGACACTCTCGCCAATATGCATCGTAAAAAAACAGGGGCCCTAATTGAGGCAGCCGTGCAACTGGGGGCGCTCACCGCAACCGCTGATCCCGTTGTGCTGCAACAACTTACAGGCTACGCCCGACCACTCGGCCTCGCATTTCAGGTAGTAGACGATATCCTCGATGGCACGGCCGATACCGTGACTCTTGGCAAACTCGCTGGCGCTGACCGTCAAAAAGGGAAACCCACCTTCCTCAGCGCGCTGGGTGAATCATCATCACGACACTATGCCCAGGCACTGGGTGATGAGGCAATCGCGGCGCTTGATCATGCCGCTTTTAACAGTACGCTGCTGATCGCTTTGGCCCAGTTTACTATTGAACGATCCCACTAACTGCCGCCAACACGGTATGATCAATCCATTAGGCCTCAGATTCCTCCAGGCCAGTCCATTATTCATTTAGCGTTGACAACCCCCGTTTATGCCGCCTCTTCTTGATACCATTGACTCACCTGCAGATTTGCGTCAGCTGGACGAGCACGAGCTGGTTGGGCTTGCAGAGGAGTTGCGTCGGTTCCTGATCGAGGTGACCGCAACCACCGGTGGGCATCTCGCGCCGGGCCTTGGAACGGTGGAACTGACGATTGCGCTGCACTACGTCTTCGATACCCCTAATGATCGGCTGGTGTGGGATATCGGCCACCAGGCCTACCCCCATAAAATCCTCACTGGCCGGCGCCGGCAAATGTCCACTATCCGCAAGGCCGGCGGGCTCTCGGGATTTTTGAAACGCACCGAGAGTGAATACGATACCTTTGGCGCTGGCCATTCCAGCACCTCAATCAGTGCTGCACTGGGCATGGCGGTTGCTGCCCAACTAGACGATGTGCCACGACAGGTGACCGCCATCATCGGCGACGGCGCGCTCACTGCGGGTCAAGCCATGGAAGCGTTGTATAACGCTGGAGACATGGATGCCAATCTTTTGGTAATCCTTAACGATAACGAGATGTCCATTTCGCGCAACGTCGGCGCCATGTCCAACTATCTTGCACGTATTCTCTCAGGCCGGGCTTACACCACCGTTAGAGAGGGCAGCAAAACTGTTCTGGGCACTGCGCCACCAGTGCAGGCCTTCGCGCGGCGCTGGGAGGAACACCTCAAAGGCATGGTCATGCCCAGCACGTTGTTTGAAGAACTTGGCTTTAACTATATCGGCCCAATCAACGGACACGACATGCCCACGCTGATCTCAACTTTGAGAAACATGAAAGCGATGGAAGGACCGCGCTTTTTGCATATTGCGACCCAAAAAGGCAAAGGCTTCAAACCCGCCGAAGGCGAGCCGGTAGCATTCCACGGTATCGGACCCTTCGACCCGAGCACAGGTAAAGTCGAGAAAAAGTCCAGCAAGCGAACCTATACCCAGGTGTTCGGCGACTGGCTATGCGACATGGCTGGCGCCGATAAACGACTGGTTGGCATTACTCCGGCGATGCGCGAGGGCTCTGGACTGACCCGCTTTGCCGAGAATTACCCCAAACGCTACTTCGATGTCGGTATTGCGGAACAGCACGCGCTGACTTTTGCCGCTGGCACCGCCTGCGAGGGGCTCAAGCCTGTGGTCGCCATCTATTCCACCTTCCTGCAACGCGCCTATGATCAGTTGATTCACGATATCAGCGTGCAGGGTCTGGATGTGACATTTGCCATTGACCGCGCCGGCATTGTCGGTGCCGATGGCCCTACCCATCAGGGTACATTTGACCTTAGTTTCCTGCGTTGCGTTCCAGGGATGACGGTATTCGCGCCAGCTGATGAAGCGGAGTGTCGGAATATGTTGTACACAGCTTTTTTGCATCCGGGCCCCACAGCGGTGCGTTACCCGCGCGGATCTGGACCAGGTGTTGCAGAAAATCAGCAGATGACCCAAGTGCCAATCGGCAAAGCCCAGTTGCGCCGTGAAGGACGGGAGGTAGCACTGCTGGCTTTTGGGTCGACACTGGCGCCAGCCCTTGAAGCTGGAGAAGACCTTGATGCTACTGTGGTCAACATGCGTAGTGTCAAGCCGCTCGACACCGAGATGATAAAGCAGTTGGCCGACACACACGAGCTTCTGGTCACCGTGGAGGAGAACAGTATTCGCGGTGGGGCAGGCGCAGGTGTTGCAGAAACCCTTGCTCAATATGAACGGGCTAGCGCCCTATTGATGCTGGGTCTTCCCGACCAGCATATTGAGCAAGGTGACCCGGCCGAGGTGCTTGCCCAATGCGGACTCGATGCAACTGGTATCGTGAGATCGGTACGTCATCGCAAGCCTGGCAACCTTGCCGCTTCCCGCCATTCTGCTTAAACTTCCCCAGCCACAACCCAAGACCATCTCCTTTCATGCCTAAAGCCGAAACCGCGCTCAGCCAGAGTGCGGATGATATAGCCGACATTCAGAACAGCCCCGATAGCCGCAACCTGACTATTGACAAGGTTGGCGTCAAGGATGTGCGTCACCCCGTGCGTATTCAGGACCGTAGCGGCAACGAGCAACATACTGTTGCAACTTTCAATATGTATGTGGAATTACCAGACAACTTCAAGGGAACCCATATGTCCCGGTTCGTGGAGATACTAAGCAATCACGAACGTGAAATCTCGGTGCGCTCTTTTCGGGCCATGCTACAGGAGACCTGCGAACACCTGGATGCTGGGACCGGCCATATTGAGATGACGTTCCCCTTCTTTTTAGAAAAGACAGCCCCCATCACCGGGGTAAAGAGTTTAATGGATTACCAGGTCACTCTGATCGGTGAAATCGCCGGAAACACAGTTTCAACCGAGGTGCGGGTTGTCGTCCCCGTAACCAGTCTTTGCCCCTGCTCCAAAAAAATCTCTGAATACGGCGCCCATAACCAGCGCTCTCATGTCACCATCAGTATCAAAGCCAGCGCGTTTATCTGGATAGAAGAGATCATCGATATCGTTGAGAAAGAAGCCAGCTGCGAACTCTACGGCCTGTTGAAGCGGCCAGACGAAAAATATGTGACTGAGAAGGCCTACGATAACCCCAAATTCGTTGAAGACCTGGTGCGTGATGTCGCGGGTCAACTAAACCAAGATGAGCGTATCAATGGCTACGTGGTAGAAGCGGAAAACTTTGAATCTATCCACAACCATTCAGCCTACGCCCAGATTACTTTCACTCGGGATAACTGATCCGCGAGCCACCCACAGCGGCACCCTCCCCAAGCGGAATGGAAATCGGGATCGACCTAGGTGGTACCAAGACCGAGGGGGTTCTCCTCGATGCCACAGGCGCAGAAACCGCACGACAACGTCGCCCGACTCCGCAACAACAAGGCTACCAGGCGATCCTTGAGAATATCGCCTCCCTGGTGACTGACCTTGAGGCACGCAGTGAGACGCGTTGCTCAATTGGGGTCGCGGCCCCGGGTGCACTGGATAATACCGGCAGGGTAAAAAACTCGAATACCCAGTGTCTCATTGGTCAGCCGCTGCTCCAGGACCTTGAGACACTTCTGTCACGACCCGTGCGACTTGAGAATGATGCCAACTGTTTTACGCTTGCTGAAGCGGTCGATGGCGCCGGGCAAAATGCAGCCAGTGTCTTTGGGGTCATCATGGGAACAGGGGTCGGTGGAGGCATTGTGGTCAACGGAGAACTGTTGCCCGGACTGCAGCACATTGCCGGGGAATGGGGTCACAACTACCTCGAACAAAATGGGCCTTTATGTTATTGCGGCCAACACGGTTGCATCGAAACCTTCCTTTCGGGCCCGGGCTTCAGCGCCGACTACCAGCGCCTCGGCGGCGACCCAACTCTATCACCCCAAGAGATCGTTGCCGACGCTGGACGCCAGAATGCAACTGCACAGCTCGCGCTCGAAAACCTGCTTGAACGCTTCGGTAAAGCTCTTGCCAGCGTGATCAACATATTGGACCCACATGTCGTGGTTCTCGGGGGTGGTCTTTCCAACATCGACTGTCTGTATACCGAGGGCGCTCAACGGGTTGCCGCCCATGTTTTTAATGCCTCATTAGACACCCCAATACGGCGCAATCAGCATGGTGACAGCGCGGGTGTGCGTGGCGCCGCCCACCTATGGCATCGCTAATCGCCGCTTGGCCAGGTGTCCGATAGCCGGTATCCGGTTGGCCATGGATCATTTGGATCCAACATATGCTGATGTACGCCGGTTATCCAGGCTCTTCCAGCCAGAGACGGGACTACCGCATTGCGCCCGTCGCTCATGCTAACGGTCTCGTCGATCTGGCAATTGAAACGCGAGCCGATCACTGATTCACCGATAAAGCGCTGGCCCGTCTGTAGCAGTTCACGGGCATGCAATACTGCCATCCGGGCACTGCATCCGGTACCACATGGTGAGCGATCCAGTTTACCGGGTTGAATCACCACGGTGTGACGACCGACCAAGGCGTTGCCTTCTGAAGTTAACGGACAGGTCATCATGCAAAAAGATAAATGCGTCCACTGTGGATTGTCCGGATGGGTAAAGCCGAGCTGTTCGTTAGCTGCAACAGTAATCTTGCGGCCACAGTCGACTAACGCGGCCGCCTCATCGGCGCTAACAGCAAACCCAAGCTCCTTCGCATCTACCAGACAGAAACTATCGCCTCCATAAGCGGTATCAACCGTGAGTGAGCCAATCCCTGCTACTTCAATTACGGCCCCGAGTTGATCGACGAAAGACGGCACATTGCGGATACTTACCTGCTCGACAGTACCGTTGTGACAGGTCGCAGTGGCGCGAACCAGCCCACCAGGCGCTTCCAGGTGCAACACTGTCTCAGGCTCCGTCATAGGCAAGATGCCGGTTTCCAGAAGAACGGTTGTAACGCATATCGCGTTTGATCCAGACATCGGCGGAAAGAACGAGGGCTCCATAATAATAAATGCGGCATCCGCGCGGTTATCCATCGGAGGTACCAGTAGGTTGGCATGTCGGAATACTCCGCCACGAGGCTCATTCAGCAGGAAATCACGCAGTTCAGCGTCACTTTCCAACGCCCGCGAGCGTTCCCACAGATTTTCACCGCTTGGCGGCGTAACCCCGCCGACAATGACATCCCCAACCTCGCCTTCCGCATGGCAACTGACCACATGAATACAACGACCACTTCTCATAGCGTCTGATCTCCCTGAGCTGCGTATATCATTAATTATTCAAAGGCGTGGGCATCAGCAAAGGCGGCTCCATACCCTTTTCAATCCACCAGCTGCCGTCCGGACCCGGCCACTGGAAAACGGCAAGATTCACTCGCCCAAAGGGGTCGAACAATACGCCTTCTTCCTCGAGCCGGCGACGCTGCTCAGGATCGGGTGCACCGACTGAGCGGGTGCTGACCGCGCCGCGGCTATTAACCACCCGGTGCCAGGGGATGTCTGGCGCCTTCACCGCAGCCATGGCATAACCCACCTGGCGTGCGCCGCAACCGGCGAGGCGAGCGATCTGACCGTAGGTCGCTACCTGTCCAAAAGGCACCGCTTGCACCAGCGTATAGATAACTTGGTAAATCCCATCTCCCATGATAACCCTCAGGGCACCACCCGCAGGCCACCATCCTCAAACAGGATCTTAGCCAACGTTATCACCGGCGCGCCCACACTACCTAAGACATCGCGCCCACCCTCGGCTGGTTTTTCGATCACGCAACCAATACCACACAGGCGTGCGCCGCTTTCTGCGACCAGCTTGGCCAGTGCACCGAGGGTCGCGCCAGTGGCAAGGAAATCGTCAACGATCAACACCTCGTCCTGTGAGCCCAGGAAACGGCGATCAATCATCAGGTCAGAGCTTGTGCCGCGGGTCCGACTGATCGCCTCGGCAACATAGTAGGTTCCCGTCATGATGCGCGACTGGCTTTTGCGCGCGTAAATCAGAAGGGCTCCAAACTGCCCGGCAACCTCCAATGCAACAGGAATACCGCTGACTTCTGCGGTCAATACCCGGGTGATCCGGCCGACTCCCGCAGCGCGAAACCGCTCGCTCATCTCCTTGGCCATCCGCTCGGTCAGTGCCGGGTCGACCTGGTGATTAAGAAAACTATCGACTTTGACGATACCGCCGCCGACGTGCTCACCTTCGTGCTCAATTTTCTGGATCAGTTCCTGCATTACACCTCCTTCAGTTGTCCTGACAATCCTAGCATGCAGGCAAACACTCGCAATCAAGTTCAAAAGCCCAACACCACAGCTGAGTTGAGTCTATTTCCTGATCCGATCTAGCGGCCAATCAATTTCATCACCTTGGGAATCAACCTGGTTCCATTTTGCACCATAGCGTTGAAAATAAACTCGATAGCGGATTTGTCATTCTGTTTTTATGAGCACTAAAGAGGCTTCAATCTGGCAGGCCGTACCCGGAAGTTACGGCCCTCAAACCGTCACAAAGATCAAAAACCCTCATTCGAGCCTTCGTGCAAGCAATTGACTAACACCAGGCTCACACATTTGAGAATCGCGTGATGCCTTGGCGCTCACGCCCCGGACGGAGCCGCTAACGTGGGCCGGCGGTGATTAATCCTGATCAAGGCCTCAATCCTGGCTGACCGTCTCTAGAAGTTCGGCCAGCGTATCGCCCAGTAGATCCAATTGCGTAGGGCTCGACAATCGATGATCGCCATCCTTGAGTAATTGCACACGTACATCGTGCGCTGCCAGGGCCTTGGACAAACGCAATGCCGTGCGCCAGGGCACCTCAGTATCAGCAAAGCCCTGAAGTAACCTAACCGGCGCGCTGATCCTGACAGGCCAGTCCAACAGGCACTGTGTCTCACCGTCACTGATCAGTGCCTCAGTGATCGGATACCCCTGGGGATCATAATCACTGCTGAGGCGCACGCGGCCCGTGCTCGCAAATTCGTCGCGCTGCGCATCATCCATTTCCTGTGATACCAGATCCCGGGTGAAATCAGGCGCTGCGGCAACACCCAGCAGGCCTTTGACCTGCTGACCCAGCGCTAACGCCACATGCAACATGATCCAACCACCCATACTGGAGCCAACTAGCACACAGGGGCCTCCTGCCTGGTCACGGATGACATCCAGCGCATCGGCTGTCCAACGGCTGATAGTGCCCTCCTCAAAATGCCCCCCGGACAACCCGTGGCCCGAATAATCAAAGCGTAAGAAGGCCTGGTTTCTTTTGCTACACCACTCAGACAGGTACTGCGCCTTGGTACCGTCCATATCCGATCGAAAACCTCCTAGAAAAACTACCCGGGGCAATTGGCCCGCTAAGACCCTGACTGCCAGAGATGCCCCTTGAGTACCGCTGACCCATATTGTCTTCTCACTCAAAGCTGTGCTCCCCATATATCGTGTCATTCATCACCCATGTGATTATCACGCTTGTCATAAATTAACGCCTTTTGTAACCGATCAGTAGGCATGCCTTTAGCGCATCATGGTCAAAAATGATGTAATTCAGCTGTCCTTGCCTGGATAGTCCGGGAATTTCATGTTGGTCGCGCATAGTATTGCTCAGCAGTTACTACAAATCAGCCCTTTTTAGGCCTCAAAATTCTAGCGTTGGGCCAGCTCAGGCGATCCGGTGCCGGTCGATTAAAACCTTAGGTTGACGTTTACGTAAACGTCAACCTAAAATTACCCCACCAAACAGCCTTTAGTAACGGTTTCAAGCATGACGATCTCATCGCATTCCACCCTCGGACTCAATTTTGATCTGGGAGAAACAGCGCAACTACTGCGCCAGACAGTCGCCGAGTTCGCTGCCCGTGAAATCGCGCCGCGCGCGCAAGCGATAGACCGCGAAAACACTTTCCCCCCCGACCTTTGGGCTAAGTTCGGTGATCTGGGTTTACTCGGGGTTACGGTTGATCCTGAGTTCGGCGGCTCTGGAATGGGCTATCTTGAGCACACCATAGCCATGGAAGAAATCAGTCGTGCTTCAGGGGCTGTTGGTCTGTCCTATGGAGCCCACTCGAACCTGTGCGTCAACCAGATTCGCCGTAACGGGTCGCTAGACCAGCAAGCGCGCTTCCTCCCTGATCTGATCAGTGGCAAATGTGTAGGCGCGCTGGCCATGAGTGAGCACAGCGCAGGGTCCGACGTTGTCAGTATGCGCCTGCGGGCAGACAAGCACGGCGATCATTACGTACTGAACGGCACCAAGATGTGGATCACTAACGGGCCAGATGCTGACACACTAGTGGTATACGCCAAAACCGAACCTAAAGCAGGGGCCCACGGCATCACCGCATTCATTATCGAACGCGGTTTTACGGGTTTTTCGACCTCTGCCAAGCTGGATAAACTAGGAATGCGTGGCTCGAACACCTGCGAGCTGGTATTTCAGGACTGTGAGGTTCCCGGGGAAAATATACTAGGACTCGAAAATGCCGGGGTAGCCGTGCTGATGAGCGGGCTGGACTATGAGCGCGTGGTTCTCTCCGGAGGGCCACTTGGCCTGATGCAGGCCTGCCTTGATATCGTTTTGCCGTACGTACACGAGCGTCACCAATTCGGCCAGCCTATTGGTACATTTCAACTGGTACAGGCCAAACTGGCCGATATGTACACTACACTCGATGCCTGTCGCGCCTATGTCTATGCAGTGGCCAGAGCATGTGACCGCAAAGAAACCACACGCAAAGATGCGGCCGGGGCAATCCTGTACAGTGCCGAGCGGGCGACTCAGATGGCCCTGGACGCGATCCAATTGCTTGGCGCTTCAGGCTATGTCAACGAACAGGCCGCCGGCCGACTGTTGCGAGATGCAAAGCTTTATGAAATTGGTGCTGGTACCAGTGAAATGCGACGGATGTTGATTGGCCGCGAACTCTTTAACGAAAGTAACTGAAGGAGGACTCATCATGCACGATGATCCAATCGTCATTACTGGCGCCGCCCGAACCCCAATGGGCAGTTTCCAGGGCAGTCTAACAGGGCTCAAAGCCCCCGAACTGGGGGCCGCGGCTATTGCCGCAGCGATCGAGCGTTCAGGTAGTGCGCCAGATTCAGTGGATGAAGTACTGATGGGATGCGTACTCCCGGCCGGACAACGTCAGGCCCCTGCCCGCCAGGCAGCACTCGGGGCTGGACTGCCGCTCGCCATACCATGCACCACCATCAACAAGATGTGTGGCTCAGGCATGAAAGCCGCCATGCTGGGCCACGATATCATTCGTGCCGGTGCCGGTCGCGTCACTGTGACCGGCGGACTGGAGAGTATGAGTAATGCCCCTTACTTGCTGCCTAAAGCCCGCGCGGGTTACCGGCTCGGTAATGGCGAACTGCTAGATCACATATTTGTCGACGGACTTGAAGATGCCTACGAACCCGGCAAACTGATGGGCCATTACGCGGAAGACTGCGCTGAGCGTTATGGCTTCAGCCGTAAAGACCAGGACGACTTTGCTATCGAGTCGCTCACCCGGGCCAAGGAAGCGACAGAGAGTGGTGCGTTTCGCGATGAAATCACCCCGGTCTCAATTGTTGGACGCAAAGAGACCGTGACAGTCGAATTCGATGAACAACCGCTCAATGCCAATATCGAGAAGATCCCGCATCTGAAGCCGGCCTTTCGTAAAGATGGCACCGTGACCCCTGCCAACTCGAGCTCGATCTCAGACGGTGGCGCCGCCTTAGTTATGATGCGTTTATCCGATGCCGAAAAAGGGGGCCATGTGCCACTGGCACGAATACTCGGGCACGCCAGTTTTGCCAACGAGCCTGGCTGGTTTACCACCGCGCCTGTATTCGCCATGCGCAGACTACTCGATTCAATCGACTGGAGTGTCGATACGGTTGACCTTTTTGAAGTCAATGAAGCTTTCGCCGTAGTGGCGATGGCAGCTATGCGTGATCTCGCCATACCGCACGAAAAGCTAAACGTCCACGGTGGCGCCTGCGCGTTGGGACATCCAGTCGGCGCCTCGGGCGCTCGCATCATCGTGACCTTGCTTCACGCCATGGCACGATACGACCTGCGCCGGGGTGTAGCTTCGCTGTGTATCGGCGGTGGTGAAGCCACCGCGATGGCTTTCGAACGTATTAGCTGATCGACTTCCCAATAGTGAGATCGCCATGACTACACCCATCGAGTTCTTCTTTGATTTTTCATCGCCCTATGACTATCTCGCCAGTGAGCGGATTGACAAACTGGCTGGCAACGCACCACAGCACATTAAAGCTGGCATTCAATCCGAGGATCTCAAACGCCAGTTGTGCGCAGTCAATGACGAAGCGCTCTCCCAGGGCGTTTCTGGCTCGCCGTTTCTGGTTGTAGACCAGGAACCATTCTGGGGCGCCGACCGCCTCGAGCATCTTGACCAGCGGCTGTCGCGCGGCGGCTGGTAACACTAATTGGACTAATCACATGAGTGCGTTCGCCAGCCGGATAGATACCACTTCAGCCGACTTTGCTGCAAACCGGAAGGCAATGCTGCAAAAAACGACCGCTCTTTGCAACGTTATTGAAAGAGTTGCCCAAGGCGGAAGTGCAAAGGCGCGCCAACGCCACGCCGCCCGGGGCAAACTGCTAGCGCGGGAGCGGATCGAAGGACTGCTCGACCCAGGCAGCACTTTTCTCGAATTCTCACAGCTCGCGGGCTGGAAATTATACGAAGACGAAGTACCTTGTGGGGGTATTGTCACGGGTATCGGCCAGATCCACGGACGACCCTGCGTAGTGGTCGTCAACGATGCCACTGTGAAGGGTGGCACCTACTACCCGATTACGGTCAAAAAACACCTTCGCGCCCAGGCCATCGCTGAACAAAATCGCCTGCCCTGCATTTATCTGGTCGACTCCGGTGGGGCCTACCTGTCCCGCCAAGATGAGGTGTTTCCCGACCGGGAACATTTTGGCCGAATATTCTTCAATCAGGCGAATATGTCTGCTGCAGGGATTCCTCAGATTTCGGTGGTCATGGGGTCGTGCACCGCCGGGGGCGCTTATGTGCCGGCCATGTCAGACCAGGCTATTATCGTTCGCCGGCAAGGCACTATTTTTCTCGGTGGGCCGCCACTGGTAAAAGCGGCGACTGGCGAGGAAGTGAGTGCCGAGGCGCTCGGCGGCGCTGATGTGCATACCCGTATCTCGGGGGTGGCCGACTATCTCGCCAATGACGACCGGCATGCGCTGGAGCTGACACGGGGCATCGTCTCTCATCTAAACCGCCCGCCTCCCGCGGTCTTCCCCTTTGAACCTGAGCCTGCCGACCCCATCCATGGGGTGGAGGAGCTTTACGGCATTATTCCAACTGATCCACGCCTGCCATTTGATGTTCGTGAAATTATCTGCCGCATTGTCGACGCCGGCGAGTTCGACGAGTTCAAGGCGCGTTATGGCAAAACCCTGGTCTGCGGCTTTGCCCGGATTGGCGGCTACCCCATCGGCATTATCGCCAACAACGGGATTCTGTTTTCCGAATCTGCACTCAAAGGCGCCCATTTCATCGAACTGTGCAGTCAACGCAAGATTCCACTGCTGTTTTTGCAAAATATTACCGGCTTCATGGTTGGCAGCCGCTATGAGCATGGAGGCATCGCCCGCGATGGTGCCAAACTGGTAACCGCGGTTGCTTGTAGCCGTGTACCCAAACTCACAGTAATCATCGGCGGCAGTTTTGGCGCTGGCAATTACGGCATGTGCGGCCGTGCCTATGACCCGCGATTTTTGTGGATGTGGCCCAATGCACGTATCTCCGTGATGGGTGGAGATACCGCAGCACAGGTATTGGCGCAAGTGCGGCGCGACGGTGCCCAGCAGGCTGGTCAGGAATGGTCCACTGAGGCTGAGGCGCAATTCCGCTCTGCCATCGCCAGTCAGTATGAGCACCAAGGAAGCCCGTTTTATGCCAGTGCTCGCCTTTGGGATGACGGGATCATCGACCCGGCTCATACCCGCCGGGTACTATCCCTGGCTCTGGCAACTGTTCATAATGCGCCGATTGAAGAAAGTCATTTCGGCGTATTTCGGATGTAGGCCCGCTAGGATCGCCCTCTCCTGCTCCTGGTAAATCAGCATGGACGAGATTCTTATTCCCAGAAAACTAAACCACACTGTCAACGTGGGCGGTATACGAATTGGTGGCAATGTCCCGGTGGTGGTGCAGTCAATGACCAACACCGATACTGCAAACGTCGAAGCCACGACCAGTCAGATTTTGGAACTAGCTGAAGCAGGTTCCGAAATCGTCCGCATTACAGTCGATACCCAGGCCGCTGCGCGGGCCGTACCCAAGATCCATCATCGCTTACGCTCGGCAGGATGCGACGTTCCGCTGGTGGGTGATTTTCACTATAACGGTCACACCCTGTTGCGCGATGTTGACGACTGTGCCGATGCGCTGGACAAATACCGAATCAACCCAGGCAATGTCGGTAAGGGTCAAAAACGCGATATACGTTTTTGCCAGATGATTGAACAAGCCTGCCGTCGTAACAAGCCAGTACGGATCGGTGTCAACTGGGGCTCACTCGATCAGCAACTCCTGGCACAAAAACTTGATGAGAACGCTGCAACCAAGCAGCCACACTCCCTGGAGGCAATCACCCGGGAAGCGCTGGTCGATTCGGCATTAAGCAGCGCAGCACTGGCGCAGCGGGAAGGCCTTGAACCCAGTCAGATTATTCTCTCAGCCAAGGTCAGCCGCGTATCCGACCTTATTCATGTTTATCGCGAACTGTCGCGCCGTTCGGACCTGGCGTTGCATCTGGGTCTGACCGAGGCAGGCATGGGGGACAAGGGTGTCGTTTCGTCGACCGCCGCCTTGGCAATTCTGATACACGAAGGCATTGGCGACACGATCCGGGTATCGCTCACGCCGCAGCCCGGTGAGAGCCGCACTCGGGAGGTTCGGGTTGCCCAGACAATACTGCAGTCCCTTGGGTTACGCAGTTTTTCGCCACAGGTCACTGCCTGTCCCGGCTGTGGTCGAACCACCAGCGATTTTTTTCAGCGCCTGGCAAGTGAGGTACAAGACCACTTGCAAGCACGCATGCCTCACTGGCAGGCGCGCTACCCCGGTGTAGAGTCGTTATCTGTCGCAGTGATGGGCTGTATAGTCAATGGGCCCGGGGAGAGCCGTCATGCCGACATCGGCATTAGCCTACCGGGCACCGGTGAGCAGCCGGCGGCACCAGTCTACCAGGATGGGAAAAAAGTACTTACCTTGCGAGGTAACGATATCGCAGTACAGTTTGTCGCTCTGGTCGAGAGCTATGTCCAAGATCGATTTGACTCCGATACCAGAGTAACCCGGAAAGTCGACAAAACAACTACGGGATAGTCAATGCCGCAACGCAAAAGGTAGTTAAAAAAAGATTCAGTCGGTGAAGCGCTGAAAAACCAGAGTTGCGTTGGTGCCACCAAAGCCGAAGCTGTTAGACATCACGGTATGTAGATCATCGACCTCTATGGTCTGTCGGACAATCGGAAAACCCAGCGCCTGCGGGTCCAGGTTTTCGATATTAATAGACGGAGCAAGAAAGCCCCCCTGCAGCATCAACAGAGAATAAATGGCCTCGTTAACGCCCGCCGCGCCAAGAGCATGTCCTGTCAGAGATTTGGTCGCGCTCAATGGCGGAACCTTAGCGCCAAAAACCTCGCGGATTGCCTCCAGTTCTCGAATATCCCCCACCGGCGTACTGGTGCCATGGGTATTGATGTAATCCACAGGCTCTGTCACATCCTGAAGCGCCAGGTTCATGCAACGAACTGCGCCCTCTCCAGAGGGCTGAACCATGTCAACGCCATCGCCGGTGGCGCCGTATCCCACCAGTTCGGCATAGATGGTCGCACCTCGGTGCTGTGCATGCTCAAGCGCCTCCAGCACCAGAACGCCACCACCTCCCGAAATAACGAAACCATCCCGATCTGCATCGTAGGCGCGAGATGCCGCCTGGGGTGACTCGTTGTAGCGCGATGACATCGCCCCCATCGCATCAAACAATACCGAGGTGGACCAATGCAGTTCCTCACCGCCTCCCGCAAAAACAATATCCTGCTTGCCCATCTGGATCAGTTCCATGCCATTGCCAATACAGTGGGCGCTGGTCGAGCAGGCAGAACTGATTGAGTAGGAGACGCCCTTGATACCAAACGCTGTACCAAGACATGCTGAGTTGGTGCTGCCCATGGTCCGGGTCACCATGTATGGTCCCACTCGCTTAACCCCTTTCTCGCGAAGCAGGTCTGCAGCGACGACAATGTTTTCTGGTGAGCCGCCCCCGCTACCAACTACCAATCCGGTACGGGGGTTCGAGACATCGGCTTCGGTGAGCCCTGAGCCCTCGAGGGCCTCACGCATCGCAATATAGTTATAGGCAGCCGAATCGCCCATGAAGCGTTTGAGCTTGCGCTCAATTAACTGATCCAGATCGATATCTATACTGCCATGCACCTGGGAGCGAAAATTCAGATCACGATACTCATCGGCAAAAACAATCCCCGAACGCCCGCAGCGCAACGATGCGGCGACATCACTGCAATTGTTTCCGATACTACTGACGATACCCATGCCGGTGATGACTACGCGTCTCATTTTGCAGCCTCCTCACTGGTATCGGTAAACAAGCCTACCCGAAGGTCTTTTCCGGTATAAATCGTACGATCATCGACTTCCACCTGGCCATCGGCGATACCCATGTACAGTCGGCGCATCACCACGCGCTTAAGTGAAACCCGGTAACGGACCAGTTTGCACTGTGGGGTAATCTGGCCGGTAAAACGAATCGCACCCGCGCCAAGCGCCCGCCCATGGCCCAAGCCCCCTTTCCAGCCTAAAAAGAATCCCACCAACTGCCAGAGGGCATCAAGACCTAAACAGCCAGGCATTACCGGGTCATGTTTAAAATGGCAATCAAAGAACCACAACTGTGGGTTCAAGTCGAGCTCAGCCACAATCTCTCCCTTTCCGTATTCGCCACCTTCGTCACAAATCCGGATAATACGATCGAACATGAGCATCGGTGGCAGCGGCAATTGGGCATTCCCTGGTCCAAACATCCTGCCGCGCCCGCATTCCAGCAACTGTTCATGCGTGAAACTTGTCTGCATTGATCGCGCCCTGTTGTTGACGCCGCGTCGTCCGGTCTCGATTGAAGGCGCGGTGGGAATTGCTGGTTAACCCGGTTATCTCAGGGGAATTATAGCGAGTGCATGCGAACGCCACACGAGCGTCAAAACACTAGGCAGACTCAACGATCAATAAGTGCAAGCGCCGCGGTCCGTGAGCGCCATACTGGATGGTCTGCTCGATATCACCGGTTTTTGAAGGGCCTGTAATGAGGTTGACCACCCGGACGACAGCGCCCTCCCGATTGCGCAGAAGTGGCCAGATATCCTCCTGGTGACGGACCATCCGGGCGCTGTCGACGACCACAATGTGGTCTTCAGGCAAAAAATTGTGTGAAGTGGGTGAACTGGCCCCAGAACACAGCACAACCGTTCCCGTCTCAGCAATCGCAGCAAAGGCTTCACTGACCGCGACCTGAGTGTGCTGGTCCGCACTCTTGAAATAGGTAAATACCTGAGCTGACCACTGCACCGCATCAAGCAAGGGTCCAGCGCCCAGATACAACTGCGGATCAACCTGATGGGCGCCAATGTGGCGGAGCACGGCACCTTCGAGATCTTGTGCTGCCACCCGCTCATAGGTTCCATGAACTGCGACATGCTTTTGACAAAAGCGTCTGAGCAAATCGTCTTCAAACTGTGGCTGAGCCTTTGGAGTAGAGGACTCGATACGCGCTTTCAGTTCATTCATACGCAAGGGTGTTCGCGGCTCACCACCGGTCAGGGCGCTGCGAATGTTGGCGAGAATCTGAGTGCGGGCCTCAGTCATGACTTACCCTTTCGCGAATGCCACTGACGGATAAAAGAACGGCCAGCGGGTGTTGGGAAATCACGACTGTCGGTCCAACCACCAGCAAAGGGAATGTGTTCAAGTGCGCCGCGACGGCGCCCGCGACGGCGCATCAACCACAGCGGCAAAGCCATCAATCCCTGATACAACCTCGGCCGAGTCGCAACCCAAGCCCAGGCTCGTACTAAGAACCTTCCGAACAATGGCGTCAGTCGACGCCGATACTGCTCAAGGCGATGTTTGAGCAACAGATCGGACAAAGGTATGCGTACCGGGCAAACCGCCTTGCAGCGCCCGTTCAAAGTGCAGGCATTAGGCAAATCAACCGAATCGTCGAAACCATTAAGTAAAGGGGTAAGCACCGACCCCATAGGTCCGGAATAGACCCAGCCGTAAGCGTGTCCACCGATCGCGCTATAGACCGGACAATGATTCAGGCAAGCCCCACAGCGGATACAGCGCAACATAGACCGATAGTCTCCACCCAGCATGGTAGAGCGTCCGTTATCCAACAAGACCACGTGGTAGGCTTCAGGGCCTTCGCTGTCGGTATCTTGGCGTGGCCCCGAATACAGCGAGGTGTAGGCCGACATTTCTTGCCCGGTGGCGCTGCGCGCGAGTACTCGCAACAAAACCGATAAATCATCCAGCGAGGGAATCACTTTTTCGATCCCTGCTGTCACAATGTGTACCCGAGGCAGGGAACTGGTCAGATCCCCATTACCCTCGTTGGTCACGATAACATTTGCTCCGGTTTCTGCCACCAGAAAGTTGGCTCCGGTGATCCCCACATCAGCCGTGACAAAAGTGCCCCTCAGTACACTGCGAGCTTCATTAACCAAAGCCTCGCGCTGTGTCACCCGGTCGGTGTAGCCAAGCTTGCTATGATGTTCATGAAAGAGCTCAGTAATCTGCTCGCGGGTCTTGTGTACCGCTGGGGCAATAATATGACTGGGCGTCTCCCCTGCCAGTTGGACGATGTATTCCCCCAAATCGGTTTCAACCACCTTCAGGCCGGCGGCCTCAAGCACTGAGTTCAGGTGCATTTCCTCCGAAACCATCGACTTGCCTTTGGTTACCACCTGGGCATTGGCCTCGCGGCAGATATCCGCAACGATCTGGCAGGCCTCTTCAGCAGTGCGGGCCCAGTGCACCTGGCCGCCATTTTCAATCACTTTCTGTTCGTACAGTTCGAGGTATCCATCAAGATTTGCCAGCACATGGTCCTTAATGTCACGGGCCGCATCCCGAGTCTCATCAAATTCCGGCAACGCGGCCATCGCTTCAAGGCGTTTTTCAATAAAACCGCCGCGGGCCTTACCCATAGCCTGTTGCAGATTGCTGTCGCGCAAGGCGCGTGTTGTACGCTCACGAAACGCCACTTTCTGGCTGGCAGCAGCGCTCATGAGCCAGATTCTCCTTCGCCGATCGCAGGTCCGTCGGTCATTCCAGCAAGCACTTCAGCTACATGAAACACCCTGACCGGAGCGCCTTCACGGCGCAGGCGACCGGCGATATTGAGCAGACAGCCTAGATCTCCACCGAGCAAGGTATCGACTCCACTGTGACCGATATTGGCGCATTTATTACTGACCATCCGGGTGGAAATATCAGGATACTTGACGCTAAATAGCCCTCCAAAACCACAACAAACGTTATTCTCGTTCATTTCCTTGAGCTCCAAACCCACGACACTGGCCAGCAGTTGCCGCGGCTGATCGTGGATGCCAAGTTCCCGTAACCCTGAACACGAATCATGGTAACTGCAAACACCGTCGTAGGTGGCTTCTACCTGCTGCAACTCCATGACCTCGACCAGAAAACTTGTCAGTTCCCAGGTTTTTGCTGCCAATGTGCGAGCTCGCCCCGCCCAAAGGGCATCATTACGGAAAAGCTCGGGGTACTTGTGACATACAGTGTCAACACAGGAACCTGAAGGGGCGATGACGTAATCATCCTGGGCAAAAGTTTTGATCACCGTTTTCGCGATCGCGATTGTGCTGGCACTGTCCCCACTGTTGAGCGCAGGCTGTCCGCAACAGGTCTGGTTACGTGGCACTCGGACTGTGCAGCCAGCATGCTCGAGTAGCGCCACCGCCGCAAAACCAATCTGGGGGCGAATAAGGTCGGCCAGGCAGGTAACAAACAGCCCAACCTGGGTCGATGTTTTTATTTTATCGGAATTCATTGATAACTTATCCCGTTGAGTCGGTCGGCACTGTACCATTCACATCATTCTTTCACCATCGCTCCGCTGTTTGTACAACAGTAGTCAATACACTAAACCCCTGCTATCCGTTGTTACGGTGGACAGACCAACAAAACCAGTGAACCTAAAAAATATCAGAAACCATCCCGAGATCCTGCTGCTGCTGATGGCGGGTGCCGTGCCGCTGAGTTTCGCCACCTGGCAAGCACTATTGAATAACTTTGCGATCGAGCGTGCCGCATTCACTGGAGTTGAGATCGGTGTGCTGCAAAGCCTTCGGGAGATACCCGGATTCCTGGCCTTTGCCGTGGTCTTTCTGCTGTTTCTTCTTCGGGAGCAATCCATCGCGCTGATCTCGCTGGCTCTGTTAGGGGCTGGCACTCTGGTGACGGGATTTTTCCCCAATGTCATGGGTCTATACATCACTACGGTCATCATGTCCGTCGGCTATCACTACTATGAGACCATCCAGACCTCCCTGTCGCTACAGTGGCTGGATAAGGACAAAGCGCCTGAAGTGCTGGGGCGCATCATTGCGGTGGGCGCTTTCACCTCGATTGTAACCTTCGGCATGATCTGGCTGGCGTTTGATCTGGCCGGTCTGGGCTTCACTGTGGTCTACGCACTCGGTGGTGCTGCCACGGTGCTGATCGCTCTAATCTGTGCTGTGTCTTTTCCACAGTTCCCCGTCAAGATTCGCCAGCACCGGCACATGGTTCTGCGCAAGCGATACTGGCTGTACTACGCCCTGACCTTTCTGTCCGGCGCACGGCGGCAGATATTTATCGTTTTTGCCGGCTTTCTAATGGTCGAGAAGTTCGGCTACAGTGTCGCCGCCATCTCTGTCCTGTTCCTGATCAACGCCACATTGAATGTACTGTTTGCCGCACGCATTGGACGACTGATCGGCATTGTGGGGGAAAGAGCGGCATTGGTCTTTGAGTACACTGGCTTGGTGATCGTGTTCATCGCCTACGCTTTCGTCAACAATGCAGAACTGGCAGCCGGATTGTATATCGTCGACCATTTCTTTTTTGCCCTGGCAATTGCCATCAAGACTTATTTTCAAAAAATTGCCGATCCGGCTGACTTTGCCTCCAGTGCCGGAGTCGCTTTCACGATCAACCATATCGCGGCGGTGATCCTGCCGGTGGTACTCGGGATACTCTGGTTGAACTCGCCGGCGACGGTATTTCTTGTCGGCGCTGCCCTAGCCGGACTGTCGCTCCTGTTGTCCTGCAACATACCCGCCCGTCCTGGACCTGCCAATGGCATGATCCTGGGCCAACCGGCACCGGTGCGGATAAGCGCGCCATAGGCCGCCATCAAAACGCCAGACCAGAAATGAGTGCAACATCGTCGCATAATGTTTTACTTATTTTTAATATCATTTAATCTTACTTTTATTTATGGTTATGCCGGTTTATCGTTAGACCTGCAGACGCTATTAACATTACCCGCTTCAGACCCATCAACGCTTAACACAGGCCTGACGGACAGGTGCGGGACAACCTGGGAGTAAAAGGCAGTGTCTTTAAATCAATCCAGTCGTTACGCCGACCTCAATCTTGATGAGCAGGCTCTCATCGACGAAGGTCGACATATCCTTTGTGCCTACCGGATGAAACCCAAACCCGGCACCGGCTATCTTGAAGGGGCGGCCCACTTTGCCGCTGAATCGTCCACCGGAACGAACGTGGACGTTTCTACTACAGATGACTTTACCAAAGGGGTCGATGCCCTGGTCTATCAAATAGACGAAGCCAGCGAGGATATGCGTATCGCCTACCCGCTGGAACTGTTCGATCGCAATATCACCGATGGGCGCATGATGATTGCTTCTTTCCTGACCCTCACGATCGGCAACAACCAGGGTATGGGCGATATTGAACACGCTAAGATGTATGACTTCTATGTGCCGCCAAGGGCAGTGCAACTGTTCGATGGGCCTGCCAAAGACATATCCGATCTGTGGCGTGTCCTGGGACGCCCGATCGTAGACGGAGGTTTTATCGCCGGGACCATTATCAAGCCTAAACTGGGACTGCGGCCGAAGCCATTTGCCGAGGCAGCCTACCAGTTCTGGATGGGTGGTGACTTCATCAAGAATGACGAGCCCCAGGGTAACCAGACTTTCGCACCGATGAAGGAGGTTATTCCGCTGGTAGTCGACGCAATGGCGCGGGCGCAGGACGATACTGGCGATGCCAAGCTGTTCTCTGCAAACATTACCGCCGACTGCCATAACGAGATGGTTGCCCGGGGTGAATTTATTCTTTCGCAATTCGGCGAATTTGCAGACCATTGCGCTTTCCTGGTCGACGGCTATGTCGGTGGACCAGGCATGGTTACTACGGCCCGGCGCTGGTTTCCCAATCAGTACCTGCACTACCACCGGGCCGGCCACGGCGCAGTAACCTCGCCTTCAGCGAAACGGGGTTACACCGCCTACGTACTCGCCAAGATGTCGCGCCTGCAAGGTGCCTCAGGCATACATGTGGGTACCATGGGTTACGGCAAGATGGAAGGTGAGCGCGATGACCGTGCGATCGCTTACATCATCGAGCGCGACAGTTACACCGGGCCGGCCTATCACCAGGAATGGTTAGGCATGAAGCCAACCACTCCGATCATCTCCGGGGGCATGAACGCACTGCGACTGCCCGGGTTTTTCGAGAACCTGGGGCACGGCAACCTCATCAACACTGCCGGAGGTGGCAGCTATGGGCATATCGACAGTCCGGCTGCGGGAGCGGTTTCACTGCGCCAGGCCTACCAGTGCTGGCTCGCTGGCGCCGATCCCATCGAATGGGCCAAGGATCACAGGGAGTTCGCGCGCGCCTTCGAGTCGTTTCCACAGGATGCCGACGCACTCTACCCGGGCTGGCGTGACCATCTGGGAGTCGCCGCAGCCTAACCAAGCCTCTCCAGGCTCGCGCACGCGCGCCCCGGAAGCAAGGCCTGCTAGTACTCCAGGGTAAGCCGGTAACCGCCAAACTTGCGGATATTCAGTACACCGCTGTCCAAAATCAGATACTGGCCCTTGATACCGATAAGACGTCCCGTAATCCGGGGCGTCTTATCGAGGTTAAGGGCGCTTATTTTTTGCGGATACTCGCTCACCGGGTACTGAATCTGGATCGGAGAGGCTTCTTTCATCAAGCGCGCCTGGCCTGGGCCAATAGCTTCGGTCACGGGGTCTATGGCAGCATCCGCCTGCGCGAGCAACCGTTCTCGCTCAGCCACCAGATCAAGCTGGTCAGGAGTTCCCTTGAGCATACCGCGCCAGTTCGTACGGTCGGATACGACAGTACGTATCGCAACCTCCAGTAATCCGGCAATTCGCCGCTCGCTGACCTCAAAGAGAGGTAGCGCCTGGGAAGCCCCCTGATCAATCCAGCGAGTGGGAATCTGGGTAGCCCGGGTGACGCCGACTTTCAGCCCGGATGAATTAGCAAGGTACACGATATGGGACTGCAGGCAATGGGCCTGACCCCACTCTGGCTCGCGGCAAGTTCCTTCATGAAAATGGCACAACTCTGGCTTTATGATGCATTGGTCACAGGCCGCGAGCCGTTTGAAACAGGGATAACAATGCCCCTGATTAAAGCTTTTATTGGTCTTACGCCCACAGCTTAGGCAAAATATTTCACCGCAGAACTCGATTTCAAGTTCACGGCCCAATAACGCATTGAGCCCTACCAGCGCTTCGTCAATAGGTAACTGATACTCCACTGGCGAAGCGGCCTTGGTGTGCATTTTTTGAATCACCCCGGCTGACACATATGCCTCCTTGACCTCGTTACCAATAAACTGGCCGACCATCTCGATTAAGCTGCGGGACTCCCTCTACACGGAATCACCTGGGGTTAAAGGAGCAGCCATCCATAAGATACTGCCCAGCGAACTAAATCGCGAAATAAGGGCCGACTGTCACCTACTGAACAGCCACTATAACGCCGAGTGGGAACATCGGGCGAAGGTATCGGTGAAGATTCCAAGCCCGTCGAGTGGCTGGATAGGCTCTAACTGCTAACTGGCAACTATCAATAGTCCGCGGGCAACTTGCGTTGAATAACCCAGCGACCTGGCTCAATACGGATGTATCCACCCTTAACCAGATCGCTCATGATTCTGCTAACCATTTCCCGGGAGCAACCGATCATGTCGGCGAGCAACTGGTGGGTCAGCCGTTCGGTAATAACCCACTCGCTGTTTTCCTCCACGGCACACTCTTGTAGACGGGCGGTCAGCCGCCGGTAAACACTATCTAACGCGAGCCCCTGGGCCCCGTGGGTTAGCTTTCGAATTCGCCCGGCCAAGCTTTGGATCACCGAGCGGTTGAGCTCAGTATTGCGCTCAAGTAAAGCAAAAAAATCATCTGCACCTATCTTGAGTAATTCAGTTTGTTCCATAGCGGCGATAGATGCCGAACGAACGGCTCCGTCAAGCACAGCAATTTCTCCAAATACTGCTGAGGAACCCTCCAATGCGAGCACCATCTCCTTGCCGTCCTTATCTGACACATAAACCCGAACACGGCCGCTGATGACGACATAAAGCGCGTCCCCAACCGAACCCTGACTGATGATGATCTCACCGCGTTGCGCGGTGATCGGCCTGGCCAGTGCGGTCAGAGCCTGCAGGTCGTGGTCCTCCAAGGTAGAGAACAAAGTTACCTGTCTTAAGATATCGATGGTCACAGCGCCAATCTCCCGGATAAGGTATCGCGAGATTCAAGGGTAGTCGCACCACCGTGTCCGGGCAAGCGGGAAATAGTCAGCGCCTGCGGCGACGCTGGTTGCCCGTCATCGTCTGCGTCTTTGCCGCGGTTATGCGGGTTGGCCATGTGACCGCCTTGGACAACTGGGCGAACTGGGCGCTTTTATGGGGGATAGCTATCGCCTCAACAAAATGCTCCTGGAATCTGGGTTCGACGGCAGTTTCGATTTTCTCTATTTTACGGATTTCCCTTTCGATCTCCCGGCGGGCGTTCACATCAACCAAGGCAATATGAGCGCCGCTCCCTGCCGCATTGCCTGCCGAGGTGACATTACCCAATTCACAGTCGGGAATCAGGCCCAGCACCATAGCGTACTTAACATCAATATGGGAACCAAACGCACCAGCCAGACGAATACGGTCAATCTCTTCCACGTCAAGTTTATCCATTAACAATCGAATCCCGGCGTAAAGCGCTGCTTTAGCAAGCTGGATGGCGCGCACATCGTTTTGGGTAACTGTGACCGTAATATCTCCCTTGTACAGGACAAAAGCGAAGGTCCTGCCATCTGCGATCACCCGGGCCGAGTGTTGAGACAAATTGCCATCGATGGCTCCGTCGGAGCTGAGTATGCCAGCAAGGTACATCTCGGCCACCACTTCGATAATCCCCGAACCACAAATGCCCGTAATACCTACCGCGGCGACCGCCTCGTCAAACCCGGGGTCGTCAGACCACAGGTCACAACCGATCACCTGGATCCGAGGTTCCAGGGTTTCGCGATCAATACGCACCCGCTCAATCGCCCCAGGGGCGGCGCGCTGACCACCGCTGATCTGCGCTCCTTCAAAGGCTGGGCCCGTGGGGCTACTGGCTGCCAACAGGCGGTCTCGGTTTCCCAGGACGATCTCTGCGTTGGTACCTATATCAACCAGCAAAGTCATCTCCTTGCGCAGATACGGCGCCTCGGACAAAACCACAGCTGCGCAGTCAGCGCCAACGTGGCCCGCAATACAAGGCAGCACATAACAGCGTGCACCGCGATTAAGGCCAAGATTAAGTTCGTGTGCGGGCATTGTGATAGCGCTGTCCGTGGCAAGCGCAAACGGCGCTGCGCCTAATTCAACTGGAGAAAGTCCTAACAGCAGGTGATGCATGATCGGGTTGCCGACAAAAGCGCAGTCGAGTATGTCATCAACATTGCTGTCAGTTTCTTGGCAGACCTGTGTTACCAGTTCTGTCAGAGTCTGGCGCACTACGCGAGACATCTCCTGTTCGCTACCCGGATGCATCATCACGTAAGAGACGCGGCTCATCAGATCTTCGCCAAACCGGATCTGCGGATTCATCTGACCAACCGAGGCAAGAGACTGGCCGCTGGTCAGTTCAATAAGATGCATGGCAATCGTGGTTGAACCCACATCAACCGCAAGCCCTAGCGCCGTGTCGTGATAACCAGGCCAGATAGCGATAATCTCGCGTTGCTGAAATACGGCAACCGTGACCTGCCAATTACCCTCGCGCATCACGGCTTGCAGTTTTGCCAGTACCTGCGGGTCACAGCTGAGCCCCGTCAAAGCCCATTCGAATTCTAATTCCTCTTCCAGGCGGCGCAGGTCAGACACTGCCTCGTGCATGTTGGGTGGGCTGACTTCAACCACGTGCAAATGCACCAGGGGGTTAACTGACAGATCGTGCACTTCGGTTCGCTTGCGGATCACTTGGCGATGAACCTGGCTCTCAGGTGGCACATCGATCACAGCATCACCAAGCAACCGGGCTGAGCACCCCAATCGCCGACTCTGGGCCAGACCATTTACCGCGTTGTAATCAACCTCATTCCCACCAAAGTCGGAAAGGTGCTCCGGCCGCGATTCAATACCGTGTTTGGGAAATGACCCCTCACTTAGAGTCACCTGGCAGCGACCACAGATCGCCCGACCCCCGCACACCGAATCCAAATCGACGCCAAGTTCGCGCGCCGCCTGCAACACGGTCGTCCCATGGGCAACACGCCCCCTGCGACCAGATGGGGTAAATACCACCAGCACATCCCCACCTGCTGCGAGTGCAGTTTCAGTGGCGTGAGCAGTACTCAACTGGGACTGCCCTCAATCGTTGCCTCGTCCGGGTGAATAAGGTAGTAATCTGATGCGTCGGCAAAAAATATATGAGCCTGGGTGTGTAGGCCGGTCGGGCTATCCAACGCGCCAGCCGCTATCCCCCAGGCATCCCGGGACGTGTGACGCCAGAACAAGCTAGACCCGCAACGACGACAAAACCCTCTTTGCGCCTGAGCCGAGGATTGAAACCATTCCAGAGCGCCCTCATGGGTAACCTCCACACAGTCCGACGGCGCTGCTGTTGCCGCCCAGTAATGACCGCTGGTCTTGCGGCACTGTGAACAATGGCAGGCCAACACCGGACGAAGCGGCCCACGGACCGTAAACGACACAGCCCCGCATAGACAACTGCCTGGAGTGTGTTGCTCAGCCACCGGCCGCACGACGCCGGCCACGACGGCGGCCCTCTCGAATACCGGACAGACCTTCGCCCAGTGGATCGCGATAGCGTGCAATCCAGCGCAGGCAATCTGGATCATGCCCCATCATGACATCAGCCCCCATCACAGCCGCCATAACCTCGCCGTGCAATGGGCTGGTAATAGCTGATGTCATCCCGGCACCAATGGCCATGGTTAAGAACGCCGCATTCAAACCATTGCGGTTAGGTAAGCCGAAACTGACGTTCGATGCGCCGCAGGTGCTGTTGACCTTTAATTCATTGCGCAGTCGCTTCAGAATATGCATCACCTGTCGGCCCGAATCATTCAGGGCGCCGATCGGCATCACCAGTGGATCAACCACCACATCCTCAGCGGGAATGCCGTAATCGGCCGCGCGCTCAACGATCTTTCGGGCCACATCGAAGCGCACGTTCGGATCCTCGGAGATTCCCGTCTCGTCGTTCGAGATAGCCACAACAGCTGCGCCGTATTTTTTGACCAGCGGTAAGACCTGCTCCATTCTTTCTTCTTCACCCGTTACCGAATTAACCAGTGCCTTACCCTGGTAGACAGCTAGCCCCGACTCTAGTGCTGCGACAATAGAAGAATCGATAGACAGTGGTACATTAGTCAGTGACTGCACCAGTTGAACACACTCGGCCAATATGGCCGGCTCATCGGCGAGCGGGATTCCAGCATTGACATCGAGCATATGAGCGCCCGCAGCCACCTGGGCGAGTGCATCTGATTCCACACGAGCGTAATCACCCGCTTTCATTTCAGCGGCCAGCGCCTTGCGTCCGGTCGGATTAATCCTCTCTCCGATCATGCAAAATGGCTGATCAAACCCAATCTTCACTTCCTTCGTCGCGGAACTGACAACAGTTACTGTCACCTGCTTACCCTCTTAATGAATTGAATGTTGTGATATACCCGGATGCCAAGGGATTCTCCCCTCGAGCACGCTGGAATCCCTGACTATGTCACTGACCCGCTCTTCCTGTCGATAAGCCATGATATGGACGCCGTGCACGCCCTCAATTTCCCGGATCGCCTGGATCATCTCAACACATATGCGAATACCTTCTTCCCGCGGATTGTGCGCTGCCAGCAGGCGGCGAATAATTTCGTCAGGAATATGCACGCCAGGTACATTATCGCGAATCCACGCAGCGGTACGGGCCGAAGCGAGTGGGCCAACGCCTACCAGAATGTAGCAGCGCTCGGTCAGACCCATGTCATGAACCTGAGTCATGTACTGCTTGAGTCGTTGAATATCGAAACAGTACTGGGTCTGCACAAACTGCGCGCCGGCATCGATCTTCTTCTTCAGCCGCAAAGGGCGATAATCCAATGGCGGGGCAAAAGGATTAGCCGCAGCACCGACAAAAACTCGTGGCGGGTTGCTGAGCGCCCGCCCACTGAGAAACTCACCCTGGTCGCGCATGGATGTAACCGTTCGCAACAGGCTCATGCAATCAAAATCAAACACCGGCTTAGCATTGGGTTGGTCGCCGGCCTGAACCCCATCGCCCGTAAGGCAAAGGATACTGGTTACGCCCATGGCCGCTGCTCCCAGCACGTCGCCCTGAATAGCGATCCGGTTACGATCCCGACAGGAGACCTGCATCACCGTTGCATAACCTTTTCGCGTCAGTAACGCACAGACCCCGACACTCGACATGTGGCAGTTCGCGCCAGACCCGTCCGTCGCATTGATGGCATCGACCCAGCCATCAAACACACTGGCGCGCTGAAAAACAGCCTGCGCATCTGCTGCATCGGGCGGCGCAATCTCCGTAGTGACTGCAAACTGGCCTGCACGTAACACCCTCTCGAGTCGGCCGGGCGAAGAATGCCCATCCAAGATTGGCAAGGGTTCACCAGGTGCTGGCTTTTCAATTTCCACCGTATTAGTCGGCTGTGCCGAAGAATCGGTGATCCCGTTTTTCACGCACTTCACGCAACCATGACGAGCGACCGCGATGGTCCTGCGCCAACGGCGGCTGTACACACTGAATACCGGAGTCGTCACGCATGCGCCTGGAACCTTCCCAGGCATCCACCCAGACACAGCGCATCTGCGGCATTACTTCGCAAAACCCGTTTTCCCGGACACCACCACAGGGGCCGTTACGCAATTCCTTAGGGCAGTTCATGGGGCAGGACATGCCAGTCTGGCTGAGCACGCAGTGCCCACACATCCGGCAATCGAACAATGCCGCCTTGACTCGCCGTTCCGTGGCGCAAATCGGCCCCTCGATACGGTCGTACCCCATCCATAACCAGAGCGGATGCAAGACAAGCATAGCGCCTTCGAAATGCTCATATAACCACTCCAGTACTCGCGCATTGCGGACAGACCATTGTCGTAGGGCGTACATCAGTTTCAGTCAGTTTGTGAAGTGTCAGCGCTGGCGCTGCCCTTAGCTCTGATCAGGGCCAAAAGGGCCTCATCCGTGTGCGCAGCCTCAAGGCGTTTTACCGTTTGCGCCGCCATCTGATCAAGATCATCGTCACTGCAGGTCACGCTCTCGCGACGCCATTCGCTTAGGTAAGCAGACGACGAACCTTTACCAGCCCGCATGGCGGCACGATCAATTGCGTCCTGAAAACGCTGCGCCAGCATAAGTCTTACTGTCTTGCGACCCTTGCGCACCATGACCTGTGAAGGGATATCCCGCCAAAAAATAGTGATCAACTTTGCCATTAGATCTCCGTTGCTGTCGAATCTCGGCAGAATGCTGCCAGACTCACCTCCAACTCTCCATATCCGGTACTGACATGTTCAAATTCCAGTCCCAGGGTTTGCGCGGCCGAGCGGGCAGTCTCCAGAGTTTCATTCGAGCTAGTCTGAGCAAGGTATATCAGCCTGGTGTACGCCGAAAAGTAAGTTTCCAGAAGTTGTGGGTGGCGTTTGATGCCAAGCTCCTCCATCACCAGTCGGTCAAAATGCCGCGCCAGAAAATCGGTCAGATAGAAAATCCCGGGTTCACGATCATGCCTGTCCAGAAAGGCTTGTGATCCCCAGAAGAACTCATAACAATGAGCGCCAGGAAGCCTTTCCACCTGTTCTTCTGCGAGAACCGCATCTAGTGCACCTCCGGTACCGCAATCGGCATAAGCGACAAAAATAGAATCGAACGCATCTCGAGACTGCCGCACCCGTTCGCGCACCGCCGGGGCAATCAGGCGTGGGTGATTATGCAGACTTGCCGGAAGGCACTGGATCTCAAGGTGGTGCCACTTGTTGAGTCGAACCAGCGCAGTGATCTCATGAGCCAACGCTCCACAGGCAATAACCAGGCTCTTTCCTGACGACGGCGTTGCGGGCATACCCTTTCTCTCGCAAATAGGTGACGGCGTTCTTCACCTCCAACATGGGAAGATGGTCTTTAGCGGGGAAAGACCGGGTCAAACCGCTGCCAGCCCACGCTAAGTTATGCGGACTTTCGCCGCGCCCTGAGCTCAGCAATCAATTGCTTGGCGGTCTCCACCGCGACCGCGGCATCGCGGCAGTACGCATCAGCCCCGATGGCCTGGCTGAATTCCTCATTCAGCGGAGCGCCGCCCACCAGCACAACATAGTCATCCCGCATACCCTGTTCAACCAGTGTGTCGATCACTACTTTCATGTACGGCATGGTGGTGGTAAGCAGTGCAGACATACCGACTATATCCGGCTTGTGTTCCTCAATCGCGGCCAGGTAATTTTCCACCGGATTGTTGATGCCAAGATCAAAAACTTCAAAGCCTGCGCCCTCAAGCATCATTCCAACCAGGTTCTTGCCGATGTCGTGAATATCGCCTTTGACCGTACCGATAACGACAGTGCCAATGGATTCTGCACCCGTCTCTGCCAGCAGTGGCCGCAGGATCGTCATGCCGCCTTTCATCGCGTTCGCAGACATCAAGACTTCCGGTACGAAAAGAATCCCGTCACGAAAATCAATACCGACGATACGCATACCCTCGACCAGAGCATCAGCCAGAACCTTATCCGGCCCCCAACCTCTTTCCAGGAGAATATTGGTTCCCTCTTCAATCTCCTCTTTGAGGCCGTCATAGAGGTCATCATGTATCTGCTCGACGAGCTCTTCGTCAGACAGGCTTTTCAGGTCCAGATCATCCTCTTGCTCATCACTCATCGCTGGGCTACCTTTGTTGGTATCAATACTGGGCACTGGACGGCATTCTAGATAGGAAGCCAAACAGAGTTGTTTTTGTCGCGACACGTCCCCATCACAGCGCGACACTACGGACTAAAGCGCTAGGATAAAGGCTCCAGTAGTCGCCCCACCGTGCCAAGTATACGCCGCGCTCAGAACTAAAATTCTGGTTTAAGTCGCAGCAATAGCCCAACAGAAACAATTGTCAGGTCATCCGCACGAATATTCCGGAGCGAGTCTTGGGATCAAAACAAGTCGACTTGGGTGGCATGACCTCGCTCGCGTCGGCAACCGCCATCAGTTCTGCCAATGAAGTAGGAAAACAGGCGAATCCCAACTGCCAGCCCTCGCTACAGCGAGCTTGCAGGCCTTCTAAGCCACTGTCGCCAGTCACGTAATCCAGCCGTGGATCGCCACGGACGTCACTAATCCCCAATAAAGGCTCTAGAATGTGCGCCTGCAAGATAGAGACGTCTAGATTCCGCAAGGGCGATTTGTCCAACGCCGGGCGACGCAGGGTGAGTAGTATGGTCTGCCCATCCAATAGCATCAGGAACTGGCCGCGCTGTGCGGGGAACTCGGCAGCACGATCGTCGCCTACAGGCTCAACCACGAAGTCTTTCTCCAGCTCGGTTAGTAGATCGGTTGGAGTCCTACCACCCAAATCCCGCACGCAACGGTTAAAGGCTAAAACCCGCAGCTGGTCCGCTGGAAACAACGCGACCAGCAGATAATCCCACGGGCCACCAGTCTTGCCGGTAGCCCGACGGCTGGCAGCATGTCGCAATGCCGAAGCCGCACGATGATGTCCGTCGGTCAGGTAGGTTGCATCAATACCAGAGAATGCCTGGCAAAGGCCATCGTACTGTGAAGTATCGGTGACCCGCCACAACCGCTGGCAAACGCCATCCGGCAACACAAAATCGAGCACTGGGTCACCCTGGGTTACAGACTCAACTATCGCATCAATTTGGGCAGATCCGGCATATGCCAGACAGATCGGGCTAGAACTCGCACCCACAATATCCAGATAACGGCTGAGACGTTCCTCATGCTCCTTACGGGTCTCTTCATGCCTACGGATAGATCCATTCTCATAGTCACCGAGCGGGATCTCAGCGACGACACCGGTCTGTGTATGGCCATCAATACTGAGCTGGTAAATAAAAACAGCATCGGTATCCGAGTTCCGGTAAGAGCCGTTTTCCAACATCACCTGTAATTGCTGGACGTTGCCCTCTAGGACTTTCGCTTCTGTCGGCCGCTCACCGGTGGGAAAATCATCCACTACCTGCATAGTATTGATGTAGTTTTTCGGATAAGTTTCGCAAAATATGCGCCGCTGTGCCGGACTCATCGAATCATAGGCCGGGCTCACCACCGCGGTGGCATGCTGTGGAGCCACTACATACGGCCTGAAAGCGCGAATCTGCGTCACTTATCCAATCTCTCAACCTAACGCGACGCGGGACTCAGCCGGGATGTGCCAAACGAAAAGTCGCCATAAAGTCTGCCAACGCCTGCACGCCCTCGCGTGGCATCGCGTTGTAAATGCTCGCCCGGCAGCCACCCACGCTGCGGTGGCCCTTGAGATTCAATAACTTTTCCTCGCCCGCTTGGGTAAGAAAGCTCTTTTCAAGATCTTCACTAGGCAGGCGAAACACCACATTCATCACTGACCGGGATTCGACATCTACCGGGCAATGGTAGTAGCCATCGCTGGTATCAATGGCCTGGTAGAGAATGTCCGCCTTCGCTTCAGCCTCACGCGCTACAGCTTCTATGCCGCCCCTGCCCTGCATCCATTTCAGGACTTTACCTAAAATGTAAATCGGAAAGACCGGTGGCGTGTTAAACATGGAGCCCTTATCTGAGTGTATGTCGTAGCGAAGATATCGGGCGATGTCGCGGTTATTGTCCTCAATCGCTGTCTTGCGGACGATCACCATTGCCATACCCGCTGGCCCAAGATTTTTCTGCACGCCACCGTACACCAGGTCAAAGCTTTCCCAGGGAATCGGTCGGGACATATAGTCCGATGACATATCAGCGACCAACGGTACCTCTACCTGCGGCCAGTCTCTGAAGCGGACGCCGCCGATAGTCTCGTTGGAGGTGATGTGCAGATAACGGCTACCGGGCTGGATCTCCAACTCACCGGATTCGGGCATGCGGGTATAGTTACACTCCGCTCCGTCCCAGGCGGTGTAGATTTCTCCATAGGGTTGAGCATCAGTGATAGCCCCCTTGCCCCAGCTGCCAGAGTTAACGTACCCCCCTTTGCGCCCTTCACCCAGCAGGTTCATCGGCACCATCGCAAACTGCAGCGTAGCACCGCCTTGTAGAAAAAGTACATCAAAGTCCCGAGGAACCCCATACACACTGCGGACCAGTTCAACTGCCTCCTCGTGTACCGCGACAAATTGCTTCCCCCGATGACTCATCTCTATCAGAGACATGCCAGCTCCCTGGTAATCAACGAACTCAGCCTGAGCCTCCTCAAGTACTGAAAGCGGCAACGTACAGGGGCCCGCGCTGAAATTGTGCATCCGTTCACTCATAATTCTTGCTCCACGAAAAAATCAACACTACGCCCGACCGTTGACACAGTGCAGAACTTGCCCTGTGTCAAAAGCCTTAATGATCTCCAATACACCATCAGCTACCGCTGCCTGGGCCTGATCGGTCGAAGCGCCGATATGGTGCGTACCATAGACGTTGGGATGCATGGCCAATTGCGAATCAAAAGCTGACTGGCTTGCTGCGGGCTCATCAGCATAGACGTCGAGTCCGACACGCACATCTTTTTCATCCATTGCTTTAAGCAAGGCGGCTTCGTCTATCACGTCGCCACGCGATGTATTCAGGATAATCGTTCCCGGCTGCACCGCCGCCAGAAAAGTGCTATCCACCAAGCCTCGAGTTTCAGGTGCTGCTGGGACATTCAGGCTGACAATATCGCAACAAGCCAGCAGCGTTGGCAAATCTGGCACGGTCTGTAGTTCGAGCTTGCTGATCTGCTCATGCATTTCCGGTGTACGATCGGGCTTATCTACAAGGTACACTTGGATACCAAAAGCACGCGCCCGCTGTGCAACAGCAAGGCCAATGGCGCCCAGGCCCACGATGCCCATGTGGCGGCCGTATAAGCCTTTCGCTGCAGCATACTTCTTCTTGTTCCATTGGCCCGCTCGTAAGTCAATTACGTTATCGGGGATGTTGCGGTCGATAGCTATCAGCAAGCCAATGACCAGTTCAGCGACCGCTATGGCATTTTTTCCGGGCACGTTACAGACCGGAATCTTGCGAGCTGCGGCGGCTTCGATGTCAATCGTGTTGGTTCCAGCCCCTGCACGAATCACAAGGCGCAACACCGCCGCGGCAGTAATTGCGTCACTAGTCACCCGGGTGCTTCTAACAACCAGCACTTCGGCATCGCCAATTGCCTCTACCAGGGTGTTACCATCCAAGTCCGGTTGAGAAACACATTCGTGACCCTGCTGGCACAGTTGTGCCATTCCCGAATCTGGAAACTTGTCTGCAAAAAGAATCTTCAAAATATCTCCGTGTCATAATTTGCATCAATTATGCTTACTGTTCCGCGCTATTCTACGTTCGCCTTTGGGTGTTGAATACTCCCCCGGCGTACAAATTTGTGTGAAAGGCGGCAAATGCCACAACTAAACAAGGAAAATTTTCAGCATCCAAAATTTTTGTTATCGTCTACTCTGGGATGCGCTTACAAGTATGGATCTAAACTTCCCACAGCTATAGTTTCGTGCTGATTGAAACTACCGTTCTGGTTCTTGGCGCAGCGCTGCTGCATGCCGCCTGGAATACCCTGGTTAAAACCGCCGCTGACCCTTTGGTGTCGATGGGCGCTCTCAGCCTGGTCACTGCAGCCGCAGGGCTATTGCTGGTCTTGGCAGTGCCAATTCCAACACTTACTGCGCTACCCTACCTGGCCGGCTCCGTTGTCCTCCACTTCGGGTATTACCTGTTTCTGGTCAGCGCCTACCGGGTGGGTGACTTAAGTCACGTCTACCCAATTTCACGAGGCAGTGCCCCGCTGCTGGTGGCCCTCGGCGGCATCGTAATTGTCCAGGAACAACTCCCGTTACTGACGCTGTTTGGTATCGTGATTACCAGCATCGGCATCATGTTGCTGGCCATATCGGGTGCTAACTCCAAAACACGAAATCATCGATCAACACCACGAGCCCTTATTACTGGGGGCTTTATTGCCGCCTACACATTGGTCGATGGGTTGGGCGTACGCCAGGGTGAGGTTGCATTGTCTTATATCGGTTGGCTGTTACTCATAAACGGACTCGTCTTTGGTCTTTTTGTTTTTCTTCGACGCCCAACCGAAATGCTGGGCTTGTGGCGCAAGGATACAGCACGGGTCGTGGGCGGAGGAATAGCGAAAGCGATCGCCTACGGCACCGTTATATTTGTTATGTACTACAGCCCGATGGCTGTGGTAGCCACACTGCGCGAGACAAGCGTCATCATGGCAGCGTTGATTGGTGTTTACTTCCTGCGCGAGCCTGCTGGCCAACTGCGTATTGCGGCTGCACTGCTGGTGGCGGGTGGGGTAATCGCGATGAATCTATCGAGCTAATCAAGGCCGGCAAACACTGCCTAGCCTCCCAGAAACAGCTCTCCCACCTTTGGGTTCTGGAGTAAATCGTCGCCCTTGCCGGCAATAGCAATTTGCCCCGACACCATGACATATCCAATGTCGGCAAACTCCAGGCCTTTCTTGGCATTTTGCTCAACCATAATGATCGTCTTACCTTCTTTATGTTGAAGATCATGCAGAATTTGAAAAACCATATCGATAAAACGCGGCTCCAGGCCAATCGAGGGCTCATCGACCAATAAAACGTCAGGGTTCATGACCAGCGCCCGTGAGATCTCCAGTAACCGTCGCTCCCCGCCTGACAGCACTTTAGCCTGATGTTTGCGACGCGCTGCCAACTGGGGATATTTCTCAAAAATCTCCTCGGCCGAGCGCTTCGCCTGAGCCTTCTGATCTTTGAGAAAGCCACCCATCCAAAGATTCTCCTCTACCGTCATTCCTGGAAAAATCGACTTATCCTGCAAGATATAGGCAACACCAGCTATAGCAAGCTTCTGATTAGGTGAAAGCGTCGTAACATCGAGTTGGCTATCGCCATGGCCAATCAGAATACGGCCCGAGAAGATGTCGTTGAATCCGAAAATCGCATGCAGAACCGTCGATTTCCCTGCACCGTTGGGGCCAATCAGACACAGTGATTGTTTGCGCCCCACACGAAGATCAATCTCGTGCAGAATCTGCATCCGACCATAACCGGCAGATAGTTTTTCTAGTGACACGTAAGGATCGCCATCGACCAGCGCATCAAGCTGTTCGTGACTAATATCCTCTGCGATTGAAGCTGCCTGCTTGGTTACTTCATCAACAGATATGACCGAGTCGACAGCTCCAAGCCCGTAACCGCCAGCATTTCCGCTGTCACTGGGCGCCATTAATGCGCCCCCAAATAAGCATCGATAACACGCGAGTCACTCTGAATTTCGGCAGGCGAACCCTCGGCCAGCAGCTCACCATGGGCGAGACAATAAATCTTGTCGGCCATGTTCATAATGACCCGCATGTTGTGCTCTATCACGAATAGTGTGATGCCGAGATCTGCATTGGCGCGACGCAATCGATCAATCAGTCCGTTAATCAAGGTAGGATTAATCCCAGCTGTGGGCTCGTCCAGTAACAACCCGGTGGGCTCGTTCATCAGGGCCATGGCGAATTCGAGAAGTTTCTGCTGGCCAAACGAAAGTGACCCAGCTCGCAAGAATCGTTTTTCGTATAACCCGACAAACTCAAGAAGCCGCTCCGCACGTTCATGCTCTTCGGCACCATTACAGCCAAAAGCCTCGGCGAAACGCATTTTTCGATGGGGCAAGGAAATCAGCATATTCTCGACCCCGGTCATCTCCCCATATATGCGGGTTTGCTGGAAGGTGCGCAACAGGCCGAGCCTGGCTATTTTCTGCACCGGAAATTTCGAAATCTCCCGACCTTCGAATTGGATAGTTCCCGAATCAATCGGGTGATATCCCACAATGGAGTTAAATAACGTGGTTTTGCCGGAACCATTGGGGCCAATTAACCCGGTAATCGCCCCTTTCTCTACCGACAATGAAATATCGCTGTTGGCCACTACCCCGCCAAAGGATTTGCTGACATTGTTAACCTGGATGATGGATGTCACTGTTCTGCCCCCACTGCAGCATCGTTTGGCTGCTCACGCGCTTCAAGGCGCTCGGACCTTTTGCTCATGATCCAACCGACAACGCCGCCCTCGAAATAAACTACGGTTATCACAATCAATGCGCCTAAAGCGACCCATTGCCAGCCCAAAAGATAAGTCCAGGTAACCTCCTTAAACACATGAAAGACGATTGCGCCGATCACTGGGCCCCACAAAGTCCCTTTTCCACCCAACAATACACAGACCACCATGAAAATCCCTAGATTAATCGTCTGATATGCAGTTTCCAAAGGCTCAAAATGAATCAGTTGGAAGGCAGATATTGCCCCAGCAATTCCAACAAAGAATGCTGACATCGCCCAGGTCGCCAATTTGTACTGCAGGGTATGGATACCCATCGCTTCAGCCTTCTCCTCATCATCTCTGATTGCATTGACAGCAGCGCCGAATCGCGTTTTGTACAGCCACTTCAGAAAAACAAAAAGAGCAACGCCTGTGCCCGCAAACAGAAAGTAGAACAGAACTTTTCCGGTGTCCAAATCACCCGGGTACACCGGCAGCGCAATTCCCTGACCAGCGCCGACCCATTCCCAATTGGAGACCAACTCTCCAGTTGCGATGGCAACCCCCAAGGTACCAATCGCGAAATACGGGCCGCGCAAACCGAAGGTAACGTAACCGACAATGACTGCCACCGCCGCGCAAAACAGGCCAGCCCCGAGCATACCCAGAAACAAACCGGAAAAATATTGCAGGTCGGTAAACGCATGAATTCCGCCCCCTGCCGCGTTCGTGTAGTCACCCACGTCGTAGGCCATGCCGATCGTGATCACAGCGGCAACGTACATTCCGGTGCCATAAAAGGTGATATTGCCAAGCGAGTTATAGCCCATTTGCCCGCCCGTCATATCCCAAGTTAAAGCAACAATAATCATCAGCCACAAGGTTGCCAACTGGGTCCCAAAGCTAGGGAACACAAATGGCGCTGCAATAATCACTGCAAGCAGTAAAAGATAGGAGAACGGTTTTCGCGTCATTGTCTGGTATACACCTTGAAATTTACTGCAGGCTTTGGCGAACACGCCGCTGTTGCGAAAGCCGAAAGATCAACACGATCAGTAATAGCAACACCGCTATCGCCTGCTGATACCCGATGCCAAAGATAATAGCGCCGTACTGCTCTAGAGCACCTATCCCAAGACCCGCTGCAATTACCCCGGGCAGGTTGCCCAAGCCCGCAGCGGTGACGATGACAAATGCCCGAATCGAATGGGTAATACCGTAGAAGGGCTGAATAATCCAGACCATGACGATGATCGCGCCAGCGGCACCGCAAATAGCTGCGTTTAGCGAGAAAGTGAATGAGTAGACCTTGTCGGTATCGATGCCCAGTACACGCGCTGCCCGCCGATCCTGTGCCGTGGCCCGAATCGCCTGCCCCATACGACTGTACTTCATAAAGATGATAACTCCGGTCGCCAATGTTCCAGCCATCAACACGCCGATCAATTTTGCAATCGGCACATCAATGAAGCCATCGAAGAAGTACAGCGTGTTGTAACCCAAATCGACACTTTGCGTATCCGAGCCAAATAGCAGATTAAGTATCTGTGCAATCATGATCGCAAGACCAAATGTTGCCAGCAACGTAGTGAATAAGTCACGATCGATTACCCGGCAGATAATCACGCGGTATATAAACCAACCAAAACCCCACATCACAATAAATGCGATCGGCACCCCCAGTAACGCATGCACCCCGTTCTCGACCAACCACCAGGAGATATAACCCCCGGCAATAACAAAGTCGCCCTGAGCAAGATTCTTGACGTTCATTACCCCCCATACCAGTGCCAGACCATAAGCAGCGAGGGCAAACAAGGAGCCGATCATGATTCCGTCAAGAACAATCTTGAGGTTTACAATCGGAAATTGAAACAGCAGAGAAATATTACCGGCAATTTGATCCATTGGAACTACTTTTGGGTAAGGACGTTAAGAGTCTACTGAGGATGCAAACCAAGTTTGCCCTCTGGCAGACAAAACAAGCGGCAACACCGGCGCAATCACCGAACTGGCCCGACTCGCTTTAGTGTCAGTCATTCGGACCGCTGGCGAGCCGCTGACTCTTTTTGCCAGCGCCAAACTGCCAGAGCACTGACTTGGGAGCAGAAACTGATACCGGGCATTCGCCAATACCCGGTATCAGTTCAGAACAACCGGTTTTCCTAGTCTCGCGGCCAATTCAGCTTATGTGATGCGAAAGCTGATGGCGCCACAACGTTGTACTTACCATCTTGAATCTGACGCAAGACCATTGGTTTGGCTATATTATTGCCGGCCTCGGAGAATTTGATATTGCCGTAAAAGGTTTTCAAATCAGTCGCGGCAATGGCATCGCGAACCGCTTCCTTATCCAGGGATCCGGCACGCTCAAATGCGTCTTTGAAAACGTATACAGCAGCTGATGCTTGCGCCGTCTGATACGGAACTTTCTTGCCCTGGTAGGCCGAGTTTGCTGCTATAAATTCGCTATAGTAGTTGGCGGCCGTGCCAAAAAGCGGATCCTCGTAGGAGAGGGTTTCTGCCCACTGCGTTGAGCACAGCACATCGTTTGCAGCTGCACCAAACTTTCCAGTAACGTCCGCCGCCTCGCAGTGCGTGATCGCGAGCATGGGTACACTGATATTCTGCTCGGCGATCTGGCGTACCGCGGTGGCTGCGCCTTTGGAGTGTCCACTCACGATCAAGACATCAGGCTTAAGCAATTTAACTTTGGTCAGGATTGCGCTCATGTCAGAAAGATCGCGCGGTAGTTTCTCATCGACAACTGCCTTCATGCCAAATTTCGCCGCATCTTCAAGCACGCCAGCACGAATATCGAGAGAGAAAGGATCATTCTCGACTGCTACGGCAACCCTGACTGAAGACGGATCTTTGCCGGATTCAGTGGCTTTTTCTGCCGCCAGCGCGATCGCAGATGCGAGGTACTGCTCAGATGTTGACAGTACTGCGAACAGGTATTTGTATCCTTTGTTAAACAGTGAGCGTGATGCGCCCTCAGCCTCAACCATGGGAATCTGATACTTTTCGGTGATCGGCGCAATCGCCTTGGTTAATCCAGAGGAGTACGGGCCAAGCATGTACTGCACTTTGTCCTGATTGATCAATCGCTCGGCCAGGGTCGCGCCTCGGTCTCCCTTGGACTCGTCATCGTAGTAAATGACGTTAAAGTTATAACACTTGCCATCCACTTGCACGCCGCCGGCGTCTTTGATCTTCTGGATTGCGAATTCGTATCCATTTTTGGCGTGGATGCCGTTGGTTGCATATTTCCCGGTCAGCGAGATCGCTGAGCCAAGGGTAATAGCTTCACAGGCTGCAGATGCAGATCCCGGAAACAACAGGGTTGCCCCAACTAAGGCACCCATCAAAGACAAATTGATTTTCATTAGATTATCCTCCTTAATATTTACGTCTAGATATTGTCAACAAGGAACAATCGACGAGCTGTCGGCGTGCCAGGTCATGCTAATTTCACGTCTCTTTACGGGCTCACTATCGCACAACAATTTCCCGAGCACAATCCCCCTTGCTACTTCCAAATATACCCTCCCTTCGCTAATAGAGACTTACTGACTTTGGCTTCCGTTTGACCGATACTGTTATTGTCGCACTTGGATTCCTCACATATGACGGCATCGGCCCGGTTTCGCCATCTTTAGGCGCAACCCGCTGATGCTTTGAAATGAGAATCAAACTATGAGTAAATTATCGGTGACCAAACGAGGCGATTTTGTCAAAATGTGTATTTGGCGTGGCGACGCCAGCGGTGGAAGTTTCGTTGACTACAAAATCCCGGTGTCAGAAACTCAAACCGTTCTCGACGCCGTGACCTGGGTTCAACGCAATGTTGAGCCGGGCCTGTCCTATCGTTTTGCCTGTCGCGTGGGTATGTGTGGCTCTTGCGCCATGATGGTCAACGGTCGTCCGCGCTGGACATGCCGCACCCACGTGTCGAAAGTCATCAAGAACAATCAGATCAGACTTGAACCGCTACGCAATCTTCCGGTGATCAAGGATCTGGTATGCGACCTGTCGGATTTTTTTGCCAAATGGCTCAAGGCAAATGGGCGGTTCGTCCCCACAGCAACGCGCGAGCACCCGGTGAAAAAAATCTCCCCTTTGTCCAGACAACGCCAAGCGGCAAACGCGGCTATCGAATGCATCAATTGCGCGGTTTGCTACGCCGCCTGTGATGCTGTTGAACAATATCCCAACTATCTTGGCCCGGCGGCGCTGAATCGCGCCTGGACCCTGGTGAACGATGTGAGAGATGATGGCAAGCGGGAGCGCCTGCGTGCAATTACTGCGGACGGTGGCTGCCAGTGCTGCCACTCACAACACGGCTGCGCCAGCCACTGCCCTAACGAACTTAACCCCGCTCGGTCTATAGCAGGCCTAAAACAGGTCGCGGTAACAGCTATATTCAAAGGAGAGGTCTGAGTTAGTGCCAGGGTTGCGTCTTTATCTGGCACAGCGCATAAGCGCTATGGTGATGACTCCTTTAGTGCTGACGCATCTGGGGGTAATGATCTACGCAATCCGCGGGGGGCTCGGTACAACGGAGATTCTTTCCCGCACTCAGGGCAGTTTGCTCTGGGGAAGCTTATATGGGTTGTTTGTTATTACCGTCTCGATCCACGCTGCAATTGGCCTTCGGGTTATTGCTTATGAGTGGTTCAAGCTATCCGGATTACTGCTTAATTTGTTTGCCATACTTGTTGGGCTGGGACTCCTGGCTCTCGGTGGACAGGCAGTCTATACGGTGGTACTTGCATGATCAGACCACACCAGAAACAGCCGCTATGGCTGGCATTTGCCGTGCATCGGATGTCGGGTATCGGCTTAGCACTGTTTCTGCCTGCTCACTTTTATATTCTCGGGACAGTGATGAAAGATACGCGGCCGCTGGATACCTTTTTGCATTGGTCTGAGCTTCCGCTGGTACGAGTCGCTGAAACTGGCCTCGTATTCCTTCTGGCAGTCCACTGCTTTGGCGGCCTGCGACTGCTGGCCCTCGAATTTCTACCGTGGACCCCATACCAGAAAACACTCGCAGCGCTTGCAGCCTCATTGGCCCTTTTTGTCGCTGTCAGTTTTCTTTTGAATGGAATCTGACTGTGCTGGAACGTATCGACACCGATATTCTGATACTTGGTGCCGGGGGTGCTGGGCTGGTAGCCGCTCTGCATGCCTATAAAGGCTCACCCGACTTAAAACTTACAATTGCCGTCAAAGGACTGATGGGCAAATGTGGCTGCACCCGTATGGTTCAAGGCGGCTACAACGTTGCACTGGGTCCCGGCGACTCGATAGAGCGCCACTTCATGGACACCATTGTCGGTGGCAAATGGCTGCCACACCAGGAGATGGCCTGGAAACTGTGTGAAACCGCAGTGACCCGGGTTCAGGAACTGGAAAATGAAATCGGGTGTTTTTTTGATCGAGAAGATGATGGCTCACTGCATCACAAGGCATTCGCAGGCCAAACAGTGGATCGTACCGTTCATAAAGGTGATCTTACCGGTATCGAGATCATCAACAGGCTCATGGAGCAGGTGCTGGCGCTCCCCATTCAGCGACTCGAAGAACACCGAGCTCTAGCGCTAATTCCTAATCGGGCCGGTGATGCGTTAGCCGGCGTTCTGTTATCAGATATGCGTCACGGCACAATGCGGTTGGTACGGGCAAAGGCAGTTCTTATGGCCACCGGCGGCGGACCGAGCATGTATCGCTACTATACGCCCTCTGGTGAAAAGAGCATGGATGGTCTGGCGATGGCCTTGCGCCTGGGCTTACCGCTGCGGGACATGGAGATGGTGCAGTTCCATCCCACCGGCCTACTTGGCGGAAAAGACACTCGCATGACCGGCACCGTTCTCGAAGAAGGCTTGCGTGGCGCCGGCGGCCATCTTCTTGATGGCAGTGGGCGTCGATTCATGTTTGACTACGATGAACACGGCGAACGAGCAACCCGGGATATTGTCAGCCGTGGGATCTATGCGCAAATGAGAAGCGGTCACACAACACCCAACGGAGGCGTCTACATCTCGATGGGTCATCTGGGTGCAGACAATGTGCGCAACAAGTTCCGCGGCATGGTAAAGCGTTGCGCCGACTGCGGGTTCGATCTGGCTGGAGGTCGCGTCGAGGTAGTCCCGACCGCACACTATTTTATGGGAGGACTGGTATGCGATCCCGACACAACGACTGAACTCCCTGGCTTGTTTGTCGCCGGGGAAGATGCCAGCGGCATGCATGGTGCAAACCGGTTGGGCGGCAACGGAGTGGCCAATTCGACTGTTTTTGGCGGCGTGGCCGGTGACGTTATGAGTTCGTACGCCGCTTCCGCCGGGCCACACCAGGATCCCGATGAAACCATTGTTGAAGCTGAAATATCCAGGGCGCTTCACCCTTTTTCCAAAAAACCGGGAAACGTCAATAGTCTTCGCGAAGATCTGATGGACATCATGTGGGGCAAGGTAGGCGTCATACGAACCGCCGAAGGGATCAAACGGGGTATCGGCCAGATTCGCCAGTTGAAGGCAGAACTGCTTGAAACCGGCGTGGGCGAGTTCGATACCATCTTCAATATGACCTGGAACGACTGGCTCAATCTGCGAAGCCTTACCGAGACATCGGAAATGATCGCCCAAGCAGCATTGTCACGAGAAAACTCGCGTGGCGCTCATTATCGTGAGGATTTTCCACAGGCCGGCGATTTGGATGATTCCTACTTCACTCTCGCTCGTTCCAGCGCCGACGGTATAAGTGTCAAACAGGACGCGGTGGTATTCTCAATCATTCAACCTGGTGAATCGTTGATTGAGGGTTACCATGAATCCGCTGCGCAAATTAGGAAATGAGCGAAATAAATGATCACCTATATAACCCTTGAACAGGCCGCCAGCAACATTATGGCCAATGCTGCTATTGATATTCCCCCGGACTACCGCAAAGGGATCGAACAAATGGCGACCACGGAGAAGGGAAACCTGTCCTGCTTTGTCCTTAAAACCATGATTGATAACTGGGATGCGGCGGCTGAGGATCGCCGGCCAATGTGCGCTGACACGGGCCTACCCCGCTACTACGTTAAGGCAGGCAACAACGCACAGGTGGAAGGTGGGTTTATTGCGCTTGAGAAAGCGCTGCGCAACGCGACGGCCCAGGCAACCCACGACATTCCACTGCGGCCCAATCGCGTTCATCCCCTGTGGCGCACGGACAACAATAATAACGTCGGTATCAACGCACCCGAAATCGACTGGAGTTTTGAACCCGACGTCAGCTGGGTCGACATTACAACAGTCCATAAAGGCGGTCTGTTTGGCACGGATTACCGGATGCTTTTCCCCGGAGACGGCATTGACGGCATCAAACGCTTTTATCTGGATACGTTGATTTCGTTTGGAAAACGCGGTCTGGCTTGCCAGCCGGCCATTGTCGGGGTTGGTCTTGGTGGCTCAAAAGACACCTGCATGGTGCTCGGAAAACAGGCCGCATGCCTGCGCACTGTCGGCGACCGCAACCCAGATCCCAAAATCGCCGCGCTGGAACTGGAGCTTCAAACCCTCGGTAACAACATCGGCATGGGGGCTATGGGTTTTGTCGGTTCATCCATGGTGGCCGATTGCCACATCGAAGTGGGGCACACCCATACCGGTGGATTACCAGTGAGTGTTCATACCTTTTGCCTCTCCTCGCGACGTGCAACTGCCAGAATTCATTTCGATAACACTGTCGAATATCGTACCGACCCGCAATGGTTTACACCTTACATTCGCCGGGAGACACCATCATGGCCAAACTAACTGACGGATTTGAGACAGTCCGTCTGACGATTCCAATAGATGCGCAAGAGCTCGCTAAGCTAAAAATAGGAACTATCGTCTATCTCGACGGGGTCATCTACACCGCGCGCGAGGGTGTGTACACATGGGTTATCGAAAATGGCCATAAAATTCCAACGGATCTCGCTGCAATCAGTAACGTCAATTTCCAGTGTTCACCCGCAGCTGCGATCGAGGCGGATGGCAGTTACAACGTTGGCGGAGTCACGGCAACGGCCAGCTTTCGCTTTGCCAAGTGGATGAAAGAGTGGTTTCGCCTCTCCGGTGCCCGTGTAATCATTGGCAAGGGTGGCATGTCGAGCGAGCAGTATAAAGAACTGTTTGTCCCAGCAGGTGCGATCTACCTGACCACAGTCGGATACGGAACCGGTGCACTGTTAGGGCGCGGCATCCAGAAGGTCCGGCAGGTCCACTGGGCCGAGGAATTAGGCACTGCGCAGGCCATGTGGATTTTTGAGGTAGAGAACTTCGGCCCGTTTATTGTCGATAGCGACTTACAGGGTAGCAGCCTTTTCGAGGCACAAGGGGCGCTCATCAACGAGCAACTGGCTACCCTGTACGAAGGCCTCAAAAGCCCCTCGCTCAGTCGGTACGGCGAAACTGACGATCGGTGTGACGAGTTAATTTAGATTCCGAAACTCTGCGTTAATGCCCGCACCGTATCTGCCTAGTGCAAATTGTTGGCACCCTCATTGTGGACTGTGGGTGGGTACCCAACAGAGCTACTGGGAGAGTCTCGCAGCGAGTGCTGTCAGAGCGGGCTTGCTCTGTAGTAAAAACCAAAAGCCTGAAACACTTTGAGACGCTGATCAGTCACTCAGTCGGGCAGTCGCGGGCTACTTGATCTCGCGCAACTCGATCTCAAAAACCAGAGTCTCCTCAGGGCCAATAGCTCCGCCAGCACCAGCACTGCCATAGGCGAGTTCCGGCGGGATCACCACCTCCCACCGTGATCCCTCAGGCATCAGTTGAAGAATCTCCTGCCAGCCAGGAATAATGCCGCCCAAGCTGAATGTCGCAGGCTGGTTACGCTTGAACGAGCTATCGAACTCGGTGCCGTCAATCAGCGTGCCGCGGTAATGCACCACCACGGTGTCACTTGCCTGTGGCTGTTTTCCAGTTCCTTCGACCAAAACGGTGTAAAGAATCCCGCTGTCTGTTGTACGCACGCCTTCGCGCTGTCCATATTCAGCCCGGAATGCAGCCCCGGCACTGGCGCGTCCCTGCGATTTCGCCATAGTCTCCTCCTGTGCGTGCTTTCGCGCTCCGGTGATCGCGGCTGCCATCTGCTCATCCGTCATCGCCGGAGCCCGCCCTGCAAGTACGTCTTCAATTGCCTGCGCCAGATGTACCGGATCCAAATCGAGATTATCGGCCTTCATCTGTTGTGCAATCTGACTGCCAATCTGAAACCCCAGGGCATAACTGAACTGCTCTTGCGAGGTTTGTGGCACATCATCAGCCATAGCCGATGCCCCAATCAGTAGGGCCAGCAATAATGAGGTAACGGATAAAACGATCTTGGTCATAGGTCTTCCAGTTCTCTAGGGTAGGTTTCGCTCTGCAACGACTTATCTTCAACGATGCCCTGCACTTCAATAGTGACATGCGACACCCGGGGACAACGCTCGCGGAGTTGGGCTTCGAGTTCATCAATTATACGTTCTATGCGCTCCAGGGTCGCCTGGACCGCAGCACGGTCGGCGACGTAGGACTGAAGCGCAGGGTCTGAGCGACGTGACTCAGGCAATGCAGCCAGCAATGTTCTCTCGTGTTTATCAATATGGTCACGTAATCCTGCAAGAACTGCCTCTTCGCGAATCTCGACTTCAGCAACCAGTACGGTGTGATCCTCGTCTACGACGATGCTGCGTAGATCGTGGTAGTCCTCAACTTCACGGTGTGCCTTGGCGATTGTCTCGAAAATCCTTTCTGCCTCGCGATCCCGTACATCCGACAGAAACCGCATATTGATGGCACCCAGAATAATTGCCGTAACTCCCAGCATTAGTGCAATAGCAATTGAAAAACCGACATCCCAAGCTGCATTACCCGTCAGTCGGGATAAGGCAATGCCACAACTCGCCAACATCAGTCCGGTTACCGCGATCGCATCCTCGAGCACCACCGCCAGCAGGGTCGGGTCACCCGCCCGAAACAATTTTCGCCACGGCGACAGCGATTGCAAGCGTGCACGGCTGGAAAATTCCCCCCAGGCAATGCGCAACACGTAGCCCTCAACAACGAACGCGATCGCCAATACCGCAGCTGCCAACCAGATCGAGTCAATATTGAAATCACCGATGGCAATAACAGAAACCCCAACACCTTCATGCAACTGGCGCCAGGCATGCCAGGCATGCGCCAACCCAAGCCCGCAGCCGATTGAGAAAAGGCCGATGGCGCTCCAGAGATTCCAAAGGTATTTTTTCTGCCCGTGACCAAACGCGTAACGGGCGTCGGCCTGCCGTTTGCCCTGGGCCAGGCCAATCAAAAGAAATACCTGATTCAAGGTATCCATCAAACTATGCACCGCCTCGTTCATCATGGCGGCAGAGTGAGTCGGCAGCGCAACAGCAAACTTGAGTATGGTTAAAAGTGCGTTACCGGAAATTGCACTCAAGACGGCGCGCCGCGAGCCAGAAGCCATAGTTGCTGAAATCCTGGTTACTGATAACGGTCAGGCGACAGATGCCTGTACCAGACGCCCAGAGTATACTTAGCTGGATAATACAAATTGCAACCCATCCATGAATATCCCGCAGACCCGATGCCTATAGACCGCAAACTTCTGGAAATCCTCTGCTGCCCGGTTAGCAAACAAGCGCTGACCGTGCTCAGTCCTGAGCAACTGGCTCTGATAAACAAACAGATCGCCGCGGGGAGTATCGCCACTGCCGATGACAGGGTCATAACCACACCACTGAATGAGGGGTTGATCACTAACAATCAGCAGCGAATCTACCGGATAGATGACAATATTCCGGTTATGCTGGAAAAAGAAAGCATCCCCACAGACCAATTCGACGGACTATAACGACTTCTCGGGGGGCGATCCACTGGACGCCCCGGGGTATCAGGCGACTTGCGCAGCGTCCTCGGCATAATGATCCATCAGGATGCGTGCCACTTCAGGGCGAGCGAATTCCAGCGGCAGATCCTCTCCCGCCGCAAGCATCTCCCGAACCCGGGTGCCGGATAACAGTACAAAATCTTCTTTCTGGTGATCCGGTGCATCACGCATCATCACTACCCTGTTCAACTTCTTTGAGTAGGCGGTGTGATCTGCTCGGAAAATTTCGATATCAAGCGCATCTGAAGGCACTTCTTCATCAAAAATCTCCTGCGCATCAAAAGCGCCGTAAAAATCACCGACCCCAGCATGATCACGCCCGACAATCAGGTGTGTGCAACCGGCATTCTGTCGGAACAGCGCATGCAGCACTGCTTCTCGCGGCCCCGCGTAGAGCATGTCAAAGCCATACCCGCCGATCATTACTGAATTAGACGGAAAATACAGATCGACCATCTTGCGGATAGCGGCATCTCGTACCTCGGCAGGTATATCGCCGGGCTTGAGTTTGCCCAGCAGCATATGGATCAGCACGCCATCAGCGCCGACCGTGTCACTGGCTATCTTGCACAGTTCTTCATGGGCGCGGTGCATGGGGTTGCGCGTCTGAAATGCGACCACGGTCTCCCAACCGCGTTCGGCGATCTCCTCACGAATCTGGCCAGCCGTGCGAAAAGTGTCAGGGAACTCGCTTTCAAAATAACTAAGATTCAACACCTCGATCGGCCCTGAGATTACAAACTTTCCTAAAGAGCTAAAGGTCGCAACACCCGGATGCCCGGGATCGCCGGTGCGGTACACCTTTTGTGTGATGAGATCGATTTCTTCGTCAGTCAGTTCCTCGACGGCTTCAACCTCCTGAATGGCGATCACCGGATCACCGGATACATTCGGATCACGCAATGTGATCCGTGAACCCACAGCAATCCCGTGACCATCGGCTACGAGGTTGAGGACCGGTACAGGCCAGAACAGCCCATCGCTGGTACGCATGTCAGTTGCGACACTAAGCGCGTCAGCCTTGTTCATGAACCCGGTTAGAGGCGTGAAATATCCGGCTCCCAGCATCACGGCATTGGCCGCAGCTGCAGAACTGATAATCAATTGTGGCAGTTTGACGGCTTGCGCTTCCAACGCCGCGCGACGCACCAAGTCCTTGACTAGCAGTGCAGTGAGGGAATCTGAACCATGGGGCCTGATCATTACTTAAAGTCTCCGGGAATAGGGTCAAACCACTGATGAACGTGTTGATAACAGCCGATTGCTTATGCGGGCTTGGCGCCAAGCATTCATCGCTAACGCAAACATTAGCACCTTCGAAGCCAGGCGCTGACTAAATTTTTTGATTAACCCATAAGGTTTGAACACCCCAACACAACCAAAGAACTCAGTAAGTCGGTGCTGGCTCAGTATTATCTGCGGCGCCGATCCCGGACCGCCTCAGCCAGGCGCGACAACAACGGCGGCGTCTCCTCCCAGCCAATGCAGGCGTCAGTAACACTCTGACCGTAAGCCAGAGTCTCGCCAGAGACAATATCCTGGCGGCCCGGTTGCAGATGACTCTCAATCATAACCCCCATCAGACGACGTTCGCCAGCGGCCAGTTGATCGCAGACGGCCCCGACTACCTGGGGCTGGCGCTGTGGATCCTTGCCGCTGTTAGCATGACTGCAGTCAACCATAAGGCGAGTTGGAATGCCGGCCTTGGACATCAGCGTTGCCGCTCGGTCAAGACTTCGGGAATCATAATTAGGCTCAATACCGCCGCGAAGGATCACGTGACCATCATCATTGCCAGCAGTGGCATAAATAGCCGAGTGCCCTTCCTTGGTAAGGGTCAGAAAATGGTGCGGATGTTGTGCTGCTCCGACAGCATCGACTGCAATCTTTAGATTGCCGTCCGTGCCGTTTTTGAATCCTACCGGACAGGATAATCCAGACGCCAACTCGCGGTGCAGCTGACTCTCGGTAGTCCGTGCACCAATAGCCCCCCAACTTACAAGGTCGGTCAAATATTGCGGGGTTAACAGATCCAAGTACTCGGTTCCCGCCGCAACGCCCAGTTCATTGATATCAGCCAACAGTTTGCGTGCTGTGCGCAAGCCCCGGTTAATGTCAAACGATCCGTCCAGGCCCGGATCATTGATCAGCCCTTTCCAACCAACAGTAGTGCGGGGCTTCTCAAAGTAGACCCGCATGATCAACACCAGCTCGTCTGCATACTGACCTACCAACGGCGACAGTCGGCCAGCATATTCCAGTGCCGCCGAAGAATCATGAATCGAGCATGGCCCAACTACGACGATGAGGCGATCATCGTGGCCGTGGAGTATCTGGTGAATATCCTGACGGGCCGCAAAAACTACTTCGGCCATCCGTTGATTCACGGGAAACTCGGCGACAACCGTTGCCGGATTGGCAACATCTCGGATTTCGACAATACGAAGATCGTCGGTGTTGGCTACGTGCACTGTGATAACCCAAGGGCTTGTTTGCGTCACCCCCCTGGCGGCGCAAAACGGCGCGAATTATATCACCGCATGAACACAAGTCGTAGCTCGTCAATCCTCCTCGGGGTGTTCGAACGTCGACATCAGTTGTTTCTGTATCGCTGCTGGCGCGGGTTCATAGTTGGCAAACTCCATGTTGTAGCTACCTTCCCCACCCGTCACCGACTTTAGCCGAGACTGGTAATCAGTCATTTCCGCCAGAGGCGCCTGACCGCTGATCATCATGCGTCCCCCACTGGCCACATCGGTACTGACTACCCGACCACGCCTTGATGAAAGATCGCCGGCAATGTCTCCCATATTGTCAGCTGGAACCATCGCCTCGATATTGACTACCGGTTCCAGAACCAGCGGTTTGGCGTTGGCTATAGCGTCCAAGAATGCCTTGCGCCCAGCGTTCACAAAGGCCACTTCCTTAGAATCGACCGGGTGATGCTTGCCGTCATAGACCTTGACCCGAACGTCCTGCATGGGAAATCCGGCTATCGCACCTCCATTAAGAACGCTGCGTACCCCCTTTTCCACCGCAGGAATAAATTGAGCTGGAATCACCCCGCCAACAATCTTATTGGCGAACTCGAAACCCGAACCACGAGGTAAAGGCTCAATTTCCAGGAACACTTCGCCAAATTGACCCGCACCGCCGGTCTGCTTCTTATGCCGGCAATGGCCTTTGGCGGTTTTGCCAATGGTTTCCCGGTAGGGAATAGACGGTACCCCGGTCGTGACCTTGAGGTCATACTGGTCAGACATACGTTCAATAGCCATGCGTAGATGCAGTTCACCGGTTCCGCGCAGAACCGTCTCGTTGGCTACCGGATCCTGCTCTACCCGCAGACAGGGATCAGACGCGGTGAGGCGCAACAACACATCCGCTATCTTCTGTTCATCACCTCGACTACTCGCTGCAATCGATACACCAGCCATCGGCGTAGGCAGATTCAACGGCTCGAGGTGAATGAGATCTTCATCATGCGAGTCATGCAGTACATCATCGTAGGACAGACCATCAACCTTGGACACCAGCGCAATGTCACCGGGAACTGCGATACTCAACTCGCTGCTTTCCTTGCCCAATGGAGTTGACAAGTTGCTGATTTTTAGAGGCTTACGGGCATCGCCCACAAATAACTGCATATCCTTGCGGACCCGGCCCTGGTGTACACGGAGCAGGGTCTGGCGCCCGACAAATGGATCAAAAGAGACTTTGAACACATGGGCCAGTACATGTTTTGCGGGGTCGGGGCTGACCTCAACCTTTTGCGCATCATCACCGAAGCCGTTTTTAAAATGAGGGGGGTTTCCTTCGGCAGGGTTGGGTAACAGGCGAACAATAAAATCCAGTAGTTCAGGAACCCCAACTCCGGTATGAGCAGACACGAAACACACCGGGACAAGATGACCCTCACGCATCGCCTGCTCAAACGCATCGTGCAACTGCTCCGCGGAGACTTCACCCTTATCAAGGTAAATCTCCATGAGTTCCTCATCCACTTCGACGACCTGGTCCACAATCGCTGTGTGGGCATTTTCGGCTGAGGAGAACGCTGACTCGCCCTCAGCTTTGAAAAAACAATCTATAACCTCCTTGCCGTTACTGGATGGCAGGTTAACCGCAAGACACTCGTTACCGAAGCCTTCGCGAACCTCCTGGTAGATTGCCTGAAGATCAGCCTGATCACTGTCTATATGGTTAATCACCACCATGCGGCACTGATCCTGACTTTGGGCCCAACTCATCATCCGGCGACTGGTGCTCTCGACTCCCCGCTGGGCATTGATTACCACGCCCACCGTTTCCACGGCCGGCAGGACGCTGAGCGCCGCACCAATGAAGTCCGGGTAACCGGGGGTGTCGAGCAGATTGATATGGGTGTTACGGTAATCGAACCCAGCGAGTGAAGACGAAAGCGAGTGACCGTGCTTTTTTTCAAGATCATCCCAGTCACTGACCGTGGTACCTTTCTCGATTACACCCGGAGCCTTAATCGCACCAGCATGAGCCAGAATCTTCTCTACCAACATCGTCTTGCCCGCGCCAGCGTGGCCCGCAAAGGCCACATTGCGAATATCCTCTGTCTGGTAATCCATTATCTTCGCCCTCCTCGGTTATCCTTGTGCTGTGTGCTTTGCTTGCTGATTCCTATAATCATTGACTTTCGAGGTTTGATCCCCATTACACCATATTCTTTTTAGTAACAGAGTTATGACTATCACGTTCACCGCATCAAATCAACAAGATGTTTGGGAAAATCGCTATCAGGGTGGGAAAACCGGGTGGGATCGGGGGCAATCCAGTCCGGCGCTCGGGCACTGGTTTCCCTCGATGTGCCCGCCCCCGGCCCGGGTACTGGTGCCTGCCTGCGGCTACGGCCACGAGGTTCTAACGCTCAGCGAGCAGGGCTATAGCGTCACCGCGATTGAGTTTGCGCCAAGTGCGGTCGCAACCCTAAATGCAAAACTCCGCGAAAAAGAGCTGCGGGCCGATGTCATCCAAGCTGACCTGCTTACCTGGGAGCCAACCGGGGAATTTGACATTATTTACGAGCAAACGGCGCTGTGTGCGCTGGAACCGGCCTTGTGGCACAACTATGCCGACCGACTGCACCGATGGCTGGCTGCCGAAGGAATACTATTGGGCCTGTTCCTGCAGACTGATCGCGACGGCGGACCGCCTTGGCACTGCGCCATCGAGACGCTGAAAGAAATTTTCCCGACAACACGGTGGCATTGGCCTCAGCAACAGGATCGAAAGAGTGCGCACCCGAGCGGCTTTAGCGAGTTGGCACTAGCTCTGAAACGTCAAAATTCAGCCAAATAAACATTTTTTTGACTCAAATGTGTTGCAACCTCGAGAGCGGTTGCCTAAAGTTGCGCCTTCGGAAATTCATGAGATGCACCCCGATGAGAACATTGTCATCAATAACAGTCGGCTTGGCCATGGCACTGGCTGCGCTACCCCTGCAGGCTGCAAACGACGCTGCGGCAGGCCGTAGCGCGGCTGCTACCTGTATGGGTTGTCATGGGGCTCCCGGCTTTCGTAATGCTTATCCTGCTTTTAAGGTGCCCAAACTCGCCGGACAACAAGAGCAATACCTTGTTGTCGCCCTAAAAAGCTACCAGGCCGGCGAACGCATTCATCCAACGATGCAAGCCCAGGCAGGAGCACTCGATGAAGCTACTATTGGAAATATCGCAGCATACCTTGGTAATCTGAAGAACAGCGGCGGTGGCGAACTGGGTGATGGTGATGCGGTAGCTGGGCAAGCCAAGGCACAACTCTGCCTTTCCTGCCACGGCTCCGGTGGCGGCAAACCATTGACCCCACAATACCCGATACTGGCGGGACAGTACCCTGATTATCTCGCTCATACTCTTGGCAGTTACAAATCTGGTACTCGCAATAACCCCATCATGAAGGGTTTTGCTGCTGCACTCAGTGATACTGATATCCAGGATCTCGCTGCCTACTTCGCCAGTCAACCCTCGGAGTTGTCTACGCCAACCGACTGGTAAGATGCCGACCAGGTGCTGCGTCGCGGCAACGCACGACGCACGACGCAGCACATCCGACAGGATCGTTCATATCGCAATCAACCGAATGCACTGGTCCGAACCCGGGCGCGCAACCACGGTTGCGCTGTGTCAGTGTGGCATACCGACAAACCGATGCCCGAAAGTAATAACACCGTAACGCCTACCCACTTTATCCGTCAGAAGATCGCGGCGGATCTAGCCGCTGGCAAATATCCTGAGGGCATAACGACTCGTTTTCCGCCCGAGCCCAACGGTTACCTGCATATTGGTCATGCAAAATCGATATGTCTTAATTTTGGGTTAGCCAATGAGTTCAGCGGGCGTTGTTTTCTACGCTTCGACGACACCAACCCCGACCGGGAGAGCCCGGAGTTTGTCAAAGCCATCAAGGAAGATGTGAAATGGCTAGGCTTTGGCTGGAGTGACCGACTACGGCATGCCTCAGACTACTTTGAGCAGTTATACCAATGGGCAGTGGAGTTGGTTGAGAATGGCCACGCTTATGTCTGCGACCTGAGTGCTGAGGAAATTCGTGCGACCCGAGGCACTCTCACCTCTCCCGGCAGCAACAGCCCGTACCGGGGTCGTAGTGCTGAAGAAAACCTTGAACTCCTGGCGCAGATGCGCGCTGGAGAATTTGCCGACGGTAGCCGCGTTCTACGGGCGCGGATAGACATGGCGTCACCCAATCTGCACCTGCGGGATCCCGCTCTATACCGGATTCGCCACCAGACGCACCATAATACCGGGGACACCTGGTGTATCTACCCAATGTACGACTTTACCCATCCCCTGTCAGACGCTATCGAAGGGGTAACCCATTCGCTGTGTACTCTTGAATTTGAGGACAACCGGGCTCTGTATGATTGGGTACTTGAACACGTATCGATCCCGTCACGTCCTTACCAGACCGAGTTCTCCCGTCTGTCACTGGAATACACGGTAGTCAGCAAGCGGCTTTTGACCACCTTGGTCAGCGAGCGTGTCGTCGATGGCTGGGATGATCCACGCATGCCGACCCTCTCCGGACTGCGGCGGCGAGGTTATTCGCCCGCCTCACTTCGGGATTTCTGCAACCGGATCGGTGTCACACGCAATCAACAGCATGTTGAACTCAGCGTGCTGGAAAACTGTGTCCGTGAGGATCTTGAGCGGACCGCCGCGCGGGCCTTTGCTGTCATTCGTCCTCTCAAACTGGTGATCGACAACTACCCACAAGGCCAGGAAGAATTCTTTGAGGCCGCCAACCATCCGGCAGATCCGTCTCGTGGCTCAAGGGCTGTGGGTTTCTGCCGCGAACTCTATATCGAACATGACGATTTCATCGAAGATCCACCGCGAAAATTCTTCCGCCTCTCTCCTGGGCGCGAAGTGCGACTACGCTATGCCTATCTGGTTACATGTACCAAGGTAATCCACGATGAGCAGGGCAACGTCACACAAGTGCACTGCACCTATGACCCGCAAAGCCGTGGCGGCAATCCAGCTGACGGCCGCAAGGTCAAGGGTACCATTCACTGGACCTCAGCCCGTCACAGCAAAAAAGCGCAGGTTCGGTTATATGAGCCGCTGTTCAATGATTCACAGCCGCGCTTCTCTTCTCAGGACGATCTTCACGATAGCCTTAATGAACATTCACTGGTCACAATAGACGATGCACAAATTGAGCCAAGTCTGACAGAGGCCACAGCGGGCAATACCTTCCAGTTCGAGCGCCTCGGTTACTTTTGTGTTGATCGCGATAGCGCACCAGAACAAATGATATTTAACCGAACTGTCCCGCTGCGCGATACCTGGGCCCGGGTAAAGCCGCGCTGACTGAGGCTATCCGAGCCCGGTTCAGTCTGAAACTCGGGTCAGGTCCCGGCTTGCGATTCCCGGACCCGACGGGTTGCCCACCAGGAGCTAACATTCGCTTGCAGTACCAAAGCGCTTGGTGTCACCACCAGAGTGAGCACGGTGGCAAAACTCAGGCCGAAAACGATAGAGGTGGAAAGCTGCGTCCACCACTGTGTAGAGGGCGCCCCCTGAGTCACCTCTCGCGAAAGGAAATCTATATTAATACCAAGCATCATCGGCATCAGGCCCAATATGGTCGTCGCTGTAGTCAGCATCACCGGGCGCAGGCGTTGAGCCCCGGTGCGCAACACTGCCTCCACTGGATCTGCGATGGTCTGGCGAAGTCGCACATAGGTGTCAATCAGGACAATATTATTGTTGACCACGATACCGGCGAGAGCAATCACACCAATCCCGTTCATCACGATGCCAAAAGGCGATCCTGTAGCCATCAGACCAATGAGGACTCCGACCGTAGACATGATCACAGCGAAAAGTATTAATAAGGCTTGATAAAAACTATTGAACTGCGTTACCAGTATCAGAGCCATAACAAAGAGCGCTACCACAAAAGCCTTGCCCAGGAACGCCTTGGCCTTGGCCTGCTCTTCATCCTCTCCTTTAAATGTGACCTGAACCCGTGAATCAAGAGGAGACTTCGCCAGCCACGACTCTAGTTCTTGCAATTTGGTGTCGGCCAGCACTCCCTCATCAACGTCAGCCTTGATCGTAATCACCCGAAATCCATCGACCCGCTTGAGCATCCCAGTTTTTTGGCGAGCCTCACGCACCACAAAGTTCGAGACCGGTACCGAACCCGCGGCAGTGCTGACACGAACCTCGCTCAAACCCGTAACAGTTCTGTCGGGCTCAGGAAAACGCACTCGAATTTCGATCTCTTCTGCGCTGTCATCAGGGCGGTATTCGCCAATTTTGTAACCGCCAGTCGTCATCTGGATCATATTGCCGACCTTCCCAATATCGACCCCGTACTTGGCGGCCTGGGCGCGGTCGACCTGCAGGGCCCAATCGATACCAGGCAAGGGCCGGGAGTCCTCGATACTATTCAGCCCGGTCATACCGTCGAACTGAGCCCGAACTATTGCAGCGGCCGGTACCAGCAGTTCCGGATAATAAGAAGAAAGTTGTAGTTGGAGCGGCTTGCCGACGGGGGGTCCACCTTCTTCCTTGCGCAGGTCAATAATCACCCCGGAAAAATCAACCAAGCGCTCACGTAATGTCTCAAAAATCTGGTTGACCCGTGGCCGGTGGCGCCAGTCAGCAAACTCCAGTGATATCGAGCCGACGATATCCTCGGCTTCTTCGCTGTTGGCATCGCCACCCACTCGCGTATAAAAAGTACGCACGCCGCGAATATCCAAAACCCGTTGCTCCACCGCCCGCATGATCTCATCCTGCTCATCTACCGACAGGTTGCCACGCGCACGGACCTGAATCTGAGCATTATCAGGTTCAACATCGGGGAAAAATTCCACCCCGGGGCCGATGCGTCCGTAAAGAAGAAGTACGCCAATAAGCAATCCTATCGCCAAAGCCATCACCTGGCCAGGTCGTTTCACCGCCTGGGCCAAGAGCGTGAGATATCGACCGGTAAATCCGCTGATACTAAAAAGATCACCACTTTCCCCTGCATTCAGTGTGCGCAAGGCTCGACTGCTGATGTCAGCAGGTTTACCAATTAATGCGCCGATGGTTGGTACGAAAATAAGCGCCATCAGTAATGAGGCGCTCAGGGTCAACAGCACTGTCATTGGCAGAAACTTCATGAACTCACCGACGATCCCAGGCCAGAACACCAGCGGCAAAAAGGCCGCAAGTGTGGTCGCAGTCGAAGCAATGATTGGGGCGGCCATGCGCTGAGAAGCCTGCAGATAAGCCTGCCGGCGCGGAACTGCTTCACTCAACCTACGGTCGGCAAACTCGGTTACGACGATGGCGCCATCAACGAGCATCCCCACCGCAAGAATAAGGCTGAACAACACAACGATGTTCAGTGACACCTCCAGCAGGTAAAGCAATAGCAAGGCGGTTAGAAAAGAACCAGGAATTGCAATTCCGACTAAGGCGCCACTGCGCACACCAAGCACGGCAATAACAACCACCATCACCAGAATGACGGCGCTGAGGACACTGTTCTGCAAGTCACTCAGCATCGTGCGAATCTGGTCGGAGCGGTCCTGCGAGTAACTGACCTTTACCGATTCGCGTAGTGTTGCTGGCCAGTTAAGCTGTTCACTTTTGACTACCGCCCGGATTTTCTCAATCGTGGCGATGACATTTTCTCCAGAACGTTTCGATACTTCCAATGCCACAGCAGGTCTACCGTTGACCCGGGCGTAAGTTGATGGATCCCGGAAGGTGCGCCGGACCTGTGCAATATCACCGACAGTAACCACTGAGTCGCCATCAGTTAAAACCGGCAAACCGACGATATCGAGCACACTTTCGAACAGGCCGGGTACCTTGATCGAAAAGCGGCCCTGCCCGGTGTCCTGTACTCCGGCGGCCACCAACAGGTTCGAGCCACTTACGGTAGCCGCCGCGAGGGCGGGATCAAGTCCGTAACTCTCTAAGCGCAAAGGATCAACGATGACTTCCACAACCTCATCTCGATTACCGGCAAGTTTTGCCTCAAGCACCTCTCCAATTCCCTCAACGGCATCCTTGAGATCCCGGGCGAGATCATAGAGCGCGCGATCCGGCACATCTCCCGAAAGAATGACGACGACAACCGGAAACAAACTGAAATTAACCTCGTGGACTTCGGGATCATCAGACGCTGTCGGGAGCTGGGTTTTCGCCAGATCGACCGCCTCCCGGACATCCTGCAGCGCGGTATCTGCATCGAACCCCGCGTCAAACTCCAATAACACGTTGGCGCCCCCCTCATAGCCGGACGAACGCATCTCCTTGACCCCTTCTATCGTCTTCAACTCCTGCTCCAGGGGTCGAATCAGCAGACGCTCGGCGTCTTCCGGAGATATGCCGTCATGACTCACCGTGACATAAATAATCGGAATATCGATATCCGGCTCGGATTCTTTTGGAATATCCCGGTAGGCAAATGAGCCCGCGATAAGAATGAACACCAGAACGGAAAGCACTGTCCGCGAATAACTGAACGCTGTGCCAATGAAAGACATAAATCTCAGCCGCGGTCTATTGCACGCTGCGGCTGACCGTCACCTGCTGACCCGCCGAGACAAATTCGTGCCCCACCGTAATCAGTTCGATCGTATCCGGCAATCCGCCCAGCCACATGCCATCAGGAGTGTCCGAGATCAGATCTACCGGCAGGAAACGTACCCGACTGCTGTTATCAATAATCTTGACACCAACCCGACCTTCGTCATCCAGGGTAAGCACCGCAGGGGTGAGGCGATGCCCCGGGGTGCTGCCCAAATTCAAACTGATCTTGGCCGTCATCCCACTGGCCACCCCAAGATTCTGATTGGGCGCGGTGACTTCGACTCGGAAGGTCCGGGTTGCGCTATCGCTCGCGTGGGCAATAAAGGTCACCGTACCGATTAGCTGTTGACCGCCAGACAAAGTCAACTGAGCCGGCATACCGGTGTGCAATTGTCCGATATCCCGCTCTGAGGCCTGGCCACTGATAACCACCTCCGACAAATCCAACAGATCCGCAACTGGATCTCCCACATCGAGATAGTTGCCAATCTCGACGAAACGCCGCTCAATGATCCCTGCGAAAGGTGCTGTTACCCGGGTATGGCGCATATCAAGTTCGATGCCTTGCAACGAGGCCTTGGCCGCTTCCAGTTGCGCCTGAGCCTCGGCCACCGTGGTCTTGGAGCTGAGTTTCTTTTTGGAAAGCTCAGACGCTGCCCGGTACTCGGCCTGGCGCTGGGCTACCAGCGCCTTGGCCTGGCGCTGGCGGGCTTCGCGGTCACGGATATCAATCCGTATCACCAGATCACCGGCCTTCAGCATCTCGCCTTCATCAGAGTGAACCACGACAACAGCGCCAGCTGTCTGCGCCCGCAACTGTACAGAACGCTTCGGTTGTGTCACCCCCATCAAGTAAAGTTTCCGTGAGACGGGAACCGCAACCAGGGTGCGGACCTGGACAGCGGGTGGTCGCGCCAATTGAGAGCCGGTATTTTCGGCTGAACCCGCCGATACACCGGGCGCGGATGCGGGCTTTCGGTCAAGCAGCAGACCCGAGCCAATCCAGGCGCTGACGGCCAACAGTAGTATGGCCGCAAGGGCAACAGATTTTCTCATTTCGGCATATTCCTTAGCTCCCATCCATGCGAGCGGGGGCGTGTCAAAGCTTGGATTGAAGAATAACTACTCAATCAGCATCAATTCAAGAATCTGCGATCAACCGGCGGGTACCGGCTCGGCCCAAGACCTTGCGTTGCCATTGTGATAAAAACGCCCGCCCACCGAGTGCAGCCACTATCGTTATTCTCATTCGCTGATCTTTTAGGCGGAAAAGTTCGAAAAACATTATAACCTTGAGTCCTGCGAAGATACCGGTATTGCTTCCGCTTATGACATAAGTCAGCCCTGGGCGCCGACTCTGGAGATACATTTCAGGGTATCAATCCAAATACTGATCTGCTTTGTCTTAGCATATACGCGTTATCCGAGAGCCTGTGTCACCTAACCCTGTATTTAATCCGGACTTGATCCGACGCTACGATCACGCCGGGCCACGCTACACTTCCTACCCTACGGCCATACAGTTCAGCGAAGCGATCACCTCCACCCGAGTGTGCCAGCTCGCTCGCCTCAGCAACGAAGATCCGATCCCCCGATCACTGTCTCTTTACGTACACATTCCTTTCTGCGCGACGCTTTGCTTCTACTGCGCCTGCAACAAAATTGTCACAAAAACTACCCACAAGGCGGCCATCTATCTTGATCACCTTCGCCGCGAAATCGAGATGTACGGCCAACTATTTGATGACGACCGGCAAGCCGTACAGATGCACTTCGGCGGAGGGACCCCAACTTTTCTGCAGCCCGATCAACTCGAACAACTGATCACCCATATTGGCCAACATTTTAGGCTCACTGATGATCCGGAGCGTGATTACTCCATAGAGATTGATCCGCGAACTGTATCGCACCACTCCCTAGATCAACTACAACAGATGGGATTTAACCGAATCAGCATGGGGGTGCAGGACTTTGACCCGAAAGTCCAGGCTGCGGTACACCGGGTCCAGTCACCCGAAAAAACCCTGGACCTGCTGCGCCATACCCGTGCACTGGGCTTTCGCTCGACCAACGTGGATCTGATATACGGGCTGCCATTTCAGAGCATCAGCAGCTTCAGTCACACCCTGGACCAGCTACTGGAGGTCCTGCCGGACCGACTCAGCATATTCAACTACGCACATCTGCCACACCTGTTCGCTCCACAACAGCGAATCCGATCGGCCGATCTACCCGACAGTGCAGAGAAACTAGGAATACTGGGCGCCTGTATTGAAAAGCTTACCAGTGCCGGCTACATACACATCGGCATGGATCATTTCGCCCGGCCCGATGATCCGATGGTGAGAGCCAGCCAGGATGGCTCTTTGCATAGAAATTTCCAGGGGTACTCGACCCATGCCTGCTGCGAACTCATCGGCCTGGGTGTTAGCGCCATCAGCCAAATCGGTAGGAGCTATAGCCAGAATAGCAAAGATCTTTTCGCCTACCAGGAACAGATTGATAACAACCAGTTGCCGGTCGCCCGAGGGATAGAACTAAATCATGACGACGAACTTCGCCGATACATAATAGAACAGCTAATGTGTGCAGGCGGGGTACGCTTGCCTGAAGCGTTGTCCAGCTACGGTATTGCTGACCTGGACTATTTTCAGGCGGAACTTCAAAAACTTCGACTGCTGGCTGATGATGGCCTGGTGACGGTGACACGCGGGAACCATATCCAGGTTACCCCGGCCGGGCGCTTCCTGCTGCGCAATATCTGCATGATCTTCGATCGTTACCTGTCGCCACATCCAGGCCAATCGCACCACTCAAGAGCGATCTAGGAAACCAGAACTATACCTGCCGGCTGTAAAATCGGACTTTCAACCGACGGTTGCAGATGTCGCTCCGCCTAAACAATCACCCACCCGCTGTCGTAACCCCTGAAGATTGTGAATCTTGATCTTGCGGCCATTAACGGACAGTAATCCCCCATCAGCCAGGCGGCTGAAAAGACGGCTGACGGTTTCCGCGGCGAGCCCAAGATAATTGGCGATATCATGCCGGGACATCGACAGTGTGAAATCCACTTCGGAGAAGCCCCGATTAGCAAACCGCTGCGACAGGCTCAAAAGGAAAGCGGCCAGTCGATCTTCAGCGTTGCGCCTTGCCAGCAACAACAACATCGACTGATCAAGGCTGATCTCGTGAGCCATAACTTTATAGAGCTCACGATTCAGGCTTGGAATCTCTTTGGAAATCTCGCTGATGGAATCAAGCGGTAGTTCGCAGATATTCGTTCGCTCCAGGGCCACTGCAGTACAAGTGTGGCTATTTTGTATTCCATCAAAGCCAAAAAGCTCGCCCGGCATCGAAAAGCCAATAATCTGTTCCTCACCGTCAAGCGCTGACATCACAATCTTCAAAGACCCCGACTTAACGGCGTACAGAGCATGGGAGGCGTCCCCGGCATGATAGGCGAGTTCCCCGCTCTGTAGCGGGGGTTTCTGGCCAACAACTGCTTCGAAACGTTCAAGGTCCTGGGCATCGAGACCACGCGGCAGACAAAGCTCTGCCAAAGAGCAATCCCGGCATGACAGTCGGACCTGCGGCAAATTGATTACGCTATCCACGGACATAAATCAATGTATTTGAAAAAAGAGGGAAAAGGCTGGCGAACGGCAAGCATACTATCACATCACTCCTTTTACGGAACCGACCCAGCGGAGCAACGATGCCGACATGGAGGCGATCCGAATGGTAGAACAGGGCGCTGCCTCAGTCGCTGATACCGACAACGCCATGGTCCACGGCTACCGTCACCCTGTCGCTCGAGTGCGCCTGACCGACAGGATTGGCGAGCGTACGACTGGCCATCGCACGGCACCTGCAGCAGGCCCTGGACGCCCCACAGTGCCAGCCCTTCCAACTACTTAAGGATATGATCTACGACGGATTGCTTGGAAAGGAAAACTGGCAAGGATTCATTGCCGAGGCGAATGACCGTTGCATCCACCCGTCGCGGCTTACAGTCAACGCCGGCGGGTATAGATCATGACATAAGCCCGGCAGACCTCTGAGGGGCACTCGCCACAACTCAGGGGAAAGTCAGCGGGATCGAGTTGTTGCTCGTACACCTCATAACCCATTGAAGAGTACAGTTCCCGCGCTTCGCGGGCCCGGGCGGGATCGGCCAGATAGCGTTTAACCCAGCCATCTGCCGTAAGCGCTGGATCGACAAGAATCGCGCTGGAATCGGCCGCAGCATCAGTAGTGGTCGTCGTGGAGTCACAACAGCCACCCGATACCAACTGTTCAGGCAGCACCGGCACCCACCGTAAGCCCGCTGCCTACACCCAGTTGCTGCATCCGCCGGTGCCCCAGCACGGCTGCACCCAGCGCGGCTGTAAACTGAACCAGATCCCCATCGGGAACATTGACTTCCTGGCCCAGTTTCTCCTGCACTTCGTCAACCATTGTCCGAAACCGTAACAGGCCACCAACCAGGGTATATCCGGGCTCAGCGCGGACCCGCTTCATTAACTGAACCGATCGTTTAATCAGTGATGAGACCGCACCCTGCATGATGTCCGCCGGTGCAGTACCCTGTGACAGGTGATTGATCACTTCAGACTCAGCGAACACCGCGCATACCCCTGATATGGAGACTGACTCACGTGAGGTGGCCAACAGCGGTCCGATCTCCTTTGTTTTAAACCCCATGTAATACGCAGTCTTTTCCAAAAACGCGCCAGTTCCAGCCGCGCACTTATCGTTGAGACGAAACGAATCCACCTTGCAGTTCTCGTCGACCCGGCTCGCCTTCATCGTCTGACCGCCGATATCGAGCACAGTGCGGGTATCCGGAAAGATGAACCTAGCGCCGCGGGCGGCGGCGGTCAGATCAGTCACCGCCGCGTCCTTGTCCTTGACCTGGTGGCGGCCAAAGCCGGTAGCGATTACATAGCCAACATCGCCGCGCTCGAGCCCACTGTCTGCCAGGGTCTCGTTCAATAGCCTCGCCGAGATCTCCCCCAGTTTGAACCCGGTTTGTGCCAGTCTGCGGCCAACGATCTCACCGTTTGCCGAAAGGGCAACACACTTAGTGTAGGTAGAACCTACGTCTATACCGACTGTACAGTCCATTACGCCACCTCTGCGCTAGACGCGGGTTTACGGCTATCTAGGATATGATCAAGAGCAAAAAGTGCTGCGCCGAGCGCACCAAAGTAGTGAGCCTGTTCACTCACGTTCAAGCGGATACCGAGGCGGTCTTCCAGCGCCTTGACCATGGCCACGTTGCGGGTTACCCCGCCGGTAAATGTAATCTTCTCGTCCAGCCCTACCCGACGCACCAGGCCGATGGTTCGGGTAGCGATCGACTGGTGCACTCCCCAGAGTATGTCGGGAAGTTTTTTTCCTTTACCCAGCCAGGAAAGAACTTCTGACTCAGCGAATACCGTGCAGGTGGTGCTGATGCGTACGGGCTTATCCGACTTCAAGGCCGTAGGGCCAAGCTCGGCCAAAGACAGATCCAGGGCCATCGCAGCAGCCCCGAGAAAGCGGCCAGTCCCGGCGGCACACTTGTCATTCATACAGAAATCGTTGATCTCCCCGCTCGGACTGACGCTGATGGCTTTGGTATCCTGGCCACCCATGTCGATCACCGTGCGGGTATCGGGAAACATCTTTACCGCGCCCCGGCCGTGACAGCTGATCTCGGTAACTTGGGCGTTGCCGAATGTCACCTTATAGCGGCCGTAACCAGTGCCAATAATGTAGTCGACTTCCTCTTCGCGCAGCTTAGCGCTGCGCAGGGCCTGTTCATATACCCTCTCTGCAGCTTGCACCACGTTTGCTCCGGTTTCGTCGAGAGCGGTCGCGATCAGGTTGCCATCCTCATCAACAATCGCGGCTTTACTCTGGGTCGACCCCACATCTACACCTGCAGCATACGCCATGGCTTGATTCCTCTACTGGTTCAGGCCGCGGCCTGCTGGCTGCGACGCGATGCAAGGCCCTCGAAGAACGCGTCTACCCGGTTCTTCATCTGAGCCTCAGAAACAACACGTTTATCCATCATGTCCGATTCCAGGAACAGCGATGGCACACCGGTTTTTTCCATCAGGTAGCGCCGACTATCCGCGAGCCCGGTAGAGACTGTGCGACAACTCTTGATCGGGTGATAAACCACACCATCCACATGCATTTCGTCGATCATATCCTCAATCATGTAACTCTGATGGAACATACTGTCCATGGCGTCACGGACGCTGAGCAGCACGCCCTCGGCCAGGCTCTCGACCGGGCGTTGCAGGTCGTACTGAAAGCCCCTGTTGGTACCACCAGAGGCAAACCACAGATAGGTTGAATTAACGAAAGTGCCTCCCCAGTCGGAGAACATCTCGTTAAAGCGCCGGAAAATCGGGTAGCAGGGAACGCCCACGAAGGTCAGTCGGTATTTCTCGTCGGTCAGGGTGCCGATGCCGTTCGCCGATTTATATTCCATCTCCTCGACCAGCTCCCTGAAATATCGACTGCCCTGCTCGGTGCCGCGAAAGCCGTTGGCAACCCCCAGGTAAATAGTCCCCTCAGTGACGGCATTGAATACTGAAGGCCGACTGGCATTCAGTTGCAACACCCGTTGCCAGCTGCTGGCCACGTCGTTGGCATAACCCAATACCTCGCGCAACTTGTCAATGTCGAACTTGCGACCGGTTACTTCCTCACACAGCGTGATCAGCTCATGCACCTGGGCCTCGACATAACTGCGATCATTCTCGAACGAGCGGTCACCTGGGCCAGTGTGCACCCCGCCCTCGCGGCTGCCCGGTACGTCCAGCGTGAAAATCGGAATCTTGTACATACGCTCCCAGATCTCCGCCCACTTGATATAGGTATTACAGGCATTGGTGTAAACGGCCAGGGAAGGCTTGGGAATCCTACCCATCGGGTGCTCGCCATTACGCAACTGCACTGCTACATCAGCTTTGACGTAGCCGCAGATGTCGGGTGAATAACCGTAATCCTCAGCCTCGTTGAGGTACTCGTGGGCAACACGCCGCACCGCGGTCTGGAGCGAATTGATCTCCGGAAAGACCACCGGCAGATCGAAAGCCTTTAGAATCTCGTTCATACTGCCCATGACAAACACGTAGGCACTCTGCGCTCCCTGTTCGGCAGTCGCGTCCAGTGAGGAGAACCACTGCCGGAAAAGCTCGGCCCCGTCCCGGGCACCGCGCCCTACAATCTCGTTCTGACTATCCTGTCCCATTACTGTCTCTCCTCGTCCCGGCAATTCGCCAGGTTCACTGGTACATCAGGTTTTCCATAAAAGTTTCGATCTGCAGACCCAGGTGATCAAAACTCGTCATGTTTTCTTCGAACTCACTGACGAAATATCCTATACCGTCCTCGTCCAACGAGCGGGTATAACAGACCTGCTCCTCCAGTCCTGGCTCGCACATCTTGGCCGCAGTAATAATGGCGGCATCCGCCCGGGCGGCGCTGATCCGTTCTTTGAGCATTTTTTCCTTGGGCTTGCGCAAGTCGTGCTGTACCGGGCTGTAGGATGATTTCTCCAGGTAGGCTTGGGCCAGCTGGTGTAGCGGATCACCCGTGCTCGGGACGTCTTCAAGAATCCAGCGCAGTCCGATCAGAAAGTCGTCATCAACAACATAGCACGAGCGACCGACCATGCGGATCAGATCCAACGGTGGCTGCTCACAGAAACCGCCCTCGAATACCACCCGTATCCGGTCCTCCTGGTTACTATCGGCCTGCTCCCGGATCATCGGTAGTACCGTCTCAAGCAAGGCATTGTGCTCCTCGCGCGGCACCATCCCTCCCACCGATACCAGGCAATAAGCATCCTCGGCATTTAACAGCCACGGTGTCTCACGCTTGATCTGATACAACTCGCGGATCAGCGTACGGTTGCGATTGAACAGCTCGATAGAGCCTCGCAGGTCGTCATCGGTGATCGTAGTCCCGGCAACCTGCTGGACCACTTCCAGGAGCCGAGCGTACTCGTTACGCAGGTAACGCCCGCTGTCGGCCGAATTCGCATTCTGCGGCAGGTACAGGATCTGACAGGGATGCTCACTGTTGCGTTCCCAGACCGCGGCCAGATTTCGGGCTGCATCGCAGATCGGGTGGGTAACAAACATGTCCAGTTCTACGCGGTCGCTCAGCACCAGTTCCAGCGATGTCTTGAGAATAGAACACAGGTACGAACCGAAACGGGAGTCTGCATGGTCGGGCTCAACCGGGGCACCACGCAACTTGAAGGGCAGCAGCCCGGCGGCATGCGCGATCTCCTCTGGAAAATAGACCTGAAAATGGCCTAGCACCCGGCCACCCCCATCCCGCCAGCGCTGTACCGTTGGAAAGTCGCCGTCCTCGACAAGATCACGGCAGGCCAACAGCAGCCCAGCCAGATCCTGGTCCTGCCACTCGGGAAACACACCGGTGCCGGTATAAGCTGTTGGTGCCGTCACTGCCGACCCCGAATTTGCCGCAGTGCTGGTCGTGGCTGCCTGGCCCAGTCCACTGTCTTTTGGGCCGCACGCTCCACGGAAAAACAGGTCGAGGACGAAATCGAGTTTCTTACCCGACTCTTCCAGTACCCGGTCCCCATGCGCACTGATCGCGGTTTCCACCAGAGCTACGAATGACCAGGCTAACAGACGGGCATCGACGGTCTGAATCTCACCCGTGCGAATCCCACTCTTGATTATGGACAGGATCTGGTTCGGCAGTGCCTGCTGGTAGGCGCTGATCAACCGAGCCCGGGCTGCGTCACCAAGGGCGTTACTGTTGCGCCGTACCAGGCTGATCAGTTGGCGCTTGGGATCGGGTAACTCAAAAAATGCCTGGGTCAGGCACCGCAGCCGCGATCGACAGTCACCCCCGGATCGGGCCATCGCGGTAAAAAGGGCCTGCTTCTCGGCAAGATCAGTCTGCATCATCGCCAGGTACAAAGCCTCCTTGCTGGGAAAATGATGGTACAGGCCGCCCTTGGTAAATCCAGCCTTGCGGGCAATCTGATCCATGGTCACGTTGGCGTAACTCGCCGCCAGGAAAAGCGGTTCGGCCACCGCCAGAATCCGTTCCACCGCCGTGGTTTTTTGTGTCATGTGTGCTAGTGTCATTTTGGTTACATACCGACCAGTCAGTATGCTGAAACATTACCCTCCATATGGTTAATTTGTCAACCGTTATATGGCGATAAAACTACGCCCAAATCAACTGACTAATACGCCCTGCCTACCTCGGCCCCCGCAGACCAACTCTGCACCAGCCCAAGCGGCGAGCGTGGCACCCCTGTGGTAGCACCAAATAAATGCTCCGAATCAGAGAGTTATCAGCAACTATTCTGAATACACCTGAAACTACGCTAAAGGCGCGTTACTGAGAGCCAGAACCGATGCCTGTGGTTGCAGGAGGTAGCTGCGTGCGCCATCAAGCCTTACGAGTATTTACCTCATCGAACCGCTTTTCGCCCACTTCGGGCAAGCGAACGGCAGGTATCAGTTCTGCGATATAGGCCTGGGGGCGCTTGGAAAAAACCTGTGCACATGAGCCGCATTCAATGATCTCACCATGATTGATCACCATGACCTGATCGCATAATGCGGCTAGGGCCACTGACAGATCGTGACTGATTAAAGATATGCGCAAGCCCAGGCTCAGATTGCAGGCGATGCAGCAATTGAAGAATCTGTGGCTGGGCAGGAGTCAGTTACGGCGCTTAGCGGCGTAATCAACCTTACCTTGCACAAACAAATACTTGCCTACAGGCGTCTGGCAACTCTATTCTCTTTAATTCTCTTAAATAGCCAATGCGGTTTTCGTAGCCCGCCGATGCCACCGGTAAATACTGATGCCGACACCAGCCCCGTTACCAGACATTGACCCTGTCCAGGCCTTGGTTTTGCAGCGACGGCTGAGGGCTATTACCGAAGGAATGGGACTTAGGTCGCGGCTGCGCAGGCCGATCTGCGCCGGGCTTTCAGATGTGAGGCGCGGGTCAATGCTGTCTTCAGGTGAGGGGCTCTTTTCAGCCTGCCCCGGGTTGCCGTGAAAACCCGCCTGATGGAAATCGCACCACAGAGGATGCCGTGACAACGCCTCACCTACCGCGTATCAGCGACTATCCGTTCAGTACTGCCCAGCGCTGGCCTGAGCGCATGGCGATGAAATTTTCCGGGCGCTGCTGGAGTTACGCGGAACTGGTCAGTCAGGTCGACCGCTGCGCTAAAGCACTGCTGGCCCTGGGCGTTGCCCCCGGTGACCGGGTCGCCATGCTCACCAGCCCACGACCCGAATTCCTCATCGTCTTTTTGGCAACGGTTCGCATTGGCGCAATCTGGACCGGCCTTAATCCCAGGTACACCATGAGGGAAAGGGCAGTCATTCTTGCTAATGCGACCCCAACGGTGCTGTTTAGTGTGGCGCAGCCGGCAGGCAGCACCCACCCGGGGCTTGAGCAAGGCAGGATCATTGCAATAGACGAAACGGATAACAGCAGTGGCACGCTGCCTTATGAAGAATTTGCCGATCTGGCCGATCAGGTTTCGAACGCAAGCTATCGTGCTGCCCAGCACGTGGTCATGCCTGATGATCCGGCGGTAATTGTCTACACCTCCGGTACCACTGGTGTTCCCAAAGGAGTTGTGATCAGCCACCAGGCGCTGGTGCTGGGCAATCGCGCCCGCCACCAGCGTTGGCCATCACAGATTCCCCGAATAGTTGCCAACCTGCCAGTGAACCATATCGGGGGGCTGGGTGATATTGTCTGTTTTGCCCTGGTCGGTGCCGGCACCATCTATTTCATGGAGAGTTTTGATGCTGAAGTTACGCTCAAGATGGTTCAGCGTGAAAAAATCAACCTCTGGCTGCAGGTCCCAACCATGTATCGCAGAGTGTCAGAACTGTCTCGGTTCAAGGATGCAACGGTCCCGGCGCTCGAATGGCTGATCTGGTCCGGCGCCCCGATGCCGCCGGAGTTACTGCGCAAACTGGCCCGCCTGGATACCAACATTGCAACTGCCTACGGCCTGACTGAGTCCTGTGGCTCTTTGACCGGAACCGGTGCGCTGAACCCGGCCCATACTCCATCTACCATAGTCGGGTTTCCTCATCCAGGGTGCGAAATACGTATCGCTGATGATGCGGGCAGATCGGTCGAATCTGGCCATAGCGGTGAGATACAAGCTCGTTCACCCTGGATGATGTCCGGCTATTTTGACCTGCCAGAGGCGAGCACCGCAGCCTTCACTGCTGACGGCTGGTTGCGGACCGGGGACATCGGCACCCTGCATGCCGATGGCTCACTGCACCTGGTCGGACGAGCGACGGAGATGTTTATCACCGGCGGTTACAACGTCTATCCGCGGGAAATCGAAGCCGTACTCGAGCAACACCCGGCAGTGGCCATGGCTGTAGTGATCGCGGTACCAGACCCGGTTTTTCAGGAAAGCGCTACTGCCTTTATCCAATTGGCTGATGAGGTCTCGCCCCAGCCTCGATCCGCTGCGTCGATTGATTTTTCCGCCTGGTGCAGGCAGCAACTGGCCGGTTACAAGGTGCCTAGGCATTTCATAATAACGACCGATTTCCCGCTACTGCCAAACGGAAAAATTGACCGCCGGGCTCTTGGTGCCGGCAGGCACCGACCCACGGTTGGACAGCCAATGCCGTGAACAAGAACCGGGGCTGATAGCACGGATCTGGCGTGTTTACACCTCGGACGTGAATTTCCCCATGATTTGTGGCATTGTGCTACGAGTGGTTAGCGAATAACCCGCGGAGCACACCTGGCAGCGACCCTGCCTGGTGACCCGCGCCGTTAAATAACAATAACCCGAATCGTTTTTCGGGTATTTCTAATACTGTGCATAAGGAGGCTTTAAATGTTGCAACTGAAAAAAAATGCGATCTTTGTTCTGGCTGGAGCAATCGCTGTCATCGGCTCTGCGATGAACCCGGCGTATTCAGCTGAAGTAACCCTTTCCGGGGCCAGCTGTTTTCCCATTGGCAGCCCCCCGGGTAAGCCCTTCGAAAAACTGGTCGAAGCGGTCAACGCCCGTGGTAAGGGCGTTGTCCAGATCGATCTTAAGGGTGGCGCTCCGGCAATCGGCAGCCCGTTTGAATTGACCAAAAAAATGGCCAAGGGCGCGTACGATATCGTCGGTTGCACCGAAGCCTATTTCGGGAATGTACTGCCTGAAGCCCCTGTGCTGCGTCTGCAGGACTACACCTTTGCGGAGTTGCGCGCAAACGGCGCGATTGATTACGTGCAAAAGTTGATGACAGAAAAGAATATGAAGTTCATCGCACGGCACCATGATTTCGGCCCGTTCCATCTTTGGCTCAATCAACCGATTAGCGGACCGGATCTGACAGGCCTGAACCTGCGGGTGTCACCTGTTTACACGGCGTTTTTCACCTCACTCGGCGCGACCGTGCAGCGCTCGAATTTTGCACAGGTCTATACCTACATGGAAAATGGGACCGTCCAGGGCTACGGCTGGCCAGCGCTAGGCTGGAACCCCGCCTGGGTAAAAGTGACCAAGTACCGGGTCGAACCGGGCTTCTATCACTCGTCTTTGCATACCGTAGCAAATCTTAAGAAATGGAATTCCCTGACCCAGGAACAGCAGGACCTGCTGAACCAGGTCGGCCTCGAGTTCGAGGTCAAAGCTGAGACCAGCAATCCGGATTTCCAGGCACTGCTGACCAAACAAAAAGATTGGATGGCCAGTGAAGGCATGGAAACGATCACCCTGGAAGGGGCCGATCGGGACCAGTGGTTGGCGGCCGCTGTTGCTGCCGGTTGGGCGGAGGTTCTCGAACGCAGCCCCGAACACGGCCCTGCGCTCAAGAAACTGTTTACCCAGTAGTTGTCCTAGCTTATCCTCGTTCACGCTGGCGGGATCCGGCCATCAGGCCGGCTCCCGCACGCTGGTCATTTCGTTTTCAGTTTAAGGTCGACTCGACAGGTACGTGATGCAAAAGCAGATCGATCGCTTTGAAGCTGGCTTCGATCGGCTCATGCTGTACCTGGCCGCACTGGTCGCCGCTTCTATCGGACTCATCGCCGTTCTGATCCCCCTTAATCTTTTCCTGGTCAAAACCCAGTTGGGCAGCATCTGGTGGCTTTACGAGGCGGTTGAGTACACCTTGTACTTTGGGGTTTTCCTTGGGGCTCCGTGGGTCCTGCGCCAGGGCGCTCATGTCCGCGTGGATGTCGTCACCATGGCGCTTCGCCGAGAAGCTGCAGAACGCGTTGAGCGCGCCATGGACGTTGCAGGTGCAATACTTTGTATCGCGCTGTGTTTTTACGGAAGCCGGGTGACTATCTGGGAATTTCAGGATGGCTCCCTGCCGGACAAAGATCTGCGTATTCCAACCGGATACATAATGACGGTCTTCACTACCTCGTTTCTTTTCCTTGCGATCGAATTTTTATTGCGGTTCCGCCGCAGTATGCTACGAATTCCAATCGCAACAGATTCATCCAAGGCGAGCTTCTGACTCATGGAATGGTACCTCGCCCTGATTCTGCTGCTCGGAACAGTCTGCATCACAATGTTTCTCGGCCTGCCTGTGGCTTTTGCGTTTTTCGCCGCCAACGTGCTTGGCACTGCTCTGTTTATCAATGGTGATATCGGCCTGGTCCTGATGCCACTGGAATTTCACAACGCAATCAAATACACGCTTGCGCCGATTGCGTTGTTTTTGCTGATGGGAGAAATCCTGCTACAGACCGGTGTTGCCTTCAAGGCTATCAGCGCAATTGATCGGTTGATCGCGCGTGTTCCCGGCCGCTTGGCCGTCGTCGCGATTGTTGGCGGCACCGTGTTCTCTTCGCTTTCGGGCTCGACTATCGCCAATACTGCAATCCTCGGCTCGGTATTGCTGCCAGACATGGCCAAGCGGGGCTACCAGCCCGAGATAGCCATGGGGCCGATTATGGCGGTCGGTGGAATCGCCATGCTGGTACCGCCTTCGGCTCTGGCGGTACTGCTGGCCAGTCTTGCCGAGCAGTCGGTGGCCCAGTTACTCGTTGCCGGCATCGTGCCGGGGGTGCTGATGGCGGTGTTGTTTTTTTCCTATGTGGTGGGTCGCTGTGCCATTAATCCGAAGCTTGCCCCAGCCTACGAGATCGAAACCGATCAGTTTGATGAGCCGGTCACCGTGGCACTGTGGCTCGGCGGCACGGAGCGGCTCTCATGGGCCTACACCGGCCACTACCGTCGTGCCGCCAACCGTATTCTCCCGGGGTTGCTGTACATCTTGCCGCTGCTCATTATTTTCATCGTGGTCGTAGGCAGCATATTCTTCAAACTCGCTTCGCCAACCGATGCCGCCGCACTGGGCTGCCTGGCAGCGCTCGTTGTGTGTTACTTTTTTCGCCTGTTCAAGTCGACTGTGCGGATCTCGGGCATAGCAGGAGCTGATTTCAACTGGCGGGCAATTGCAAAGGCGCTGATGGAAACGGCAAAGATTAATATCATGATCCTGTTCATCATCGCTGGCTCACTGGTTTTCAGCCAGGCACTGTCGAATTCCGGGGCAACGGATGGGTTGTTGCAGTACCTCGCCACAATGAACCTGACACCGTTGACGGTTGTGATCATGATGATGCTGGTGTTGCTATTTCTGGGCGCCTTCATGGACCAGGTCAGCATGTTACTGCTGACGCTACCCTTCTTCCTGTTGAGTTCCCAGTCACTGCAGGCCACTTTCAATATCGACGTCATCTGGCTGATGGTGCTAATGCTGATCACCATGGAGATCAGCCTGTTGACGCCGCCTTTTGGGCTGCTGCTCTACGTGATGAAAGGTGTCGCACCCTTCAAAGTGACGCTGGGGCAAGTTGTCGCTGCCGCGCTGCCTTTTATCCTGATCGAGTTGGTGGTACTGACCTTGCTAATTTTTGTGCCGGAACTGGCGACCTGGCTGCCCAGGCAACTTGAATAAGCGGTCCAGGGCCGTGAGTAACCCCGAACGCTTTAGTAATGGCACTAATTTGACAGAGAGCCGGGACACGAAAGGAGTTGAAACCATATGACAACTATCACGGAATTCATGACTGGCGTTCATCGGTACTGTGACCAGGAGTTGGCCGCGGCAGACGAGGCGGTCTCCGAAAAAGACTGGCCTGAGGCATCTCGGAAATGGAAGAATTTCTCTTCGGAGACTATGCTTCATTTTGCTAGAGAGGGGGGCTTTGCGCTTCTTATGAAAAGGCAACTGGAATGACCCAGGGTGTCACCTCCGTCATGCGAATCGAACATGAGCAGGCCCCGATTAAGTGACTCCCGCTTCATCGAAGTCTACCTCACCGAGAAAGGTCGCCAGGTTTTTGAGAGATTCTGGCCCGTCTTTTACTGGCATTTCCGACATCTTTTTCACGGGGTCGAAGAAAGTGAATTCACCGCTTTTGTTGCAACGCTCCAAAAAATTCTAAGGAACGTACGGCATCAGCCATTTTGAACTTTCGATGAGCAAGCATTACTGCAACCGAAGATGGTGAATTACTCATTTGCATTGAGGGCTGCAAACTAACGATGGCCGAACGATCATTCAGCAAGGAAGTGCAGAGCCTTCGCAACCGCGACGGTGAGGTCTTCCGTGGTGAAGGGGTACTGGCAGTCACCAAGGCCCTTCTGCAAAGCGGTGTCTCCTACATTGGCGGTTACCAGGGTTCACCGATCTCACATATGATGGATGTCCTTAATGATGCCGCGGAAATCCGGCGTGAGCTCGGCGTGCACTTCGAGAACGCCGCCAGCGAGGCCGCTGCGGCCGCCATGCTGGCCGCATCTATTCACTATCCGCTACGCGGCGCTGTCATCTGGAAATCAACGGTCGGCACCAATGTAGCGGCTGATGCGCTGGCCAATGTCGCCTCGGCCGGGGTCCGGGGTGGTGTTCTGGTTATTGTCGGTGAGGATTACGGCGAGGGGTCCAGCATCATGCAGGAGCGGACTCATGCTTTCGCGGCAAAATCACAGATGTGGCTGCTCGACCCCCGCCCCGACTTACCGGCTATCGTTGCTGCCGTAGAACACGGCTTTGAACTGTCTGAAGCGACTAACACTCCGGTGATGTTGATGCTGCGTATTCGCGCCTGCCATGTCTATGGCAGCTTCGTCGCCAAGGATAACCGGCCAGGTCAGTACAACGCCCACCATCCCCTCGAACAAGCCGTGTTTGATTACAACAAAGTGGTCCTGCCCCCCTCCTCCTATCAACAGGAGCAATTGAAAATCACTGAGCGGTGGCCGAGGGCACTTCGTTTCATCAGCACAAATAAACTGAATCAGAGCCTGCCGGGTGACTATGTCGACATTGGAATTATCGTCCAGGGTGGCATTTACAACGCCCTCAATCGCTCACTGGAGATACTGTCTCTCGCGGACGCGTTGGGCAACTCAAAAATTCCGATTTACCTACTTACTGTCACCTACCCGCTGATCCCGGAGGAGATCAGGGCATTCTGTGCCGGCAAAAAGGCTGTGTTAGTAATCGAGGAAGGGCAGCCAAACTACATCGAACAAAGCATCAAGGCTGACCTGCACGGCACCGGCATCGACACCCGGATTCACGGCAAGGACCTGTTGCCCACAGCTGGTGAATACAAGACCCGGATATTGATCACTGGCATTACCAGATTTTTGAATGGCGCCACACCGGCGGGGGTCAGCCTGGCGACAATGGAGAGCGCCCAGCAACAGGCTACGCGGGAAATTTCGGGCTCTCAAACAGCCCTTGGATTCCCCGTGCCTGCCCGCCCACCAGGATTCTGCATCGGCTGCCCGGAACGGCCCTTGTTCAGTGCGTTGAAATTAGTTCAGCAGGAACTGGGTGAATTCCATGTCAGCGGCGACATCGGTTGTCATCTGTTCTCCACCTTGCCCCCGTTTAATATTGGCCAGCATACTGTCGGCTACGGCCTGGGTCTCGCCAGTTCCTCCGGCCTGGCCCCTAATTTTGCCAAACCCCTGATCAGCATCATGGGTGACGGTGGCTTCTGGCACAACGGCCTGACCAGCGGCGTTGCCAACGCGATATTCAACGGTGATAACGGTGTGTTGCTCATCGTCGATAATGGCTATGCTGCTGCCACCGGCCACCAGGCTATTCCCTCTACTGACCAGGCCAGGTCCGGCAACCCTGTCCAGATGACGATTGAAAAGGCAGTACGCGGCGTGGGTGCCCAGTGGGTACGAACGATACCCAGCTACGACGTCAAACAGATGGTCACGACACTAACCGAAGCTATTAGCCAGTCGCCGCCGGGTCTGAAGATCATCATCTCCCAGGGTGAATGCCAACTGGCCCGCCAGCGCCGGGTGAAGCAGGCGCACCAGGAAGCCCTGGATTGTGGTGCACGGGCACTGCGGGTCCGACTGGGCATTGACCCAGATATCTGTACCGGTGACCGGGCCTGCGTCCGGCTATCCGGTTGCCCCTCACTTACTGTTAAAGACAACCCCGACCCCCTCGCTGATGGGCCAGTCGCGGTAATAGATAACCAGTGTGTAGGCTGTGGAAACTGTGGCGTCATGGCCCACCAGGCCGGGCTTTGTCCGTCTTTTTTTGAGGCCACTATCATCAACAATCCCAGTTGGCGGGAACGAACTATCAGTAATGTTCGCCAGTGGGTGATCGGCGCGTTGCAAGGCAGCGAACCCCGCACCCGGTAACTATGGATCACCCCGATACACGTCCGATAAGAATCGTCATTGGCGCCATGGGTGGCGAAGGCGGTGGCCTGTTAACCCAGTGGATGGCAGACCTTTGCGAGAGCCAGAATTTCGAGGTGCGGTATACCTATGTCCCGGGCGTTGCCCAGCGCACCGGCGCAACGACCTACTACCTGGAAACGTGGCCAAACTTCTCTGAGCACAACACCAACCAGTCCATGGTCTGCGCGCTGATGCCCTGCCCTGGCGATGTAGACCTGGTATTGTCGACTGAGGCGGTAGAAGCAGGGCGCGCCTTACAGGCTGGGTTCATTACCCGATCACGTACCACGGTAGTCTCCTCCAGTCACCGGGCCTACGCAGTCGCCGAGAAAGCCTCGCCGAGAGATGTGCGCATCGACCCCGAATACCTCCTCAGCGCCGTTGCCGCACAGTGCCAGCGACTCGTGCACTTTGACATGGCCGCCTGCGCAGCCGCCACCGGCAGTATCATCAACGCAGTACTGTTCGGGGCCGTAGCAGGTGCTGGGGTGCTGCCCTTTTCACGCCAGGCCTTCACCGCGAGCATTCAGCGCAGTTCGGTTGCAGTGGCTGCTAACCTGGCCGGCTTTGATCTTGGCTTTGCCATCGCCTCAGGTGAATCGAAAGACCTGCCAACTACCATCACAGCATCAAGCCCGGCCCGGGCACAACCGACCGCCCAGGCCCTGGCAGCGATGAAAAACACGTTTCCGCCAGACATCCACGATCTTCTTCGCATGGCCATGGAACGATTGGCTGATTATCAGGATAGTGCCTATGTTCAACTCTACCTGAACCGGTTGCAGGCGGTACTTGAAGCCGACCGCGCCAATGGTGGCGAGCAGCGCGGCTATACCCTGACCCGCGAAACCGGGCGCTGGCTGGTCCGACTCATGGCCTATGATGACATCATCCGGGTCGCCGACCTGAAGACCCGGCGTCAACGTTTCACCAGGCTGCGCGAGGAGGTGCGTGCTAACGAGAACCAGATCGTTCGCGTGGTCGATTACTTCAAGCCTGGAACGGACGAACTCATTTCGATTCTTTCGCCCAAACTCGCAAAGCGGGTGCTTTCATTCAGCGCCCGCACCGGTTTTGGCAACCGGGGCTTCCCGATAAAGGTTAAGACTGATACGGTTAGCGGCTTCCTGGCACTGCGCATCATCGCAGGTCTACGCTCGCGTCGGACCCGGTCCTACCGTTATTTCAAGGAACAAGCCGCCATCGAAAACTGGCTGCGGCAACTTCTCGGGGCGGCACGACGCGATTATGACCTCGCCCTGGAAGCGGCCGCCTGTGCCGGCCTGGTCAAAGGCTATGGGCAAACACACCTTCACAGCGCCGGTCGATTCGAGGCCATTCTTAAAAAAATTCCACAGATTGATGCCAGCGCCTTGCGCACACTGCGTGAAACCACGTTGGACACAAGTGCCTAGGCGGCCTGCAGACCACCTGCCTTAATCCCGCGGCGTGTGGAACACCAAGAAATAATACCCTTACTAGATTCCCAGGTAACGGCGTTTCAGCGTATCGCCTGCAAGCAACTCACGTGAGTCACCGGTCCAGACCGTGCGACCTTTCTCGATGATGAAATGGCGGTCGGCGATCCGGGCAAGGTCGGCCACATTCTTGTCAATGACCAGGATGGACAGACCGGCGTTTTTCAGCTGAACCAGACACGACCAGATCTCGCGACGTACCAGCGGTGCCAACCCCTCAGTGGCTTCATCCAGAATAAGCAGGGTCGGGTTAATCATCAGTGCCCGGCCGATCGCAAGCATCTGTTGTTCCCCGCCCGAGAGCAGACTGCCCGAACTGTGCCGACGTTCGGCCAGTGCCGGAAACATCTGCAATACCCGGTTCATCTGCCAGGGTTGTGCCGCGCCATGGCGATTGGCTGCAGTTGCCAGCAGATTTTCAGTGACCGTCAGATTGGGAAATACCTGGCGGCCTTCAGGCACCAGCCCTACTCCGGCCTGTGCAACCCGGAAACTTGGCAATCCACCCATGTCCTGGCCATTGACCCGGACGCTGCCCGCACTGTGGGCTAACAGTCCCATAATGCAGTTGACAGTCGTAGTCTTACCCATTCCGTTGCGCCCCATCAAAGTCACTACCTGACCCGCAGCGACCTCCAGGTCAACCCCGAACAGTGCCTGGCTGGCCCCGTAAAAGGCCTGGAGTCCCTGAACTTCAAGCACGCTCGTGCAACCCCTCACCCAGGTAGGCTTTGCGGACATTGTCGTCCTCACGGATCGCCTGCGGGCTGCCCGTCGCAATAGCCCGGCCGCTCACCATAACCGTGATCCGGTCGGCAATTGCAAAAACCACGTCCATGTCGTGCTCCACCAGCAAGATGCCCTTGTCCTGCCTGAGTTTTCGCAGGATGGCAACCATAGCAGTGGTTTCCTCCGGGCCCAGTCCCGCCGCAGGCTCATCCAGTAGCAGCAGTGCTGGCCTAGTTGCCAGCGCCATAGCCATTTCCAGCAGGCGATGCTCGCCGTGAGACATCTCCCCGGCATTGCGGTCGGGGGCATCTGCCAGTCCCACCTGTTGCAACACCTCCAGCGCGCGCTGCCGAAGCGCCATGTCCGCCGCCACCGGCCGCCAGAAGCGAAAAGAGTGGTTGGCGTGTGCCTGTACCGCCATTGCTACATTCCCCACCGCAGAAAACTCCGGGAAGATACTGGTGATCTGAAAAGTCCGGGCAAGGCCCCGCTGTGTGCGCGCGTGCACCGGCATGGCGGTAATAGTCTCGCCACAAAAACGAATCGAGCCAGAATCCGGGCGCAACTCACCGGCCAGTAAAGACACCAGAGTCGTTTTACCGGCGCCGTTCGGGCCGATGATCGCGTGCACCTCACCGTGAACTACCTGCAAGCTCAGTTCGCTGGCTGCAGCGATACCACCGAAGCTGCGGCTCAGCGCTGAGACTTCAAGAAGCGGTGCGCTCACCGTACTCCTCGGATTCGCTGCCACAGGCCACCGAGTCCGCCGCGACCAAATTTCGCAACTAGGATCAACAGCAGTCCGAGGTATAGATGCCAGTAGACCGTGACCTCGGCCAGCACCGTCTCCATGCCGATGAAAACCGCTGCGCCGATAGTCGGCCCAAGCAGGGTGCCCGACCCGCCCAGAATCACCATTGCAATCAGTTCACCGGAGCGGGTCCAATCCATCATCTCCGGGCTGATAAACCCTGTGAAATTGCCCATCAGCCAGCCCGCAAGGCCGCAGAGCATGCCGGAAATGACATAACAGGCCAGGCGGTAACGAAAAGTCGGAAACCCAACTGCCCGCATACGCGATTCATTGCTCTTTGCCCCCCGAATCACCATGCCAAAGTGGGAATTTACGATCCGGTGCACCAGTAACAGTGTCAGCAGCAGGCAGGCCGCCACCAGGTAATACAGACGAATACTATTCTCCACATCGAACAGGCCCCCAAAATCGCTGCGGGCATAGATCACCAACCCATCATCACCGCCGTACTCCTCGATACTGACGAAAGTGAAATACATCATCTGGGCAAAGGCCAGTGTGATCATAATGAAATACGCGCCACGGGTCCGCAGACAGATTAACCCGGTTACCAGAGCAAAGATCCCAGCCCCACCCAGCGCCAGCAGTAACTGCAGTACCCCGCTGTACTGGCCGTAGTAGGCAGGAATTCCGACCGCATAAGCGCCGATACCAATGTACACCGAGTGGCCAAGACTGATCATGCCGCCATAACCGAGAATCAGGTTCAAACTGCTGGCAGCAATTGCCAGAATCATCAGCCGCATCAACACATCCAGATAGAAAGGCTGATCCCAATAAGTGATAGCCAATGGGGCCGCCAGCAAAACCAGAACCCCGGCGAATGCCGGCCAGTGCCGGGCCAGGTATTGTGGTGTCGACAACGACATTAGCGGCCCTTCGGTGGAAACAGCCCCTGTGGGCGAAAGTACAAGATCGCAGCCATCAGGATATAGATCAACATAGCAGAGATTGCCGGAGCTGAAGTCTCGGCCGCCTGGTTGGAAAGAACCAGTTTCAGCATATCGTCCAGAAAGGACCGCCCCAGCGTATCGATCAGGCCGACCAGCAACGCACCCAGAAAAGCGCCTTTGATCGAGCCGACACCGCCGATAACGATGACGACGAAGGCGACGATGAGGATTTCATTGCCCATACCGATACTGGCCTCAGTGATCGGTGCGATCATCAGGCCCGCCAGGCCGGCCATGACGGCGCCGACGCCGAATACCAGCGTAAAGAGGTAACGTATATCCACCCCCAGCGCTTCAACCATGCGCCGGTTAGAGGCACCGGCACGGATCAGCATGCCGACCCGGGTTTGAGTTACCACTATGTAAAGGCCAACAGCAATCAACAGCCCGACACTAATAATGAGGATGCGGTAGACCGGAAAAAGGATCCCTGGCAATACCGTTACCTGACCATTGAGAATCTCTGGCAAAGCAAAAGTCAGGCCCTCAGGGCCCCAGATGATATGTACCAGCGTATCGGCCACCAGGATCAGGCCAAAGGTAGCAAGAATCTGCTGCAAATGATCCTCCTGGTACAGATGGCGTACCACCAGCAGTTCGACCACCATGCCCACCACAAAGGTGAGCGGCAGGGTTAAAAGCAGCGCCAGCAGAAAAGAATCCAGCCACAAGGTCAGCGTGGCGCAGAAAAACGCACCAACCATGTAGAACGAGCCGTGCGCCAGGTTGATGAAATCCATGATGCCGAACACCAGCGTGAGGCCGGCGGCGAGCAGAAACAGCAACACGCCAAGCTGTAGCCCGTTCAGGATCTGGATAACAAGCAGGGTGCTGTCCACGATCAGGATTGTCCGGGCCGATATGCGCGGGGCGCGACGGAATAGCGAGCTGGGATGACGTCGAGGCTCACGGTTTTGGCTCCACGGGTCGGGACGGTATGTCTGCTAAACCAGTCGGGACGGCCCGGGCCGGCCCGACTGGCCGGTGTCAGATTAACTGACCCCGGTACTATTTACCAATGACAGTGCAGTTGCTGTCTAGATCTTGCACTCGCCTACGTAGGAATCCTGATGATCCTTGAGCACAGTACTGACAACCGAGGTTGTCCAGTTGCCGTCACCGTCCTCGACAACTTGGCGCAGGTAGAAGTTCTGAATCGGGAAATGGTTCTTGCCATAGCGAAACGCGCCCCGAACTGACGGAAAATCGGCCTTTTCCATCGCCGCGCGCATGCCGTCCATGTCAGCCAGGTTGCCGCCTACTGCTTCGACGGCACTCTTGATGAGGAACACCGAATCGTAGGACTGGGCAGCGTAGAACGACGGATAGCGGCCATACTTTTTCTTGAAGCCGGAGACGAACTGGTGGTTTTGTGGGGTATCCAGATCCGGTCCCCAGAACTGCGTATTTAGGGACCCAAGCACTGCTTTCATTTTCGCCTTTTGCAGTTTGGGCAAGGCAATAGAATCAATGGTGAATACCGTGTACAGCGGTAATTTACCGGTCAGGCCCGCCTGCTCGTACTGCTTGACGAATGCACCGCCGGCCTTACCCGGGTAGAAAACGAATATCGCGTCGGCCCCGGAGGCGCCTGCCTTGGCCAGTTCAGCCGAAAAGTCCAGCTGTGCGTCCTTGCCCCACTTGGTCATATCCTTACCGACAATCTCACCTTTGAAAGTACGCTCCACTCCGGCCACCATATTCTTACCGGCGGCATAGTTCGGCGACATGACGTAAAGCTTCTTGATACCCCTTTGATTCAGCACTTCCCCCATGGCCATCGGGGTTTGATCATTCTGCCAGGAAGTCGAAAAGAAATTCTTGTTGCATAGTTTCCCGGCTAGTTGAGACGGCCCCGCATTGGAACTGATCAGGAACTTGCCGGCACCCAGTACCGATTTCTGCGAAGCCAGCAGTACGTGCGACCAGATATATCCAGCGACGAAATCAACATCATCTGACTTGACCAGTTTGTCCGTTACCTGTTTGCCGGTTTCAGGCTTAAAGCCGTCATCACCAAAGATCACCTCCACATCCAGCCCGCCCATCTTGCCGCCGATATCCTCCACTGCGAGATTGACGGCATCCTGCATGTCTTTACCGATGACAGCCGCGCCAGTCGTAAGCGTTGTAACAAAACCAATCTTGACCTTGTCGGCAGCAGCAGCCGGCAACGCCAGCAGGGCGGCAACGACGGACAACACAACAATTCGAAGTTTCATCTCTTTTCCTCCTAGATAATCCACCCGGAAACCGGGCGGGTTTTTTATAAAAGACGCCAGCAATAAACCAATGTACAAAAAGACAACTGCGCTGACCACAACCACTCGCCGGCGAGACCCGCATGACATGCGAGGTTTGCGCCACTTTAATGACATTGCCAAGCCACTGCAACTTTGCTTTGGCCGACCACCGGTTGGCCTATTTTCCTCAGTACGGCTACATTCGTTCATGGGTTGGTTGTGAAGGGCGCAAGAAAGGCACTGCAGGCGCTAAGCGTCGCTTCGAGCTGCTCACGATGTACCGAATGAGCACAGTCAGAGAGCAGGTGACGCTCGGTTGGCCCGCGAACCCCGGACTCGATAGCCTGCAATTGTGCCGGAGTTCCATATTGATCGTTTTCTCCCTGGAGGAGTAATACCGGCACCGTGACCCTGGGCAGATAGTGCTCAATGTTCCACTGGCGAAAATCCTGGTGCAGCCAGATGTCGTTCCAGCCCCAGAAGGTCTGATCGACCGACTCGCCGTGGTAACGCGCAAGTCGCTCAGGCAGGTCAGTACTGCGGTACAGTTTCGCCGCCTCGCTGATACTGGCGATACTCAGCGCCTCGACGAATACATGTGGCGCCAGCAGGATCAGTGCCTTGACGCGGGTACCGCTCTGGCTGCCGGCATGAATCAGTGCGATCGATCCGCCATCACTGTGGCCGACCAGAATGGCCGACTCAATGTTAAAGGCATCCAGTACCTGTGGCAGCGCCTGCTGGGCCTCATCATGCATATAGTCGCAACGCCGCGGCAGCACCGCGGCATCTGACCTGCCATACCCGACCCGACTGTAATTAAGCGCGCCCAAGCCGGTAACCGCTGTCAATTGTCGCGGGAAATCCCGCCACATTTGTACACAACCCAGACCTTCGTGCAAAAACACCAGCGTCGGTGCCTGTGCTGACGGCGATGGGCCCAGCCACTGATACTCCAGAGTGCAACCCTGGATCTCTATCTTGCTGGTGTGCTCGACCATCGCTATACGCCAAGATGCTCACGCAACCGGTACCGGCACACTTTGCCGGTCGCGGTGCGAGGTAACTCATTCAGGAATTCGACCCAGCGCGGGTACTTGTAGGGTGCCAGATGCTCGCGTGCAAAACGCTGTAGTGCATCAATGGTGACAGCGCCCGCCAGAGTCGGATCCTTGAGTACCACGAATGCCTTGGGCTTGATCAGGCCGCCCGCATCTGACTGCCCTACTACTGCACATTCCGCCACCAGTGGGTGGCGAATCAGCAATGATTCCACCTCATAGGGTGAGACCCAGATACCTCCCACTTTCAGCATATCGTCGTGCCGACCACAGTAACGATAGCGCTGGTCCGGGCCAACAATGTACTGATCGCCGGTCCGGGTCCATGACCCGGCAAAGGTCCGGATACTCTGTGCCCGACGATTCCAGTAACCCGCGCCAGCGCTCGGGCCGGCCACCATCAACTCACCAACCTCCCCAGGTGCAACCGTAGTTCCCGCCTGGTTCACCAACTTGATGCGGTAGCCGGGTACGGCAATGCCGGTAGTGCCATAACAGGCCTGCCCCGGCCGATTGCTGAGAAATGTCTGCAGCATCTCGGTGGTCCCCAGCCCATCGATAACCTCACGGCCAGACAGCGCCTGCCAGCGCTGCCCTATGGACTCTGGAAGGGGCTCACCGGCCGAGACATAGAGGCGCAACGTTGCCAGCAATTTGGCCTCCTTCGCCCCGGCGCTGTCCAGTAAGTTATGGTACAGCGTAGGCACGCCACAAAATACCGTCGGACGGTACTGATCGATAACGGCAAGCACGTTCTCTGCTGTTGGCCGGCGTGCACTCACGATGGACGTAGCTCCGGCCGCAAACGGAAAACTCATACTGTTGCCCAGACCATAGGCAAAGAACATTTTCGATGCCGAAAAAACACGATCATCCTGGCCTATCCCCAGCACCTTTTGCCCAAACAACACTGCAGTGTGAATCGGACTGCGATGCAGATGTACTACCCCTTTGGGGCTGCCGGTCGAGCCCGATGTATAAAGCCAGAACGCGGTATCGTCCGATTTTGTCGCTGCCGCCTCCAGTTCCATCGGTGCCGTTGCCATCAACCGCGCCAGATCACCCGGCCTGGCCCGGTCAGAACCTGCTCTCAGCACCCGGCACCGGGGTGGGCGGCAACTGGGCATACTGTCAAAATAATCGAAACAGTCCGGGTTGGTAACTAACACCCGTGGCCGGGCGTCACTGACCAGATTTGTGTAATCCTCTGGGGTTAATAAGGGGTTGACCGGAACCGGTACTGCACCGATCTTGACCGCACCCCAAAAAAGCGATACAAAATCAACGCCGCCATCCAGGCATAACAGCACCCGTTGCTCCATTCCGGCGCCGGCTTCGCGCAAGACGTGGCCAGCCTGGTTGACGCGCTGACTCAACTCCCGGTAGGTGTAACGGCCACTCTCGTCGATCAATGCAACGCGCTCACCACGACCTTCAATTACGTTGCGATCAATAAATTCCAGCGCCGCGTTATAAAGCCGGGGCACCTCGATCCGGGGTGGGTCGGCCGCGATATCAATCCGAGCAAAAGCGGCTTGTTGGCCGATCATGGCACTAGCCGGTGCAAATCACTGGCTCCGGACAGGAACTGCCATCCCCATAAACGCACTCTCGCCAACTCCAGCACTGGATATGGCCCGTACTTTCCGAAAGATCGCCGCATCCGTTATTTCAGAACTGATCCGCCGCTCCGGCCTGACGCAACCGAAAGCGCTGAATCTTGCCGGTTTGTGTTTTGGGCAACTCCTCGATAAATGTCACCGAGCGAGGGTATTTGTACGGGGCGATGGTCGCCTTGACGTGCTCTTGTAGCTGCTGTGCGGTTGCCTCTGTTTGGGTTGCCCCCGGGGCGAGCACCACATAAGCCGCCACGAGCTGGCCGCGGCCGGGGTCCGGTTGCCCGATCACGGCACATTCGGCAACATCAGGGTGAGCCAACAGGACTGCTTCGACTTCCGGACCGGCGATGTTGTAGCCCGATGAAATGATCATATCGTCAGTCCGCGCGATGAACCGGAAGCGGCCAGCTTCATCCCGAACAAAAGCATCTCCGGTCAGGTTCCAACCATCGCACACGTAAGCCTGCTGGCGTTCGTCATTGAGATAGCGACACCCCGTCGGACCCCGCACCGCCAGTCGGCCGATTTCCCCAGGTTCGACGTCATTCATCTGCTCGTCAACCACCCTGGCCTGATAACCATTGACTGGCACCCCGGTTACACCAGCTGCAGCCTGGCCAAGACGGCTGCTGATAAATATATGTAACAACTCGGTGGTGCCGATACCGTCCAGAATCGGCACCCCGGTCTTTTCCTGCCAAGCCTCAAACGTTGGACCCGGCAGGGTCTCCCCGGCCGACACCGCGATACGAAGCGATGACAGATCCGCACCTTGGTCGACCGCGGACAGCATAGCGCGGTAGGCGGTGGGCGCGGTAAAACAGATGGTAGCCCGGTAGGCTTGAATGATCTCAACCAGGTTGGGCGGCGAAGCATCTTCCAGAAGTGCTGCCGTCGCACCATGCCGCAAAGGAAAAATCGCCAATCCACCCAGGCCAAAAGTGAATGCGAGCGGCGGCGAGCCAACAAACACATCTTCGGGGCTAACCGAAAGCACCTCCCGGGCATAGCCATCGGCTATGGCCAGAAGATCACGGTGAAAGTGCATGGTGGCCTTTGGTCTGCCGGTCGTACCCGAAGTGAATGCCAGCAAGGCAACGTCATCTCGACCAGTAACGACGGCATCGTACTGTGCCGGCTGGTCGAGCGCGAGCCGATCGAGTTCCGCATCATGATTGGCAGTACCGTCAAAGCCAACCACCTGTTCCAGCCAACTGCTGCCTTTGGCACAGGCGATCAGTTCATCCATCATCCGGGTATCGCAAAGCGCCAGGCGTATCTCGGCCATATCCACAATCTGCCCCAATTCAACGGCACGTAGCAAAGGCATGGTATTGACCGCGACTGCCCCAACCTTGGTGACAGCCAACCAGCAGGCCACCATAGCCGGATTATTGCCAGAACGGAGCAACACACGGTTTCCCGGCATCACACCATAATGTGTGCTTAATGTATGGGCCAACCGGTTACTCCAATCGGTCAGCTCCTGGTAGGTGCGGTGCCGGCCATGGCCAATCAGCGCATTGTGATTGCCAAAGCCACTCGCAACCATGCGGTCGGTAAGCTCGACCGCAACATTAAGGTATTCGGGGTATTGAAACTGGGGCTGGTTGTGCAGGAAAACCGGCCATTGCGCCACCGGGGGCAGATTGTCCCGGGCAAAGGTGTCGATATGTGTCGAAGGTCCCAGTGTTTGCATATGAACGTCTTCCTTTCGATGTCCCGCCGGGGCAAAACTCCTCAATCAGGCCCGTTCAAAAACCAGTGCCAGTCCCTGACCCACCCCCGTGCACAGGGCACACAAACCGTAGCACCCCTGCCCGCGCCCAAACTGGTTAGGTGCTGTGGCCACCAAACCGGAACCTGCTCTCATACCCAGCGGATGATCCAGAGCGATGGCATCCCCATTGGGACTTACCTCTTGGAGAGTCATCTTCCAGATGCAGCTGACCCATAACTGCCAGAACCTTGGCAGCAAGCCTCTTGTTGATCTCGATAACATCCATCTGCCCTAGCCAGAGGTCCGTTCGCGCCAGCCCCCGGGTAGCCAGCTTGCCGAATCAGTCATCGATCCGATCCTGCTCGCGCAGTTTGAAGCGTTGGATCTTGCCGGTGGCCGTCTTGGGTAATTCCTCGATGAACTCTATCCACCGCGGGTACTTGAAAGGCGCCAGCCGCTCTTTGACAAAAGCCTGTAGTTCGCTGACCAGAGTCGCAGATGCTGTTACACCCTCCTGTAACACCACCACTGCCTTTGGTTTGACCAACCCCTGTTCGTCCTGTTTACCAACGACCGCTACCTCCAGCACCCGGCTCTCACAAAGCAGTGCACTTTCGACCTCGAAAGGTGATACCCAGATACCCCCCACTTTGAGCATGTCATCGGTACGACCACAGTAACGGTAGTAGCCATCATCATCGAGAAAATACTTGTCACCCGAGCGGGTCCACTCGCCCTGGAAGGTGTTGAGACTCTTATCGCGCTGGTTCCAATAGCACGAGGCGCTTGAGGGGCCGCGGACCAGTAACTCGCCAATTTCACCTGCGGCAACCTCGGCGTCAGACTCATCCACGATTCGCAGTTCATAACCCGGTACCGCTTTGCCAGTACTCCCATAATGAATATCATCGGGCCGATTGCTCAGGAAAATATGTAGCATCTCGGTGCTGCCTAACCCATCGAGTATCGGCACCTGGAAACGCCGCTCCCATTCGTGGCTGACCTCTTCTGGCAAGGCCTCGCCCGCCGAAACACACAGACGCAGTTGATCGGATACGCAGCTCTGGTCGTAGCCGGGCTCTGCAAGAATGGCGCCATACAAAGTGGGTACGCCGTAGAAAATAGTAGCGGCGGACTGCTTCAGACGATTCAAAACCACATCCGGCGTCGGCCGTGCTGCCAGCAGCACTGCAGTAGCGCCCACGTGCAACGGAAAGGACATCGCGTTGCCAAGCCCATAGGCGAAGAATAGTTTTGCCGCCGAGAACACCAGGTCGTCTTCGCGGATACCCAACACACCCTTGCCGTAAAGATGCGCCGTCTGTACCAGGTTCGAATGGCGGTGGACCGCTCCCTTGGGAGTGCCGGTAGATCCTGAGGTGTAGAGCCAAAATGCCGTGTCATCGCAGGTGGTCTGTGCGGGATGGGTCACAACCGGGCCCGTAGCCAAAAGATCATCCAGAACTGGGTGATCACCAGCGCTGCCGCCAGCCACAATCACCTGTTCGAGAAAGGCATGCTGTGTCAGATGCCCGGCAAACTGATCATACAGTGCCGAACTAACCACCAGTGCGCGGGCCCGACTGTCCTCAAGCATATACGTATAGTCCGCAGCAGTCAGTAGCGTGTTGACCGGAACCGGCACCAGCCCAGCTTTGATCGCCCCCCAAAATACCGCGGGAAAATCGATAGTATCGAGCAGACACAACAGCACCCGCTGTTCGGGCTCTAACCCAAGTTGCAACAGTGCACCGGCAGCCCGGTTGACCTTCTCGGCCAATTCAGCATAGGTATAACTGCCCTGATCATCGATCAGGGCAATCTTATCGGCGCGGCCTTCATCAAGATGGCGATCAATAAAATGGGTAGCCGCGTTGTACGTCCGCGGCAACTCCAGCGGGGATAATGTGCTGCTACTCATGTCCTTAACTCCTTTATTCGGTTTCACCCACCCGCGAATCCTGATATGAGCTGTGCGATCTATTCAGGAATGACCGCAGTAGCCTCGATCTCGACCTTGCCCCCTTCCTCAACCAAGCCAGCCACCTCAACCAGGGACATGGCCGGATAGTGTAGCCCGATCACACGACGGTAGGCCTCACCAACGGCCGGGGACTGCGCCAGGTATTCCTGCTTATCGGTGACGTACCAGGTCATTCGGGTGATGTGTTCGGGCAATGCGCCCGCCTCTGTCAGCACCGCTACCACGTTCTTCAGCGCCTGCTCGACCTGGTCACTAAAACGCTCACTGAGAAATGTCTCGGTCTCGTCCCAACCCACCTGGCCGGCAATGAACAATAACTGACCCTGGGCCAGCACGCCGTTGGCGTAACCTTTTGGCCGAGGCCATCCGGGCGGCTGTACAGTCTTCATACACTCGACTCCTGCTTGTTGGCATTCTTCAGATAAGGTTTCATAGCCCGGCGAACGTCCTGCGGAATCGGGATCGCCGCCACCGGCTCGGCCAAGGTCACCCAAACCATGGTCAATTGCGCACCGACACACAGTTCACCCCGGTGACTGCCCTCAAGCACCACCGTAAACGAGCAGCGGCCGAGCTTTAGCACCCCAAGCTCGAAGGTGATCTGGTCCCCGAGATGGTTCGCCCGGCGGAAACGACACTCGCTGTCGACGAGCGGAATACCGTTACCCCACTCTTCGTGCAAACGATGGAACGGGCAACCCAAAGCCTCGTCGAACCATTGCTCGACGACTTGGTTAAACATCTCGAAATATCGGGGGTAAAAGACGATTCGTGCCCAGTCAACGTGCTGGAAACTAACGCTGATATTGGTGGTGTATTCCACTGGGAATTCCTCTACAGCCCATTAATCCTGGCCGCTGTTAGCTCTAGGTCAACTTCTGGCGAGATCATGTATTTTAAACTCCGACTCGAGCGAGCTGAGCTCGCATGTCGCCTCCACGCTAGATTCATCGTATGGATCTCGCTCACCCCGATAGAGAACCCCAACAAAAAAGTTATCATCGGTCATAAGTCGCTTGGCAGCCCTGACCGGATCCGTGGTTGCTTCCACTGGAGCCGGACGTACCATTTTTTTCCACTTTCGCTGCTCTGGTTGAAAAGTAAGGCACGGGCTTAATACCTGCACGAAAGAAAAACCTGGATGACGAATCGCCTCGACCAGGACATCAGCTGTGCCCCCGGGGTCACTGCTGCTGGCGCGGGCAAGGAAATTTGCACCCGAGCCTAGCGCCAGTACCAAGGGAAGAAAAGGATTCATACCCGGGCCGCCCGGGGTCAACTGACTGAGGTCCCAATCCGGTTCGGTCGTGGGGGAGGCCTGGCCCTTGGTCATGCCATAGACCTGATTATCCATAACGATGTAGGTGAGATCAGCGTTGCGTCGACAGGCATGTAGAAAATGATTTCCGCCAATGGCAAAGCCATCACCATCGCCACCGGCTACCAGTACTGTCAGTTCGGGACGCGCCAGTTTAAGCCCGGTGGCAAGTGGTAATGCGCGACCATGGACACCATGAAAGCCATAAGAATTGAGGTAGGCAGGTATCCGCGAAGAACAGCCGATACCCGAAACAACAGCCACCTCCTCTGGGGGAACCTGCAATAGTGTCAGTGCGCGGGATATGGAGGCCAGCACACCAAAATCGCCACAGCCTGGACACCAGATAGGTTTGACACCGGACTTATAGCTTTTTGTCGAAAATGCTTGGCTCGACTCGCCCTTCATGACAAGTTCCATTGTTGTAGTTGGGCGGCAATCTCGGCCGCAAGAATCGGCACAGGTCCGGGACGACAAAAGGATCTCGTCGGAGCCGGCAGATCGTAACAGGACCTGAGATAGCGGTAGAACTGGCCACCATGGCTTTGCTCCACTACCAGAATACGTTTTACCCCGTATAGCACCTTGGCCATAGGCCCGGGCTGTTCCGGTGCCAGCAACCGCAATGCGATAAGCCGCAAACCTCCATCGAACTCATGTGAACGTGCGAGTAGCTCTCGTGCGGCACCGACCGGCCCACCCCAGGTAATGATGGCAGTCGAACCTTCGCCCTGGATATCAGCCCAGTAATCGCCATAGTCAAAGCTGGTCAGTTTGCCGCGTCGCTTTTCCAGTTGGCGCAGGTGGTCACCGGCGCGTACCGACGGAATACCAGATTCGTCGTGCTCCAGACCTTCAGCCGTGTACTGACCACCAGGCATTCCTGGTAACGTCATGGGTGACACCCCATCGGGCGTCAGCTGGTAGCGTTGGTATGCTCCATCAGCCTGGTCCGGAACCTTGCGTACTGCCTTTTGTTCACGGGTTGGGGGCTTGTCGTCTATCGTGCGCGTCTGGCCCAGAGCCTGGCTCGAGAGTACGATCGCCGGCGCCTGTAACCACTCAGAAAGTTCTACAGCCCAATACACGGCATCAAGGCAATCATTGACTGAGGTCGGGGCGATTACCAAGTGTGGTGCATCACCCGGCAGCCCGTACAACGCAATATTGAGGTCGCTCTGCTCGGACTTGGTGGGTATGCCTGTTGCGGGCCCACCGCGCATGACATCGATGACAACGATGGGTATTTCGGCGGCAACCGCAAGTCCAATCGACTCCATCATCAGTGCCAAACCCGGTCCCGATGTCGCAGTGATCGCAGGCACCCCACCGAAAGAGGCTCCTATGATCTGGTTTACCGCCGCCAGTTCATCCTCCGCCTGAACGAACTCTCCTCCGAGTTTCGGCAGGGCCAGCGCCAGGTATTCCAAGACTTCGGTAGCCGGGGTGATGGGATAACCTGCAGCGAAGCGCACGCCACAGCGCAACGCCCCCAGTGCCGCCGCCTGGTTGCCAGTGATGGACCAGCGTTCGGAACAGGATGTGGTCGGGGCCGGAGGCAGGTCCAGGCGGTTGACGGACAATGCCGCGAGGATCCCGGCATCGACCCCCGCCATGCCGATGGTAAATCGCCGGTCGCCATGAAAAGTTTTCTCCAGCGTGAACTTGATGGATTCGCGAGTCAGTCGAGCCAACTGCATGGTAATACCCAAGGCAACCATATTCACCCGTGCACCACCGGCGTTCGCTGCCAGTTCTTTGAAAGGTATTGCCAGGCACTGTGCCCCGCTGTCACGGATACTGTCGGGCACTTCTCCTTGTTCTGGATCACTGATAACCACACTATGCCCGTTGAGTACTATCTCATCGGCAAAACGGTCAATATTTTTCCAGTCAAGCGCCACGAGCAGGTCACAGTGGCTAGGATCTGACTGAATCGGCTGCGGTGACAGGCAGACCGTGGCCGCAACCTCGCCGCCACGGATCTGCGGGCCACTGGACCTGGCCATGCGCGCGTACCAGCCGATCGACCCGGCCGCCTCCAACAGGGTGTTGCCAACGGTTACCACCCCCGCACCGCCGCTGCCGGCCACAGTGATCGATAGTCTTTCCGGGGTCATGGGTTGGGGGGGTTACTCGTAACAGGCACTATCTTGCAATCTGGCAATTTTATGAACTATAGTACACATAATTACTTTACGTGTATAGATAAAATGGTATCAGGAACAACACCATATTCCAGCACCTGAGCCGAATCCTGACCTTCGCACCTGGGTCCAGACGCCTTTTCCCGAGAGTTCAACCATAATGACCAATACTCCGTACAGCTGGGTTTTTTCCGGCGCTGACGAACCACTACAGCGCAGAGCGCTGACGCTGCCTCCACCCCCACCCGGGCACGTCACCATCGAAATCGCCGGCTGCGGCGTATGCCATACGGATCTGGGCTTTTACTACGATGGTGTCAAGACCAATCAGGCGCTGCCGCTCGTGCTGGGCCACGAGATCAGCGGCCATGTCATTGCCACCGGCGATGAGGCGACATATTGGCTGGACCGGCCAGTCATCGTACCCGCCGTGATCCCCTGCGGCGAATGCGACCTGTGCAGTCAAGGTAAAGAAACTATCTGCCGGGCTCAACAGATGCCCGGCAATGACATCGACGGGGGGTTTGCCAGTCATATTCAGGTCCCGGCCAACGGCCTGTGCGAAGTAGATCTGAGTCGACTGGAAAAGACCAGCCTGACCCTGGCTGATCTTGCAGTTGTGGCGGACGCGGTAACCACCCCTTATCAGGCCGCACTGCAGGCGCAGGTCCAGGCCGGCGATCTTGCGATAGTCATCGGCGCAGGGGGCATCGGCGGTTACGCAGTTCAGATCGCCAACGCCCTGGGCGCTCAGGTGGTCGCAGTCGATATCGATGCTACCAAACTCGAACTGCTTGCAGACCATGGTGCAGCACTGACGGTAGACGCCCGCGAGGTAGAGGGCCGTGACCTGAAAAAACTTATCCGCAACTTTGCACGGGAACGGGACCTGGCCGACACGGGATGGAAAATATTTGAGTGCTCGGGCACCGGCGCCGGACAGCAAAGCGCCTTTGGCCTACTTAACCACGGTGCGACCCTCGCGGTGGTCGGTTTCACCATGGAAAAGTCGTCGTTGCGCCTTTCCAACCTCATGGCCTTTCATGCCAGGGCGCTAGGCAACTGGGGCTGCCCGCCCTCGCTGTACCCTGCCGCCCTCGACCTTATCCTTACCGGGCAAGTCGCACTTGGCCCATTTGTAGAACAACGCCCGCTTGATGAGATCAACGAGGTTTTTCAAGCAGTCCATGACCATAGCCTGGGTCGCCGGGCAATACTGATTCCCTGAATTGAGGTAGAAAAAAATGAACGACACGATTGAATCTATCGTTGCCAGAACAGCTCCTGAGGTCCTGGTCGATCACGCCCTTGCCGGCGACAAAGCCGCTGCCGGTGTGATCTTCGAGAAGCGCCCGGCGACGACTCTGGATGGAACTACGGCCGAGGGTCTGTACAACGCCTGGATTACCCTGGACAACCCGTCCCAGTACAACTCTTACACCACCGAGATGGTGAAAGGTGTTATCCACGCCTTCGGCCGGGCCTCCACCTCCCGAGATGTCAACGCAGTGGTATTCACCGGTACCGGCGACAAGGCTTTCTGTACCGGCGGCAACACAAAGGAGTACGCCGAGTACTACGCAGGTAACCCGCAGGAATACCGGCAATACATGCGCCTTTTTAATGACATGGTCTCGGCGATTCTCGGCTGTGATAAGCCGGTCATCTGCCGCGTCAACGGTATGCGCATCGGTGGTGGGCAGGAGATCGGTATGGCCTGTGACTTTTCCGTAAGCCAGGATCTCGCCCTGTTCGGGCAGGCCGGCCCCAAGCACGGCTCGGCCGCTATCGGCGGCTCAACCGACTTTCTGCCGGTCATGATCGGTTGTGAACAGGCAATGGTTTCAGGCACCCTGTGCGAACCATTTTCGGCGCACAAGGCCTATCGCCTGGGAATCTGCTGCGAGGTCGTGCCGGCGCTCAAGGTTGATGGTGAATTTCGGCCCAATCCCATGGTAATCACCGACCGTATGCTGGACGAATTCGGCCAGATGGTTCACGGCGAATTCCTTCAGGGTGAGGCTCGGGAACAGGCCAAGCAGGTGCTCAAATCGGGACAAGTGGACCTGACACTACTGGACCAGAGGGTCGAACAGCTTTGCGCAAAGCTACTGCTTACCTTCCCCGAGTGCATGACCAAGAGTGTCGAGGAACTGCGCAAACCCAAGCTGCAGGCATGGAACCGCAATAAAGAGAACTCAAGGGCCTGGCTCGCGCTGAACATGATGAACGAAGCCCGGACGGGTTTTCGCGCTTTTAACGAGGGCACCCGGGAAACCGGCCGGGAAATTGATTTCGTCGCACTGCGCCGGGCACTGGCCAAGGGCGCACCCTGGACGGTGGAACTGATCGAAAGCCTGATGCCAGGCCAAGGGAAATGACCACATCTCCAGTCAAGGTTTCACTGGAGCGCGATGCTGCCCTGCTGACGCTGACTCTCGCCCGACCCAAAAGCAACATCATCGACCGCTCTATGGTCGAGGCCCTGCAAACTGCGCTCGACCGGCATGCCCACGAGCCAACCCTGCACGCCATCCTGCTCACAGCTGAAGGCCCGCACTTCAGTTTCGGTGCCAGTGTCGAAGAACACCTACCAGGTGAATGTGAACAGATGCTTAAGTCTTTGCATCAACTGGTACTGACTTTGCTCGATTCACCGACACCGGTGCTGGCCGCTGTTCAGGGGCAGTGCCTGGGCGGGGGCCTGGAGCTTGCCTGCGCCGCGCACCTGTTGTTCGCCTCCCCGGATGCCGCTCTGGGTCAGCCCGAGATCCAGCTTGCGGTGTTCGCACCAGCTGCGTCCTGCCTGCTTCCCGAACTGATTGGCCCCGCGGCTGCCAGCGATCTGTTACTCTCTGGCCGCACCATCAGTGGCATTGAAGCGCAGGCCTGTGGACTGGTGAGCGCACTGGATGACGACCCGGCTGCGTTGGCCCTGGCCTATTTTGACAGGCACCTGGCTCCACGCAGTGCCGCGAGTCTGCGGCTCGCCACCCGTGCGCTGCGCGCCGACCTTGCGAGCCGAGTCAGAATCCGCCTGGCTGCGGTGGAAAAATTGTATCTGGATGAACTCATGACAAGCCATGATGCTGTTGAAGGGCTAGAGGCATTTTTGCAAAAGCGAGCACCACGATGGCAACACCGCTAGATTCCTGTTCCCGGGTTTGCGCCCTCGACAAGCATAGTGGCGATCATGAACACGCTGTTTGATTTCAGGGATACCACCGCGATAGTCACTGCGATAGTCACCGCGAGCAGTCGCAGTATCGGTGGAGAAATCGCAGCCCAGTTGCAACACTGCGACAGTTTCGCGCATATCTTCGACCATGAACCCAGCACTAGCACAGTCAGCACTAACATCGAATGGCACCAGGTCGATGTCCGCGATCCGGATTCAGTGGCTGACACCACCGCCTCTTTGCCCGATGACACTACCCTGCTGGTCAATAACGCCGGCATTATCCGTGACCGGGCCCTGACAGAAATGAGCGATGGCGCACTTTCCGAGACCGCGCTGGATTGCCTGCCCGAGCCGGCCGGCGTGGCCCGCACCGTGTTATTCCTACTCTCCGACGCGGTCCGTATGATCACCGGTGAAGTACTGCACGTCGATAGCGGCCAGCACATCTAGTCCACACTGACAAGAACTCCGCCGGTGGCCTTCACCATCTCCTCAGACAACGCCGGGCGTGAAGAGGCCTTTCTCGCCCGTCTCGGCCAACGAATTCGCAATCTGCGGCTGCGTATGGGCATAACCCGCGCACAGTTGTCCGACTACTCGGAGATCTCAACCCGCTACCTCGCGCAAATCGAAACGGGTAAGGGCAACCCTTCGATCAGGCGTTTGCGGCAACTGGCCTCGGCGATGCAGGTGCCGTTGTCCGAACTGGTCAGTACCGAGCAATTGCAGGACCGCGAACGCAGCCTGCTGTTAGAACGACTGGGTGCGCTTGACCCCGGACAGTTGCGTCAGGTCAGCGACTTCATTGAACACGACATAGACGGTCATCTGCACAAGCAAGGAGGCTTCGCCCTGCTCGGTGTGCGCGGCGCTGGTAAGAGCACTCTGGGACTAACTCTGGCTGAAAAAATCGACCGACCCTTTATCCGCTTGACTGAAGAAACAGAAAAAGATGCAGGCATGTCTGCCGACGAAATCCATGCACTGTCGGGCCAGGCAGCCTATCGGCGTGTGGAACAGCGCGCCTTGCAACGCATTCGTCAACAGCACGAAGGCATCATCCTTGAGGCCGGCGGCGGCATCATCAACGATCCGGTAAGCTTCAGTTATCTGCTTACCCACTACGTTACTATCTGGCTTCAGGCCCGCCCGGAAGATCATATGCAGCGGGTTCTGGCGCAAAAAGATTTTCGTCCTATGGACGGCAACCCCGAGGCACTCGCTGACCTGACAGAGATGCTGAACGAACGCGAGCCCTATTACCGCCAGGCTGACGCCATAATCAATACCAGCGAACTGTCGGAGCCAGACTGTATCCACCAATTGCTTCAGATTATTCGCCGTCAGCGAAAAGCCATGACCAAGGAATAATGATGGATACCCGTGAGCGAGTTACACGCTTGTGCGATCGCCTGCACGACGAACCACAATTTGCTACCCAGGGTGGCACACTGTTTGTCGATCTTGAGCGGCATGAAACCTGTCGTTATTTTTTGCCACGGGAGATCTTTGAGAACTACCTGGGAGGCCGTGGCGCGAACATGGCACTGCTGTACAACCTGCTCCCGGAAGGGTTGGATCCGCTGGACCCACAGGTTCCACTGATCTTCGGCGCCGGAGTGCTGACCTCGCTAATCCCCGGAGCACCCCGCGGCAACGTCAGTGGGGTGGCTCCAGACAGTGACGCCATACTTGACAGCAACGCCGGTGATTACTTCCCGTCGTTTATGCGCCGCCATGGTATTGACCATATTGTGCTCTACGGCCGCTCACCGGGATGGACCGTGCTGAAACTGGGCCAGGGTACGACCGAGTTTCTGGATGGAGATTGCTACCAAGGCATGGATAACATTGCCCTGACAACAGCGATCGAAGGGGACTTCGCCTGCCAGGAAGGCCGCGATATGGCGATGGCCCGGATCACCCGGGCAGGTGAGAACCTGGTCTTATGCGCAGGAATTATGGCCGGACCGAAGTCCATCTGGGCGCGCGGAGGGGGCGGTGCCAAAATGGGGGCCCTGGGCCTCAAGGCAATCCTGATCCTGGGCCGCCCACCCGCTTGGCCGATGGACGATGACTACCGGGCCGCGAGCAAAGCGATCGGCCGCAAGATTCTCAGTACCAGTGTGACACGCAAAGTACTGAAGACAGTCGGTACCCCATTTCTCTACAAGCCAAGCCGGTTGCTGGGCGCGTTGGGCGTTCGCAACAACCAGCAGACCGGTTGGCGGGAAACGCTTGACGCGGAGCACTTCGATACTTACCGCGATGGCATGGCTGGTTGCTACAAATGCCCGGTGCACTGTCGTGCCCGCAACCGCCTGCCGACAGTTCCCGAGGCAACCGATAACGAACCGAACGAGGATAACTGGTTACATGGTGATGGCCCGGAATATGTCACGCTCGGCAAGTTCGGGCCGGGCCTGGGTATTGACCAACCGCAACAGGTCGTCCGATTCAACAATATGCTCAACGACCTCGGCCTGGACTCAGCCAGCACCGGAAGTGCCATTGCCTGGGCCATGGAACTGTACCAGCGTGACCTGCTGACTACCGCGGATACTGGCGGCCTCGAACTGAATTGGGGTGACGCTGAACTGATTGAGCACCTGCTACTCTTGATCGCCGAGCGCAACGGTTTTGGCGATACTCTGGCCGACTCAGGTAAAGCGGTGGCGCACGGAAAATATCCATCTGCAGCGCTGGATTACCGCATGGCATCGAAGGGCCTGTTCCAGTCAGATCCCCATGATGCGCGCATCATCAAAGCTTTCGCGCTCGGGCTGGCGGTTGCAACCCGCGGCATGGATCACCTGCGCAACCGGGTCACACTTGAGATCAATGCGCGAATCAATGACGACCCACAGTTCAAGCAGGCATTGTACGATGGTGAGGTAGCGGCCCGACCCAACGACTACGAGGGCAAGGAGTATGCTGTAGCCCGCTGTGAGCGTGTCTATGCCAGTGGCGATGCGGTGGGCATGTGCCGCTTCAATACCTGGCTGTTCAATTCACCCAGCCTCCCGGATTGCCATGACTTTGCGGGCCAACTACAGCAGTTGACCGGGGTCGAGATGAGTGCTGCAACGGTTGAGGCCGCTGGCGCCAATATCAATGGCCTGGAGCGGCTACTCAATCATCGCCTTGGTCTGGGTCCGGCCGATGATACGCTCCCTCGACGCTGGTTCCTGGAGGGCGTCAGTGATGGCCCCTACCAGGGTGAACGGCTGGACTCAGTCGCATTCGAGGCTCTCAAGATGCGTTTCTACGAGGTAGCCGGGCTGACAGAGGCCGGGCTTCCACACCCCCAGTGGCGCGCGGCATTGGTACGCGCGGCCACCGGTTTTGCGGTCACTATTGATTTTCCCCGGGAAGCCGGGCAACCAGCCGAAACAGTTCTGCTGGACGAACCGGTTGCTGACCTGGCTGAGTTGCGCGTTACACTGGCACGGTGCCGCCCGACTCTTGCCGAGCGGCTGGATGGCGAGTTGTCCCTGGCTATTCTCAACGGCCAGACGATCATGTCCGGCGAGCGGGCGACCCGGATACATGATGGTGACCGGATTTCCTTCGTCAGCGCAATAAGCGGCGGCTGAAGCTGCCTCGGTTGCGGCCACTCGCTGGTGATCACACCCGACCCCAACCATGCACCGTTACCATTGCTGCAGGAGCACAAAGTGCCGTGACTCGATCCTACCGCCAGTGCTGGCCGAAGCATCGGCCTAAAAATTTATAGGTGCAACACGACACCAGCCGGCGGATTCGGTACCAGTTTGCTCAAAGTTCTGCCGACGCGGTATCTGCCAGTGCCGCAACTGCGCGCTCGAGCACCTCGTCAATAGTCGCGCCGCTCATTACTGTGGACAAGGCAATCAGCCCACGTGGAGCGAGGAACAACCCATGATTCAAAGCTGCCAGGTGAAAACGGGCCATCAGTTCCTGGTCGTCACGCGCACCATAGGCCGTGCCAGGCGAGTCGGAAAAAAACAGATTCATGATCGAGCCCGTGTGATTGATCGACAAGGCTAACCCCGCCTGACTGGCGGCCTGCAACAGCCCGTTTTTCAGTTTCTCGGCAAGAGCATCCATGTGGTCGATGCGTTCGGCAGTCAGCGCCTCGACCGAGGCAACCCCTGCTGCCATGGTAACTGGATTAGCGTTGAAGGTGCCGGTATGAAAGATTCGTGGATTGGCGGGGTCGAACAATTCCAGCAGTTCCCGGCCACCCCCGACTGCCCCTACCGGGAAGCCGCCACCAATCAGCTTGCCAAACAGGGTTAGATCCGGCGTGACTCCGAGTTGCGCCTGCCGACCACCGCGGGCCAACCGCAGGGTCAAAACCTCATCCAGAACAAATAGCGCACCAGCTGAGTGGGCAGCCTCGCGCACGCCTTCGATGAACTCTTGACTGCCGGAAATCACGCCGCCCGCCCCCATAACCGGTTCAAGGAAGACTGCAGCTATGGATTCACCCTCTTGTGAGAGCACTTCCTGAAACGCGGGCAGGTCACCATACTGGGCAATACAGGTCAGTGGGCCGGTGGCGCCCCCAAAGCCGGTCTCAAACTCCATCAATGAGCCATGGTAACCACCTCGGGCCATTAACACCTTATCGCGGCCGGTCCAGCGGCGCGCGATCATCAGGGCAAGATTGGCTGCCTCGGTACCCGAATTGGTAAACCGTACCTGTTCCACTGAGCCGACCCGTTCGACCAGCAGCCGGGCAAGCCGAACCTGTTCCTCGTTGTTACCGACCCAGCAGGAACTGTCGTCAGTTCGGGCCCGTGCTGCCGCTACTATCGGTGGATAGGCATGACCGTGTACCAATGCTGTGTAGTTACCGAGAAGATCGATATAACGTCTGCCATCCAGATCCCACAGGTAACATGTTTCACCGCGCACGAAAGTAAGGGGATAGGGATGCCAGAAGCCTGCCTGTCGTGAACACCCCCCGGGGAGCCAACGCTTAGCTTCACTGAAGGCGCGGGCACTACTCGCGGTCAGTTCCCGATAGCGGCTTTCAATCACCTGGCGTTGCATCGTGTTCTGCTACGGCCTTGATGTCCAGGGAAAAAACCTGGTTCAAGCCGCCTTAGCCAACTCCTCGGAACCACCGGAAGTATCGTTCATCATCAATGGCCCAACCACCTGTTCCACCCGCTCGAGGAACTCACCCTGGCGCAGACGCCGGGCAATCTCTTCCAGATAATCGATGATAACGGTATCGTAGTCCAGGTAGGGCACCGTTTCCCGGGTCGCCTCGTACAACGCCCGCGATGCCGGGCCCAGACGGTGGGCACCACGAATGTCAGCGGCTTGCGCACCACACATCAGTTCGAACGCCAACACATAGTTGGTGTTACGAATCACTTTGCGTGCCTTGCGCCCGGCGATCAGGCCGAAACTGACGACGTCCTGAAAGTCCGCAGTCGAAGGTATCGATTGCACCGATGCTGGCAAACACAGGGTGCGGTTCTCGGCCACGACCGAGGAAGTCATGAACTGCCCCGGCATAAAGCCCATCCGCAGGCCAGTATCATTGGCAACCAAAAAAGGTGGTAACCCCACGCTGTGACTGGCATCCATGAAGCGATCGACACGCCGGTCGCTGATCACGCTGACAGTGGTCATCACTGTCGCGATGTTGTCCATGGCGAGAGACAGGTACTGACCCTGGAAGTGACCATTGTGGATGAAAGTATCGTACTCTGTGAATATGAGCGGGTTGTCATTACTGCTGTTAATTTCACGATTAACGATGTCCCGGGCGAACTGGAGCCCATCGCGGCAAGGGCCGATCAGTTGCGGTGTGCAGCGAAGTGAATAGGCGTCCTCTACCGGAATGTCAGCCGCCTGGATATTGTTGTTCTTTTTCAACAACTCCTGAAGATTCTCTGAAACTTCCTGCTCATCCAACACCAAATCACTACCTTCGAGCAATTTGCTCAAGTTATAGGCGGTGGCATATTGCCCGGGGTGGTATTTCTGCCGATGCACCCGCAGATCAAACGGGTTTGCGCGCCCCAGCAAGGTCTCGATCGACAGCGCCGCCAGCGCATCCGACTGCTTGATCGCAAGGCCGGCCTCAAAAACATTGCTGCTGGCAATAGCGGCCATACAGGAGGTGCCGTTGATCATCGACAAACCCTCCTTGGCATTGAGCTTCATCAGTGGAATACCGGCCGCTGCCATCGCTGCAGCCCCATCCATGAGCTTGCCCTGATAATGGGCCTTCCACTCGCCAATGGCCACACAGGCGATGCACCCTAGTGGTCCCAGGTCACCGCTTGATCCCAGTGAGCCCTGTTCGGGTATACACGGCACGACGCCCCGATTGATCATCTCCAGATAAATCTTGAGATTCTCCGGTTTAATACCAGAGTAGCCCCGACACAGCGAATTGACCCGCGCAATCATGGTAGTTCTGACCAGTTCATCAGGCAAAAAAGCACCCACGTTGGTCGATACGCTGCGAATCAGATTTCGCTGAAACTCGCGGTCGTTACCTTTAGGCAGCAAGTAGTTGACCAGTCCACCACAACTGGTATTGACGCCATAGATGACCTGTTCTTCATCGGCCCACTTTTCGACCAGGGCTCGACACTGCTCGATCTTCGGCCAATTGCTAGGTTGAATTGAAATGCTGATTGAAGGGTCACGTCCGACCTCAACTAATTCTTCCAATGAAAGCTCCTGCCCATCTAGAACCAGTGTCCCACTGCTGATCGTCATTGTTGTCTCCTGTTGCGGCCACCACGGCTGGTGGCGCCGCGCTACGGTTGTCTGTCAAACCCATGGCCCAAGAAACCGGCCAGGGAAAATTCTCAGCAATTAGACAACGAAAAGACGGCAATTTCTTTGTTTTTATCGCCTGTTTTTAAAGTATTTAAGAAATGTTTCAGTTGATTTTGTACTATTTTTGCAATTATATTGCGGAGAATGTATCGTTACTCACTGCGCGTGTCCACAGCAGTTAAAAACAAAACTGGGAATAACCAACGATGTTGAAACTTGATCGCTACGAGCGCGCCATCCTGACCACGCTGCAATCGCACGGACGCATATCCAATCGGGATCTGGCGCAAAAAATCGGCCTGTCGCCGTCACCGTGCTGGCGCCGACTGCGGGAACTCGAGCAACGCGGTGTTATTCGTGGCTACTCGGCACAGCTCGATACCGAGCAACTCGGGTTTACGCTGCGCGCTTTTGCTCACGTCTCGCTGGAAAACCACCACCCGGAAACCGTCGCCCAGTTCGACGATGCGGTCCGTGGCTGGCCGGAGATTCTCGAGTGTTACATGACCAGCGGCGACTATGACTACATGCTGAAGATCGTGGTAGCCGACATGAGCGCTTTCGAGAATTTTCTCACGACTCGACTGCTGCAGGTGCCCGCTATCCGTGCGGTCAATACTTCCTTTGTGCTGCGGCCGAAGAAATACACCACCGCTTTACCACTTGACTGAGCGCCAGCCGCGTTACAACACCAGCACTTCCCCGCGTGGGCTCTCGGCGTAGAGTCGATCCACTAAGGCTCTGCGGCGTTCGAGCACTGCACGCTGGTTGATATAGCCCTTGTCAGTGACCTCGTTGGCATCAATCTGCGGCGGCTCACTCATCAGCATAACGCGCACAATCCGGGTGCTGGATCCGCGGTGCCCAGCGTTGTACGCTTTCAATCCATTGACCAGTTGCCGACTTACCGCACTACTGGCACACAGTTCCTGCACTGGCAGATCATCCGCTGCGCCCGCCAAGTTGCGACAAGCCGCCAGGTTCGGCCAGGCCAGCAGTCCAACCCAGTCGCGATCAGCACCGGTGACTACGGCGTCCTGTATCACGGGTGATGCCGCACCAATTGCCGCGATCCGCAATGCACCGACCGCCACCCAACTGCCGCTGGTCAACTTGAAGTCCTCGGCCAAGCGACCATCAAACAAAATCCCCTTGGCTGGATCATCCGGATCTACCAGCCTGCCCGCGTCACCGATCCGGTAATACCCTTCTTCGTCGAACATCGACTCAGTCAAGTCCGGTTGCCGAAAATACCCCGGCGTCACGTTCGAGCCTCTCACCCGAAGTTCCATTTTGTCTCCCGATGGCAACATTTTTATGGCGACTCCCGGCACGGGGATGCCGATATTTCCGGCCTCAAGCAAAGGAAAGTGAACCGAAGTCGCCAGTGGTGCGGTCTCGGTAGACCCCCATGAGGATGTCATCGAAACTTTCTCACCACGGGCAACTACGCTGACCTGCTCAAGACGCTGCCACAGGTCCTGCGACAGCGCAGCCGCGGCGTAAAAAATCAGTTTCAGGTTGCAAAAAAAACTCTCGCGCAGCAGATCGTCCTTCTCAAGGTATGGCAACAGCATGCTGTAACCCACCGGCACGTTGAAGTAGATCGTGGGCGAGACTTCCCGAAGATTTGTGACAGTTTGTCCGATCAGAGCCGGTAGCGGCTTACCGCCATCTATATAAAGGGTGCCACCATTACGCAGGATCATGTTGAAGTTGTGATTGCCGCCGAAGGTGTGATTCCAGGGCAACCAGTCGACCAGCACAGGGGGAGTTTGTTCAACGAATGGCCAAACCAGAGCAACACTTTTCTGGTTAGCGCAGAGCATTCTATGAGTATTGATGACTCCCTTGGGCATGCCGGTGGAGCCCGAGGTAAACAGAACCTTCGCCGTGTGTTCTGGCGTTACTGCAGCAAATGCCTTATCCACTGCGGGCGTAACGCTTGTTGCCAGAAGTTCCGCAAAACCGGTCGTCGGCGTATCCAGCGACCCCTTATCAGTCACCACCAGTTCAACCGTATCCAATGGCAGTTGCGCCAGTGCCTGAGCGAACGGGTCGCCCTGCGCGGCATAAACCAGCCCTGGCTGACACAGTTCGAACAGCACCTTGAGCTTGCCGTGATCTTCGCTCATCAGCGAATACGCCGGTGACACTGGCACCACAGGTATGCCGACCTGCATCGCACCCAGTGCCAGCAGCGCGTGGTCGATACTGTTGCCGGACAGGATCATGACCGGTCTCTTTGGTGACAGGCCACGATCCAGCAATGCCTGTGATATCCGATCCGCCTGGGCCGCCGCGCTGGCATAGTCCAGACGCCACCAGTCCCCGTTACCACGACGTTCAGCAAGAAACACCCGCTGAGGTGCTGCCTGTGCCCAGCGCCGTAACATCTCGCCCAGGTGATTCTCGTAGTCGCCCAGCGGCACTGGCGATTCGATGACCAGACCACCATCGGCTGAAACCGAGGTAGTCACCCTAGCAGCTGCGAACTCTAGTGCACTATTCACTTACCGCTCTACCCTTTCGCAGCGTTGTCCACGCTAACGACAACGGCCATTGCGGTATCGCCCGCGGCACATCCCACAAAAAGGCCCCGTCCGCCACCACGCTGGACCAGCTCCTCGATCAACTCGATCACTGAGCGAAGGCCGGTCGGACCCTGCGGATGCCCCCAGATCAATGAACAACCGTAATTATTCATCGCCTCGATATCAAAGCCGGTACTGTTGGCGAAATAGATATCATTGATAGCAAAGGGGTTGTGGGTATTAACCGCATCAAGGTCTGTAACTTTCATACCAGCCTGCGCCAGTGCGGCCCGGGCCGCTGGCACCGTTGCCTCCGGCATATGGGCCAGTTCAGCCCGGGCCAGCCCAAACCCGAGTAACTGGATGGAAATAGCTGGATCTGAACTGAGTTCCGCCGCCCGGGCAGGGGAGGTGATTACCAGGGCTGCATTGCCATCGGCCGGGTGGGTCTGCCCCCCGTAGGTTACGCTACCCCCGCTGATCACCGGCTTCAACTCCGCCAGGCCATCGGCATTGGAGCGGGCGACACCCTCATCCCCTGGCATGGTGGTACGTACCCGGCGAAACGAGGCATTGGGCACCTCGAAAGGCAGGGTCATGTAACGCCGCTGGAAAGCGTGATCATCAGCCATTGCCCGGTCGTACTGCTCCAAGCGGCGCAATACCACCTCATGCTGGCGTACAGTATCGATGCCGTGGCGGCTGGCAACGTTCTCTGCAGTCTGGATCATGGCATGGCCACCAAGAGGGTCACAATTGAAATTACCCATCACCCAGTCCTCTGCTTCTCCGGTGCCACCAGGCCCCCCGGGATTGGGGTAATAAAGATGAGGTCCATTGGAGACACGATCACAGGTCAGCACCAGTGCGGCCGTCGCCATTCCCGATTGGATCTCCTGGGTTGCTGCCAGCAAACAGCGCACGCTGGTGGCACAGGCCTGGTTGATGGTTGGCCCTCCCACCCCGGTGGCACCAATCAGCCCCATCAACCACGGCAACCCATAAAACGAGTGCCGCTGCGGGACAGTCGTACCCAGGACGCCATAATCGAATAGCTCGCCGGGAATGTTGCGGCGCTTCAGTTCGCCTACCGCCACCGCGGCGGCGAAACGTATGCTGTGTAGGTCGGCAAAACTGCCCTGCCATTTGGCAAACGGCGTTGACCAATACGCGCCGTAGGGAATCTGAACTGGATAGGCCACTGTAACTCCTTTAATAATGTCCAGAAGGCGTTTTAGAACATATTACCTTAATTGTTATGTGTATTAAGTGTGCTGCAGTTCACCTAATCCCACGTCATTCTCATCACTTGTTCCACGTAGTGCGTGTCTCGTTTCTCCCCGGCTACCGAACCTGGCCACCGAAGTCATAGACCCAGGCCATCAGTAGTATCAAATCGCCCAAGACAATCAGGAGTGTCGATATCGGTCACTACTGCAGAATCTGTCATGGGCACCGTTAGCACCCGTTCCCGGTAGCGGGCCAGCAGGGCCCGGGCGCCGGTATCCCCGACCAGTGCCTGCATCTTTGTGAACATGTGGCGCGGCCACAACACGGGGTTGCCCCGCTCACCACCGTAGGTAGGCGTGCAAATCAACTTTGCATCGTGCGCTAGGAATGCAGTTACCAAAGCGTCTATGTGCCTGGCCCTGATCCCGGGCATATCACCCAGGCAAACCAGCACGGCGCCGCAGTCCCGAGGGAGTGCTTCTAACCCGATCCGCAACGAACTGCTGAGGCCCTCATCCGGACAGGGATTCTCAGCGATTGTCAGTTTTAGTTCGGCCAATGCATGGCGAACCTGTTTGCCCTCAAAGCCAGTCACGGCAATAACCGGCTCAGCCCGTGAAGCCAGCACTGCAAGCGCCACGTGTCGGATCATCGGGATGTCGCCGATAGGTAACAACAACTTGTTTTGCTGACCCATGCGCCGACTGAAACCCGCGGCCAGAATCATAGCCGCCACACTATCACTGCACCCCTGAGTTACCGGGCCATCGGGCATCACAGCCGCACGCCCAAATTGCTGCGTACACTGACGATTTCAGCCAGGATAGCGATAGCGATATCTTCCGGCTTTTGACCTCCCAGATCCAAACCAATCGGCGCATGAATCCGCTCTGCTGCCTTCGCGTCAACACCGGCGGCAGCCAGGCGCGCCAGTCGGCGGGCGTGAGTCTTACGGCTACCCAACGCTCCGAGATAAGGTGCCGGTGAGTCAAGAATGGCAATCAGCGCTGGGTCGTCAATCTTGGGATCGTGGCTGAGAAGTACCACGGCGGTGGTCGCATCCGCTGGCTGGTTCTGGAAGTAGCGGTCCGGCCAATCAGTGACGATACGCGTGTCAGGGAAGCGTACAGCATTAGCAAAGGCTGTGCGCGGGTCGACCAGCGTCACATCAAGGCCTGCCAAGCGGGCCATCGGTACCAGCACCTGCGCGATGTGCACAGCCCCGACAACGACCAGCCGGAAGGACGGCTGGAATACCCGTGCAAACCATTGAACGCTCGACGAGGACACCAGACCGCTCACGCCATTGCCCAGACGCTGTTGTAAATGTCTCGGATCCAGATCCATATCTGGGAATTCCCAACTGGGTGTACTGGCAGTTGCCGTTGCCTGCGCTCCACTGTCACAGTTGGTCATGAGCAAGGCAGCCTGGCGTTGCGTTAAACACTCCTGCAACGTCTGCAGGGCTGTCACATCCGCCAGTGCATTAATCAGAATAGATACCTTGCCACCACACGTCAGGCCCACCTCCCACGCTTGTTCATCGGCAACCTGGTATTCCAGAATCTGGGCGCCGCCAGTGCCGAAGATCTTCCGGCACTGGCCGATAACAGCGCCTTCGACGCAGCCACCTGAAACCGAACCGGCGAACTCGCCCCGATCGTTGATCACCAATTGGCTCCCCGCCGGCCTGGGTGAACTACCCCAAGTGGACACTACCGTCGCTAATGCAACCTGACGGCCAGCTATAGTCCAGTCCAGCGCCTGGGTGATTATGGCTTCCGCGCTGGCCGTCACTCCCACCATAGCTTCTGCTCCCTTTGGAATATCGTTGCTGTGGGCGTATCGTTACTGTCAATCCGGGTGACTCAGATTACCAACCCACCACTGGCAAGTACGACCTGACCGGAGATGTAATCTGATTCGGGCAAGCAGAACAGGTACACGGCGCCGGCTGCCTCTTGCACCGTGCCACCCCGGCCCAGAGGAATCATGCGGTTCATAAAGTCGATGAATTCAGGCTGAATACCCATACGGACATCATTTTCCCCGACCCGGGTCACCGTCTTCTCGCCTTCTATCTCCTGAGTCATTCGGGTCTTGATATAGCCGAAAGCGACAGCATTGACGTTGACATGGTAGCGGCCCCATTCCTTGGCCAACGCCCGGGTCATGCCCGCCACAGCCGCCTTGCCGGCTGAATATCCCAGTTGCCCGGCGTTACCGAAAACACCGGCAATCGAAGAAATATTGACCACCTTGCGGTAGACCGTCTGCCCCGCTTCCTTTTCCGCCTTGACCGCGGCCCGGATAGGGTCTGCTGCCGCACGCAGGATGCGAAACGGCGCGGTCGCGTGGACATCCAGCATCGCCTGCCATTGTTCATCCGACATCTTCTGGATGACATTATCCCACGGGTACCCGGCATTATTGACGATGATATCGATCCCGCCATAGTTCTCGAGCGCTACCCGAACCATGCGCTCACCAAAATCTGTTGCGGTAACGTCACCGACACAGGCGACGGCCTCACTACCCGTGGCATGAATTGCAGCGACCGTTTCCTGTGCTGGCTCGTCATCCAGGTCATTAATCACTACCCGGGCGCCCTCGGCAGCGAGTTTCAGTGCTATCGCCTGGCCGATTCCACGACCCGAGCCGGTCACCAGAGCGACTTTATCCTGCAGTTTTTTCATCAATCTCTCTCTTTTTTCAGTAATGGTATTTCTTGATCGTGCCAGTTCACTGGGCGCAATAGATCACGCCTTCCTGCTGAAGAACCTGGCATTCGTCTTCGCTGCAGCCAACTTCACGCAATACGTCAGCCGTGTGCTGGCCATAATTGGGCGGAAAGTCCAGTTCCTGCCTGGCCCCAGGCACATCGACCGCCATCGGCTGCATACGGATCGACTTGCCCGCTGGGGTCTGAGTGCGCGTCAAATGTTCTTCTACCCCCGGTAGAGCAACAACTTGTGGCACGGTCTGGATCGGCGTGTGCGGTATGGTCGCCGCTCGCAGATCCTCGGCAAGCTCAGCCGTCGGATACTGTTGGCTAATGACTCGAATCTCGGCGTGAATCGCGGCGCGGTGCCGATGACGACCCTCGTTAGTGGCCCTGTCGGTGTTGGCAATGGCCAGGAACTTGCTAATGGCAGTTAGACGTTGCCACTGACCATCACTACCAATAGCGAGAAAGATAAACCCATCCTTGGTCGGGTAGGTGTTGGTCGGAATAAACTTGCGATGCTCATTGCCAGCGCGAGTGATCTCTGAATAGTCACAATCGAAATCCAGCAGTGGCAAAGTTGTAATCAGCCAGGAAGCCGCAGCCTGGAGCATCGACACATGAATCTCACTTCCGCGGCCCGACTCTGCCTGCTCAGCCAGCGCCAGGCAGACCCCGGCGTAGACCTCATCGCCGGCTTTGAGATCGATCAGGGGAATACCGCTCAGCATCGGGTCACCATCTGGGTCACCGGTCAGTTCCATGTATCCTGCCATAGCCTGAATAACCGGGTCGTAGCCGGGCACCTTTGGGAAATCGGGCCCCATCGCAGAGATCCCAGCCCAGATGATCTCTGGCCTGATCGCCTGCAACCTGGGGTAATCAATGCCCAGTGCGGTGTATCGGCTGGGCAGAGTATTACAGCAAAAGACATCGACCTTAAGTTCATCAATCATCCGGTGCAGTAACGCCTGCCCACGCGGATCTTTAAGATCAAGGGCAATAGCCTCCTTACCGACATTGGGCGCGATAAAGTAACTGCGTCGGTCGTGGTCGACGACCTGGCTACCGATATAACGGTTCGGGTCACCGGGCAGTTCGCGACCCGACGGTGCAGGCTCAATCCGGATGACCCGCCAGCCCAACTGTGCAAAGCGCAGGGTTGCGTAGGGCAAACTGAGCGCCTGCTCCATCGAGAGGACTGTGCGACGCCTCACCGGTCCTGGGCCTGAAATTGGTCGATGCTGATCACGCAGATGAATCTTCGGCGGCCGCGCGTAGCGCCCGATAGACGTTTTCCGGAGTGAATGGCAACTGATTAATGCGAACCCCGGTCGCATTCTCTATGGCGTTGGCAACTGCCGCCGCAACGCAGATTGCAGGGGCTTCGCCAACACCCTTGGCACCGCGCGGGCCCTCGCCATCCATGGTCTCGATAAAGCTAATGTCCATCTGTGGAATCTCCGGGGCAGTGATCAGCTTGTAGTCCCTAAAGCCCGGGTTCTGGCAGTGGCCACCTCGGATCACGAGATCTTCCGACAGCGCATAACCCTGGCCCATAACGATACCACCCTCAATCTGGCCTTCGATGCCAAGACGGTTGATGACCCGGCCCACATCATGGGCTGCGGTACATTTCAGCAACCGCACCACGCCAGTCTCGCTATCGACCTCAACCTCGACAACCTGCGAGGCCCAAGCATAGGCAGCCGACACGTCACCCTTGTGCTGGGCATCCTGGTGTACTGACGGTGGCTCGTAGTAGTAATTGGTGATAACCAGATCCGCCTTGTCTTTGAAATGCATGGAGCGCAACAACCTGTCCAGCATCATCAAAGTAGTGTTGTCCTCGCGCAGTACAATTCCGCCACCACGCAAGTCCAATTCCTGCGTCGAATAGCCGGTTGCGGTGGCCGCCGCGTCAAGAATCTTCTGTTTCGCAAGACGCGCGGCACCGACCGCGGCATTACCTGCAATAAATGTGGTCCTGCTGGCATGAACGCCAACGTCCCAGGGGGTAATGTCGGTATCGTTATTGACCACCGTAGCCGAACTCAGCGGCAGCCCAAGCTCCTCGCAAACCAACTGTGACAGTACAGTTTCTGAACCTTGGCCAATCTCCGAGGCACCCGTAAGAATGGTGACATGGCCAAAGTCATCCAGCTTGAGAATAGTACCGCAGCCATCAGACGGATAAATCTTGGCGCCTCCACCCACATGCAGCATCGACGCCATGCCAACACCACGACGTATCGGTCCCGAGTCGCGCTGCTCAATGTTCTGCTGCCGCCGCGCCTGGTAATCGCTCCGCTCGGCGACCGTACGCAGGCAATCCTTGAAACCGCAAGACCTAAAATGCATTCCCTGACCAGTGACCTCGCCGGGCTCCTGGGCATTCAGCAGTCGAAATTCAAGTGGATCCATCCCAATGGCTTCTGCCAGTTTCTCCATATGCCCTTCTACTGCGAAGGTCGCCTGCAGGTTACCGTAGCCACGGAAAGATCCCGCATAAGGATTGTTCGTATAGACAGCAGCCGAGTGGTAGAGGCAGTGCGGCACCCGGTACAGCGACGAAAAAGTCTGCATCATCACCATCGGCGTGGTCGCACCCCAGGAGGTATAGCCGCCGTTATCCAACAGCATATCGACCTTGCGGAAAGTCAGACGACCATCACGACGACAGCCGCTACGTAGCCGTACCTGGGCCGGCTGGCGAGTAGGGGATGCAACAAACTCCTCGGTTCGGCTGAATACCAGTTTGACCGGGCGTCCGGCCGCCTGCGCCAGATACACACAGATCGGTTCAAATGGGTAGATATCCAGTTTTGAACCAAAACCGCCACCGATTGTCGGCTGGATGATACGGATTCGGTTGGGGTCCATTTCCAGGACCTCGGCGAACTCGCGCTTATGCAGGAATGGTACCTGGGTATTAGAGTACAAGGTCAGATTGCCGGTGATATCGTCAAAATCTGCAATGACGCCCGACACGCCCAAACAGGCATGGGTCACGTAGTGCAGGCTGAAACAGTCCTCAATCACCACGTCCGACTCCGCCTCACCCTGGACCACATCACCGTGTTCGTAGTCGAACTCCAGTGCGATATTGCCGGGCTTGTCATCATGAATCAGCAGCGCCCCGGCATCTCGGGCTACGGCCGCATCCAGCTGCACTGGTAAATCCTCGTACTCCACCGTAATCAGGGCAAGAGCTGTATCGGCAATTTCTTCAGTCTCGGCTGCAACCGCTGCGATCTCGTCACGCTCGCAACGAACCCTGTCGCCCTTCAGCGGTGGGTTGTCCCGGGTAACACCAATTGCCTGATCCGGAACCTCGGCTGCAGTGATCACTGCGTGCACCCCCGGCAAGGCCCGAGCCGCAGAGACGTCAATAGCGATAATCCGGGCATGCACACGATCTGTGCGCAATATTTTTCCAACCAACTGCCCGGGGAGATTGATGTCATGCACGTAGCGCGCTTTGCCATTGACCTTCTCTGGCGCATCCCGCTTTGGAATGCGCTGGCCAATCAAACTCTGTGCAGACTCGGGTTTCTCAATCATCACCCGCGCCTTCTTTCGACACTATGGCCTGCTCTATGGCATCAATGACTTTCTGGTAGCCTGTGCAGCGGCACAAGTTACCCTCCAAACCCCGGGAGATCGCTGCCCTATCGCCGCCCACCTGCGCATCCAGAAGATACTTGCCCTGAATCACCATACCAGGGGTACAAAAGCCACACTGCACAGCACCCGCATCGACAAATGCCCGACGCAAACCTGCAGTTCCCGGGTCAGCAGCCAGGCCCTCGATGGAAGTAATCTCTCGACCATCACACTCGACCGCCAGAAGAATGCACGAATTCATCGATCGGCCATCGACCAACACAGAACAAGCACCACATTCGCCTTCACCACAACCAAGCTTGGTGCCTGTCATATTGAGTGGGCCACGCAGCACCTCCAATGCGGTCATTGTGACAGGCACACTCACTCTGATTGGACTACCGTTCAGAAGAAAAGCTACTTCATGAATCAGCGGCATTACGCAATACCCTCATCAACAGATTGTGTATCAACTCTTTCCGGTACCAACTGCTGGCCCGGACATCATCTATCGGGTTGATTTCCTCCATCGCGGCAACCACTGCCGACGCTATCGTTTCATCATCCAGTTTGCGATTCTCAAGAACGGCTTCGACTTCCCTTGCACGCAAAGCAGTAGGCGCCACGGCACCCAGTGCAACACGCACCTGGGTTAGGCGGTCGCCCGTGCGCACGGCCGACAGACCCACAGACACGGTAGCGATATCTAGAGCGGGGCGGGTACCGAATTTCTCAAAAGCAAAGACCCGGGTGTCCTGGACAAATGGCACCCGGACAGCCGTCAAAAGTTCGTTGGGCTGCCGACTGGTACGCCCCGGACCGATCAAAAACTGCTCAACCGGTAAAGATCGCACACGGGTCACCCCTTCATCGGAACAACACAACTCTACTTGGGCGTCCAGGAGAATCAGTGGCACCAACAGGTCGCCTGCGGGTGAGGCGTTACAGAGGTTGCCGCCCAGAGTCGCCGCGTTGCGGATCTGACTGCTGGCAAAACAATCTGCCGCACGACGCAGCACGGGAGCGTGGTGTGCTACCAACGGATCAAGCAGTAATTCGCTTACTGTGGTCAACGGGCCGAGCCAGAGCCAACCCTCATCCTCACGAACCCCGTACAAGGCATCTATCTGGCGGACACTTACCAGCACCGGCTGCCAGCTGGATGGAGTTGCACGGCGTTGCAGAACCAGGTCAGTGCCGCCAGCGATCACCGCGCCCTGCCCATCTGCCAACAGGGCTGTTGCTGCCGTGACCGAATCCGGCGCGTGGTACGCGCGAACACTCCCGGTTGATTCTGTCTGGTCGGTGTGATGTTTACTGGACATGTCTTATGCCTAGAACCGGATCGGCTCCTGGTAGCACCCGAACACATCGCTTAGCTTAGCTGTAATCTCTCCCACAGTGGCATAGCTGCTGACGGCTTTAGAAATCGCCGGCATCACATTGATGTCTCCCGCTGCAGCTGCACTCACTTCTGCCAGCGCTGCAGCAACCTGCTTATTGTCTCGTTCGGCACAAACCTGCATAGTGGCGGCAATCTGCGCCAGCGCATCCTCGTCGCTGTAGGGGTGTAGCGCCACTTCCTGCTCTTCTTCGTCAATCTGAAAGCAGTTGGTTCCGACCTTGGCAAACTCACCGCTTTCGATCTGGCGACGCCTTTCATAAGCCTGGGCGGACAACTGGGATTGGATAATTCCCTCTGAGATCAATTTGACAATACCGCCTTGTGCGTCGATCTCGCGCATGACTTTTTCCATCTGTTCACGCATCTGACTGGTCAGCGTCTCCACATAATACGAACCCGCCAGTGGATCTACGGTGTCACACAAACCCATTTCCGCTGTCAGCAACTGCATTGTGCGCAAAGAGATACGGGCGGAGTACTCGGTAGGAATCGTGTAGGCCTCATCATAAGAGCACAGTGCCATGGTTTGCGCCCCTGACAACGCTCCAATAAGCGCATAGTAGGCGCCTCGCACGATATTCAGTTCCGGTTGCTCCTTGGTCAGGCCGCTACCGCCGCCACCGGCAATCATGCGCAGCCACATAGAAGTGGATTTTTGTGCGTCGTACTGCTCCCGCATGATCTCGGCCCACAGGCTGCGGCCGGCTCTGAACTTACAGACCTGCTCAAAAATATTGCCGAAGATATTAAAATTGTACGACAGGCGGCCGGCAAACTCGTCAACTGATAGGCCCCGAGCGATAACCTCATCGGCATACACCTTGGCAATGCAAAAGGCGTACGCCATTTCCTGTACAGGGTCCGCGCCCGACTCGCGGATGTGGTACCCGCAAACGCTGACCGGGCTGTACTTAGGTGCCTCGTGGGCGCAGAACTCAATGGTATCAGCTACCAGTCGAATTGAAGGTTGTACCGGGTAGACCCAGGTCCCCCGGCCGATGAATTCCTTGAGAATGTCGTTTTGAGCCGTGCCCCGCAGGCTGCGTATGTCGTAACCCCGCTTGCGGGCCAGTTCCAGATACATGGCAATCAGAGTCGCCGCGGAACCGTTGACGGTCAGCGAAACCGTAACCTGCTCAAGATCAATCCCTTCGAAAGCGATTTCGAGATCCCGTAGCGTGTCCACTGCCATACCGACGCGGCCCACTTCCCCGGCCGCCACCGGGTCACTCGAGTCAAGTCCGATCTGGGTCGGTAGGTCAAACGCCACGTTGAGACCCGTCTGACCGTTAGCAATAAGATATTTAAAACGCTTATTGGTTTCGTGGGGGCTGCCAAAACCAGCGTACTGACGCATAGTCCAGGGCCGTTGACGGTACATCAAAGGATGGATCCCGCGAGTGAATGGGTATTGCCCCGGTAGTCCTATTTTGTCGTTGCCGCCACTGGCCTCAACATCAGCGGGGGTATACAGCGGCTTGATTTCAAGACCAGATTCGTTGAAAACCGGTTTGGGTACCGGCGGCTTTTCGCGGCTCATCCTGCCCTCTCTGTGATAAACGTTACGATCTCCTGCAGGGTGGTGCCGGCAGGAAAGATGCCATCGACACCCGTCTCCTTCAGCGGTGTGTGATCCTGGGCCGGGATGCTGCCGCCAACAATCCAGAGTTTTTCCTGCAGACCATACTCGGCCAAGATCGGTTTGAGTTTGCGACAGAAAGATAGATGTGAACCTGCCATGCTCGATAGCCCGATGACATCCGCGCCTGTCTCGTGAGCAAGTTGGGCGACCTGCTGGGGGGTCTGGCGCAAGCCGCTGTAAGTTACGTCAAAGCCTGCATCCATTAAGGCACGCACCACGATCTTGGCACCCTGGTCGTGCCCATCCAAACCCGGTTTGGCAATAAGTACTCTAATGGCGCTCCTCATCCTGACAGTTCCTTCGCAATAATCAACTTAAGGATATCGCTGGTGCCGCCACCAATTAGTGTAAAGCGGACATCCCGCAGATAACGCTGCACCGGGTATTCCATGGCGAACCCATAAGAAGCCAGAACCCTGGCTGCATCATCGCAGACTCGAGTGGCCGCTTCGGTCGCAAATAACTTGGCCATGGCCGCGTGCTGGCGCACCGACTGCCCGGCATCCTTGCGCCAGGCCGCGTGATAGACCAGGTGCCGTGCTGCCTCCATTTCTGTCGCCATCTCGGCCAGTCGCAACTGCACTGCCTGGAAACGATTGATTGGCTTGCCAAACTGGCAGCGCTCACCGGCATAGCGCTGCGCTTCGTCCAACGCGGCGCGGCCCACACCTAGGGCCATGGCCCCTGTGATGATCCGAATTTCCGACAGTATTCGCCGCAGGTGCTCTTCGCCATCGCCCTCTGCCTTGCTTAGACGATGGCTGTCCGGTACCAGGCAGTCGTTCAGTGCGAGTTCGGAAGTGGGTAAGGCCCTTACCCCCATCTTGTCGATAGCCCGACCCACACTCAGACCCTCGAAATCCCGCTCCACCAGAAATATAGTCAGTCGCTCGTCGTCCCCGGCCCGTGCGAACACGGTGAAAAAATCCGCTACCGGTGCCGAAGTGACCCACATCTTCTGACCATTGAGGCGATAACCGCCTGGCACCCGCGTGGCGCTGGTGCGAATACCGCCCAGGTCGCTGCCCGCATCTGGCTCGGTCATACAGATCGCCCCGATCTTCTCCCCCTGCAGCGCTGGGTACAACAAACGCTGGTGCAGGGCCTGATCACCCAACTGGAACAGAAAATTGGTGCCCATCAACGACTGCATGGCAGCACAGCCAGCCACAGCCAGAGAACCGCGTGAAATCTCTTCCAGTGCCAGGCAAAACGACACCAAGTCCATCCCCGATCCGCCAGCACTTTGCGGGTAGCGGATGCCGAAAAACCCGAGCGCGGCAAGTTGGCGAAAAATATCCCGCGGAAAATTTCCGGCTTCATCCAGCGCCGCGGCAGCCGGCGCAATGACATTGTCAGAAAAACGGGCAAAGGTCTGCTGCACCGTTGCCTGGGTCGAGGTCAACTCAAAGTTCATCGCCTGCCCCTGACTGAGTTTGGCTGGAATCCAGGTGGTAGGCCTGCTGCGCCTGGGCCGCGCTGATGATGCCATTGCGGATTTCTTCGGTCAGCAGGTCACGGTCACGCCGGGCCGGGTCACCATAACCCCCGCCTCCACCGGCAAGTTGGAAATAGTGTGTGCCTGCCGGAACGTTCTTGATCAGGTCCTTGTTACGGGGAATCACCTCTCGGCCATCGGGGTAAGTCAGACGAATAGTATTGAGAGTTCCGTCGCCACCACCGAATAGGCCGAATGCAGGCTCAAAATCACCGTCACCGAAGGTAACTAATTGCGTGTCGTGGGAACCAATCACGAACTCGGTCACCACCCCCAGGCCGCCGCGCCACTGACCAGGGCCCGCCGAGTCAGGCTGATACTCATGACGAATCAGGCGGTGAGGCGTCATCTGCTCGAACATCTCGTAATCCTGATCGAGTACGCCACCCGAGGCATCAATCATGCCAATATGGTCATATCCATCGGTCCCGTGCATGGCGCCAGAGCCTCCCTTGAGCCCCATGAAGCCAATATCCACATAGGGCTCACCGGTGGCCGGATCCAGCCCGGTCGTTAACGAACATAGCAAGTTGTTCCAGCCAGCGGTAACCCTGTCCGGGATTACCGGTGCCAGCGCCCGAATGATGGCATCGGCATTTGGCGGGCACAGATGATTACCAAATGTGGTCGCCTTAGGGTAGCTGGCATTGAGAATAGTGCCCTCGGGAATAATGATGTCTATCGGTTGGAGCATACCTTCGTTGTGGGGTATGTCAGGATTGATCATCTGCAAAAATGAGAGAACCGTCGCCGAGGCGCTGGAGGTAAAGGTTCCGTTGACGAAACCGTCGGTCTGTGGGTCGGTCTCACTGTAGTCGAAGGTGATACGCTGCTCCGTGACCGTAATACTGACGCGGATGTCGAACTGGGTGCCTTCATGGTGACCGTCAAAATACACCCGCCCTGTGCCGTGGTAATTGCCATTGGGTATCTGCTCGATTTCTTTCTCAACCATTTTTCGCGAGGCATCGAATAAAGCGGCCTTGTGTACGAAAAAACTATCAACACCGTACTTGCACAACAGCGCCTGTAGACGTCGCTCACCAACGGTACAGGCACCCATCTGCGAGCGCAGGTCGTGCTGGACTATGTCCAGCCGGATATTGGCGAAGATGAGTCCCCAGACGTCCTTGCGCAGTTGCCCCTTCTCGTAGACCTTTACCGGCGGAATGCGCAGTGCCTCCTGCCAGACTTCGGTCGCGTTGGGGTTATAACCACCTCGGACTGCGCCACCGATGTCGGCCTGGTGCCCCTTGACCGCAGACCAACCAATCAATTCACCATCGTGAAAGATCGGCTTATATACCGCGACGTCGTTATTCTGGTTGCCCAGCGAGAAAACATCATTGTGGAAAATGACATCGCCTTCGTGCACGTCATCACCGAAATATTCAATGATGTACTTGCAGACCGGCGCCAGGGAAAACGCCAGAATCGGGAGGTTCTCGGTCTGCTCCAGCATGTTGCCCTCGGCATCGTACAGCCCGGTGACAAAATCCTTGGCTTCACACAAAATCGGTGAGCGCGCGGTCATCTGAACCGACAGGCTCATCTCATCGGTGATCGACTTGAAGATGCGGGCATACACCGCCAGAAGTACCGGATCGACCTGTTTCATCAGGAGTCTCCTCTGAGCAGTTCTGTCACCAAATCAGCCCGCTGGCGGCTATACAGCACTAGCGAACCGAGGCTGTCGCAGATACAGTCAAACGATGAGCTGACAAACACTGCTGTGGTCTGTTTCTCGATTATCGCCGGACCAGCAACGCGATTGCCATGTTGCAACTTATCGCCATCGTAGACCGACATCTGGCGAAATGCGTCATCTTCAAAAACATAAACTGACCGCTCACCCTTGATCGCATGGGACGCATCAGCGCCATGGCGGATTTCGGCATTCAGTTCCGGTTTCTCAACGCGTCCAACTGCCTGTAGGCGAATGTTGATGATCTCAACCGCAGCGGCTTCCTGCTCCAGTGAGTACCCGTACAGGCGGTTATACTCAGCGTGAAAGGCGCTTGCGATTACGGCCTGGTCCCGATCGGTGATCGCCTGAAGCGGTACCGGGAAAGAGACTTCGTGATATTGCTTGAGATACCGGCAATCGAGTTTGAGGAAAAACTCACGGGCATCTGGCGCGATGCGCTCCGCCTCCAGCAGCGCCGTACCCTCCTCGCACAGGGCATCAACCAGACCCTGCAACGCAGCCCAGTCGACATCGTCCAGCCGAGCGACGAAAGTGCGCACCAGGTCGTGCCTGAGGTCACCCATCAACATGCCGACAGCACATAGAATCGATGATTCACGCGGCACGATCTGCAAAGGGATATCCAGTTCGTCTGCTATCAGGCAGGAATGAATAGGCCCAGCCCCGCCCGCGACTACCAGCGGAAACTCGCGCGGATCGTAACCGCGCTTGATGGTGATCTCCCGTACTCCCTGGGCCATGTTGTTGCAGGTCACCCGGTACATACCGGCCGCAGCCTCTACCACTGACAAGCCCAATGGTTCGGCAACACCTGCAGCAATAGCATCGCGCGCCGCCGGCAGGTCAAGCGGCATCCGCCCGCCAGCGAAATACTCCGGATCCAGATAGCCCAACACCAAGTTCGCATCAGTCGTTGTCGGCTGACGGCCACCATGGCCATAGGCAGCGGGGCCCGGATTAGCGCCGGCGCTCTGTGGCCCCATGCGCAGCAAGCCCCCTTGATCAATCCATCCGATGGAACCACCACCTGCACCGATGGTGTGGATGCCCAGCATCGGCAACGCAATCCGGTGACGATCTATGACCCCCTCGTTTACCATGACCGGCTCCTCCCGTACCAGAGCCGCCTCGAAGCTCGTGCCACCCATATCTATGACGATACAGTTTTTCCAATCATGGGCCCCGGCATACAGTAGACCAGCACCCGGGCCCGCAGCTGGGCCCGATAACAACGTTAAGGCTGGCTTCTCCCGAGCAATGTCAGGCGCCATAACGCCGCCATTAGACTGCATTACCAACAGCAACCCGGCAAAACCTGCTTCTGCGAGGCGCACCTGCAAGCGGTCAAGATAACGCTCCAGGATCGGTCCGACGTAGGAGTTGAGCACAGTGGTGCTGACACGTTCGTAGAAACGGATTGATGGCAGCAATTCGCTGGACACACTCAGGTAAGCATCTGGTAATGCCTGGCGCACCAGATCTGCAGCCTGCTGCTCATGGTGAGCATTGGCGAAGGCATTCATGAAGCAGATCGAAACGGCTTCTACGCCCTCGGCCTTAAAAAGATCAACTGCGGCCTGGACTTCATCCAGCGACAAAGGCTCAATCTCACGGCCCTCCCGGTCGAGTCGACCACCGACTCCGATCCTGCAGTACCGTGGCACCAGAGGTACCACGTTGGTATATCGATTGTTGTACTGCTCTTCCCGAATACCACGACGCATCTCCAGCGCATCACGTACCCCGGCCGTGGTAATCAAGCCGGAGCAAGCGCCGGCCCGTGTCAAGGTAGCGTTAGTCGTTACCGTAGTGCCGTGCACTATGGTTTCGATACTGCCTGCAAATGTCCGCAGAGGCCGGGAGGAGCCCGCCAACCCCGCAATCTCACTGAGACCGCGAAGCACTGCAATCGACGGATCCTCAGGCGTGGAAAGCACCTTATGTACAACCGGCTCTTCCCCTTTTTCGGTAACCCAAAAATCAGTAAACGTGCCGCCCACGTCGATGCCGACCTTCAAGGTCATCAGACCTGGGCCTCAGAAATAGCTACGGTAAACGACTTGCTCACGGATCGGTTACTAGTCAAACAAGACGATAGTGGCCGAACCCTTGAGCAGCACCTCTCCAGACTGGGCCTGAGCACTCAAATCCAAAACCACCCGGTTTTCGCCGGGCGGCATTTCCAAGGATTTGACGGTGGCGCTGCAGGTGACTTCATCACCCGGGAAAGCCATCCCGACGAAACGGCTAGAGAACCGTTGGATCTGCTGCTGTGGCACCCACTGGGTAAGCAGCCTGCCAAGAAACGCCATATTCAACATACCATGAACAATAGTGCCAGGCAGACCGCCCTCACGAGCAGCAGCATCATCCAGGTGGATAGGGTTATGATCACCTGAGGCTCCCGCAAACAATGCGAGCTGGGCCCGATCGATCGGGCCGACAGTAAGAGAGGGAATACTGTCACCAACACTGAGATTAGAATATTCTGGTTGTTCCATCACGCACCCTTTGAATCCGAAGAAGTTTGCTGCTGGCGAACGATGATCGTGGTGTGCATGTCGCCGATGTGCTCTCCAAACTGATTTTCCAATCGCGTAGAGGTAACAACAAACAGCAGCGCCCCGCCTTTTTTCTCGAAGATGTCGGAGATCTGCTGCTCGCCGGTAATAATGTCGCCAGCAAAGACTTCAGCGAAGCGTACAAACCCCTGCTCCCCGTGAACTGCCCGCTTCAGATCAGCACCCAGATCCTCGAGCACCAGTAGCGACTGATCGAAATCCATTGCCAAGGAGAAAGGCAGGGTGAGCGGCGCAAGCAGCGACCGGTACCCTGCTTTAAGTGCAACAGCCTCATCAAAACAGGCTGGGTTGGTTTCCCCAATAGTACGGGCAAAGAACCGTACCCGCCATTTATCAACCTCCGCAACGAACGGCTGGTAGCGCTTTCCTATCAGATGATCCCGCACGTCTTCGTTGCCCACCGATCAAGCCACCGACGGCAATCCCGCCAACGCCATGGCCGCTTCACCTTCGTCATAAGCGTAGTCCTGCAGCTGGCCGGCGTTGTAGTCGGTATAGGCCTGCATATCGAAGTAACCGTGGCCACACAGGTTAAACAATATGGCGCGTGATTCGCCTTCTTCCTTACAGCGCATGGCCTCGCTGATGGCACCCTTGACCGCGTGGTTGGCCTCTGGCGCAGGCACGATGCCCTCGGCCTGGGCAAAGGTTACCCCGGCGTCGAAGCACTCGGTCTGGGAGTAGGATGTCGGTGTGACTTCACCCAGATCCACCAGCTGGCTGACCAGCGGTGCCATGCCGTGGTAACGCAAGCCACCGGCGTGTGAGGCCGGTGGTACGAAGGAGGAACCGAGGGTGTGCATTTTCACCAGTGGGGTGAGGTTGCCGGTGTCACCGAAGTCATAGGCGTACTTGCCCTTGGTCAGCGAGGGGCAGTTGGCCGGTTCTACCGCGACGATCCGTACATCCTGCTCGCCGCGCAGTTTGGCGCCGATGAAGGGGAAACTCAGGCCGGCAAAGTTGCTGCCACCGCCGGTACAGCCGACCACGACGTCCGGGTAGTCATCGGCCAGTTCCATCTGGCGCATGGCTTCTTGTCCAACCACGGTCTGGTGCAGCAATACGTGGTTGAGCACACTGCCCAGGGCATACTTGGTGTCATCACGCTGGGCGGCCAGTTCTACAGCCTCGCTGATGGCGATGCCCAGGCTGCCGCTGCTGTCGGGGCTCTCGGCCAGGATCTTCTTGCCCGACTCGGTCAGGTTACTTGGGCTGGCATGGCAGGTGGCGCCGAAGGTTTCCATGAAGGCACGGCGGTAGGGTTTCTGGTCATAGCTTACCCGTACCATGAACACTTCG
>JASMBC010000002.1:0-15341 GCA_030754035.1 Arenicellales bacterium | reverse complement strand
TCCAGGCGCCGGGCCCGGAACAGCGGGCTCGGTCGCCACTGGCGGTAGATGTCACGCACCGGATCGGGAATATCGATGGTCCGCTCACCGCTGACCTCCTGCATGATCGCGGCCATGGAGAAAAGGGGTGCCAGATCGTCCGGCCCCACCGGCTGGCCGGTACCCGGATGCAGCACCGCTGCTGGTGGTACGGGCAGATCAGAGACGATGTTGTACCAGGACTTGGGGATATCTTCTTCGTCCAGCAGGAACTTGATTTTGTCTGACATGGTGTTTTTCCTCCTTTTTGGTGAAGCATATTTTTGCTAGGGTATTAAAACGTAATTTTACTAACGTGTAAATTAATTTATTTTAGTTTATATTAATGACTGAATATGAGCGTTTATTGCTTACTATTTGTAGACATGAACAAGCCCAGGCTTCATCGCCGGGCCACTGCGCCAGGAGTCTCCGAGGATGAGCCGACAGACTGAGATCCTTCGCCGGGCCACCGAGCTTTTTGAGCGCCAGGGTGTCACCCAAACCTCATTCGGAGACATCGCGCAGGCAGTGGGAATCACGCGCGAAGCAATCTATTACCACTTCAAAAGCAAAGAGGAAATTCTGCTCCAGATCATTCTTCCTCAAAGCAGTTCATTGTTAATGGCGCTGCGGGGCGTGCAGGCTACCGAGACCAGTTCGAGTGATAAGTTGCGCCAGGCGGTATCGACTCACCTGGGAAGTTACAACCCGCAGTATCTTGAGATGACCGTCATGCTGCGCGACAAGCACTTCCTGCAGGACCAAGCCGGTCTCGCCAAGTTACGCCGAATCTGGCGACAGTACACTGCCATCTGGATTCAGTTAATCAAGGAAGGCCAGGCAGCTGGTGAATTCAATACTACACTCGATCCAGAGCTGGCGGCGAACGGTATTCTGGGGATGTGCAACTGGGTCTCCCGCTGGTACAGCCCATCTCAGAATATTGCCATTGAGGAGGTGAGCCAAACCTTCTTTTCTTTATGCCTGAACGGCTTGGCGACTGGTGCCGAAGTGTCAACAGGATTAGGCCGGGCGAGTCCTCCGTTCAGCCTCGGCATTACCCCATCTCGTCGTGGTGAAAAAAAAGCTGAAAATGCCGAACTGACCCAAACCGTACCCCGGCGCCCATGAGCCCCTCTCAGGTAAACGAAGCGCTGCCCGAATTATGCCTGCTGGGCAACGAGGCAGCGGCCCGTGGTGCATTGGAAGCCGGAGTCGAAGGGGTGTTTGCATACCCTGGTACGCCATCGACCGAAATCTCCATGTCCTTTTTTGAATTGGCCCGCCGGCCCCACGGCAACTCGCCCTCCCGCATCGACCCGGCAGGCAAAGCTCTACCACCATACTTTGAATACAGTATTAACGAAAAGGTCGCAATGGAAAAAGCAATTGCTTTTTCCATTGCCAACCGCCCTGCCCTTTGTTGCATGAAAAACGTCGGTCTGAACGTCGCTTCTGACCCCCTGCTGAACATTCCCTACCAGGCTCTGGGGGCAGCACTGGTAGTAGTAGTCTGTGACGATCCCGGCTGCCACTCCTCCTCTAACGAACAGGATTCCAGGCACTGGTCCGAAGTCGCCAAGGTGCCGCTGTTCGATGCTGGGTCTCCGCAGGAGGCCTGCGAGATGACCCGTGACGCGTTTACGTTGTCATCGTTGATAAAATTGCCGGTACTGGTCCGGCTGACAACCCGGGTCAGTCACGCCCGAGGCATCATCTATACGCGCTCGCTACCGCGGCTGCCGGAGTCGGCTCACTTTGACCGACTGCCTGAACACATCAATGTCCCTAACCGCAACTCTTCCGGCCACCGGCTCTTGCTTGAGCGCTTAGGCAGCAAAAGTGTTATTCCTTTCAGTGAGCGTCATAACCGGATAATGAGCGAGCCACCTGCCACCCGTTATGGCGTAATCGCAGCCGGAGTCAGCGCCGGTTACACTCTTAGCCAGGCAAGAGATCTCGGCATGGATGAGCATCTGGCTGTGCTCAAGATCGGCCTGATTCAACCTTTCCCGCAGAAGGCGGTGGCAGAGTTTCTACAGCGGTACAACCCAGTCCTGGTAATCGAGGAACTCGACCCGGTGATTGAGAACCAGGTACGAATTACCGCTCAGAAACACCGCTGCCGCAGTCACATCTTCGGCAAGGGTGATTTCGGTCTGGAGCCGGTAGGCGAGTTTAATCCAGCCCTGATCCGTCAAGCTTTGTGCGATTTCACCGGCTGCGCTGACCGAAATGCCGGGCGAGCCCTACTCCGGACTGATGTTTCGATGGCCGAATTGCCCCTCCGGCCACCCATCATGTGCGCCGGCTGCCCACATCGCGCCACTTTTTACGGCCTTAAACTTGCCATATCACAGCACCGCCACGATGCGATTCTTTGTGGCGATATCGGCTGCCTGGGTCTGGGTGCCCTACCACCACTGCGAATGATGGACACGCTCCATCACATGGGTATGAGCTTATCCATAGCCCAGGGACTGGATGCCGCCCTGGCCTCTAAGGACAACGGTCGGGGCCGTCCTGTCGCCCTGCTCGGAGACGGCACCTTTTTTCATTCGGGTATCCCAGCGTTGGTCAACGCAGTTTATACCAGGGCCCAGATGACCGTAGTTATCTTTGATAACCGGGCCATCGCCATGACCGGTGGCCAACCACATCCCGGTGCCACTGACGCTGCCAGTCCCAGCCCGTTCAGTGAAGTCGCCATTGAGCCACTGGTGCGTGGCCTGGGTGTCGAATATGCCGCCACCATGGACCCACTGGACCTAGACCAGACCTGCACCGCAATCCATCAGGCGATGGCATTCGAAGGTGTTTCGGTACTGATCTCCAAGTCACCGTGTGTAATGCTGGCTACGGCCAGCAAGCCGCGACACCCGGTAACGGTCGACCCGGCACTTTGCCGTCGTTGTGGCAACCAGGAAGCCCCCGACCTGCATTGCTCACAGAGTGCCAGCAACGGATCTGGCCTAGCCCGGGCCCGAGCTAACCGCCTGGCCCAGCGCCGCATTGATGCCCATGTCCAGCGGTGTCCCGCTAACATCTGCAACCACGGGTTCTTTAATGCCATTATGGCGCAAGATTACCAGGCGGCACTTGAAATCGTCCGCGACAAGATGGTCTTTGCCGGTACTTGTGGCGAGATCTGCCATCGCCCCTGTGAAAGTTTCGATGACAATCTGATCCCGATCCGCGCGCTCAAGGCATTTGTCTCCTCAATCGCCCACCACCACGAGGACTTCTCAAATGTGCGCCAGCGGGTCGTATCGGCGAAAAAACAGCCCTACCGGGTGGTCGTGGTTGGCGCCGGGCCAGCCGGACTTAGTGCCGCCTACGACTTGGTCCAGGCCGGTTATTCGGTAACAGTCCTGGAAAAGGAATCTCAGGCTGGCGGCCTGCTCACACAGGTGATACCGGATTACCGGCTAGACAAGCGTCGTTACCAGCAGGAAGTAAAACTGCTCGAACAACTCGGTGTTGAAATCCGTTGTAACAATGCTCTTGGCCGGGACGTGCAGCTGACCACGCTGGTCGACAGCTACGACGCCGTAATACTTGCCAGCGGCCTGGACCAAGCTGTCAGCCTTCCCCTGGTTGAAGGCACCATGGCGTCCGACCGGTGGTATTTTGCCAATGATTTTCTACGCCGCTTCAACAGCAATACACTCGAACTCACACCGGGGCTGACAGTACTGGTGATCGGTGGGGGCAACTCAGCCATGGATGCTGCCCGTGCCGCAAGCCGGCATCCGGCCGTTGTTCGGGTCATAGTGTCGTGCATTGAACAAATCGGCGCCATGCCAGCCTTTACGGAAGAGGTCAACGCCGCATTGGCCGAAGACATCGAGATAGTCGGCCACAGTGAACTGTGTTCCTGCGAACCCACAGCCTGCGGTGCCAGAGTACAACTGGATTCGGTCGACGGTGGCGAGGCCCTGGCCCAGATTGAAGTTGGCGTCATTGTGGTCGCCATCGGCCGGCACGCCTCGGCTTTTTCGACCGGCACAAGCACACCGTTGACCTGTGCAGCCGATGGCCGACTTCTGGAGAGGAACGATGGTCCGTCAGGGTGCATCACCGGCCAGGGTGACCACAATATTTTCGTTGCCGGCGATCTAGGTGAGGCTAATCATCAGAGCCTGATCGGCGCTATCGGCAGTGGTAAACGTGCGGTAACTGGCGTCCGGAACCTGCTCGAAAGCCGAGCATATCCTTACGAGGGTGAGCAGGCGCTGATGACGCTGCAACGGCCCACACTGCAACCACTGCAACATAACAATGCACCTCCCATCCTGGCCACGGATTTACATCAAGATAAAGGCCAACTAAAGAATTTCGCGCTGATCCAGACCTGCGCCAGTTGTAACCACTGCATCGATGACTTCGGCTGCCCCTCACTGGTTCCCATAAATGGGCGTATCACCATCGACCAAGCGAGTTGTACGGGTTGTGGGTTATGTATTGCCGTCTGTCCCAACGGTGCGATCCAGGCAGCGTCACCTGCCTCGGATGACATCCTGGTGGGTAACGCCTGATGCGCAACAGCCGCACACTGGTGATCACCGGCATCGGCGGACAGGGAATCGTGTATCTCGTCAACCTGTTATGCGAGGCCGCACTGGCTGCCAGAATTCAGGTGGGTGCCAGCGAAATTCATGGCCTTTCCCAACGCGGTGGATCAGTCAATGCCTGCATGGTTTTCGGCCAATTCGCCAGTACTTTGCTCGGACCCGGTGAAGCCGACTATATGATTGGACTGGAGCCGCTGGAAGCCCAGCGCAATCAGGGTTTTCTGCACCGTGACAGCCGCGCGGTCATCGACACGCACCCGGTATATCCTTTTTCTGTCAACAGCGGTAGTGCGCGTTACCCCGACACCAGTTCATTTATAGAATTACTGCGCACCCAGATCGCCCAGGTCTTGCATATCGATTCCGTACTGAAACTGCCAGTAACGCTTCGCTCACTGTATGTCCTGGGGCAAGCATCTACCCTGGATGACTTTCCGGTTTCGGCCCACTTTTTGGGTGAAGCGATCACACGCAGTGCCCGGCCGGAACGGCGGGCTGACCACCTGGACGCCTTCAAGCGTGGATGCGATCAAGGCACTACGATACCGGCCAACGCAGAATTAGCCCGCCCCCCCACAGAACACTAAGATCGTTCCACCATTTCAATCGTACCGGTACTGAGCGCATCGCGCAGTTCCTCTTTCAGCACCTTACCCATGGCGTTGCGTGGCAAAACGGATGTAAACACCACCGCTCGCGGGTGCTTATAGCGGGCCAGAACACCCTCGAAAGCATTACAGACCCCATCCACGGTCAATGTGCCCGGCGCAACGGCCACTACCACCGCAACGGGGACCTCACCCCATTTCGCATCCGGCATCCCCACGACAGCGGCTTCTTTGATGCCGGGGACTCCACTTAATACCTGCTCGAGTTCGGCGGGGTAGATATTCTCCCCCCCGGATATGACCATGTCCTTCTTACGGTCGTGGATAAAGACAAAGCCGCGCCGATCACGAGACCCGATGTCCCCGGTCTTAAACCAACCGTCGACAAGCACCGCTGCTGTGGCCTCGGGATCCTGCCAGTATTCACGAAACAGGTTAGGCCCGCGCAGGAGCAACTCGCCCGGCTGGCCCGATGCTACATCGACTCCCTTACTCACGATACCTAACTGGGTGTGCGCTGCGCCACGTCCTACCGAGCCAATCGAGGTCAGTGCAGCTTCCCGCCTTTGATACAACGCCACCGGGCCAGTCTCAGTCGACCCGTAAACCTGGATGACGGGAACACCGCGTTCATGCCAGGCTTGGATCAGTAGATGGGGGACACTTGAAGAACCGGTAGTCAGCATCTTGAGACACTGAACGTCTGTACGATGCCAGTCCGGATGCTGGATCAGCGCGCTGATAGTAGCTGGCACCAGAACCAGGTGGCTGGGTCGCTCCACCCGAAGCGCCGCCAGTGTCGCTCCGGGATCAAAACGCTGGTGCAAGGTTACGGTTGCCCCCACATACAGGGCAGGGGTCGTCTGAATATTCAGGCCACCAACATGAAACATCGGTAACACAGTCAACACGTGGGCTGAAGATGTCAACTCGTGCATATCAATACTGTTGAGTGCATTGAACAGCAGAGCTCGTTGGGTCAGAACTACACCCTTGGGTTGGCCGGTAGTGCCCGATGTGTACACCAGCAGTACAGGTGTTGTGGGGCCAGCTTGAGGGTCTGGTGCGGTTATGGACCGCGGACTGACTCGGTCATTACCATCTGCCGCTGGGTCGACTCTTGAATGTCCAGGTTCGAGCGCTTCACTTTCTGCCAGGGCACAGCTCGGACATTGCCTCACCAGGTCCGCTGCAAGTTGCTGGTGCGCCGGATCGGCGAATAACACACAGGCGCCTGCATGATTCACGACCCGTACCAATTCAGGTAACTCCAACCGCCAGTTCAGTGGTACCAGCATCGCCCCGAGTCGGGCACAGGCAAACAGCAATACCAGAAACTCTGGGGAATTGAATCCGAGGTAGGCGATTCGTTCACCGGGGCCGACCTGCAGCCCTTGTCGCAGGAACCCGGTCGCACCGTGCACCCGCTGACAAAGGCCGCGATAACTAATTGTCACGTCCCCGAACTGGAGTGCAAGCTTATCCGGTGTCGCAGCAGCGTGGGTTTCGATCCAGTCGGAAAGATCAGCAGTCATGGACAATTATGTTCGGTCCGGAATTTATCGCACACTTATTGAGGTTATATTATGCCGCCTTGGTACCACAATCGGCAGAGACGATTTAGCCATAGAAAATTGATATGACATCAAAAGAGCAAACCGGGCCAGTTTCCGACGGTTGGTCCGCGCAGCAGGTCGCAGAGCGCTGCGCCGAGCAGATCAGCGCCACCGATCGAGCCATCGCCCAGCTCGGCATGGTCTTGGAGGAGATCAGGCCAGGCTACGCCCGCTTGTGCATGATGGTACGTGAAGACATGCTGAACAGTCACGAAACCTGCCATGGCGGCATGATCTTCACCCTGGCCGATTGCGCGTTTGCCTTGTCCTGCAACACCGGCAACCACGAAACCGTGGCGGCCGCGGCCAGCATTGATTATTTGCGGCCCGCCCGCAGTGGCGATCAACTGACCGCGGTTGCAAAGGAGCGTGCTCGCTCCGGCCGTACTGGGATCTGCGAAGTCAGCGTCTGCAATCAACGCGGTGAACTGCTGGCCCAGTTCCGCGGCCGCTCACACCAGACCGCCAACAAGATAGTGCCGGAACTGCCCCAGGTATCGCTGGCCAGTACCCAATCGGACGAGCACGGTAGATGAGTCCTGGTACCGCCATCGGCACTGGCCTCGAAGCGATTGAAACGGCGAGCCGCGATGAACTGACTGCGTTACAACTACAGCGGCTGCATGAGACCTTGCACCGTGCCTATGACCACGTTGCCCTGTACCGGGACAAGTTCGACCAGGCTGGAATCCAACCCGGCGATATCAGGTCACTCGAGGACCTGGGCCGGCTGCCAGTGACCTCCAAACAGGACCTGCGGGATCAGTATCCTTTTGGCATGTTTGCCGTGCCTATGGAGCAGGTAGTTCGGGTGCACGCCTCCAGCGGCACTACCGGCAAACCCACCGTGGTTGGCTACAGCCAGGACGATGTGGACCTATGGGCTCAGGTGATGGCCCGCTCAATCTATGCCGCCGGCGGCCGGGCCCGGGACAAGGTTCACATCAGTTTCGGCTACGGCCTGTTCACTGGCGGACTCGGCGCACACTACGGGGCAGAACGGCTGGGCTGTACCGTCATTCCCATGTCCGGTGGCCAGACAGAAAAGCAGGTGCAACTGATCCGTGACTTCGAACCGGAAGTGATCATGGTAACCCCTTCCTATGCTCTTAATATCGCTGATGAGTTCGAGCGCCAGGGAGTGGACCCGGCAGCATCCTCACTGCGGGTGGGCCTGCTTGGTGCCGAACCATGGACTGAAGGCATGCGCACCGAAATCGAACAGCGCCTGGGCATCGATGCGCTGGACCTTTATGGTCTGTCAGAGGTGATTGGCCCGGGAATCGCCCAGGAGTGCCTTGAGGCCAAGGACGGCCTGACCTTGTGGGAGGATCACTTTTACCCGGAAATTATCGACCCAGATAGCGGTACAGTGTTGCCAGACGGCGAGCCGGGCGAACTGGTGCTCACCTCACTGACCAAGGAGGCAATGCCCATCATCCGCTACCGTACCCGTGACCTGACGCGACTGCTGCCGGGTACCGCACGAACAATGCGGCGGGTAGAAAAGATCACCGGCCGCAACGATGACATGCTTATCATCCGCGGAGTCAATGTTTTTCCCTCCCAGATCGAGGCACTGGTACTAGAGCAGCCTGGCCTATCACCGCATTATTTCCTGGAGGTCTACCAGCAAGGTCCCTTAGACGCTATAGACGTGCTGGTGGAATTGCGCGAGGGCACCACAGCCAGTAAAAAGGAAACGACAACCTTGCAACGACGGATCAAAGACCTGGTTGGCATCAGCAGTACCGTCCATGTCGTTGATATCGGCACCATTGAACGCAGTCAAGGCAAGGCGCGGCGCGTGAACGATACCCGTAAAAAAAACTAAGCCCTCAGCAGATCAGAACTATCCAGTCCCTGTCTACGCGTTAACTACTGCGACAGGTTTAGCGGCCTGCCCAGCCAGCGCCACACCGGCACTGAAAGCAGCCAGGTTCAACTGCTGAAACTTTGCCGGTACACGCTGGCGGATCACTGCTTCTAGGGTATCGGTCGCGACCGTGCCGGCCGCTTCATTAAGCGCACCCAGCGCGACAATGTTGGTCACCCGCAGACTACCTACCGAACGCGCCGTCTGCACCAGCGGTAAAGGCAGAATCTGGCAAGTGTCCTCCGGCCGCTCCTCAATCTGCTCGTCGATCAGTACCAGAGCATCAGGAGCCAACAATCCCGCGGTCGACGAAACCGCAACCGAGTCGAGTATCACCACCAGATCCAGTGCGGTAACCAAAGGGTAATCGACCGCACCTGCACTGACCACCAGATCGGCCCGACTGAGCCCGCCACGTGAAGTTGGTTCATAGCTGGTGGACCAGGCAACCTGTTGGCCCTCCCGTACCAAAGCCTCGGCCAGAATCCGACCAGCCAGGAGTAATCCCTGGCCGCCACTGCCACTGAGTCTGAGTTCGCGGTGCTCCCAACTCATCGGTGACCCTTAACGGCAACTGCCAGTTTAGCCGCGATATGCTCGCGGTAGTTGGTACCATATTCAGGACGCTCATTACGAGCCAGGATCCCGGTGCTCCAGTTACCCGGACGAAAAGGCTGGTCGACCACATTGCCGTAGGACTCGGGGCGAATGGCTGATTTTTGCTTGAGAATCATCTCCGTCGAATTTCCAAGGTCATTTTTTCGCCCGAAAATTTCAGTGCAGTCCGATATCACCTCTACAAACGAGAATCCGCGGTGTGATAACGCAGCCCTGAACAGGTCCTTTAGGCTGGGGGTTTGCAGGGTGATCTCGCGACCCACAAGGCTGGCGCCGGCTGCAGCGGCCAACTCACAAGCATCGAATACAGGCTCGTGGTTACCCAATGGCGTCGTCGTGGTAAAGCGATCATTACTGGTGGTGGGTGAAACCTGTCCGCCAGTCATACCGTAAACCTCGTTATTGAGCATCACACAGGTCAGGTCCAGGTTGCGACGGCAGGCGTGAATCAGATGATTGCCACCAATCGCCAGGCAATCGCCGTCACCGGTGATCACCACCACTTCCAAATCCGGGCGGGCCAGTTTAAGTCCGGTCGCAAAAGCCAGAGGCCGACCGTGGGTAACGTGCATGGTGTTGGTATCAACATAAGCCGCGGTCCGTCCGGAGCAACCAATACCAGATACCAGGGCCAATTTATCCATGGAAATACCCAGTTCATGCAAAGCCCACAGTAGTGCCCGCAAGGCAATACCATGACCGCAACCCGGACACATGAAGTGCGGGAACAGGTCGGTCCGCAAATAATCGCGAATCTCGAAGTCGCTGTGCTCAGCGCTACTCATGTGCTGCTAAATCCATAATCTGTTGTTCAATCTGCTGGGGAGTAATCACTTCACCATCCACACGGTTGAGCCGAGCAATCGGGGTGCCAGCGCAGACTCGCTCGACCTCCCAACACAACTGGCCGGCATTCATCTCCGGTACCAGCACGGTCTTAGCGCTGGCCGCGGCACTGCGCAGCGCCTGCTCTGGAAAAGGCCATAGTGTGACCGGCCGGAACAACCCGGCCCGCAGGCCCTGCTCACGAGCCCGGCGTACTGCCCGACGCGCAGCCCGCGCTGTAATTCCATAAGCCACCACCAGAATCTCGGCATCTTCACAATCAATTGCTTCAAAACAATCCACCAGGTCACGATGACGTTCCAACTTACCCAGGATACGGTCCATCATTGGTGCCACCAGCACCGGGTCCTGGGTTGGAAATCCATCCTCGCCGTGGGTCAAGCCCGTTGTATGAGTACGGTAACCAGCTCCGGGGCGCGGCATAGGCGGAACATCATCACCGTTGATGGCGTAAGGCTTGAAGGTATCCACCGGGCTGTCGGCCCACTTACGATCGATCAGTGTCAGCGACTCCGGTGCCGGTACCGCCACGGTTTCTACCAGGTGACCGATAATCTCATCGATTAACACCACCACCGGTACCCGCAACTGCTCAGACAGGTTAAACGCGCGAATGGTCTGACTGTAGATTTCTGCCACTGAATCTGGTACCAGTGCGATCACCACCGTGTCACCATGCGAGCCCCAGCGGGCCTGCATGACATCACCTTGCGATGGGCGGGTGGGCATGCCGGTGCTCGGCCCACCACGCATGACATCGATCACCACGCAGGGAATCTCCGCGCCCATCGCGTAACCCAGGTTCTCTTGTTTCAAAGAGAATCCCGGGCCACTGGTGGCTGTCATCGCCTTGACCCCACCGATCGAGGCGCCAAGTACCGCGCCAATAGATGCGATCTCGTCCTCCATCTGGATAAAAACGCCACCCACTTGCGGCAGTTCCCCTGCCATTCGCTCGGCAATTTCCGAGGAAGGGGTAATCGGGTAACCGGCATAAAAACGACAGCCAGCAGCGACTGCCGCCAGCGCACAGGCGTGATTGCCTTGCAGGTTACGCATCTGGGTTTGGGCGCTTGCAGACATTCAGACCTGCGCTTCAACCGTCTGGATATGAATCCGGATTGCAAAATCCGGACACAACCACTCACACAACCGGCAACCAGTGCAGGCCGCGGGGTCAGATATCTCGACGACTTCTCGCTCGTTCAACAGCAGACAGCGTTCGGGACAGACCTTGACGCAGATATCACAGCCCTTGCACCAGGCTTCGGTGATTTCAAGCTCAGCGGGCGCCCTAACCGGTTCCAGCACCACAGGAGTAACCGACTCGGCCGCATTTGAAGCGGGAGGATTTAGCGCCCACTCCCGGCCTGTGGTAAACGCCCGCCGATTGACCTCAACGGTCTGAGGCGGCACAGCGGCTGCAATCAGGCTCTGCCAGTCCTCGACTGGGAATTCAAGCGCCGTGGACAAGGCTCCCAACAGCACGGTGTTCGCCGCTTTTGAGTTACCCAACTCAGCGGCAATTCCGCCAGCATCGAGCGCCAAGGTGCCAGGCAACTGTGAGCGGATCTCGTTCGCGGTCAGCTGGTCGTACCCAGAGAGGCCGCCAGGTTGGCGGTTACAGCAGGCAAAGGGTGGCACAATCTGCTGGGTGTCAGCAATAAAAGTGCCCGTGTGCGGATTCAGGTATCTGAGCCAGCGCAGCCCCTCTGCCCATTCCAACGCCAGAATGACATCCGCTTCACCAGTGGGGATCGTTGGGGAATAAACCTGCTCGCCGAATCGGACATGGCTAAAAACCACGCCACCGCGTTTCGCCATCCCGTGCACCTCACTCTGTTTGACCTGCAGCTGGTGCTGTTGACACAACAGCGCGATGACCTTGGATACCATGATGACGCCCTGGCCGCCGACTCCAACCACCAGCACATTGGTCGCTACCGCCGAGTCACGCAATGCGTTATCGTGATGCTCAGCGACCGCAGTTGAATGGGAGGATCGGCTCATTGATGAGCCTGAGCGACAACGGGCCGAATACAGTCAGAGGGGCAAACCTGCACACATAGAGTACAACCCATGCACAGTGCTTCATCAACCGTAACCTTGTAGCGCCCCTCGTATCGTTGCTCACCCCAGGTCAGTGCCGGGCAGCCCAGGTTCATACAGGCCTGACAGGCTGTGCAACCCGCCGCCTCGACCTGGAGGGAAGGCCCTTTAATCTTGACCGGGTCTAACACGCAGGGCCGGTTGGAGATCACCACGCTCACCCCGCGATACTCGATGGCATCGCGACAGGCCTGGTAAAACGCGCCGACATTGTAAGAGTCGACCGCTTTGATCGATTGCACCCCAAGCGAGCGTATCAGTTCCTCGAAATCCACTCGGTACGTGGGCTCCCCGCGCAGGGTAATCCCGGTACCAGGATGGTTCTGGCCACCGGTCATGGCGATGGTCTGATTGTCCAGCAATAACACAGTGATGTCTGCCTGATTGTAGACCGCGTCCATCAACGGTGGGATGCCCGAATGCAGGAAGGTGGAATCACCTATGGTTGCCACGATCGGCTTGGTTTCGGTGCCGGCCTTGGCCAGGCCTACCGCTACGCCAATACTCGAACCCATCGCTACGCAGGTATCAATCGCTTTAAGTGGTTCAACTGCCGCCAGGGTATAACAGCCGATATCACCGCTGACCCGTGCATCCAGAGCCCGCATGGCCATGTAGGTCGTGATATGGGGGCAGCCGGCACACAGTACCGGCGGTCGCGCCAGTGGCTCAATGCCCAGTTCTGCGTCGGCCAGGTTCTCCACTGAGCCGGGCAGGACTCCGGCCTGGCGAAACCCATTACGAACAATCTCGGGAGAGAACTCGCCGATCCGCGGAAAGAATGCTTTGCCTTGCGCTTCGATTCCAAGAGCGTGCAGTTCGTGCTCAATGAATGGCTCCAGTTCCTCGACTACGATCACCCGCTCCACGGCATCGCAAAACTCTCTCACTACTTTTTCGGCCAGCGGATAAGACACACCCAGTTTGAGCACACTTGCCCCAGGCAGTACCTCCTTGACGTAGGTATAGGCTGGGCCTAACGTAATCACCCCGACCGAAGTCTCGCCCCGTTCCCAGCGGATCAGATCGGATGTAGCAAGGTATTTCTGCACTGCGCCATCACGCGCCAGTACGACCGGGTGGCGCTGGCGGGCGTGGCCGGGAATCATCACGTTCTTCACTGGATCTTCACAGAAGCCCCGCGGTGGTACCTCACGGCGCTCGCCTATTCTGACCAGGCTGCGACAATGTGACAGACGCGTTGTGCTGCGCACTATGACCGGGCTGTCGAACTGTTCACTGAGGTCAAACGCGATGCGAGTGAAATCGAGTGCTTCCTGCGCATCTGCCGGCTCCAGTACCGGTACCTGTGCGAACCGTCCGAGCAGTCGCGTGTCCTGCTCATTCTGGGAACTGTGCATACCGGGATCATCACAGACCACCAACACCAGGCCGCCGTTGACCCCAATATAGGTCTGTGACATCAGCGAGTCAGAGGCAACGTTAAGGCCAACGTGCTTCATTGCCACCAACGCCCTGACACCACCGAACGAAGCGCCTATGGCGACATCACAGGCGACCTTCTCGTTGGGTGACCACTGCGCCTGAATATCTTCGGCCGGGTAAGTGGCTACCGCCTCCAATATTTCCGTACTGGGCGTACCTGGATATGCTGCCGCAACCCTGACCCCGGCCTCCCACGCTCCCCGTGCGATAGCATCGTTACCCATTAACGCCAGCACATTCGCTGGTGCTTCTGGCGCTATCGGGCCGTCACTTTCCGTCTCAAACGCTACCGCGACAGAAGAGGAATTGTCGAGTTGTGCCATAAATTCTTCCACTAATTTGGCATGGGATTATCGGTTGACCCGGCACGCTGTTCAATGAGATTTTTCATCTTGTTACATTATTATGTTACAACTTCTAGTATTATATCAATATTTTTGTATCAATTCCAATAACAGCCACCCACGGCTCACCTGATATTTCCGGTCGAATGCCAGCACTTATTTAACGAGGATAGCCTGGGAGAAACAGGTCAAAACCTTAACTGGCCGCGTCCAAGATCGTCGACCCTACTTGCCGGCCCGCAACCGATACAACACCAGTTCGGTTCGATGACTTACCCATTGTTGTCAAGCATCGTCAATGCTATTCGCGGCCTGTTGTAACAGTGGCTAGAAAGTTCCAGGCAACGCACTTTCGAAAGGGGTTTGCCATTTGCGCCTTATTGAAGAGATCTCGGACTTATTGAAAATGGTAACGGGTCTTTCGGTTTGCAGTGTGAATTGACAAAAGATAGACTTACCGACTGGTCGGTATGCGAATGAAAAAACAATATACTCTGCACCCCACAGCCGCTCGAATTCTTAAGAACGCCCGTGAGCTGTTTCTAACCCACAGTTACGCAGACGTAACGATGGATCAAATCGCTGGGGCAGCCAACGTTACTAAAGCGGCCTATATCATCACTTTGCCGGTAAGGAAGCGCTGTACCTGGTAATGATGCAGGCTGACCTGTCAGAAAAGCACCGACTATTCAATAAAGCGGTGGTTATGGAGGGTTCGTGCCGTCAGCGCCTTGAAGCGCTGGCCCACTCCTTTCTGGCTTTGCCCACCCAACAAATGCGTCTCGCCGCGCTGATCCACCGAGACATCAACACGCTCAGTGAGGAAGCGCGTCAGGAGTTAATACGCTGCTACCAGAGCGCCCTACCCAACCAGGTGCGCTCAATTATTCAACGCGGCATCCGCGTCGGGGAATTGCGTCCGATTGATGCATGCCTGGCATCATTTTGTTTTATCAGCTTGGTCGAGCATTGTGTCAGCCACCACGGTGAGCGCGTATTGCCGACCACGGCACAGAAAATTGCGTTTGTTCTGGATCTGTTTTTCGCCGGGGCAGTAGATAAAACCCAGATTACCGATGACGAGGAGAGATCATAACGATGCACATAAACTTTGAAACTCACCCATCGCGCTACCATCACTGGCGCATAGAAATCAATGATACGGTTGCTCACTTAATCCTCGATGTACGCGAGGATGCCGGCTTGTTTGCGGGTTATGATCTGAAACTGAATTCCTACGATCTTGGTGTTGATATCGAACTGCATGATGCGGTGCAGCGACT
>JASMBC010000029.1 GCA_030754035.1 Arenicellales bacterium | reverse complement strand
TTATTGATGACATCGTCAATATAAAGACACCATGCCGAGGTGAGCACGCCGGAAAGAGCGCATAGCGCCAGGACGCTAGCGACAAAACGCTTATCCGCCGGCTGGTCAGTTAACAACTTCATAACAGACTATCGTCAAACATGCTGGCAGACCCAGCTGAAACAGGTTTGTGCATACCCGCTCCTTCAAGGCAGCATCTTTTCGTGGGCAAACAATTCCGCAGTCGTTTCGCGCTCACGCACCAAGTGGTATCCCGCACCATCGACCATGACTGCCGCGGGGCGTGGCCGGGCGTTGTAATTGGAACTCATAACCAAACCGTAGGCGCCGACAGAACGCACTGCCAATAGATCACCCGGCGCTACAACGAGCCATCGGCCTCGGGCAATAAAATCACCGCTTTCGCAAATCGGGCCAACCACATCGCAATTCCGCGGCTCACCGCTACCCGGATTCACCGCAACAACCTCGTGCCAGGCCTGGTATAGCGCCGGGCGCAACAGGTCATTCATCGCCGCATCGACGATAACGAAATCTCCGTCGGGACCCGGCTTGATGTACTCAACCCGGGCCAGCAGTACACCGGCATTACCAGCAATCGCGCGGCCCGGTTCAAGCGTCACTGCGAGCGTACAACCCCGACGCCGGAGAATCTTGAGCATCGCCTTTGTATATTGGGCTGGGTCCGGTGGATTTTCATCACAATAACGAATGCCGACCCCGCCGCCCAGGTCCAGATGCTGTAGGGAGATGCCAATCTCTGACAAGGCATTCACCAGATCAAGCACGCGTTCAAGTGCGTCGCAAAAAGGGGCAATCTGTGTCAATTGCGAGCCAATATGGCAGGCAATCCCGGTGATGCATACCCCTTCCATGCCTGCGGCCCGCTGGTAAAGGCGAAGCGCATCGGTTGCCGATACACCGAACTTGTTCTCGCGCAGGCCGGTCGCAATATACGGATGGGTTTTGGGGTCCACATCGGGGTTGATTCGAAAAGCGATCGGCGCCCTTTTGCCAAGGCCAAGTGCTACCGCATTCACACGCTCGAGCTCTGCCTCGGATTCCAGACTGAGATTACGAACCCCGGCGCAAAGCGCCTGCTCAATTTCAGCCACTGACTTGCCGACGCCGGAAAACACGACATCACCCGGAGCGGCGCCCACAGCCAGCACACGATCGAGTTCACCGCCCGAGACAATATCAAAGCCAGCGCCGAGGCGTTGCAGCACCTGCAAAACAGCCAGATTGTCATTGGCCTTTACTGCGTAACAGATATGATGCGGATAATTGCCAAAGGGTTCATCAAAGGCACGGTAATGCCTTTCCAGTGTAGCCCGAGAATACACATAACACGGTGTACCGACGGCCTCGGCAATCGTCTCGAGGGCTACGTCCTCGGCGAACAGCCGATCCTCGCGATATCCGAAATGATCCACGACTGATGGCTAACTATCGCTGTCTTCAGATTCTTCTGACGAAGGCGTATCGGGGATGTACAGCGGGCCTTTCTGGCCACAACCTGCCAGCAGTATCCCGCTGCTCAAAAGGGTAAATCCCAGCACGATCGCGACAATCGATCGCACCAGAGGGGTCAAGCAAACAGATCTCACCGGGCGACTCATATCAATGCACCGCCAGGGCTTGTCGCGCAGCAGCAACAGCCTCGCGAACCTGTCTTGGTGCCGTGCCGCCCGTGTGATTTCGGGATTCAACCGAGCCTTCCAGCGTGAGCACGTCAAAAACATCGGAGTCGATGTGCTCACAGATATTGCGCAACTGCTCCAGCGACAGGTCTGGCAGCTCAAGTTGGCATGCTTCGGCAAGACGGACCGCCTTACCCACGGCTTCGTGGGCATCACGAAAGGCCATGCCCCGACACACCAGATAATCTGCCAGATCAGTCGCGGTGGTGTGGCCACGCTGTGCTGCCTTACGCATACGTTCACGGTCAAATTTCATATTGGGCACCATCGCGACAAGCACCTGCAAGCAGGCGTGCGCGGTATCAACACTGTCAAACAATGGCTCCTTGTCCTCCTGGTTATCCCGATTGTAAGCGAGCGGCTGCCCTTTCATCAGTACCAGCAGGGATACGAGATTGCCGATCGCGCGACCGCTTTTGCCGCGAACCAGTTCGGCGACATCTGGATTCTTCTTCTGCGGCATGATGCTTGATCCCGTGCAAAAAGCGTCGCCTAAATCAACGAACCGGCAGCTTTGTGAAGCCCACAGCACCAACTCCTCGGCTATGCGGGAAAGATGAACCCCCAACAAGGCACACCCGGAACAAAACTCGATCACAAAATCCCGATCCGATACTGAGTCCAGCGAATTGGTCGACACCGAATCGAATCCCAATGCCTGTGCGCTCATCTGCCGATCTATAGGAAAACTGGTTCCTGCGAGTGCCGCTGAGCCAAGCGGCGAAACATTAACCCGGCGACGACAATCGCCCAGGCGCTGCCAGTCACGCTCCAGCATGGCATTCCAGGCCAGCAGGTGGTGGCCGCAGGTCACCGGCTGTGCTGCCTGCATGTGCGTCATACCCGGCATAATGCTGGTCGCTTCACTTTCAGCCTGGGTTAGTAGAGCGCCTTGCAGCGCTGTGATATCAGTGCAGAGCTGGTCAATGGCATCGCGCACGAAGAGCCGCAGATCGGTTGCAACCTGATCATTGCGCGAGCGAGCCGTATGCAGTTTTTTTCCAGGCTCGCCTACCAGTTCAGTCAGGCGCGCCTCGATATTCATGTGCACATCCTCGAGCTGCGAGCGCCATTCGAAACGATCCTCGTTAATCTCGAGCGTAATGGCCTCAAGCCCACCAATGATCGCTTCACAGTCAGTATCATTGATCACACCGATGGCGTTCAACATGCGGGCGTGGGCCGTTGATCCCGCAATGTCGTAGTGCGCCAGTCGCCGGTCGAAGTGTTCGGATGCGCTAAAGGCTTCGACTGTCGCGTTGGTACCGCTGTCGAAACGACCGCGCATGAGTTTTTCAGTAGCCATGATCTACGTACCGGCCCGATAAGAGTCGCAATTGCCTAGACAGCTCTGCTTGGTGGCCGCGGCTACGCCCGATCGCTCGGGTGGCCGTGGCCACAGTGCTCTACTGCAGCGCCGACATGTACAACGACAAGGCATTGATCTGGTGTGTCGAAAGCCGGTGCGCGATAGGCCCCATGATCTTGCTGGCGCGCTCGCCCGACTTGAAAACCAGCAACTGGGTTTCAAGATATTCGGGCCATTGTCCGGCCACACGGGGATTGGTCGACGGAATACCATGTCCTGCGGGCCCATGACAGGCCATGCAGGCAGGAATTGCGAGCTGGGCAGAACCACCACGGTAGAGCGCTTCGCCCTCATGGGCCAGCGCCAGCTGATCATCACCGATGGCGCGAGGTGTAATGGTCTTTGAGGCATACCAGGCATCAAGGTCGGCCATATCGGCAGCACTGAGCGACTGGGTCATGCCCATCATAATGGGGTTAGCCCGCTGACCAGATTTGAACAGGGCCAATTGTGCGCCGATGTACCCGGGAACCTGGCCGGCCAGAGAGGGAAAGCCCACATTAGCACTGTTGCCGTCAGCCCCGTGGCAGGCGACGCATGTCTGCGCCTTAGCCTGTCCCGCCGCCGCATCACCTGCAGCCACTGCAACAGTCGAAAACCCAGCCATTACGGATGCGATGATGATGAATACCAACCGATTCATTAAACTGCTCCTTCTGTACCAGGGCCTGCCGATCGGGATGGGTACATGCACCAGCGCCGCCCGGCTTCCTGAGTTGAAGTCGGGATGCATACACCTTCCTGACAGGGTAAGGTTCGCAACCCGAAAAATAAAGCGTGGAATTATACCCTGTGCCTTCAAAAACCTGTGATACCGAACTGCTGCGGCGCGCCGAATACCACTGCGCCGCCCATCATCCGCGCGACTGGGTGGAAGACACGGGTGCCGAGGTCGCCTTTTCTGGGCGCTCCAACGTGGGCAAGTCCAGCGCAGTCAACGCCATTACCGGACGTAAGGGTCTTGCCCGTACCAGCAAAACACCCGGGCGTACCCAGCAGATCATTTTCTTTAACCTCGATGAGACACGCCGACTGGTCGACCTGCCCGGTTACGGTTATGCCAAAGTGCCTGTGCAACTGCAGCAACACTGGGAAAAGACGGTACGGCGCTACCTCGAAGAGCGTGTTTCGCTACGCGCACTGATATTGCCTGTGGATTGTCGCCGGGAACCCACTGTGCTCGATTGGCAACTCCTGAAATGGTGTGCAGCGAGCCAGCTGCCCGTGCACGTACTGCTGACCAAGAGCGATAAACTGGGACACGGCAAAAGCCTCCAGGCGCTGCGCCAGACCCGAGAATCGCTGGCCACAATGCCGCTGGTCAGCGTGCAGCTTTTTTCGGCTACCCGCAACGTGGGTGTCACCGAAGCGCGCGAGCGTATCGTTGATCTTCTATCGGGACAAGGTAACGGCCGCAAACCTGCCTAGCTGTGCGCCTGCGCCCAATTGGCGCCGCTACCGACATCAACCTTGAGCTCAACTGCAAGATCAGCCACCGAGCTCATCAAACGGACCACCTCATCGCTGACGCGCTGCACTTCGGATTTGGGCACTTCCAACACCAGCTCATCATGCACCTGCATGATCATGCGGGCACCGCAATCATCCTCGCGCAACCAGTCGTCAACCGCCAGCATGGCCAACTTGATCAAGTCTGCCGCGGTCCCTTGCATCGGTGCGTTGATCGCGGCTCGCTCGGCCGCCTGACGCCGGACATGATTGCTTGAACTGATATCGGCGAGAAATAACCGCCGACCAAATACGGTTTCGACATAACGCTGCTCACGAACCTGTTCACGAGTCGCATCCATGAATGCGTGTACACCCGGGTAACGCTGGAAATAGCGGTCGATATATTCCTGTGCCTGGCCCCGTTCGATGCCGAGCTGGCGGCCAAGACCAAAAGCCGACATGCCATAAATCAGACCAAAATTGATCGCCTTAGCGCTGCGGCGCTGGTCGTTGTCGACCTGATCCAGGCCAACACCGAATACCTCGGCCGCAGTTGCCCGGTGCACATCCTCACCCTTGTCGAAGGCAGTCATCAACCCAGCGTCGGCTGACAAGTGCGCCATGATCCGAAGTTCGATCTGCGAATAATCCGCTGCCATCAGCACTGAACCGGGGGGTGGAATGAAAGCCTCGCGAATCCGTCGCCCCTCGGCTGTGCGTACCGGAATGTTCTGCAGGTTGGGGTCGCTGGATGACAGCCGGCCGGTCGCTACCGCAGCCTGGTGGTAGGAGGTATGCACCCGACCAGTATCCGGATTCACCAACGCCGGTAGTTTTTCGGTGTAGGTAGAACGCAACTTACTCAAACCGCGATGCTCGAGTATCAACCGGGGCAGATCGTGCTTCTCGGCCAGCTCAGTGAGTACACCTTCAGCGGTCGAGGGCTGCCCTTTGGGTGTTTTGGCCAACACCGGCAACTGCAAGCGGTCGAACAGAATCTCCTGAATCTGCTTGGGGGAGGCTATATTGAACGCCCCGCCGGCTTCGCCATGAGCCTGCTCTTCGAGCTCCTGTATCCGCAGCGCCAGTTCAGTGCTCTGGCGGGCCAACATGGTGCAGTCCACGAGGACGCCCGCTCGCTCTATGCGGGAAAGTACCGGTACCAGCGGCATTTCAATCCGTTCGAACAGCTCGCGCTGTAAAGATTCCTGTTGCAGTCGCGGGTACAAAGTCTCATGCAGGCGCAATGTGATGTCGGCGTCTTCGGCGGCATAGGGCCCGGCCTGCTCCAGCGACACCTCGTTGAAAGACAGCTGCCCCTTACCCTTTCCGGCAACCTCTTCGTAATGGATGGTTTTGTGCCCCAGATACTTCAGCGCCAGGCTGTCCATATCGTGACGCGACCCGGTGCTGTCGAGCACGTAGGACTCAAGCATGGTGTCAAAACGAATGCCAGCGAGGCAGACTCCGTGGTTGTACAACACGGTGCAGTCATACTTGAGATTCTGTCCCACCTTGTCGCGGGTCGGATCTTCCAGCAGTGGGCGCAATTGCTCAAGAACGCTCTCCGGTGAGAGCTGTGCTGGCGCATCCAGGTAATCGTGTGCTAACGGCACATACGCCGCGGCACCTGTTTCGACAGCAAAGGACACGCCGACAATTCGCGCCTGCATTGCGTCGATCGAAGTGGTCTCAGTATCAAAAGCAAATAACGGTGCCTGCTCCAGCCGCTTGATCCACTGGATCAGGCTGGGTTGATCTAACACGAGATCATAGTCGGTTGGTACTGTGGGGTCGGATGTATCCAGATCATTGACCCCGCCCAACTCTGCCAACCAGGTCTTGAACTCGAGTCGTGCGAACAGTTCACGCAACACGTCCTCGTCAGGAGGGACGATAGTAAGTTCGGTGACCTCCTGTTCCAGTGCGACATCACACTTAATGGTGGCCAGTTGCCGCGATAAAACTAACTGCTCTAAAGAAGCACGAAGATTCTCCCCGACTTTGCCGGGAACACTATCAGAGTGCTCAACCAGCTTGTCGAGTGAGCCGTGCTCGCTCAGCCAACGTGCTGCGGTTTTTGGCCCCACCTTGGGCACGCCGGGAATGTTGTCTGATGTATCGCCCACCAATGCCAAAAAATCCACAATGCCCTCGGGCGGCACACCGAATTTTTCTTTTACTCCATCGTGGTCGTAGAGCGCGTCCTTCATGCTGTCGTACATCATCACCCGGGGCCCCACCAACTGTGCCAGATCTTTATCACCGCTGATGATCAGAGTCTCCATACCCTGTGTGGTCCCGGCGCGGGCGAGCGTACCGATCACATCATCTGCCTCGACATCCGGTACCGAGAGCAACGGCAATCCGAGAGCCCGGATAACGGCATGGATCACCTCTACCTGGGCACGCAATTCTTCCGGCATCGGTGGCCGGTTGGCCTTGTACTCACTATAAAGACGATCGCGGAAAGTCTTGCCCGGGGCATCAAACACCACTACGAAGTGCGTTGTTTCATATTGGCGAAGCAAGCGGCGCAGCATGTTTACAACGCCATATACTGCGCCCGTGGCCTCTCCTTTGGAATTAACCAGATTGGGCATAGCGTGAAAGGCGCGATACAGGTAGGACGAGCCGTCAACCAGTACCAGTTTGTCAAACATAGGCGATAGACCCTTGGCGTGCGGCCGGGGCAAAATACACCCTCGGCTGGCCCGGTTAGTTTCAGCGCAGTATACGTGGGTCACGTGGTATTCGGACCACTTGCGCGTCCTGTGCTTATGGGGGATGATTGCCATGACAGCACACCGGCAAATATGAACCTATCACTAAAAACCTTTACCCGGGTGGCGACACTCAGCGTTGTGCTGTTTGGCGGGCCCGCTTCGCTGCAACGCCTGTGGGCGCAAGAGACTCCTTTGGCAAATGCCCCACCAAACACAGTTCATACCATTGAAATCGGTGAGCACGCAGGCTACCGCATGATCGAATACCGGACCCGGGGGCGTATCACATCATTGGAAATCATTCGTGAGCACGGACCGAATATGGTCATCCGGGACAGTAGCGGCGACGGCTCGTTTACCCGGTCGGGCAGTACCTTCGCGTCCGACTTGTCGATTGGGCTCTGGAAAATCGGTGAGTGGCACTGAGGGCCCCGCTGACCCGGATTGTCGCCTTGGCGCTTCTAGGCAGTCTTAGCGGAGGCTGCGCCCAGGCTCCGGTACAAGCACCATCAACTCACATCCGCTTCTATACCACTAACAACTACAACCAGTTGTCGGAGTTATCGCTAATTCCCAACCGTGACGAGCCTGGCTGTCACAACCTGCTGCTGGCATTAGATATTCACCGGGTGGCACAGGTGGGCTTCAAGGCCTGCGCGGTCTACGCACAAGATGACTGCTCTGTTGATTCGGTGCTGACCATGCGCTGGTCGGGAAAACGTTCACGCACCGACGCCAACAAAAACCAGCCAACAACCGAGATGACACCCGGCGCATTATGGCTGTTTGCCCTCGGGCATGAGGCGGCCGTTGCTTCGTGGCATTGCACGCCGAAGACGTAAACAGCGTCAGTGGGAGGTCAACGAAAACCTACTGATCGACCTGGCGCCGTGCGATAACCATGCCCTTGAGCAGATTAAGCGCCTCACCGATCTCGAAGTCCCGATCCTGCAAACGCTCAGCCGGGGCAGTCTCATCAACAGTCTCATTGGACGCGCCGTTTTCATTTTCCAGGTGACCGGCAAGATCAGATTCACGAATACCGCCGTGTGTTGTCCCGGGTGAAGTCGCCAGTTCCAGTTGCCGGCTAACGATATCCGGTTGGATACCGGTCGCCTGGATAGAGCGGTTGTTGGGGGTGTAATAACGAGCCGTGGTCAGTTTCAGCGCTGCACCGTTTTTCATCGGCAAAATAGTCTGTACCGAGCCTTTACCGAAGGTCTTGGCCCCGAGAATCAGGCCTCGCTGGTGATCCTGTAGAGCGCCAGCCACAATCTCTGAAGCCGAAGCCGACCCCCGGTTAACCAGCACCACCAGTGGTGCGCCGCTCAACACATCGCGGCCAGTCGCATTGAAGGTAAAAGCGGAATCCGCTGCGCGGCCCCGGGTCGAGACGATCACCCCCTCGCTCAGGAACAAGTCACTGACCTCAATCGCGCCGTCGAGCACTCCACCCGGGTTGTTGCGCAAATCCAGTACTAATCCGCTTAAGGGGCCATCGGCTTGTTCTTCAAGTCGCTCAAGCTGTCGACGCAATGAGGCGCCGGTCCCGGATTGGAACTGACTGATCCGGGTATAGGCAAAGCGCGCTTCCAGCAATTTGCCGCGCACGCTTTGCAACTGGATAATGGCGCGCTTGACGGTCACATCGAATGGCGCCTCAACTCCCTCGCGGAGGATGGTTAGCGTGATTGCACTGCCCGGCTCACCGCGCATGCGTTCCACCGCCTGGTCCAGGGCTTGGCCTCTAACGGCAACCCCATCGAGACGAATGATCAGGTCGCCGCTGTGAATCCCCGCCTCCTCGGCTGGGGTTCCATCCATCGGAGCTACCACCCGGATTACCCCGTCCTCCAGCGTAACCTCCAAGCCCAGGCCCCCGAACTCCCCACGGGTATCGATGTTGATTTCTCTAAATGAGTCCGGATCAAGATAAGACGAATGCGGATCGAGCCCGCCGAGCATGCCACGCACGGCATCGCGCAACAGCGTCTCGTCATCCATAGGCTCAACATAATCCGCCTTAATCATGCTGAAAATCTCGGCAAAAAGACGGAGTTCCTCAATTGGCAACTCGGCTTGGGCCGGCTGTTCGCCAGCGCCAGCAAGGTGTACCGGTGCGCAAAATAGCGCGGCTAAAAGGGTAAAGACAAAAACCGATCTGGTGGTTTGGTGCATAGTTTTTCGCGACAGCGCTGGTATATAAGCAGGGTTGGCAAACTTAAGGCAGGCAGTATAACGCTCGCCTGTGACCGCTGGGTGACGGCGTTAGGGGTAATCTGTACCGGGAAAACCCGCTTGCCAAGCGCTGTAGCAGACACAAAACATTAAAGAATTAGCGTATAATGTTTAGTGAATATTCTAACATTTAGGCCTACACTTCATGGCTATTGCTACAAATCAAAACGAACATTTTGTTGACGACCGGGCAAACCCGGCAGAGCTCTTCCTCGCCAGCGAGACTGACATATACAACGCCTCCCGATCACTGAAAGCCATGGGACATCCGTTGCGACTGAAGATTCTGTGTATCCTCGCAAGCGTCAAGGAAACCAGCGTACAGGATCTGGTCGAACTCGTCGGCACGTCTCAGAGCAACATCTCCCAGCATTTGTCGATCCTGCGTGACAAGGATATCCTCGCGTCGCGCAAAGATGCCAATAAGGTTTTTTACCGGATCGGTGACGACAATATCCTGACGCTGATGGCGACCATGCGCGACGCCTTCTGCAGTTCCCATAACTGAAGTACCACATCAGTGGTGCCCCACGGCCGGCTGCGAAGCGCGGTTGCTGTAGACTACCGCTCCTTCTAAGCCCCCACTGACTAGCCATGGATCTTGATTTTATTGCCAATAATTGGCACCTTTTCGCTGCGCTGATTGTCATCTCCTTGCTGATTGGAATTGATACTATGCGCCGAGGTGGCGCTGGCGCTAATCAGGTCAGCGCGGTACAACTACCGCAGCTCATCAATCAGGAAAACGCGGTGGTGGTGGATGTCTGCCAACCCGAAGAGTTTCGCAAAGGACACATCCCGGCGGCCATCAACATACCGGTTGAACAAATCAAAGAACAGTTGGGCCAACTGGAAAAATTTCGCAAAAAAGACCGACCCATCGTGCTGTCCTGCCGCAGCGGCCAGCGCGCCAGTCGAGCAGCCGCCGTGCTTCGCAAGAACGAGTTCGAGCGGGTCTACACGCTGAGCGGCGGACTGGCGGCATGGGAAAAAGAAAACCTGCCTTTGGAACGCTAACACCACACCCGGAAATCAACCCATGGCCGATACTGCCGCAGAAATCCCCAAATCAATATTCCACCTGCACCAGGTTTTCGTCAAGGATGCCTCCTTCGAGTCACCGCGCAGTCCGGACGTTTTCACCTGGAAAGACTATCGGCCCGAGACCGAAGTTGATCTCAAAGCCCAGCACCATGAAATTGATGCCAAAGAGCATATTCATGAAGTCATCCTCAAGGGTACGGTCACTGCGCGTCACGAAGAACAAGTCGTATTCCTAGCCGAAGTTCAGCAGGCAGGTGTCTTTACCGTGCAAGGCTCCAACCCGGAGATGCAGGAAATGATGCTGGAAGCCGCCTGTCCAAACGTGTTGTTCCCGTTTATGCGTGAAACGATTGCCGGGCTGATCTCCAAGGGCGGCTTTCCCCAGTTCCTGCTGGGCCCGGTCAACTTCGATGCCATGTACCTGCAAAAGAAAGAACAGGCGGCACAGGCTGCCAAGGACAACGGCGCCGAAGCGCCTGCAGCGAACGACTGATCCTGCAACTCTGTCGGCGCCTGCCTAGCAGGCCACTCGCCCCTTGAAACCAGTCCCAGCAACTCCTATCGGCATTCTCGGAGCCGGCTCCTGGGGCACCGCCCTGGCGCTGTTGGCAGTGCGCTGCCAACGCCCGGTATTACTATGGAGCAACGAATCAGGCCACGCCAATATGATGGCCCAGACCCGGGCCAACGAAGCCTACCTCCCTGGTATCTCTCTTCCTGAAAACATTACTCCGGTTGAACATCTGGAAACGGTTATCGACCAGGCCCACGAGTTGGTGCTGGCTATACCGAGCCACGCTTTTCGCGCGGTACTAAAAGACCTCAAACCCCGCCTTGCATCGACGCAGACCAAGGCCAGCCTGTGTTGGGGTACCAAAGGATTTGAGCCCGACAGCGCACTGCTGCTGAGCGATGTGTTTGAACAGGTTATGGGTGAAGATGCTTTTCCGGCCGTAGTCTCCGGGCCTAGTTTCGCCGGGGAAGTGGCGCGGGGGCTGCCCACGGCCCTGACCGTCGCGGCGATAGATAGCGACCATGCGGCGCGAGTCGCCACGTGGTTTCGTGATGAACGTACCCGGGTCTACACCAGTACCGACATTCGCGGTGTACAGTTGGGTGGCGCTATTAAAAACGTAATGGCGATCGCCGCGGGCATCAGTGACGGGCTGGGCTTTGGTGCCAATGCCCGTGCAGCCCTGATCACCCGGGGCCTGGCCGAGATGAGCCGCCTCGGCGAAGCACTCGGCGGGCAAGCCGATACTTTTATGGGGCTGACCGGTATGGGCGACCTGATTCTGACCTGTACCGACGACCAATCGCGTAACCGGCGGGTCGGCCTTGCCGTTGGTCAAGGCCAGAACATCACCCAGGCACTGCAAGCCATCGGCCAGGAAGCCGAAGGCGTCAACACCGCCCGCGAACTTCACCGAAAAAGCGGTGAACTGAAGGTGGAAATGCCCATCAGTGAGCAGGTCTACCGGGTGCTATTCGACGGGCTCGACCCGGCACAGGCGGTGACTGCCCTGCTGTCACGCGAACCGCGCGCTGAACATTATTAGTCAAACCGCTTTCTGGCCAACAGCGGAGTCATGACGCCTTCAAGCGCCGCCGGTTTAATGTCGAGACGCTCAAGGTCGTTACACTCGCAAACACTGTCAGATTGAAGCGAGTAGTAATTGTCCAAGGTAAAGAGCGGACCCGGCAGATGCTGCAATACCCGACCCTGCAACTTCGCCATCCAGTTCGGCAACCCCACGATCAAGCGGGGAAGGCCCAGTGCCCCGGCGGTGAATCGGATCAATTCGCGAAAAGAATAGGCCCTGGGCCCGCACAAATTATAGGCCTCGCGTAACCCGGGCTGGGTGGGTTGGTTGATCACGGCAGAAAACGCGCCTGCTACATTGTCGATCCAGACTGGGGCGAAACGCGCGTTAGGGCATACCAGAGGAAATACCGGCATCCATCGAAGCATCTTGGCGAACTGGCCAAAAAAGTTATCTCCTTCACCGAAAATAATCGATGGGCGAAAAATGATAACCGCCAGTTGCTGCGACACTTTACGCGCCATCATCTCGCCGCGGGCTTTGGAGCGCAGGTAAGCGCTCGGCGGCTGGTTCATGTCTGCACGCAGTGCGCTCATATGCAGGTAGCGGGCCACGCCCGCTTTTGTACAGGCTTGGGCCAGTCGGGCGGGCAGTTCGGCGTGCACCACATCAAAAGACTGTTGACCACGCTGATGCAAAATACCGGCCAGATTAATCAGCGTGGTGATACCCGAAAGCGCCTCGGTTAAAGCCGCTGTCGATTGCGGATCAACCTGCACGACACGTATCGGCGTCTGCTCGATCGATAGATTGGCCGGCGCCTGTCGGGTCAGCACGGTAATGCGGTGACCATCAGTGTGCAGGCGATGCGCTAAGTGCCGGCCGACAAAGCCACTGCCACCGATAATCGCCACATGCTCGATACCTTTACTGGGATTGTTCATATCATTTCAGCTCTGGGCTTGCAGCGGCGCGATGCACTGCGGGCCATTATTGGCCGGACTGTTAACGATGCGGCTCACCGGGGTCACGGATAGTTCTTTTTCATAAGGCCTCAGCATCGCTGCGATCGTACCTGACGATTGTGACGATCCATCGAGCCACTGCTGATGGTGCTCACGATCCAGAATCACCGGCATCCGCGGATGAATATCCTTGCAGCGGCTACTGGCTTGGGTTGTGACGATGCAAAAGGTGTTGAGCGGCTCAACCGTAAAACGCGTGTTGCGCGCCCACAGCCCTGCCATAACAAATGGTGTGCCGCCCTCAAGCGCCAGGCGATAAGGCTGTTTTGAGCCGTCCGGGCGTAACTGCCACTCGTAGTAACCATCGCACAGGACCAGGCAACGACTAACCTTGAAAGCATCTCGAAACATCGGCTTTTGCGCGATCGTCTCAGCACGGGCATTGATGGGCCGGGCCATTTTGGGAGTCTTGACCCAGGCCGGCACCAGACCCCAATGCAACGCGCGAACCACAGGCCCGGACTCAGAACGACACACGACCAAGGCCTGCTGCGAAGGCGCGATGTTGTAGCTCGGCGGTGCCGATTCTGGCTCGTCCAGTATCAGGCCGTCGACAACCTCGATAAAATCCGCCACTGGTCGGTGTCGGTCAAAGCGCCCGCACAAGGAAAAACCTCCGGTCGATATACCTGGGGTGCTTTATCGTTATGTAGGTCATGGTTCTGATTGGTTTAGACATGCACAAAAGAACCCGTCATGTTACGGTAAAGCAGATAATCTGCAATTACTTCCAGATACTATAGTGGTATAAACAGTCGTACATAGTTACCAATAAGAGCATGTATGGCCTACTTGCCACCCATCGATGATGGCATGCTATGTGTCTGAGTTTGCAACAACGCCTGGCTTGGCTTTCTAATTGCCGTTAGAACGGACCCCCTTAGCGTATGAGCCATTACGAAAACTATTCACGCACCAGCGCGGCTTACGACCGAACACGACAAGCGCAGGGCATCGAAATTATCCGGCGCCTGCTGTCACACAACCCGCTGCCGTTGAGCGAACAGGTCCTGGTTGATGCTGGCTGCGGGACAGGTCAGTACAGCGCGGCACTAATCGATTCTGTACAGCACATTCAGGCAATCGATCTAAACCCTGGGATGCTGACTGTCGCGGGTAATAAATTACAAGCACAGATTGCAGCGGGCAATATCGAATTGCACCAGGGCTCTATCGACGAGCTGCCGATCGATGATGAAAGCGCTGACGCGGTCATGGTTAACCAGGTACTCCACCACCTGGCGGATGACGCCACTGCCGGCTGGCCTGCACATCAACGGGTTTTTGCCGAATTCGCGCGGGTACTGAAACCCGGTGGTATGGCCGTCATCAACAGCTGCAGTCATTCCCAGCTTGAACAGGGGTTCTGGTTTTACCAGCTTATTCCGGAGGCGGTTGGCCGCGTCCAACAGCGAACCGCTGACCTGGATGTACTTGGGCCTTTACTGCAACACAGTGGCTTTGGCGAGGTAGGTCACGAAACCGCGACGGACATCATTATGCAGGGGGGGGCGTATTTTGATGCAGACCGGGTCCTCGACCCACAATGGCGTGCTGGCGATTCGATCTGGGCTCTGGCAACACCGGCTGAACGGGAAAACGCGCTGCAAAAAGTGCGAACACTTGTAGATCAAGGTGAGTTGCACAGCTTCATGCGGCGCCACGACGAAACGCGTCTACACAGCGGCCAACTGAGCTTCACCTGGGCAGTCTTGGCCTAGTCATATACTCACATTACCGACCTTGTATTACCCAGCACCGGCCCCCATTTCCAAATGGTCAACATTTCGTAATTTGCACTTTGATACAAACTTTAGGTAAACGCCGCCCCTTGAGGTAATACGCGCCATTTATTGAGAAGCCGAACCAGTTCAGAAGTAAGTTGCGCGTTCCTCGTAAAGATCGCTCACAACAGCGGTTAAAATATGGGGTCTTGGTGCCCCGGCCCTTTTTCTATGTCCCGAATTCTCCGTTTCATCCTGCCCATAATGCTGCTTGGCGCGGGCGTTGCGGTTTTCCTGGCGCTGACATCCTCCCGCCCGGTTGACCAGCCGCTAAATCCGACCGAGCGCAGCTGGCCAGTAGAAGCTGTCACCGTACAGCGCCAACCCCTGGCCCCTACGGTACGTCTTTACGGGCGTATCGAATCGCCACATGAGTCCCGGGTGCGCTGCGCCTTGTCAACCGATGTACAGGAAGTGTGGGCTCTGGTCGGTCAGAACGTCAGCAAAGGCGAGAAGTTGTTGCGTCTGGATGATTTGGATGTGAAGTTGACGTTGGCACAAAGAGAAGCCGAACTCACCGAGATCGAAGCGCAGATTCAAAGCGAGAACACCAGGTATCAAACTGATCGCGCGGCTCTAGTGCAGGAAACAAAACTGCTGGCATTGGTGCAAAGTGCCCTGGAGCGGGCCGAACGGCTGGCGCAGACTCAGGTTGGCTCCCAGGCCAACGTGGATGATGCCCACCAAGCCGTTACGCGCCAGCAGCTCAGCCTCACCAGTCGGCATCGCGCTATTACCGACCACCCGTCGCGGCTCACGCAATTGCAAGCCCGTCGCCTACGAGCCGCAGCGGTGCGTGATCAGGCGCTACGGAACCTCGAGCGCACACACATCGTCGCCCCCTTTGATGGCCGGGTCACGGCGGTGCATGTATCACCCGGTGATCGGGTACACCCCGGAGACCGGTTAGTGAATCTGTTTGATACCGCCTACACTGAAATCCGGGCACAGGTTCCCAACCGTCACCTGCCCGTGATCCGTCAGAGCCTGCGTGAGGGTACACCGATCACTGCTACTGCAACACTTGATGGCACCCCGATCAAGCTAACCCTGACGCGTCTTTCCGGCAAAATTGAGGCCGGTGAAGGTGGGGTCGATGCTTTTTTTGATTTTCAAGGTGAGCGCCCGCCATTGGAACTTGGCCGCACGATACCAGTGCTGGTCTCGTTACCACCACAGCCGGGCGTCTTCGCCCTGCCGGCAACAGCGGTATATGGCGCCGATACGGTGTACCACATAAACAACGATCGCCTCATCCGGGTCGCCGTTGAACACGTCGGCGAATACCGCAATGGCGAATGGGGTAGCTGGAGCCTGTTTCGCAGTACTGCCCTGCAGGATGGCGATATAGTCCTCACCAGCCAGTTGCCGAACGCCGTGGAAGGATTGAAGGTCGAGATCATCTCCACTCGCGACTGAAGCGCCGGCGTGAATCAGACTTTGCTCAGCACCCTTGCCCGTCACCCGGTGGCGGCGAATCTTTTGATGGCGATGATGATGATCTCCGGGCTATGGGGGATATCAAAGCTCAATACCCAGTTCTTCCCCAGTTTTGATATCGACTTTGTCTCAGTCACGGTGTCCTGGCCCGGGGCCAGCGCTGAAGATATCGAAACCCTGGTTACCGAACCGCTGGAGCGCGAACTCAAAGGCGTAGACCGGGTCAAGGAACTGAGTTCGGTATCGGTCGATGGCCGCTCGGTAGTAATGCTGGAATTTCGTGAGAACACCGACATGGGTCCAGCGCTGGACCAGGTCAAAGAACAGGTTGACCTGGTGCACAACCTACCTGAGGGTGCCGATACTCCGGAGATTACAAGGGTCATCAACTACGAGATGGTGGCCAGCCTGCTGGTGACCGGCCCAAACGATCCACGCGGCCTGCGCAGTCTGGTACACCGCTTTGAACGCGAACTGCTGGAGCGTGGCATTTCCAACATCCGTATTTTCGGGCTGCCTGAGGAGGAAATCGCCATCCAGGTACCTCCCGGCAGGCTGCGTGAACTCGGCCTGTCGCTGGAAGACATCGGTCGGCGTATCGGCGCTGCCTCACGGGATCTGCCGGTCGGCATCATCGGCCGGGGCGAGTCCGCCCGCCAGTTGCGCTTCAAGGACCAACGACGCCGGGAACTCGCCTTCGCCGACCTGCCGGTAGTAGTTGCACAAGATGGCCGCCTGCTGACGCTGAGCGATATCGCTACCATCAGCCGCCGGCCCAAAAGCGCGCAGACCGAAGTGAGCTTTCGTGGCAACCCCGCAGTGGAGATGCGTCTGTCGCGCAACCGTGAAACCGACAGCCTGGAATCGGCACAGATCCTGCGTGACTGGGTGAAAGAGACCCGACCTACTTTACCGCCCGGCATCGGCCTGCACCTGTATGACGAGCGTTGGGAATACATCCAGGACCGTATCCAGTTACTACTGAAAAACGGCATCGGTGGGCTTATCCTGGTGATCCTGATCCTGTACTTTTTTCTCAACGCGCCCGCTGCTGGCTGGGTCACGGTGGGCATCCCCACCTCTTTCCTGGCGGCACTGGGGGTGCTGTATCTGTACGGCGGCTCGATCAACATGATCAGCCTGTTTGGCCTGATCATGACCCTGGGCATTATCGTCGATGATGCCATTGTAGTCGGCGAAGATGCCGTGACCCATTTTGAGCGCGGTGACAGTGCACTGAGTTCTGTCGAACAGGGCGCACGGCGGATGCTGGCACCGGTAATGTCCTCTTCGCTGACCACTATCGCAGCCTTCATGCCGCTGCTGCTGATCGGCGGAATCATCGGCTCAATTCTGCGCACCATCCCCATCGTGGTCATCTGCGTGATCATCGCCTCACTGATCGAATCCTTCCTAGTTTTGCCCGGGCACCTGCGTGCGACTTTCACCCGCATCGGTAGCTACCACCCCACCGGGCTACGCAAAACCCTGGATGAGGGTTTTGCGCGTTTTCGTGAGCGCCGTTTTCGGCCACTGGTCCGGGCCAGTGTTCGGCACCGCTGGGTGACAGTAGCATTGTCG
>JASMBC010000028.1 GCA_030754035.1 Arenicellales bacterium | reverse complement strand
CAACTGCGTTCATTACTGCATTAGGGGATATTCATTTTGCGGGAACCCAGCCCTGAATACGTGGGCAAAGCCCGTTCATCTGTAGGCTCCAGTCGCTTTGTCCCGGGGGAATCAGCCCAAACCTCACCTGCGCACCCCGAAACGGGGTCGGGTACACTCGCGCTGAGCTTCACAGCCTTCGGGGCTTTATGTCAGATTCTTCCAAAACCGCTTTGCCCACCAGCGGTGCACCGGACCGCAGTATCCGCCAATGGCTACGTGATAACCGCATTGACGAGATAGAAGCGGTCATCCCGGATATGACCGGGATCGCCCGGGGCAAGTTGATTCCAGCCCACAAGTACAGTGAAGAGATCGGGATGCGTCTGCCCGAGGCGATTTTTTTGCAGACGGTTACCGGTGAATACCCCGAAGACCAAAGCGCAGTGGACCCTGCCGATAAGGATATCTTCCTAAAACCTGATCTCGATACCTTCCGGCTTGTCCCATGGGCTCAGGAACCTACGGCGCTGGTAATACACGACTGCTTCTACGCCGATGGCAGCCCGGTCGAGATGTCACCGCGTTACGTGCTGCAAAAAGTCATCAACGCCTACCGCGAACATGGCTGGGAGCCCGTGGTCGCACCGGAACTGGAGTTCTATCTGATCAAACCGAACCCGGACGCTGACTACCCGTTAGAGCCGCCGGTGGGCCGCTCGGGCCGTGCCGAATCCGGGCGTCAGTCCTTCTCGATCGACGCGGTTAACGAATTTGATCCCCTGTTCGAGGATCTGTACGATTACTGCGAGGGCCTTGGTATCGCGCTTGAGACTCTCAACCATGAGGCCGGAGCTGCGCAGATGGAGATCAACCTGCTGCATGGCGATCCGGTAGCAATCGCTGACCAGGCCTTTTTATTCAAGCGCACCATGCGTGAGACTGCGCTACGGCACAAAATATATGCCTCTTTTATGGCCAAGCCCATGGAAAAAGAGCCTGGCAGTGCAATGCATATACACCAGAGCGTGATCTCCCATGAGACCGGCGAGAACATCTTCAGCAATACAGATGGCGGGGCCAGCGCGCTATTTTATTCACATATTGCCGGACTGCAGCGCTACCTGCCAGCCGCGCTCTCGTTGCTGGCACCCAACGTCAATTCTTACCGTCGTCTGACACGCTATCACGCTGCGCCGATCAACGTGCAGTGGGGGCTGGACAACCGCACGGTGGGCCTGCGGGTGCCGGACTCAAGCCGTGAATCACGACGGGTAGAAAACCGGGTACCAGGTGCTGATGCTAACCCCTATCTCGCTATTGCAGCGAGCCTCGCCTGCGGCTTGCTCGGCATGCGTCAGAAACTGGACCCCAGTGCCGCTGTGACTGCCAGCGCCTACGATATGCCCTACGAACTGCCACGCAGCCTGGAGCAGTCGCTGCAGGCACTCGATGAGTGTGATGATCTCAAAGAGATGCTTGGGCAGCGCTTCGTCACAGCCTGGCATGCAGTCAAAGAAAGCGAATACGAGACTTTTCTTCAGGTCATCAGCTCGTGGGAGCGTGAACACCTGTTGCTCAACGTCTAGCATCACACGGCCCCCAACGCGACCTGCCGAAGAGTCTTTATCTTGACAGAAGATTAGTGGCCCAAGAGCATTGACGCCCGTTATCACGGCTCTCTATCATGTCGCCATAGCCGATAATAATGCTTTTAAAGGAGGCGATAGAATGGCTCTGACGACTGCGCAATACCGCGAGCTGGACAGCGCGCATTTTCTACACCCGTTCACCGATCATCGGCGCATGCATAAAACCGGCGCACGGATTATTGAACGTGCCGAGGGCATCTATCTGTGGGACTCGGACGGCAACAAGCTACTGGACGGCATGGCGGGACTGTGGTGCGTCAATGTGGGTTACGGGCGCAAGGAACTGGCCGAGGTCGCCCGGCAGCAGATGGAAACCCTACCCTACTACAACACTTTCTTCCAGACGGCGCATCCGCCGGTAATAGACCTGTCACAACTGCTGTCCGAGGTAACCCCACCACATCTGAATCATGTCTTTTTGACTAATTCGGGATCAGAATCAAACGACACTGTCGTCCGCATGGCGCGTTATTTCTGGTCCTGCATGGGGCATCCGGAAAAACAAGTCATTATCAGCCGGCGCAACGCCTATCACGGCAGCACCGTGGCTGGCGCGAGTCTTGGCGGCATGGCCGCTATGCACGCTCAGGGTGGCCTACCCATTCCCGATATCGTCCACATTGGCCAGCCCTACTGGTACCGCGAAGGTGGCGACCTGTCGCCTGATGACTTCGGCAAGCAAGTGGCCGGAGAACTTGAGAAAAAGATAGAGGAACTCGGTGAACACCGGGTGGCGGCTTTCATTGCTGAACCTGTCCAGGGGGCTGGCGGTGTCATCGTCCCACCCGACAGTTACTGGCCCGAGATCAAAGCTATCTGCAAGCGTCACCAGATCCTGCTGGTAGCGGACGAAGTCATCTGTGGATTCGGCCGCACCGGCGAATGGTTCGGTAGTGACTACTACGACATTGACCCTGACCTGATGCCGATCGCCAAGGGACTTTCTTCTGGCTACCTGCCGATCGGCGGGGTCATGGTTGCCGATCACGTGGTTCGAGTCATTATTGACGAAGGCGGCGAATTCGCACACGGCATGACCTACGCCGGCCACCCAGCTGCGTGCGCGGTCGCTGCGGCCAATATCCGTATCCTGCGGGACGAAGGCATCATCGATACCGTGCGCGACGATACCGGCCCATACCTGCAGCAATGTTGGCGCGAGCTTGGCGACCATCCACTCGTCGGCGAGGTGCGCGGTCTGGGCTTTCTGGGGGCCCTGGAACTGGTAGCAGACAAAAAGACCCGTGCTCCATTTGAGCCAGCCGACCAAACAGGCGCGCTGTGCCGGGATATCGCTGCTGATCTGGGCCTGGTGATGCGTGCGGTCGGTGATAGCATGATCATCTCACCGCCGCTGATCATGCGCCGGAATCAGATCGATGATCTGGTGGCACTTGCCTTAAAAAGCCTTGACGACACACTAAGTGCACTGCGAAACTAATTCATTGAGAGGGTATCTCTCAAAATAACTGGAGGAAACTGATGAATAAAGACCAATTAACGGAAAAACTCGCTACGGGCAAAATGACTCGGCGCCAATTTAACAAAGCGTTGGCGTCACTTGGCGCGACGATGGTTATGATGCCGATGGGTTCACGAATGGCCCTCGGTGCTAGTGAAGATCACCCGACAGTCATGACATGGGAAGGCTGGGAAATTCCTGAACTTCATGGCGACTACATCGCCAAGCACGGCGAGTCCCCAAATATCGCAATCTTTGCCGACGAAGAAGAAGCTTTCGCCAAGATGCGTGCCGGTTTCAAAGTCGATATCACCCAACCTTGCACCTACAAGATCCCAATGTGGTATGACGCTGGAATTCTTCAGCCGATCGACACCAGTCGCCTGAGCAACTGGCCGGACATCACGCCGAGCCTCAAAACCATACCGGGAACGGTTTATGACGGCAAGCAGTACTTCATTCCAACCGACTGGGGGCAAACCTCTGTCCTTTACCGCCCGGATCTGGCACCCGAGTATGTCGACAACGAAACCTGGGGCATCCTGTGGGATCCCAAGTACAAGGGGCGTCTATCCATGTCTGACAGTCTGGTCGATGGCGTCATGGTGGCCGCAATTTATTCAGGTGCCGAGAACCCCTTTGACATGACCGATGCAGAAATGGCGAAAACCCGGGCCGCCCTTAAGGAGCAACTCCCATTGATCCGTTTCTATTGGGATAGCCCGACTGAAGTTGAGCAAGCACTGGCGTCAGGCGAACTGGTAGCAGGAACGACCTGGAATGACTCTTATGCAACGATGAAGAGCGAAGGCCATAACGTCGCGTATATGAGCCCTAAGGAAGGCGCTATGACCTGGGTCTGTGGATTCTGCATCATGACTGACCATGACCCCGCCAAAATAGACAAGATCTATGATTACATCGATGCCTATATGAGCGTTGAAACAGGTGTCTACGAGATCACCGAGTATGGCTACGGTCATGGCAATGCCAAGGCATTCGAGCAAGTCGACCCGCAAACACTTGCTGCTCTTGGTTTTACGTCGTCTAACCCTGACGATATGCTGGGTTCCGGCATCTTTCAGGTAGCGATGGCGAATGAACCTGCTTTGCAGGCGATGTTCGACGAGGTCAAAGCCGGCTATTAATTGGTGGCAATCGCGGATGGGGATCCTGAGTGATCCCCATCCGACCCACATTGGCTGTACCAACAACGTGTCGCTTGTTGACGCGGCCTACGGGCTACACTTGCCCTCACACCAACTGACCTCTTTATTTTGAGCTAGCCCGCAGATGAACAACGCTGTCACCCTGTCTGAAACAAGGCTCAAACTTCGAAAATTGTTTCTAAAGAGCGAGCCGGTCCGAGGTTACACCCTGCTCTCGCCCACCCTGCTCGCGATGATTTTCGGCCTCGCTATGCCACTGGTTGTTTTGTTCACTTTAAGCTTCTGGTTACAGGAATACCTCGACTTCATTCGAACCTTCTCCCTTGCCAATTACCTCGAGTTCTTTCAAAAACCAATCTACGTCAAAGTGTTGTTGAAGTCGATTCGGATTTCCGGGATGGTGACCATAGCGACTGTCCTGTTGGCATATCCCATGGCCTACTTCATTGCCTTTCGGGTGAAAAGCAACAAGCTCATCTGGCTAATCTTAATCACCGTACCATTTTGGACTAGCTATCTTCTTCGGGTTTTCGCCTGGAAAATCATGCTGGGCTACAATGGGGTAATCAATTCGGGCTTGAAATCTTTGGGATTTCTTACCGAGCCGCTCGCATTCCTGCTTTATAACCCAACCTCTGTGGTGATCACGCTGGCGCACGCCTGGGCTGCGTTTGCCATCCTGCCAATATACGTGTCGCTAGAAAAAATCGATCGCTCGCTGCTCGAGGCTGGGCGTGACCTGGGTGAGAGCGCCTGGATGACTTTCCTTCGGGTGACACTGCCGCTGTCACTCCCTGGCGTCATTGCAGCCAGTCTGCTGGTCTTTATCCCCACCGTTGGGGACTACGTTACACCATCGCTGGTTGGTGGACCAAGAGGTATCATGATCGGCAATCTTATCCAATCCATGTTCGGACAATCACAAAACTGGCCAATGGGCGCCGCAATTTCGGTGATGTCCATGTTTACAGTCGCAGCAATGATTGGCCTGTTTCTCTGGGGCACCCACAGTTACCGGAAGCGTGTGGCATGAACACCAATCGACCCTGGTGGCGTCTCGACGGATTCTATATCTATGCTGTTCTGTACTTGACCTTCATTTATCTGCCGGTGTTATTTTTGCCGCTGTTCTCCTTCAACGACTCGAAGTACATCGCATTCCCGTTGAAAGGATTTACGTTGAAGTGGTATGAAGCGATGATCAATAATCCGCCCATGCTGAGCGCGTTGATGAACAGCATCAAGATCGGATTGGTCGTTGCAATACTTAGCACTATCTTTGGACTGTTGGCCGCCAAAGCAGTCACGCGCTACCGTATGCCGGGAAGAGGACCCGTCGTTGGATTTATCATGATTCCCTTAGTGATTCCGGAGATTATCCTTGGGATATCTCTTTTGATCCTATTGAACCTTGCAGACATCCCTCTGTCCCTATTGACTGTTGGCTTTGCCCACCTGCTACTCTGCGTACCCTTTTCAATGCTGGTCCTTGTTTCACGCATGGAAGGATTTGACAAAAGCATGGAAGAAGCAGGCCTTGATCTTGGCGAAAACGCATGGATGACTTTCTGGCGGGTGACATTCCCGATCGTGTTGCCCGGCATCATCGCGAGCCTTCTACTTACATTCACAATTTCTTTTGACGAATTCGTATTAGCCTTTTTTCTCTCAAGCATTGATCAGACATTACCGGTGTATATCTGGAGTTCCTTAAGATTTCCTTCTAAGCTTCCCTCAACATTGGCCCTCGGAGCTACCATTTTCATGGCTTCATTTATTGTGGTCACGTTTGCGGAATGGGTTCGCCGTGGGGGCGTACGACTCGACTCCACTTCAGGCATCTAATATGGATCACGACGCAATCATCTCTTTTCAGAACGTCAGTAAACACTTCGGAAAAGTAAAAGCAGTCGACCATGTCAACTTTGACATACAACGAGGCGAATTCTTCTCCTTGTTGGGCCCCTCAGGTTGTGGCAAAACCACATTACTCCGGATGGTCGCGGGTTTTGAGACACCATCATCGGGCGAGGTTTTTCTTGATGGGGAGCCAATGTCAGTCTCTCCCCCAAATCGGCGACCCGTGAATATGGTGTTCCAGAACTACGCTATCTTTCCTCATCTTGATGTGCGCGGCAACATTGCCTTCGGTATGCGCAAGGCAGGGTTGACCCGCTCCGAACTCGACCGGCGTATCGACGAAGTCCTCGAGTTGATCAAACTGCCCGGTTATGGCCGCCGCGGCGCAGATGAACTCTCCGGTGGCCAGCGCCAGCGGGTTGCCCTCGCCAGGGCGTTGATTAAGCAACCCAAGGTACTACTTCTTGATGAACCGCTGGGGGCGCTGGACAAGAAACTGCGCGAGCAGATGCAGATTGAACTACGTCAGTTACAACAACAGATCGGTATCACTTTCCTCTTTGTTACCCACGATCAGGAGGAAGCCCTGACCCTATCCGATCGGATTGCGGTGATGTCCGAGGGACAGGTGATCGAGATCGCCTCGCCCTCACAACTATACGAATCACCGGGTTCACGATTCGTCGCCGACTTTATAGGCAGTATGAATTTCTTTGAAGGTGAGATTAGCTCTCAGGAAGGAAGCACGGTTCGTATCCAAACGCAGACACTGGGCGACCTTAGCGCAGCCTATCCCGCTGAATCCAGCACGGTCGGTCAGCGAGTGTGGGTCGCGATTCGCCCGGAAAAACTTCTGCCGGTATTCACTGAACCACAATCCCGCACCAATAGTGTAGCCGGCCAGATGGGGGCATCGGCCTATCTTGGTGACCGCAGTCATTTTTATGTGTACCTGGCACAGCGTAGGGAACCCGTTTTGGTCGCACTTCAGAATCTGGAGCGAATGAAAGACCACCTGTACCAGCCTAACCAGTCGGTCTGGCTGCAGTGGGCCCTGGACGCTGTGGTGGTGCTTCCCCGGGACTAAGTGCTATCGGCATGCCGAGTCTTCACCGCTACTGTGTTTGGCTTACCGGACTGGGCCTGGCACTCTCCAACGTTCTCGCCGTTGCCCAGAACACAATAGAACTTCAACCAGACAAAGGTTGGCTCGTCATTGACGGCCACCCCTTCATTTTGCAGGGCAGCATGGTTATTGACCCGGACCGCACCTGTCGTACTCCATCCGGTGATTGGGAGTGTGGCCAGGCCGCCTGGCGGGCTCTTGAGGATCGGGTGCGCGTCGGCGTCATCACCTGTACCCCATTATTGTCCCTCGCGGGCTCCACAGCAGCAGTATCGGCCGAGTGCGCAGTAGATAATGAAAATCTCAATGCCTGGTTGGTGCGTCGCGGCTGGGCCCTGTCCGATGACACCCCCTCAGCCCTTTTTGTATCTGAAGAAAAAGCGGCGCAGGCAGAACAGCTCGGAATCTGGCGCGGCGGGTTCATTCCCCCATCGCACTGGCGCGCCCAGGATGTAACTGAATGCAGCGCCTGTACTGCAAGACACCAGAGTATCGTACGCGCACGCGAGCTCCGCCAACAAAGCAGTCCTGCCAGTAACAGCAACTGAGTACCCGGCCCCACGCATGAGATAATTCACCTGCACCGATGTTGCGCCTTTAATATGACCATACATTACGACAGTCTTGATGATGGCAACTGGGCGCAGTGGCGTGAAGCGATTCTCGAACTGGAGGCCAAGGCTTACGAGGCGTCACGACAGGATCGGCCTGAGACGCTTGAGCGGATCATCCTGGATCCGCGCGGTGTCAGCCTCGCCGCCTTCGACGGCGGCCGACTGGCTGGCTTTTGTCTCGGGGCCCCGCTAGAGCGCTTTGCCCATGTACGCGGACCCGCTGAGGATCCCGGGCGTGGTGACAGCACAGTACTGTATTCGGCAGATACCTGTGTCAGCCCCGCCTACCGCGGCAAAGGCGTGGGGCGGGAACTAAAAACCCGCCAGCTCGCACTGGCACGTTCGGCTGGATACCAGCTAATCGCCGGGCGCAACCGAGCCGGGATCGCCAACGCCATGTGGCAACTCAACCGTTCACTCGGTGCTCGCGCAGTACATCTCATCGAAAAAGACTATGAGGACGGTATCGAGCCCGACATCTGTATTTATTACCACATAAAACTTGATCCGGAGATCATCGAACATGGATCGACCTGAACATATCAATATCGTCGAAGTAGGCCCGCGTGACGGTCTGCAGAACGAGGCTCAGCCGCTCTCGCCGCCAGAGCGCATTGAGCTGATCAATCGCCTGGCCGAAGCCGGGCTCACTCAGATAGAGGCAGGCGCGTTTGTTTCGCCGCGCTGGGTACCTCAGATGGCCGGCAGCGACGAGGTACTGTTGGCGCTTTCTTTACGGTCAGACCTGCGTCTGCCCGTGCTGGTGCCCAACCGCAAGGGTTACCAGACTGCCCGGGCCGCGGGTGCCCGCGAGATCGCGGTATTCGGCGCCGCGTCGGAGACCTTCTCAAAGCGCAACATCAACTGCAGTATTGACGAGAGCATCGAGCGCTTTTCCGAAATCTGCATTCTGGCGCTCGATGAGGAAATTAGAATACGCGGTTATATCTCGTGTGTGCTCGGCTGCCCCTATGAGGGTGAAGTTGATCCGGGGCGGGTAGCTGAACTGGCAGCCAGGATGACAGCTATGGGCTGCACCGAGATCTCTCTGGGAGATACCATCGGTGTGGGCACGCCTGACAAAGCCCGATCACTGGTGAAGGCCTGTGCCCACGAAACCGGTATAGAGCGCCTGTCTGTTCATTTTCATGATACTTACGGCCAGGCTCTGGCGAATATCCTTGCCTGCATTGAGATCGGCGTAACAACGGTAGATACCGCCGTTGGCGGCCTCGGTGGCTGTCCTTACGCCACCGGCTCAGCAGGTAACGTCGCGACTGAAGACGTGGTTTACCTGCTTGATGGCCTCGGCATCGAATCGGGCGTGAGCCTCGAGCACCTGATGGGCATCACCGAATGGCTCTGCGAACGCCTCGGTCACCCACCCGCCTCGAGGGTCGCCCGGGCACTGCTGGCGCGGCGCAAGTAGCCGAGCGCTGTTTCAGACTAAGACTTCGACCGCGCCTCAATGTGATCGAGCCCTCGGGCGAGATCGGCGATGATATCAGCTGGGGGCTCCAACCCAACCGCCACGCGTATCAGCTCGTCACCGATGCCAGCAGCCTTGCGCTCATCGGCGCTGATACGTGAATGCGTGGTCGAAGCCGGGTGAGTGATGGTGGTCTTTACGTCACCCAGGTTTGCAGTAATAGAGAGCATCTGGGTCGAATCAATAACCTGCCAGGCGCTGTCTTTATCGCCAGACACCTCAAAAGATATTATCGCGCCAAAACCGCTCTGCTGGCGCGCGGCGAGGTCGTGGCCGGGATGACTGGCAAGCCCCGGGTAATGAACTTTAGTTACTGCCGGGTGATCCACCAACCAGTGAGCCACCTCGGCCGCATGGTCGCAATGAGCACGCATGCGCAGCGGCAAGGTTTCCAGGCCCTTGAGAAAAACCCAGGCATTGAACGGACTCATCGCCGGCCCAGCGGTACGCAAGGTATTGAACAGCTTCTCGTGCAGTGCTTTGTCGTCAGTCACCAGAGCGCCGCCAACGCAGCGGCCCTGGCCATCGAGGTACTTGGTCGCCGAATGGACAACGACGTCCGCCCCCAGGGCGAACGGCTGTTGCAATACTGGAGTGCAGTAGACGTTATCGACCGCAAACAGGGCGCCGGCCTCATGCGCCAACGCCGCCAACGCCGCCAAGTCGCCGATATCGCACAGCGGGTTGGAGGGGGTTTCGACAAAAACCAGGCGGGTGTCCGGTGTGATTGCCTTACGCCAGGCCGCAAGGTCGGTCAGTGGAACAAAATCCGCAATAATCCCAAAGCGGCTGAGAATCTTGGTAAACAACGACACGGTTGAACCGAAAACGCTGGTTGATACCGCAACTCGGTCTCCAACCTTAAGCAGAGCAAGCGCAAGACAGAGGATCGCTGACATGCCTGATGCGCTGGCCACGCAATACGCCGCCCCTTCCAGGGCCGCAAGCCGGTGCTCAAAAGCCCGCACAGTCGGGTTGGTAAAACGCGAATAGACATTGCCCGGCGTCTTTTGGGCAAACTTCGCCGCCGCATCGGCAGCGCTATTAAAAATAAAACTAGAAGTCGCAAAGATCGGGTCGCTGTGCTCGCACTCAGCGGTGCGCTGCTGACCTGCGCGGATGGCATGGGTTTGAAGATCCCGGGGAACCGTTGGTACTGTCACTGTCGTGCCTCCTTGGCCCTACCCGGTGCAACAGTCACAAAAAAACCCGCTGCAGGTTGGACCAGAGCGGGGTTTACTTACACCTCGCTTTAGCCGTATTTATAAAGCGCCCGCAAGCTGATGTTCAAATCGGCGCTTATATGAATAGTAACCTGAAGTTTTACCGCCTGTCAAAGCGTTGGCGCAGGCACGCGGTATGGTCGATGGCCCGGTGATCCTACCGCCCGGCAGCTTCGGCCGGTAGGATCACGCCTTGACCGACCTGGCTCCGAATCCTTAGCCTTACAATATTATCCAGTGCGGCTCTTAGTCGCGCGGTCAACCACAAACAAAGTGGTTGCGCCGCTCAGTCACCGATCAGATCTGACAGATCCTCAAGGCTTTTGAGTTCGGCCACAGGCTGAACCCCCAGGCGCTCGGGCTGCTGACCAAAACGGTTCACCCAAACCACCTGAAAACCGAACGCTGCCGCGCCAACTGCATCCCAGGCATTCGACGACTGGAACGCGATCTGTGATGGCGTCAGTTTCAGCTCATCCACGGCCATCTGATACACACGCGGGTCAGGCTTGTAGATCTGGATAGGGTCTACTGAGATCACGGCACTGAACCGATCGACCAGTTCGGCGTTTTCAACAGCCGCTGCCAGCATCGCGGGTGAGCCATTGGAGAGAATGGCACACCGGATTCCGCGCTGGCACAACGCCTTGAGTGCTAAGGGCACCTCCGGATAGCATGACAGTTCCAGGTAGGCCTGCATTAGATCTTCACGTAATGAACTATCGCTGACCTGGTGTGTTTCAAGGGCAAAATCGAGCGCGTCGCCGGTTACCTGCCAAAACTCCACGTAGCGGCCCATCAGGGTGCGCAACCAGGTGTACTGAAGTTGCTTGGTACGCCAAAGAGTTGAAACCGCTATGGCATCAGCCAACCGGGCGCTGTGTTGAGCCACCGCTGAATGCACATCGAACAGCGTGCCATAGGCATCAAAAACACAGGCTTGGATTCCTTTTAAAGTTGCCATAAAACTGTTTTACCGCCCCGCCTGATGTGGCTTAGAAATAGGCGAAACTACACTGCCCGGTGGAATAGAATAAGTCGCTGTCACATGTGCGACTAACTCGTCTTTTCCCTCGACAAACATTTCCACCTCGCCCACGGCCAAGCGTTTGCCGAGCTTGATAATCCGGGTATAAGCAAGCAGATCACCAGGTTCGGGCCGGTGCAGAAAATTGATATTCAAATTGGTGGTGACCGTAAGTTCAACGATGCCAATACAACTGAGTACCGCAGCATACACCCCGTAGTCTGCAAGACCCATCATCACCGGCCCGGAGATCGTCCCACCCGGACGCAGAAATTCATTACTGTAGGGCGCCCGTACCGTAGCAGTACCACTATCCAAAGCCTCGAGGCGAAAACCGTAGGCAAGTGCGAAAGGCAATTGTTCGCGAGTCAGGCTCTGGATCTGAGCAATAGTTGCTTGCGACATAACGGTTTACTTGAAACGCTCTTGAGGTGTAAGTTACGGGTCCGATCTGCCATGGAACCATTGCGATGACGTCAACCCAAGATTCCCAGGACGATTTACCGGTACTCGTGCAACAAAACCACTCGCCGGGTGTCCTGACCCTGACGCTAAACAGGCCAAACCAGTATAACGCCTTGTCGGAAGACATGCTGGCAGCGCTCCAGAGAGCTCTCGATGAAATTGCTGGACGGGATGATCTTAAGGTGTTAATTCTTGCAGCCAATGGCAAAGCCTTTTGTGCTGGACACGACCTCAAGCAAATGCGCGCCCACCCGGACAAACATTACTATGAGAGCCTGTTTGCTACGTGCAGTCAGATGATGCTGACACTCACAAAAATACCGCAAATCGTAATTGCCAAAGTGCACGGCATGGCAACAGCTGCCGGCTGCCAGCTGGTTGCCAATGCCGATCTTGCGATAGCCTCACAGGATGCCCGCTTCGCGGTATCTGGTGTTAATCTGGGGCTGTTCTGCTCCACCCCCAGTGTCCCGTTGAGCCGCAACGTATCACGCAAACGAGCATTTGAAATGCTGGCGACCGGAGACTTTATCGATGCATCGACGGCAGTCGATTACGGCTTGGTGAACCAGGCTGTCCCCGCCGAGAGCCTTGACAGGGCGATCGACCAATTAGCACAAAATATTGCCGGCAAACCGGCGGCAGCCCTGCGCGCTGGTAAGGCGCTGTTCTACCAGCAACTGAATCTGGGGTTAGCTGAGGCATACCAGATCGCCGGCGAAACCATGGCCTGCAATATGCTGTTCGAAGATGCCGTTGAGGGCATCGATGCCTTTATTGAAAAGCGCACCCCTGACTGGCGCTGAGATTACAGCTGTTCAGCCAGCCACCGCGGGCTTGCGATCGAGAAAACGAAACTGCAACGCCTCGGCAAGGTGCTCCTCACGCACCGTTTCTGATTGCGCCAGATCGGCTATTGTGCGAGCCACCGCGCGTACCCGGTAATGTCCACGGGCAGAGAAACCCAAACACTCGGCGGCTTCGGTGAGAAAAGTCTGAGCGCCTGTGGTCAGTGCAGTACAGCACTCCAGTTCAGCAGATGTCAGTCGGGCATTGACGTTTTTCCCCCGAGCCGTCTGACGCTCGCGGGCGTCATGTACCCGGTTTCGGACCTGTGCACTAGCCTCAGGTTGCGTGCTTGCAGAAAACAGCTCTGCAGGCGCCAGGGCGCAGAGTCGAACCTGTAGATCCACCCGATCAATCAGCGGCCCCGACAAACGTGCCCGATGGCGGGCAATCTGTTCTAGCGTGCAGCGACACCGACCCGAGGGATCACCCTCATAGCCGCAAGCACAAGGGTTCATCGCACTTACCCATTGAAAGCGACTGGGGTAGCGCACGGTTCGATTCGCCCGGGCAACCATAATTGCGCCCGACTCCAGAGGCTCGCGTAACTGGTCCAAGACCCGTCGGTCGAACTCTCCCAACTCATCCATAAACAATACGCCGTTATGCGCCAGGGATATCTCCCCTGGCATCGCCCGTGCTCCACCGCCGACTAGAGCTACCGGCGAGATACTGTGGTGTGGCGCCCGAAACGGGCGCGTCTGCCAGTCGTTAATATCAAACCCTGACCGCGATACCGAGTAGATGGCGGCGGTTTCCAGGGCCTCAACATCCGTCATAGACGGCAACAGCCCAGCCAGACGCTCTGCGAGCATCGTCTTGCCGCACCCGGGCGGACCCACCATCATCAGTGAGTGCTCACCGGCCGCCGCAATCTCCAGCGCTCGGCGGCCCAGTTGCTGACCACTCACCTGCTTCAGATCAGGCACTTTCGCCGACGCCGCGGGCAACAACGGCGGCCCTGGCTGAAGAGCCACAGGGGCCGATGCCTCGCCTCGAAGATACGCAGTCAGTTGAGTCAAACTGACTGCGGGCACTACCTTGGCACTACGAACCAGGCAAGCCTCGTCATAGTTCTCGCTCGGCAATGTGACTGGATGACCGACAGCGCTTGCCGCGAGCACCGCTGGCAAAACTCCCGGAACCGCTCGCAACTCTCCTCCGAGGCTCAGCTCGCCCAGATACTCCACATTGTCGGGCAGGCTGTGGCCTGGCAATTGCTGCGATGCAGCCAGAACACCTAGCGCGATTGGCAGATCAAAGCGCCCGCCCTGTTTGGGCAGATCAGCAGGTGCCAGATTGACCGTGATTCGACGCGCGGGGAAATCAAACCCCGAATTGACCAGCGCGCTACGAACCCGCTCACGACTCTCGCGGACAGCGGCTTCGGGAAGGCCAACGATAGTGAACGACGGCAGCCCCCCGGCAAGGTGGACTTCAACTGAAACAGGGGGTGCGTCGAGGCCGTTGCCAGCACGGCTTTGCAATCTCGCGAGGGACATGTTGACAGCTCCTTGTCATAAATTTCCGATCCTTGGAATTGATCTGCCGATCAGGGGTCGGCAGTATCCTGTAGCGCTTTTTCCAGCTCACTGACCCGCTGTTGCAGCGCCTCCACCTGTCCGCGCGTTCGGGCCAGCACTTTCTCTTGAACATCGAGTTCTTCACGGGTAACAAGATTCATCTTGTCAAGCGATCCCTGTACCACGCCCTGCACGTTTTTCTTCACATCCTGGAGTAGTTCGCCAGGCAGCACTTCGCCCAGTGATTCGGCAATTTTTTTCAGGGGCATTTTTTTCTCACCGTTCTACTGTACTCGCCGTAGGCCACAAGAGTTCTAATGTTAACAGAGGGGGAGGAAATTTTTTGTGAAAAACGCACCGATTCGGGGCAGCCGCAGTTTGGGCGCGACCTGGCGGTGCAAATTCGAACATGATCGCCGAATTTCAGATTGATTTATTGGCTCGAACACCAGGGTTTTGACCTGGCACGCAAATTGCTTATCTCGGTTAAGGCACTCGAATTGCCGTTGGGCAACAAAGTGCAAAGCTAAACCAATGCTACAGGAGAACGCTGATGAAGCTGGTAACCGCAGTGATAAAGCCATTCCGGCTGGACGATGTGCGCGATGCCCTGGCCCAGATCGGGGTCAAGGGAATGACTGTCACCGAGGTCAAAGGTTTTGGCCGGCAAAAAGGCCACACCGAGCTATACCGGGGTGCTGAATATGCCGTGGATTTTTTGCCTAAGATCAAGCTCGAAGTGGCCCTTTCATCCGATCTGGTAGATCAGGCTATCGAGGCAATCAGCAATGCCGCCCAGACTGGAAAGATAGGCGATGGCAAGATATTTGTTTACAACCTCGACCAGGTTATCCGGCTTCGCACCGGCGAGACTGGTAACGACGCCCTCTAACCCGACACGAACGCCAGGAGAACATCATATGAAACTTTTTCTTGTACCGAACATGGCCCGGCTGATGGTTGCCGTAGGCCTGTTCCTGAACGCCAGTCAAGCATTTGCCGACGAGGCCGAACTCAGCGCAGGGGATACCGCGTGGATGCTCACTGCAACTGCTCTGGTACTGTTTATGACTATCCCCGGCCTGTCACTGTTTTACGCAGGAATGGTTCGAGCCAAGAACGTCCTATCTGTACTGATGCAGTGTTTTACCATTACCGCCCTCATGACCATTCTCTGGGCACTATACGGATATTCCATCGCTTTTGGTGGTGAGGGTGCGTACTGGGGCGGATTAGACAAACTGTTTTTGCGCGGCGTCACAGTGGATTCCCTTAGCGGGTCTATCCCGGAGACCGTCTTCATGACCTTCCAGATGACGTTTGCCATCATCACCCCGGCATTGATCGTCGGTGCATTTGCCGAACGGATGAAGTTCTCCGCCATGCTCTGGTTCATGGGACTCTGGCTGACCCTCGTTTATGCACCTATTACTCACTGGGTCTGGGGTGATGGCGGGTGGCTGGGCAACCAGGGAATACTGGACTTTGCCGGCGGTACCGTAGTCCACATCAATGCGGGAATCGCGGGGTTGGTCGCGGCCCTGGTGCTTGGTAAGCGTAAAGGGTATCCGACTTCCCCGATGCCGCCGCATAACCTAGGCTACACCATGATCGGCGCCGCCATGCTGTGGGTTGGCTGGTTTGGGTTCAATGCGGGCAGCGAGTTAGCGGCGGACGGCACTGCCGGGATGGCGATGGCAGTCACCCAGATCGCAACCGCGGCCGCTGCACTGGGCTGGATGTTCTGTGAGTGGCTTTCGCACGGTAAACCCAGCGTACTTGGAATCGCTTCCGGTGCCGTCGGTGGGCTAGTCGCGATCACACCAGCTTCGGGCTCCGTTGGCCCAATGGGAGCACTAGCCATCGGCATTGCAGCCGGTGTCGGGTGCTTTCTCGCAGCAACTGCCCTTAAGCGAAAAATCGGATATGACGACTCGCTCGATGTGTTCGGAGTGCATGCGGTTGGCGGCATTATCGGTGCACTGCTCACCGGGGTATTTGCAGCAGAAGCACTCGGTGGCGCAGGTTTTGGCAGTGGCATCAGCAGTATTGGCGGGCAGGTTCAAACACAGGCCATCGGTATCATCGCCACCATTGTCTATACCGGCGTAGTCAGTTTCATACTCCTCAAGGTTATCGACGGCGTGATGGGGCTTCGAGTCAATGAAGAGCAAGAAGCGGAAGGCCTCGATGTTGCCCTGCACGACGAGCGTGGTTACAACCTGAGCGCCTAGGCTCAAACCAAGGCTTTAACTAGAAAGGCGCCCTTAAGGGCGCCTTTCTTATTTATTCACCCGGCCTTACTCGATACTGCACGAATGATTCATCACGCAATGACCGGGTCCATTGATCAAATGATTCCTCGGTCTTACGGCCACGGATTACCTGCTCAGCCCGCCCGCGCCGGACTTCATCACCAAGATCAACCTCCCGCTTGGCAGTGACCTGGGCGATATGCCAACCGGCCCCGGTCTGAAAGACCGGGCTGACTTCGTCAATCACCAGGCGCTGTACCATTTGCCCCAACGCACCTGGCAGTTCCCTCAGGCTAACCCAGCCGAGGCTCCCCCCCAGCGCCCGGGTATTGACATCCTCTGACTGCAAACGTGCCACCGCGTCAAAACCCTCTCCCCCGAGTATCCGCTCGCGTATATGCTCAAGTCGACTGCGTAACTGGTCTGCGGCTAGAAGGTTACTGAAACGAAGAAAGATATGACGCACCTGGTACTGGGCGACAATGGTCTCAGACCCTCCACGCCGAGCCAGCAGCTTCAGCAGGTGCAAGCCATTAGGGCTGCGAAAGACCTCAGATATACCGCCCACTAAGGCTCCGTCAAGCGCACTCAGGAAAACATCAGGCAGTTGGTCCTCCTTGCGCCACCCCAGCAATCCGTCCTGAGCCGCCTCAGGGCTATCCGAATACCGTTGTGCTGCCTGCCCGAACGGCAGACCATCGAGAATACGCTGACGTATGTTCTGGGCCAGCTCCTGACGGCCAACCACCTCGACCTCGGAACTGCCTGCCGGCACCTTCAAAAAGATATGGGCCAACTCGATTTCAACTGGTGTCGGCACCGACAACTCGGGGTGTTGCTCCAGGTATTCATCAATTTCTATCTCAGTGACATTGACGTTGCCGCTGATCTGCCGGTTGATCAGTTGACGGATCGTCAACTGCTTGCGCAGATCATCCAGGTAGTCAGCAAAACGGACCCTGTGCTGTTCTATCGTCTGGCGTAGCTGAACCAGGGTCAGGCGGTTCTGTTCGGCAACACTCGAAAGCGCGTACTGTAATTCCTGGTTGCTCACGGTGATGTTGAGTCGCCCGGCAACCTCAAGAAGAATATGATCGACGATCAAATCCTCGAGCAGTTGGCGTGCGAGGCTTTCACGAGGAGGTATCGTTTGACCGGCAGAACGCAATTCCATCTCGACCAGGCTCATCTCCCGGTCAAGATCAGACTGGGTAATCACTCCCTCGTTGACGATAACCATAACCCGGTCGAGGCCCTGGCCCGCCAAGGCCGTTGGGGTCGACTCCAGCAATAACATCGCAATACAACAAGCCGCAATCGACCTGAACAGCAATCCGCTATCGAGAATACAACAACAATATTTCAACATAAGCTCGTGTCAATCGAAGTTCGGGGCCGTGACCGAAAAGCCTTCTTCGAATTGGTTACTGGAAATACGCCCCAGGCCCTTCAGGCTGAAAGTCACTATGAACTGCAGGCCGTCCTCATCTTCCTCCTCACTTGGGCGGTCCTCCAGCGCTAGTTGAATCGCCCAGCAACAGGCGTCGTATCCCAGACTCACCCGCGTATAGGAGCCATCCTCGTCATCGTCGGATTGGCCGAGCAGTGCCGTGGCACCGATTTGCCATTGCGGCGTCAGTGGCCAAGTTAAATCCAACTCAAGGTTGTTGGTGGTTTCCTCCCAGGAATAAGACACCCCAAACTCACGCCGGAAATCCGGGCTATAGCGGGCACCCGCACGCCAACTACCGATACTTCTTTCATCCCAGTTCCAGTTAGCAAAGCCGTCCGTGCTGAGATATTCATTGATGTGAAACTCAACTTCACCCAAAAAAGGTGAAAACTCACTGGAATCTGCCTCGTTATCTCCCAGGGTTACGTCACGGTCAGCCAGGTAAATCTGCTGGGCAAGTTCCCAGCGCAGGAGTTGATCGCCTGTTTCCAACTCGTAGGTCTCGCTGGAAAGCCCCAGCGTAAATCCCTGAAAGTTCTGAATGCGATCCGAGCCCCAGAAGCCATCTCCCAGAAAAGCAT
>JASMBC010000027.1 GCA_030754035.1 Arenicellales bacterium | reverse complement strand
GGCGAAACCGCCGATACCTTGGCAGCGCTTGAAGAAGCCAAACGCCAGGGAGTAGCGGGTTCCCTCGTTGTCTGCAACGTTCCCGAGTCTTCCTTGGTGCGCGAGTCCGATCTGGCTTTCATGACCCACTGTGGCCCGGAAGTAGGCGTTGCCTCGACCAAGACCTTTGTCAGCGCAATGACGGGCTTGCTACTGCTGGCACTGGCGCTATCGCGACGCCAGGGTTTCGACTCAGGGTTCGAGGCCCACGTGGTGCATCAGATCCGCACCCTGCCTGCAGCTTTGGAGTCGGCGCTTGGCATGGAGGCTGCTATTGCAAATATGGCCCAGGCTTTTGGCGACAAGCAGAACGCACTGTTCCTGGGGCGCGGCGCACATTTCCCTATTGCGATGGAAGGCGCGCTCAAACTCAAGGAGATCTCCTACATCCATGCCGAGGCTTACGCTGCCGGGGAACTTAAACACGGCCCCCTGGCGCTGGTCGATGAGAAAATGCCGGTAGTCGCTGTGGCGCCCAATGATCTTCTGATCGAGAAACTGAAATCGAATCTTGAGGAAGTGCGCGCACGCGGTGGCAGGCTGTACCTCTTTGCCGATCCGGCATCCGGGCTGGTGGAAAGCGAGGATGTCAGCGTGCTGCATGTGGCGCCGGTGGACAGCGCCATCGCACCGATTATCTACACCGTTCCTCTGCAGTTGCTTTCATACCATGTTGCGTTGATCAAGGGTACCGATGTGGACAAGCCGCGAAACCTCGCCAAATCGGTCACTGTGGAATAGAACCGCATGCGTGATGGCCACGCCCCAACCTGATTGCAGTAATGAAGCGTTATCCTCCCGAACTCTTTTCCAGTGAAGAACTGCAAGATGCTGTCGAGGTAGCCGAACTGGTCAAGTTTGCCTCGATTCATCCGGTGGATGGAACACTTTGCGACCCGGTATTTGCCCCTTTGGTGTGTACCAATCGTAACGACCCCGCGGTTTTCTGCGGCCACCTGGCGCGGTCCAATCCATTGCTGGAGATACTCTCTGGCGGGCCCTTGGCCTGCCGACTGGTGTTTCAGGCTGCCGACGGTTATATCTCCCCCTCGGTGTACGCGGAAAAACTGAAAAGCGCCAAGGTGGTGCCAACCTGGAACTACGTCGCCTGCCAGTTCTACGGAGCACTCGAAAAAGTCCCCGACCGCGAGTTGCTCGATCTGCTGGCACAGCAGGTAAACGTTTTTGAACAATCCCAGGGTTCCGACTGGAAACTCGAAGATGCCCCTGCCGATTATCTGAAGCAGAGGGCCAGCGCGGTGTTTGGCATCCGCTTCACGGCGGAGCGTTGCCGGGCGCACAAGAAAATCAGTCAGAACCGCCCGTCAGATCGAAGCGCGATAATCGCCTGGACGCAAAACCTGCACACCCCATTCAAGTCACTGGCCCACTGGATGGCCGACAGTGGCGATACTTGATTGTGAAAACGACTCAATGAGCAACTCCCACGATGCAGCAGGCATCATGGTTTTGACCACCGGCGAACCTGCTGGTGTGGGGCCGGAACTCGTGGTGCAACTGCTGCAGCAGGAAGTCACTGGCCCGCTGTGCATTGCTGGTGACCCGGACCTACTGCTGGAGCGTGCGGCGCTTTTAGGTTTGCCCCTGGCGCTAAGTAGTGACACGCTGGCGGCACCCGGTGGTGAGGCGGCCGTGCTGCCGGTTAGCCTGAAAACCTCATCGCAGCCAGGTCAATTGGATGCCGCCAACGCGCTTTATGTGGTCGAGATGCTCGAGCGCGCTACTGATGGTTGCCTTAAAGGTGAGTTTGCGGGCCTGGTCACGGGTCCGGTGCAAAAAAGCCTGCTGATTGAAGCAGGCAACGATTTTATAGGCCATACCGAGTTTCTTGCCAAACGCGCTGGTGTAAAAACTCCGGTGATGATGCTGGCGAACGACCACCTGCGGGTCGCGTTAGTCACGATCCATATGCCGTTGGCCGAAGTTGCCTTAGCACTCACCCGCGAGCACCTGGAGGGGATCCTGCGCGTGCTCGATACGGATTTGCGTATGCGCTTTGGTATAGCAACACCAGCAATCGGGGTCTGTGGCCTTAATCCCCATGCGGGCGAAGCTGGGCACCTGGGCCAAGAGGAGATTGAAGTCATTATCCCGGTACTGGAGGCGTTGCGTGCACAGGGCTTGGATCTACGCGGTCCCTTGCCGGCCGACACCGCATTTACCCAAGACTCTCTTAAAGCTCTGGATGTGGTGGTCGCGATGTTCCACGATCAGGGCCTACCGGTGATCAAGCACGCGGGCTTTGGTAGCGTCGTGAATATAACCTTGGGCCTGCCCTTTGTGCGCACCTCGGTCGATCATGGCACCGCACTGGACCTGGCCGGCACGGGCCAGGCGGATGTGGGCAGCCTGGTTGCCGCGGTGAAATTAGCGCAACGATTATCCAGTGGCTCCTGAATCGCCCACCCTGCCCCGGCCGAGAAAACGTTTCGGCCAGCACTTTTTACATGATGCCGGCGTTATCCGGCGTATCGTTGACAGCCTCAATGCGCAGGCGGATGAAGTGCTGTGCGAGATTGGGCCAGGACAGGGCGCCCTGAGCGATCATTTGGTCGAGCTTGGCAATACCTTGCACCTGGTGGAGATAGACCGTGACCTGGCACCTTTTCTGGGCCAGCGTTATGTCAAACATTCGCAGGTGCAAGTGCATGAGCAAGATGCACTGGCCGTTAATCTGGCCGAGCTTAATCCGGACCAGCCCCTGGTGATGGTAGGCAATTTGCCCTACAACATCTCCTCGGTGCTGTTGATACATCTGTTGTCTCAGCGCGAAAAAATCTGCCGTATGCTGTTTATGCTGCAAAAGGAAGTCGCGCAACGGTTGGTGGCCGACCCAGGCGCCAGTGAATATGGACGCCTGAGTGTCATGGTCGGTCGCGTTTTCGAACCACGCATCCTGTTCGATGTTGGCCCCGGTGCTTTCACACCGCCACCCAAGGTGCGCTCAAGCATCGTGGCGTTGCAGCCGCACCGCGAACCGGTGGGTCCATCAGTGCGAGACGATGCCTTCGAAGCATTGGTCCGCCAGGCTTTTTCGCAGCGGCGTAAAACGCTCCGAAACAGCTTGAAAGGAATCTGCTCCGAGGCACTTATCAGACAGGCCGGTATCGACCCGGCTGCCCGGCCTCAGACACTCTCAGCCGCCGATTACGCGCGCCTGGTGGCACAACAGTCGCTCGAGGCAAGCAGTTAAGTCAGTTGTTATCGCGCCCTTTGCTGGTATCGACGGGCACTTCCGGGCTGCCAAGCAGTGAGGCCATGGTGGATTCAATCCAATCCTTCGCGGCCTGATTCACCGCTCGTGGTTTTTCGCCCTCGGTAGCAATAGGTGGTCCTACGCACACACGGATGACGCCGGGCTTTTTCAAAAAACTGCGCCGCCCCCAGTAACGTCCCGCATCGTGGGCTACCGGTACCACCGGCACGCCCGCCTTAACCGCCAGCATAGCGCCCCCAGGGTGGTAAGCGCCCTGCTCACCCGGAGCCATGCGGGTGCCTTCGGGGAAAATCACGACCCAGCGCCCTTGTGCAATCTTCTCGCGACCCTGGCGCAATAGACGATCAAGCGCCCGCACCGGGGTCGCCCTATTGATCGCGATTGGGCTGGTGGCTGCAAGGCCCCAGCCAAAAAATGGCAGCCACAAGGCTTCGCGCTTCAACGCCCAGGTCTGCGGCGGGAAGATAACCTGGAACAGAATGGTTTCCCAGGCCGATTGGTGTTTGGATAAAATGACGCCGGGCTGTGATGGCAAGTGCTCCATGCCTTCTACCTCGAAGCGTAATTGGCAGGTCAGTGCGAGCCACCAGCCGATAAAGTGCGCCCATAGTCCAATAATGCGCATCCGCGTTACCACCGGTACCGGCCATACGATCAGTGCGATCGGACAAAAAAGCACCGCAGAGATCGCCATGCCACAAAAGAAAAAGATAGAGCGGGCCCAGATCATGCGTCCCTCGGAACTGGCCGCTTAGCCAGCTCCACTTGCCTGGCGGCACGCCTGCATGTCCGAGTCCAGCGCACCGGACAACAGGACGTCAGCAAATGTGGCCAGATCATCATAGACCAACGCATGGGTTAGTTCGTTGTGAGCCTGAGCCTCTGTCAGCGCTTGGTGTGCGCGTGGCCCCTTACCGGTGCGCACCAATATGGGTAACGCCCCTACGGCAGCGGCACTTTGCAGGTCTGTTAGAGAATCGCCCACCACCGGCACTCCGGGCAGCGGCGTTGCCAGGCGTTCGCTGATTTCATAAAGCAGTCCGGGCCGTGGCTTGCGACAGGCGCAATCGTCATTCGGTCCGTGGGGGCAAAAGAAGATCGCATCGATCCGTCCACCGTGCTTGCGCAGGCTATTGGTCATTTTCTGATGGATACGGTTCAATGTTTCCATCGTGTAAAGGCCCCGGGCAATGCCCGACTGGTTGGTAGCGATCGTCACCCGATAGTCGGCCCGGGAGAGTCGGGCCAGCGCTTCCAGGCTGCCGGGGATAGCAACCCACTCGGCGACGGACTTGATATAGGCATCCGAATCAAAATTGATCACACCATCGCGATCAACAATCACCAGGCCCGATTTCATCTACTCGTCCCGAAACTCTGACACCCGGATACGGCCATCAACGATACGGCTTTTGCGCTGGGCCAATGTGTCCATCTTGGCCCAGAATGCGTTGTCCAGCTTGAAGTCACCGGCAATAGCGGTACCGATCAGCAGGATCAACAGGTCGGCGCATTCCTCGGCCAGGGCTTCGGTAGCCTTGCCCTTGGTGACACAGGCTGAAATCTCGCCCAGCTCTTCTGCCATCAGAGCCACGCGGTAGGGCATGTCCTCACCGCCCTGTTCGCGCAGACGATGCTTGTTATGAAAAGCCTGTACCGCAGCCAGCATGCGGTCATAGTGTCCCCGGTCATCTACCACTGGGACGCTCCGGTGTTTGCAGCAGCGAGATATCGGCGATGGTCAGGAACAAACTGCTCAATTGGCCCAGCAGTGTCAGGCGATTAGCCCGCAGTGGCAGGTCTTCGGCCATGACCATGACCTCGTCAAAAAAGCGGTCCACCACAGGGCGCAGGCCAGCCAGGATGCGAAGTGCTGCCGGGTAATCGCCGCGCGCAACGGCAGGCGCAACAGCTCCTGCCGTTTCAAGTATCGATTGTGATAATGCAATTTCTGCGCTTTCGATCAGTAGTTGCGGGTTGAGCTCTTTGGTTATCGATTGTTCGCTTTTGCGCAGGATATTGCGAATACGCTTGTTTGCTGCTGCCAGACTAGCGGCATCGCGGCGATGGCGAAATTTCGCGAGGGCTTTCAGGCGTTGGTCAAAGTCCAGCGGCCGGCTGGCGCCTGCTTCGAGCACGGCCGAAATCTCGTCCTGAGCAAATCCCAACGCCGCGTATAGTGCGCGGTAGCGTTCCATCACAAAGGCGATGCACTGCTTTTTTGCGTTGGCGCTAACAGGATTACCAGCCGCGGCGTAGGTATCGGCCGAGTGATTCACGAGTTCGACGATATCCAGGTCCACCTTTTTTTCGATCAGTATGCGAATGACGCCCAGCGCAGCCCGGCGTAGACCGTAGGGGTCTTTATCACCTGTAGGTTCCTCCCCAGCTAAAAACAACCCAACCAGAGAATCAATCCGGTCAGCCAGCGCCAGCACCCGCCCCGGGGCGCTCGCCGGAAGTTTGTCGCGGGCGTGTCGCGGCAGGTAGTGCTCTTCGATAGCCCGGGCGACGGCCGCAGGCTCTTTGTCATGTTGGGCGAGGTAACGACCCATGGTGCCCTGCAGTTCCGGAAACTCCCCGACCATGCCCGTAACGAGATCTGCCTTGCACAGATGTGCGGCTCTGGCACAAAGGGTTTCGTCGACCCGCAGTGTCTGGGCGATTTTGACCGATAAGGTCTCGAGCCGGCGCGTCTTGTCATGCAGGCTTCCCAGAGCCTGGTGGAAGAGGACGCCGTCCAGCTCATCCACCCGATTGTCCAGGGGTCGGCGGTTATCCGTTTCCCAGAAGAAGCGGGCATCGGCAAGGCGGGCGTTGAGCACTCGCTCATTGCCTGCCCGTACGCGCCCCGGCGCGGTGCTACGGATATTGCTTACGGTAATGAAGACCGGCAGTAGCCTGCCTTTGGTATCGATTACGTGGAAATATTTCTGATGGTCGCGCATAGATGAGACCAGCGCTTCGGTGGGAACTTTAAGAAAAGCCGGGTCAAACTGGCCTAGTAGCGCATGCGGTTTTTCCACCAGTGCGGTAACAGTATCGAGCAGCTGTGGGTCGATAACCGTTTTGCCGCCGGCCTTAATGCCGAGTCGGGATACCTGCTGCTCGATCAGCCGTGAGCGTGCATTGAAATCGGCAATGACAGCGCCTTGCTCTTTAAGGGTTTTTTCATAATCGCCAGCGTTACGGATGCTGATACGTGCCTCGCCCATAAAGCGGTGTCCGCGGCTGATACGCCCGGCAGCAATGCCCAGGACCTCGCACGGCAGCACTCGCTGACCATGCAGCACCACCAGCCAGTGTGCCGGACGGACAAATTCGGCCAAACCCTCGCCCCAGCGCATGCGTTTAGGTATTGGCAGTTTTTCAATGGCACTCTGGATACAAGGCTCGATAAGAGAGTGCACGAGCGCCCCAGGCACGAGCGCCCGATGTACCAGCCATTGGCCCTTGTCGTTTTCCAGCCTTTCCAGCTGAGTGACGGTTACGCCACAGGAGCGGGCGAAGCCTGTGGCGGCTGGCGTTGGTTGACCTTGGTCGTCAAAAGCAGCGGCGAGTGCCGGGCCACGACGCTCGTTGATCTGATCGGCACAGCGGTGGGCGACGCCCGGAACCCGTACTGCAAGGCGTCTTGCGGTAGCAAACCAGCTCATGGGCCCTTCGCAACCCAGCCCGGCGTCGATCAATGCGTCGGTCAGCAGGGTTGCAAACTGTTCGCCCAGCTGTTTCAGGACGCTGGGTGGCAGTTCCTCGGTGCCCAGCTCGACCAGCAGGTCTGCCCTGCCCCTGGGCTGCCCGCTCATGGTTGCTCCCGGGGAAATCCCAGCGCCTCGCGAGCCTCGAAATAGGCCTGAGCTACGCCGCGGGCTAAGGTGCGCACTCGGCCTATATAGCGGGCGCGCTCAGTCACGCTGATGGCTCGACGGGCATCGAGCAGATTGAAGGTATGTGAAGCCCGCAACACCTGTTCGTAGGCCGGCAGTGCCAGTTTTTCTTCGAGCAGGAGATTACAAGCCGTTTCGCAGCTCTCGAACTGGTTGAACAGTACCGCCACATCCGCATGCTCGAAGTTATAGGTGGATTGCTCAACTTCGTTTTGGTGATACAGGTCACCGTAACTGAAGAGCTCGTTCCAGCGCAGATCAAAGATACTGTCTACACCCTGCAGGTACAGGGCAATGCGCTCCAGACCGTAGGTGATCTCTCCGGTCACCGGTCGACAGTCGAGTCCGCCAACCTGCTGAAAATAGGTGAACTGCGAGATTTCCATGCCGTTCAGCCAGATTTCCCAGCCAAGCCCCCAGGCGCCCAGGGTCGGTGACTCCCAGTCATCCTCGACAAAGCGCACATCGTCGCGGCAAAAACTGATACCGAGGGCCTCTAGCGAACCCAGGTATAGATCCTGGAATTCTGGCGGCGAGGGTTTGAGAATGACCTGGAACTGGAAGTAATGCTGCAGTCGGTTCGGGTTTTCACCATAACGGCCGTCTGTTGGTCTGCGTGAGGGCTGTACATAGGCCGCGCGCAACGGCTCCGGACCCACGGCGGCAAGGAAGGTCGCGGTGTGAAAAGTGCCGGCTCCGACCTCCATGTCGTAAGGCTGCATCAGCACACAGCCTTGCCCAGCCCAGTACGCCTGGAGGCGCAGGATCAGGTCCTGGAAATGCAACGTTTTTTCGCTCCCAGCGCAAATACGGGTTGAGTGACGCATTATAACGGCAGGGGTTTTATCCGATAGTTTGCTCGCGCGCTGGCTGGAGCAGATAAGTCGAGTTGCTACAATCCCGACTTATGAAAGCCGTTGCTCTTTTACCTCGAACCCGCCGGGCTGTTGCGCTCATATCGGGTGGCCTGGACTCCATGCTGGCGGCCCGCGTAATGCAGGATCAGGGACTGCATGTCGAGGGCCTTAACTTTTTTACCGGATTCTGTGTCGAGGGCCACACTCATGCTATCCGCAGCAATCCGAACCGAAAACCCCGGCGCAACAATGCGTTGTGGGTTGCCGAGCAGTTAGGCATTCCCCTGCACATTGTCGATGTGATTGAGGAGTATAAGTCGGTGTTACTGCGCCCTCATCATGGCTACGGCGCAAACCTTAATCCTTGCCTGGACTGCAAAACCTTCATGGTGGGAAAGGCCCTGGAGTGGATGCAAGCACATGATTTTGATTTCATTATTACCGGTGAAGTGCTGGGTCAGCGGCCGATGTCCCAGCGCCGGGATACTTTTCCGGTGGTGGCCCGTGAGTCAGGAGCGAACGACCGTTTGTTGCGGCCGCTTTGTGCGCAGCTACAGCCACCGACCTTGCCCGAGCGTGAGGGCTGGGTTGATCGTGAGCAGTTGTACGGGTTTTCCGGGCGTACTCGTAAGCCGCAGATCGCCTTGGCCCGCCAGTTGGGGATCGAAGATTACGCACAGCCTGCCGGTGGCTGCTGTTTTTTGACCGACGCCGCTTATAGCCGCAAATTGCGCGATCTATGGCAAAGCCGGGCCGAGCGAGACTATGAGCTGGATGACATTATGTTGCTCAAGGTCGGGCGGCATTTGCGGCCAAAGCCACATCTCAAGGTGATCGTTGCCCGCGATGCTGGCGAGACCCGTTACCTGCGCGGTTACCGCAAACGCTTTACTTACCTCGATATGACCAGTCATAACGGACCACTGACGCTTGTTGAAGGCGAGAGGGGTGACGCGGATGTGGAGTTGGCTGCCCGGATTGCGGCACGTTTCGGACAGGGCCGCGAGGCAAAAAGTGTCAGCTTTCAGTTCGTCAGCCGGGGCGGCATCGAACGCGAATTGCAGGTGGCACCCTTCACGGTGGATGAAGTGCTAGGAGACTGGTACCTGTGAGCACGCATCAACTGGATGCAACCGGATTGCTCTGTCCGCTGCCGGTCATTCGTACCCAGGATCGGGTAGCGACCCTAAGGCAAGGAGATGTGCTGTCTGTTCACTGTACCGACCCGGGAGCCCTGCTTGATATTCCGGCCTGGTGCCGGATTCACGGTCACGAGTTGTTAAGTACGCAAGAAAGCGAAGAAGAGGTGCTAATCTGCATACGGGTACGAAAATAAAACCCTAGCGCACAAAAATAGTGCATAATGAAATCATGACGCACTAAATTAGTGCTATTGCACTAATTAAGGACCCCAATACGGGACTTTTTCGCTGGCACGTAATTTGCTTTAGTTACAGACAGGCTTAGTTGTTATTTCATTTTTCACCGCGCGTTTCGAGGGCCCGGGCATTGCACCGGTCCTGAAGTGGCGCGTTAACCGTCGAGGAACCCGCCCCCATGTCAGCTGATGATGCTTTAAAGTTTATCCAGGATAAAAACGCCAAGTTTGTCGATTTCCGTTTCACCGACACCCACGGCAAAGAGCAACACGTGTCCGTGCCGGCGTCCGTGGTTGATGCCGACCTTTTTGAAGAGGGCAAGATGTTTGATGGCTCATCGATTGCCGGATGGAAGGGCATCAATGAATCAGACATGATCCTGCTGCCTGATCCTGACTCTGCGGTGGTCGATCCTTTTATGCAGGACACCACAGTATTGTTGCGCTGTGACGTGGTCGAACCTGCGACTATGCAGGGTTACGATCGTGATCCGCGTTCTATCGCCAAGCGGGCTGAGGCCTATCTCAAGTCAACCGGTACCGGTGACGATGCTTTCTTTGGTCCTGAAGCCGAGTTCTTCATTTTTGATTCGGTACGCTGGTCCAACGAGATGAGCGAAGCGGCGTACCACATCGAGTCGGTCGAGGCAGCCTGGAGCTCAGGCAAGGATTATGAAGAGGGTAACATCGGCCACCGTCCCGGCGTTAAGGGTGGCTATTTTCCCGTACCGCCCGTTGATTCGCTGCAGGATGTGCGCTCGAGCATGTGTCTTGCCATGGAGGACATGGGCCTCGGGGTAGAGGTGCACCACCATGAGGTTGGCACTGCGGGACAGGGCGAGATCGGTGTGCGATTTGACACCCTGGTGGCCAAGGCTGACCAGACCCAGATTTACAAATACTGTATCCACAATGTAGCCCATGCCCATGGGTTGACTGCGACCTTTATGCCCAAGCCACTGGTGGGAGATAACGGCAACGGCATGCATGTGCACCAGTCCATATTCAAAGGCGGTGACAATATGTTTGCTGGCGATGAATATGGCGGCCTGAGCGAGACCGCGCTGTATTACATCGGTGGTATTTTCAAGCATGCCCGGGCGCTGAACGCGTTTACCAATGCCAGCACCAATAGCTACAAGCGCCTGGTGCCCGGTTTTGAAGCGCCGGTCATGTTGGCTTACTCGGCCCGTAACCGTTCGGCTTCGTGTCGAATTCCCCATGTCAGCAACCCCAAGGGGCGGCGGGTTGAGGTGCGCTTCCCCGACCCCACCGCGAATCCCTATCTGGCGTTCTCAGCTATGCTGATGGCCGGACTGGACGGCATCCAGAACAAGATTCACCCGGGCGGCCCGATGGACAAAGATCTTTACGATCTGCCGCCCGAAGAAGAGAGCGAGATCGCAACGGTAGCGCATTCTTTTGATCAGGCGCTGGACGCTCTAGATGCCGACCGTGAGTTCCTCAAAGTGGGGGGTGTCATGAGCGACGATATGATCGATAGCTATATTGAACTCAAGATGGAAGAGGTGCAGCGTTTGCGGATGGCGACACACCCGGTCGAGTTCGATATGTATTACAGCGTCTGAGCGGGGCAGTGTCAGCCCGAGCTGTTCTGGGTTGCCGCCTGTTCTGAGTTAATATGCACCAATATGGTGCAAATCAGATGAACCAATCCCAGACTGTCGACTATCTACAGGTTCTGGAGGCACTTACCACGGCGGTGCTGGTCGTTGACGCAGATAAGCGGGTCAGTTTCATGAATCCCGCCGCTGAGACATTGTTGGCGACCAGCATTCAACGCGGGGTGGGTCGTGAGGTAGGCGAATTGGTGCCGTTGGGCATCACTTTGCAGGCAGCGTTAATGGCTGCGGAGCAGGGCGACAGCACCACGCTGCGTGAGGAAACACTGGTGCGTCTGGGTGATGCGAACACGTTGTGCGTTGACTGCACGGTGTCACCGTTTGGCGTACAGTCCCAGAGTGGTTTTATGATCATTGAACTCGACCGAGTCGACCAGTTGACGCGTATCGCGCGAGATACCTGGGTACATGAACGCCAGGATGCCCTGAATCAGATCGTGCGTGCTTTGGCGCATGAGATCAAGAATCCCCTGGGCGGCCTGCGTGGTGCGGCGCAATTGCTGGATCGGGAATTACCACGGCGTGAGTTGCGCGAGTACACGCATATTATTACCCACGAGGCGGACCGCCTCAGTCGATTAGTTGATCGGTTGACCGGCGGTTTTCAGGCCATGGATCGTCAGCCGTTTAACCTGCATTCGGTGCTCGAACATGTGCGCAAACTGATACTGGTCGAGTTACCAGAAGGGGTGGAGTTCAAGCGCGACTATGACCCGAGCATTCCCGATGTCTGCGGCGATCGCGCCCAGATGATCCAGGTGGTGCTCAATATTGTGCGTAACGCGGTACAGGCCATGGAAGGGCGTGGGCAGATTAGCCTGCGGACCCGTGTCAGGCGCCAGTACACCTTGCGTAACCAACGGCATCGGCTAGTCGTAGAGGCCTCAATCACGGATAACGGGCCGGGGATCGATCCCGAGCTGATTGACCGGGTGTTCTTTCCGATGGTGACGGGACGGGCCGAGGGCACTGGCCTGGGTCTTGCGTTGGCCCAGGAGATCATCCACCGTCATGCCGGCTCGATCGAGTGTGCCAGTGAGCCGGGCCGAACCTGCTTTGTGCTAGCCCTGCCGGTAGGGGAAGCACAATGAGACCGGCGCCTGTAGTCTGGGTGGTTGATGATGATGCCTCTATACGCTGGGTACTTGAAAAAGCGCTTACCAGCGCCGGATTTGCACCTACCGTTTTCGATAACGCCGACAATGTGCTCGGCCGCGCCCTGCGCCGCGCCCCTGATGTGCTTATTACCGATATCCGCATGCCTGGCACCAGTGGCCTCGATCTACTAAAGGCGCTGGGCGATGAGTTGCCCGACCTGCCGGTCATTGTGATGACTGCCCACTCGGACCTCGACAGTGCGGTGTCGGCTTATCGCGGCGGCGCCTTTGAGTACCTGCCCAAGCCGTTCGATCTGGAAGAGGCGGTAGCGCTGGTCGGGCGAGCCCTGCAGAAAAAAGCCGGCCAGGAGATGCCCAAGGCGCCAGTTGCACCGAGTGGCGACATGATCGGCAAGGCGCCGGCCATGCAGGCGGTGTTTCGCATGATCGGTCGGCTGGCCGGTTCGGCCATGAACGTGTTGATCTCTGGTGAGTCTGGCACTGGCAAGGAACTGGTCGCGCGTGCGATTTATCGCAACAGTCCACGGGCAGAGCGTTCTTTTGTTGCCATCAACACCGCGGCAATTCCCGCTGATCTTCTGGAGTCAGAACTTTTTGGTCACGAGAAGGGTTCGTTTACCGGCGCCCAGCGTCAGCGCCAGGGGCGTTTTGAGCAAGCCGCGGGCGGAACGCTGTTTCTGGACGAAATCGGTGACATGCCGCTGGATCTGCAGACTCGGTTGTTGCGGGTGCTTTCGGATGGCACCTTTTTCAGGGTGGGTGGCCACGAGGAGATAGCAGCGGACGTGCGCGTGATCGCCGCGACCAATCAGGAACTCGAAGGGCGAGTTCGCGAAGGTCGATTTCGAGAAGACCTGTACCATCGGCTTAACGTGATTGGCATTCACTTGCCGGCGCTTCGTGAACGGCGCGAGGATATTCCCGCTCTGGCCCGGGTTTTTTTGGACCAGGCTGCGCATGAGTTACAGGTTGACTCGAAGCAATTGGATGAGGCGGTGATGACGGTACTTCGCGAGGCTCCCTGGTCGGGCAATGTCCGCGAACTGGAAAACTTGTGCCGATTGCTCACCGTTGTCGCCCCCGGGCGGGCCGTTACACTGACAGATCTGCCGTCCGGTTTTAACACCGCGGCCAACCTCGGTGAACCGGCCCAGACCTGGCAGCAACTGCTGGGTCGGGTCGTGGCAGATCGTCTGTCCGAGGGGCACCGAGACATTCTTTCCGAGGTCGGGCCGGACTTCGAACGTGTACTGCTGCGTACCGCGCTCAGTTTTACCCGTGGCCGCAAACAGGAAGCTGCCCGCTGGCTCGGTTGGGGGCGCAATACCCTGACCCGCAAGCTAAAAGAACTGGGGATGGACTGATCAGGGGCAGGTTCAGATGCCCATATTGCTAAGAGCCATCATGATGTGATTGAGCACCCCTGTTGTGCGTGGGTGTTCAACTTCCAGTTGGCGGATCGATTCCTGGACATTGTTGACCAGGGTATCGTGATTCTCCTCGCCGGAGGCTTCCAGGCGTGTCTCAAGATTTGCCACCAGCGTGTTCAGGCGGTCACGGGCGCTGTGGTCGGCTGCGGGCAACTGCTTGATTTCATCACGCAGTTGATCTATCAGCTGATGCAGGGTCTTTTCGGGCATAAGGTTATGAAGATGGCGTTTAGGGGTAGACGTCGCGACATTATACTTTCGTCATCAATCTAAACTACAGCCCAGATCAGGAGATACCAATGACAACACTCCAGGGGAAAACAGCCCTTGTGACCGGAGCCAGTGCGGGCATTGGCCTTGCAACTGCCCGCATGCTGAGCCATGCAGGAGCGCGGGTAATCTGCTGCGCCCGCGCTCTTGAGCGCCTGCAGATACAGCTCGATGAAATGCCTGGGCCTGGCCTGGCTGTAGAGCTGGATGTGGCTGACGCCGTATCTGCCGCCAGCCTGCCTGACCGACTGCCCCAAGACTGGCAAGCGGTCGATATTCTGGTGAATAACGCCGGCAGTGATATCGGCGGACGCCAGCCTTTCCATGAAGGCGACATCAACCAGTGGGCCGGAACGATACAGACCAATGTGACCGGCCTCATGCGGGTGACCGCGGCCATGTTACCGGGCATGATCACCCGCCACCAGGGGCATATCGTCAACATCGGTTCGACGCAGGGCTTGACTCCGGTTGCTGGCTGCGGTGCTTACACCGCAAGCAAATTTGCAGTGCACGGTTTCAGTGAAACGCTGCGACAAGAATATGCGGGGACCGGTATCCGCGTCTCAGAAGTATTGCCGGGCATGGTGAAAACCAATTTTGCAGCAACGCGCTTTTTCAGTGCCGAGCGCGGCGACGAGTTCTATGACAACTATGGGCAATGCCTTGAGGCTGAAGACATTGCACGTTCGATACTGTTTGTGCTGGAACAACCCATTCATGCGGTGATTGCACAAATCGTTGTGGTTCCGGATAACGGAACTTAGACCAATGTCCTTCACAATGCTCCCGAAAATATCTCGCCGTTCGTTTCTCGGTGCCGGGGTCGCCGCGGCTGCAGCTGCCGGCACGTTCAGCTGGGTCTATAGAGCACGCAACAGTTGGGACCAAGCGGTCGGCCTGGTTGCCGACCCCCAAGGCATTATCGATTTGCCGCCGGACTTTTCCTATCAGGTGTTACAGCGGGTGGGTGATGTCATGAGTGACGGCTTTAATGCGCCATCTGCGCCGGATGGCATGGCCTGTTTTCCTGGAGAAGAAGATACCTGGATCATCATGCGTAACCACGAGATTCACAAAGGTACCCCGGTCGACAGCGGGCTTGCGGCGGCGCCTGATCGGGGTGGCGGGGTCAGCCGGCTGGTGATCGACCGCGCGAGCGCTGCGCTACGTGCAAGCAACATGGTATTGACGGGGACTTCACGTAACTGCTCCGGCGGGCCGACTCCTTATGGTTGGTTGAGTTGCGAGGAAGTGGAGGAAGCGGGACACGGTTATGTTTTTCTTTGTGATCCAGGAGCATCTTCCGTGCGGGCCCCACATCGGTTATCGGCGTTGGGGCGTTTCCCCCACGAGGCGGCTGCCTTTGACCCGACATCGGGCATAACTTACCTCAGCGAGGATGCCTCCCAAAGCGCTATTTACCGTCATGTGCCGGATAGCCCCGAGCAACCTTTTGTGGGTGGGCATTTGCAGGCGCTTAAAGTTCAGGGACAGAATCGGTTCGACCTGTCTGAAGGCCGAAAGATCGGCGACCAGTTTGCAGTTGAGTGGGTGAACATCACTGATCCAACAGCCGCCGATAAGCGCACGCGTACGCAGGCACAGCAACGCGGTGGCGCTATTTTTTCGCGTGGAGAGGGCGCCTGGTTCGATGGGTCCAGCGTGTACCTGTGCTCCACTGACGGTGGTCCAAAAGGTCGTGGGCAACTGTATCGGCTTGATATCGCCAACGCGGCGCAAACCGATACTCTGACGTTGATTGCCCAGGCGCAAGGGGATGGTGATTTTGATCACCCTGACAACGTTACGGTATCGCCCTGGGGCGATATATTCCTGGCTGAGGACGGCGACGCACCCAATGGCGTGCGGGTACTCAAACCCGATGGTCGCTTGCTTTACTTCGCGCGCAATGTCATGAATGATGGCGACAGTGAGATTACCGGGATCTGTTTCTCGCCTGACGGCAAATGGCTGTTCCTGAATATCCAGTGGGAGGATTTGACGCTTGCGATCACTGGGCCTTTTATGACTTGATTGGCTTGATCTTGAGTGCTGGGCACAAAGCCTTGGGCAGTGTGCAGGCACTGTGCAAATGAGCCCTATGCTGCGCTTTGTGGGTGGCAAGTCTCAAGAAGAACAATTCGGGACGCTCTGGTGGATTGCCCGCGCGCATTTTCAAACAGATAGTGCTACCACTCAAGTTGGATACAGCAGTCAGCACTGCATAGGCTATAAACGGAATTTCATAGAGAATATCATATGAAAAATCACTCACAGGTTTGCGTGATCGGCGGCGGCGTCGTAGGTTGCTCCGTTTTGTACCACCTCACCAAGCTCGGTTGGTCAGACGTGATGCTGATAGAGCGATCTGAGTTGACATCCGGATCTACCTGGCACGCGGCAGGCGGCTTTCATACGCTGAACGGCGACACCAATATGGCGGCGTTGCAGGGTTACACCATCAAGCTTTACAAGGAATTGGAAGAGCTGACTGGCATGTCCTGCGGACTGCATCACGTCGGTGGGGTCACGCTGGCTGACACCCCCGAGCGTATGGATATGCTCAAGGCGGAGCGCGCCAAGCACCGTTGTATGGGGTTAGATACCCAGATTCTGTCGCCCGCGGAAATCATCGAGGTCGCACCGGCGACTAACACCGCCGGTTTGCTCGGCGGGCTTTACGATCCCCTGGATGGCCATCTTGATCCATCGGGCACCACCCATGCGTACGCTCGGGCAGCGCGCATGAATGGAGCTGAGATTCAGCTGCATACCAAAGTGATTGAAACGAACCCGCGGGCCGATGGCGGTTGGGAGGTCGTTACCGATCAGGGCACGGTCATAGCCGAGCATGTGGTGAACGCGGCGGGCCTGTGGGCACGTGAGGTGGGCGCTATGGCGGGCGTCTATCTGCCGCTGCATCCCATGGAGCATCAGTATATTGTCACGGACGATATCGCCATGATTTACGAGCGCGATACCGAGCATCCACATGTGATGGACCCGGGTGGCGAGAGTTACCTACGCCAAGAGGGCAGGGGCCTTTGTATAGGTTTTTATGAGCAAGCGTGCCAACCCTGGGCTGTTGATGGCACTCCCTGGGACTTTGGCCATGAACTGCTGCCCGATAATCTGGACAAAATTACCGACTCGATAGAGTTTGCGTATCGGCGTTTTCCGGCTTTGAAAAAAGCCGGAGTTAAAACCGTTATCCATGGCCCATTTACTTTTGCGCCCGATGGCAATCCCTTGGTCGGGCCGGTGCCAGGTCTTCGCAATTACTGGTCTGCCTGCGGCGTGATGGCCGGTTTCAGTCAGGGCGGCGGCGTTGGCCTGACTTTGGCCCAGTGGATGATCGAAGGCGAGCCTGAGCGCGATGTTTTTGCGTTGGATGTGGCCCGCTTTGGTTCCTGGACAACGCCTGGCTACACCCTGCCCAAGGTCATTGAAAACTATCAGACGAGATTCTCGGTGACGTATCCGAACGAAGAGTTACCAGCGGCCCGTCCTTTTCGCACCACACCTATGTACGATATTCAGGATCAACTCGGCGCTGTTTTTGGCCAGCAGTTCGGGCTTGAAGTGGTGAATTTTTTTGCACACGGGGATGAATCGCGCTACGAGACCCCGTCGTTTCGCCGATCAAATGCATTTGCAGCAGCTGCCCGTGAGGTCAAAGCTGTTCGTGAGAGCGTGGGTATCAACGAGGTGCAAAATTTTGCCAAGTTTGCGGTGACCGGAGCCGCTGCGCGCGAATGGCTAGATTGGATTATGGCAGGCCGCATACCTGAGGAGGGGCGTATGAGTTTGACCCCGATGCTCTCGCCCAAGGGGCGTCTGATCGGGGATTTCACCGTGTCCTGTCTTGCAGAAGATGAATTCCAATTGACATCTTCTTACGGCTACCAGGCAGTCCATGAGCGATGGTTGCGACAGAACTTACCTGACGGGGTAGGCCTGGAAAATATCTCGGATAAACGCACGGGTTTTCAGATCGCGGGCCCTTTGGCGCGCCACGTGCTAAGTGGTGTTACCGGCGCTGATGTGTCGGCCAAAGCTTTTCGATTTTTAGACGTCAAGCGCATGGTTGTTGGCATGTGTGACTGTATTGTGCAGCGGGTCAGTTATACCGGCGACCTGGGGTTTGAGATCTATACCGATGCCGCGAGCCAAAGGGCGCTCTGGCATGCCTTGTGGGCGCAGGGAAAGCCGCACGGTATGCGACCCTTTGGCATGCGAGCCATGATGAGTCTCCGGCTGGATAAATTTTTCGGTAGCTGGTTGAACGAATACTCGCCCGACTACACGGCTGGCGAAACCGGGATGGATCGCTTTATCGTTTTTGGCAAGAAAAGCAATTTCATTGGGCGCCAAGTTGCCGAGGCCCAAAGAGCTAAAGGCGCGAAACGTAAACCAGTTGTGTTCGAGGTTGATGCGCTGGATGCAGATGTGATCGCCTATGAGCCGGTCTGGATAAACGGTGCAGTACGAGGGTTTTGTACTTCCGGGGGCTACTCCCACTACGCGCAGAAATCTATCGCTATGGCGTTAGTTGATGCCGAGCACGTGAATGAAGACCTTGAGGTGGAAATCGAGATCCTGGGAGACATGCGATCCGCCAGAAGGATTACGGTTCCACCGTTTGACCCCGATGGACAGCAAATGCGCGGATGAAGATTATTCATGCTACCCGCCGGCATACTGCGTCGTTTTATGTCAGGATGATTCGCTCATCATCCATACCCACGATTTTATGGATGAGAGTCCAAAATTTGATATGGCCCGCTCACCTGTCCAAGACTGGGCGATCATGAAACCAAATCCTTGAGGTGCGCATGATGACTGTTGGGCCTGAGCGTTCTGGTTTTGCAAAGGACAAGGATTTTGTCAACGCGCTTTTGGCCTGGATCGTTAAGTGCGGAGCTGACTGGTATTACGACGAGGAGATTACGCAGTTGGAGCATGCAGTACAGGGGGCGGCACTTGCTCGGTTGCAAGGCGGTGATAGCGCTGATATCACCGCGGCGCTGTTGCACGATGTTGGGCACTTTCTGATGCAGAGCCAGGCTAAAGATAAGCGCTTTCACGACCGTGATCTCAAACACGAGATTGTCGGCGCCAACTGGCTGGCACGCGCTTTTTGTCCACAAGTGACAGAGCCCGTGCGTTTGCATGTGCCTGCCAAACGCTATCTGTGCGCGGTTGATCCGGGTTACAGGACCAGACTTTCAGACGGGTCAAAAACCAGCCTGGTAAAACAAGGCGGACCAATGAGCGAGGCTAAGGCCAAAGAGTTCTCAGCACTGCCAGGGTGCGATGCCGCCGTGCGTCTGCGCCGGATTGATGATCAGGCCAAGGTGGCCGGTCTTGCGATTGGGCCCATTGAGGATTTCGCGGACCACCTGGTCAAGACATTACATAGCTAGCTTGGTTGTTTTCTTCAAGCAACAAAGGTGATGCTATTTAGCTGCCTGTAGTGCTTTGAGCGCTCCAAAGTGAAAAAAATAGGGGGTTTTTAGAGCCTGTGATGTCGTATGGGCGAAAATCCTCCATACCCAATGGCCTTACATTGGTCACCCGTTTTAGACCACCTTGTACTTGGCGCACAAGCCCACTTTGGTTGCAGAATCATCGAAGATGCAGTTCATGACTTAAGGAAAACTTTTTATGGTTCGACGTACGCGCGCATCCCGAGATCGTTTAAAGAACAAAGGTCACGTCAGCGCTTCGCCATATGTGCGTAGAAGCCTGCCGTTTTTCGAGGCACTCGAAGAAGAACAGATCGTGCGTCTCGAAACGCAGGTCGACTGGATCATGCAGGATGTGGGAATTGCCTTTCGCGATGATCCTGAAGCCCTGCAACTGTGGCAGCAGCACGGCGCCCGGATCGAGGGCGATATCGTTCGTGCACCTGCCGACTGGGTTCGCGATCTTTGCAGTAAAGCGCCAAGCCAATTTACTCAGCTTGCGCGTAACCCGGCGCGCTCAGTCACGATCGGCGGCACGCACCAGGTTTTTGCTCCAACCTATGGAGCACCTTTTGTGCGTGACCTTGAAGGGGGTCGGCGCTACGGCGACATAGCGGCGTTTGAAAAGCTGGTGAAACTGACTTACCTG
>JASMBC010000026.1 GCA_030754035.1 Arenicellales bacterium | reverse complement strand
AGTCCCAGGCAAATACCCAACAGCGGACGGGATTTAATCGCGCTGGCAATCACATCGCGCAAACCAGCACCGCTCAACGCATCCAGCCAGGATCCTATGGCGCCCTGCCCGGGCAGAACCACATGAGTGGCATCACTGATGCGGGCGTGTTCTGCAGTAACCGAAACTCTGGCACCGGGGGCAACTTTTTCAAGCGCCTTGGCTACCGAATGTAGATTGCCGGTGCCAAGATCGACAACCGCGATACGCTGCATTAACCCTGCAAAGAGCCCTTGGTGGACGGCACTGTATCGCCCTGACGCTCATCCCGAGCCAGTGCCATTCGTAGCGCACGGCCGAAGGCCTTGAACACCGTTTCAGCTACGTGGTGGGTGTTGCGCCCCCGTAAAGCATCAATATGCACAGTGACCTGGGCGTGGTTGCAAAAACCCTGAAAAAACTCGCCCAGCAGATCCACATCAAAATCCCCGACCCGGGCACGCGGCCAGTCAACCCGAAACTCAAGGCCCGGCCGACCGGAGAAATCAATCACTGCCCGGCTTAAGGCTTCGTCCAGGGGTACATAGGCGTGACCGTAGCGGTTGATACCACGGGGCTCCCCGAGAGCCTGGGTGATTGTCTGCCCCAGTGTGATGCCGACATCTTCGACCGTGTGGTGGGCATCAATATCGAGATCACCGCTGGCCTTAATGTCGAGATCAATCAGTCCATGGCGAGCTACCTGCTCGAGCATATGATCAAAAAAAGGCAAGCCGGTCTGCAACTTGCTAGCACCGGTTCCGTCGAGGTCGACCGATACGCTGATTTGAGTCTCGCGGGTTTCGCGATGAATTTTGGCGGTACGCGATGACATTATGCTAATACCAGAAAGAGCAAAGGGTGGGAAATAGGCGGTGGTGGCACTATTTTAGCAAAACTACCGGGTTCGCCCAAAACCCGGGTCACCTGCCATCATTTAACGATGCCGTCAGAGCGTCCAGAAACACACGGTTCTGTGACGTCGTGCTGACGGTTACCCGAAGACAATCGCTCAGCGCATCGTGAGCGCCGTGAAGGTTTTTTACCAGAACGCCGCTCTGGCGAAGCGACTCAAAAACGATCGTGCCTTTAGCTGTGGGTAAGCGAAAGAGCACAAAATTAGCCTTGCTGGGATAAGCCGTAACCTCAGGCATCGCACCCAGCGCTTTATGCAGGCTCTCGCGGGCGTGACAGATTGCCTGGGCTTTGTCTTCAAACCAGTTCAGATGTTCCAGCGCAAACTCGGCAGTTATCTGGGTCAGTGTGCTGATGTTATAGGGCAAGCGCACCTTGTTAATCTCGTCGACCAGCGCTTTTGGGCCTGCCAAAAAACCCAGGCGCAGCGCGGCGAGGCCCAGTTTTGAGAACGTGCGCATGACCAGCACGTTATCCAACGCGCCAGCGTGGTCCATAAAAGACTCGCCGCAAAAAGCGTGATAGGCCTCATCGACCAGCACAATGCCACTACTGGCGCGGGCCACCTTCGCGATCAGCGCGGGATCACAGGAATTGCCGGTGGGGTTATTGGGGCATGCCAGAAACACACAACATGGATCATACTTATCGATTGCACTCAATAGCGCATCACCATCCACGGTGAAATCCGAATGTCGGGGCACATCCACATAATCACAGCCGGTGATCTTGGCGATGACCTGATACATCGAGAAGCTTGGCTCCGGTGCCAGCATGACCCGCCCGGGTCCACCTACGGCCAAAGCCACCATCTGGATAAGCTCGTCTGAACCGTTGCCCAGCAACAGCGACGCCTTATCCGGTACTGAGAAACACTTGGTTAAGGTATTGATCAGAGCCTCAGCAGCGGGATCGGGGTAACGGTTAAGCGGCACGCCCGCCAGCCGTTCCAACCAGGCGTCCCGCAAGCCTTCATCCCAAACGTAGGGGTTTTCCATCGCGTCCAATTTGATGAGACCCTGAGCACTGGCGACCTGATAGGCCTTCAACTCGCGAATTCGAGAAGGTATCCAACGCTGGCAGACTGGATTTTCAGACATCTTCACCAGACCCTGTAGATTGGCCACGGTACTCGGCTGACCGGGCATGTGCCGTCAGTTTCTCGGCACGGGCCAAAGCGGATGCGACGGGTGATAATGCCGCTGCACCGGCTGGTGAGCAATGAATCACGCTGGAGCGCTTCTGAAAATCATAGACCCCAAGAGGGGAGCTGAATCGTGCCGTACCAGCAGTAGGCAGTACGTGGTTTGGGCCAGCGCAGTAATCACCGAGTGACTCGCCGCTATGGTAGCCACAGAAAATCGCCCCGGCGTGGCGCACTTGCTCGAGCAATGGCTGCGGGTCCGCCACCATCAGTTCCAGATGTTCTGGTGCAATGCGATTTGCCAGGTTAATAGCCTCGCCAATGGAAGCGACCTCGATCAAGGCGCCCTGGCGGGCCAGGGATTTTTCAATAATCGTGCGGCGTTCCATACCGCTTAACAGGCGGGATATCGCCTTTTCGACCCGCTCTAACATCCGCCTATCTAAGAAAATTGCGATAGCCTGGGCCTGCTCGTCGTGTTCCGCCTGAGCAAAAAGATCCATCGCCACCCAGTCGGGATCAGCCCCGGCATCACAAATCACCACGACCTCCGAGGGTCCAGCGATCATATCGATGCCCACGTCACCAAATACCTGCTTTTTTGCCGCGGCAACATAGATATTCCCCGGGCCCACAATCTTATCGACCCGCGGCACGGTGTGCGTGCCGTAAGCCAGCGCCGCAATTGCCTGAGCGCCACCGATGCGAAACAACCGATCCACACCCGCGAGGCGTGCGCTCGCCAATACAGCCGGGCTGATCTCACCACCGGGTGTGGGCACAACCATGACGAGTTCCGCAACACCGGCAACCTGCGCCGGGATCGCATTCATCAACACCGAGGAGGGATAAGCCGCTTTACCGCCAGGCACGTACAAACCCACCCGGTCCAGCGCCGTGATCTGCTGACCCAGTCGTGTACCGTCGGCTTGTTCAAACTGCCATGACGATTCGCGCTGATGCTCATGAAACTCCCGGATTCTTTCAGCTGCGGTTTCCAGGGCGGCTCGCAGTTCAGAATCCAGTGACTCACTGGCCAAGCGCCACTGATCAGAAGGTATTTCAAGCTGTTCGGCGCTATCCAGTTTCAGCGCATCGAAACGCTCGGTCAGGGTCAGTAGCGCCTGATCACCCTCGTGGCGCACAGAGCCGATTATGTCGCGAACCGTCTCATCCACCGTTGCATCAAAGGGTTGAGCACGGTTCAGCAGAACCTCAAGTGCCGCATCAAAGTCGGGTGTGTTAGCGTCTAATATTCTCACGCTTCACTGAAGCCCAGAGTTTGCGATTGGTAGCTGTGTATCAGATGCTGACATGACGAGATGGCGCTACCCTGTGCTACTGAACCGCACTGACGAGCTGCGGGTGTGAATCCGATACCCTCTGGATATCGGCACCACAATGCAGGAGCTTCTCCTCAATGCAGTCATAGCCCCGGTCAATGTGGTAAATCCGATCGATCGTAGTTTGTCCTTTTGCGACCAGGCCGGCCAGCACCAGACAGGCCGATGCCCGCAGGTCCGTGGCCATTACCTGCGCACCCCCCAGCTCATTCATACCGTGCACTATCGCGGTGTTGCCACGCAGTTCGATGTCCGCACCCATGCGCTGCAGCTCTTGCACGTGCATAAAACGGTTCTCAAAAATACGCTCGGTGACGGTAGCCGTCCCTTCGGCGATGCAATTCAGAAGGACGAACTGGGCCTGCATATCGGTCGGAAAACCCGGGTACGGGGCAGTCTGTAACGCCACTGCCCGGGGTCGGCGACCCGACATATCCAACGTCAATTGGTCTTCTCCCACTGAAATTTCAGCTCCTGCCTCGCGCAGCTTCGCCGTCACTGCATCCAGATGTGAGGGATCGACACCGTGCAGACTGATTCGACCGCCCGTGGCCGCACCGGCCACCAGAAACGTGCCCGCTTCAATGCGATCCGGTATCACGCGATGCTCGGCTGGGCCCAGATTGTCTATGCCTTGAATCTCGATGATGTCGCTGCCAGCACCATCGATACGGGCCCCCATGCTGATCAGGCAACGGGCCAGATCCACCACCTCAGGTTCACGCGCGGCATTCTCAAGTACGGTGGTACCGCGCGCCAGGGTGGCCGCCATCATCAGGTTCTCAGTACCAGTCACTGTGACGGTATCAAAAACGATCTTGGCACCATGCAGATATCCGTTTGCTGCGCGGGCCTTGATATAACCGCCGTCCACTGAAACGGTAGCACCCATCTGCTGTAGTCCACGGACATGCAGGTCCACCGGACGCGAACCGATAGCACAACCACCGGGCAAAGAAACCTCGGCTTGGCCGAAACGGGCCAGCAGTGGTCCAAGCACGAGGATGGAGGCGCGCATGGTCTTGACCAGCTCATAGGGCGCGCAACGGGAGGTCAGTCCAGCCGCATTGACCTTAATCACTGATTTTTCATCTACCTGAATCCTGGCGCCAAGGCGACCCAACAGCTCCAGGGTAGTCGTGATATCGCGCAAATGTGGAACATTGGCCACATGTAGATCCTGGTCAGTCAGCAGGGAGCTGATCAGCACTGGCAAGGCCGCGTTCTTGGCGCCGCCCACGCGTACGGTCCCGCATAGCGTATTGCCGCCCCTGATAAGTAAACTGTCCAATGCGGCGTATGATGTTTGGCAGGTGAAAATGAATATCTGGCGGAGCTCTTTTTGGCCCCGTCTGCAACCGGCATATTCTAACGTAACTGACAACAAAGGCGCCCAAGGGCGCCTTTGATCGCAATCTATTGAGTAACCGCTATGAACTCGACGGCTGCTCCAGTTTCTTTTTTAACTCGCCGTTTTCATACATCTCCATCATGATGTCGCTGCCGCCGACAAACTCGCCACCGATGTACAGTTGCGGGATTGTCGGCCAGCTTGAGTAGTCTTTTACCCCCTGGCGAATCTCGTCATCAGCGAGTACATCGGCGGTTTCAAACTCGGTGTCCAACGCTTGCAGTATCTGCACCGCACGCCCGGAAAACCCGCACTGCGGAAAATCGCGATTCCCCTTCATAAAGAGCATCACCCGATTGCTTTCTACAACTTGCTTGATTCTTTGGTTTGCGTCCATAGTGTTCTCTTTGTCCTGTTTGTTTCTGTCCAGTGTACTGATTATCCCTACAGTGCCGCCTTCTCTTCCGGCGTCAGCGTCCGCATCGACAGCGCGTGGATCTCAGCCTTCATGCGATCCCCAAGTGCACCATAAACCATCTGGTGCTGCTGTACCCGGTTCTTTCCCGAAAAATCAGCACAAACGATTTCCGCTTCAAAATGGTGTCCATCACCCGATATTTCAACCTGAGCGCCGGCAAGGTTACTCTCGATCCAGCCCTTGATGTCTTCTGGTCTAACCATCTTGAATTACCCCTGAAAAATTAACCCGAATTCTTTACTTGAATTCAGCGGTTTTTGACTGCAGTGATTCTATCAGCGCATCCAGGCCATTGGTATCGATGTACTGGCCGTACTGGTTGCGATAACTCAAGATCAAACTGATCCCATCGATCTGAATGTCGTAAATCTTCCAGGCCTCGCTTTTCTCACGCAGGCAATAATAATCCACCGGGATCGGTGCCTGTCCCGGTATCACTAAATCAGTCGGCACCACAGCAATACGCCCGCCACCTTTTAGTTTGACAGGCCGGTAGCGCAGCTCCTCCTGACCGGTGTACTCGAACATCGCCGTAGCGTAACTGCGAATAAGCAGCTCTTTGAAGCCCACTGTAAAGTGCTGGCGCTGCACCTCGCTGGCGCTTTTCCAGTGACTACCCAGAATCAGCTTGGAGACCTTGCCCAGTGCAATATGCGGCACCACGAGTTTGTCAACCATCGTGTACAACGCCACTTCATCCGATTCCAACTCCAAGCGCCGTTCGCTAAGCTCTAAAATCAAATCCGACACGGTGGACCGAATCATCTCGTCCGCAGAAGGGGCAGCCTGAACAGCCGGGCTTATGACGCCAAGCGCTATTCCCACCAGCGCTGGGCACAAACGGCAACGCCACAAAAAAGACAAAGACATAATCAAGTCAGGTGGTTCATTCAAACAGTTCCGATGGCCCCGCTATTGTGCGGATTTATGACAGCGACCACAAATGGCATTTTGCTGTCAGTGTCAGAAAGGCCGGCTCAGCAGGATCAGCCGAGGCAATAAGGTCAGGGCGGCAAACAACGCTAAGGCCATGCCCAAAGCGGTAAGCAAGCCAAAGAATATTGTCGGCAGAAAATTCGACAACACCAGTATGGAAAAGCCCGCGATGATAGTGATCGCGGTATAGAAAATAGCCCGGCCGATGTTGGCGTGACAGTAGTGCAAAGTCTGTACGTAATTGCCCAAACGGGGATACTCGTCGCGAAAACGGTAGATGTAATGGATGCTGTTATCGACCGCGATACCCAGGGTAATTGAAGCGATGGTAATGGTCATCATATCCAATGGGATACCACCCCACCCCATCAGTCCAAGGATAATCGCTGCCGCCAGCAGGTTAGGTACGATACCAATCACAGCGAGCTTCCACGAACGAAACAGGATCAACAGCATTAGCGCAATGCCGAGCATCACCAGGCCAAGGCTCAATATCTGCGAGCGGTACAGACTCTGCAGCATGTTGTTGTAGAGTACCGCCAACCCGGTCAACTGGAAACTGCCCTGCGACAAGCCCAGCTGTTCGACCAGGCCCAAACGGATACCCTCCAACAGATCGTTGCGGCGCAGATCGGTTAGCGAGTCGCGTATTCGCGCCGTTACACGCGCCTCGTTATTCTCTATCGAAATGTATGGACTAAGCAGCGTTTCCTTGAGTGCTTCAGGCATCCGTTTGTACAGCACTGCCAATTCGAAGGTATCAAAGGTTTCGTCGCTGATCGCCTCGCCCACCCGGATCAACGAGGCCAGCGACAATACCTGGCCGACACCGTAGCGGCTCTGAAGAAAGTCATGCACAGCCTTGATCGTGTCGACCTTTTGCGACGTGAACCAGTAATCCGCCGGATCCCCTTGTGAGACGCTACCCAGCAGCAGCTCCAGCTCGTCCTCGTCATTACTCTTTGTAGCCTCTGCCACCGACTCGTCTTCGAAACGCACCACGATATCCAACGGTGTAGTCCCGCCCAGTTTGCGATCGATCAATTTCAACCCCTGATAAATCTCAGTATCGGTGGAGAAATAGTTGACGAAACTGTTCTCCACCTCAAGGCGGGTAATACCCACGGCGCTAAACAACACCAGCGCCAACGATACTCCCAGCACCACAAGGCCGCGTTCGGCCGCAAGGCGTGACAACCAGCCGGTGAACGAGGCTGCCGGCGCGGGGCGCCCAGCGGATGGCGCCGAGCCGAGCAGGGTTAGCGCCGCCGGAAAGAGCAAGAAGGAAACAGCAAAAGTCACTGCCAGGCCGATAGACATCATCCAGCCGAAATCGATCACTGGCTTGATGCTGCTGAATACCAGGGAACCAAAGGCCAAAATAGTAGTCAGTGCGGTATAAAAGCATGGCCACACCATCTTGCACATAGTGGCCAGCACCAGCTCACGATGTGATGATCCCGGCCGGTCCAGAGCCAACTGACGGTAGCGCACCACCAGGTGCACATTCATCGACATGGTCAGAATCAGCATCAACGATATGAAATTAGATGAGATCACAGTGACCTGCCAGCCGACCCATCCCAGCAGCCCGATCATCGTCACGCCCGCGTAGAGGCAACTGGCCAGTGGCAGCAACACCCAGCGCGGGGAGCGGAAAATAACGCTCAACATGCCAACCAGAAAAACGAAGACCCCAAAACCAAACATCATTAAATCCTTGCGGATAAACGTGATCATGTCATCAGCAATCATCGAAACGCCGCCCAAGTACAACTGGCCAAGATCGTCGTAACCTTCCATGACCTGGCGCAGCTGAACAATCGTATCGTGATTGCTCTGGTCTACACTTGCCTTAAGCGCCCGGTATTGGAGTCGAACTTGATCTAGTCGCGCCCTTTCAGCGGGACTGGCTATGCCGTCACCAACTCGTGCGGCGAGCGCTCGTTTTTCATCCTGGAGTTCGCGAAAACCAGGGGTGTCTTCAAGGTTTAACTGTAGCGCCGTGGCGGCGCCGTCGACACTGATAACAAGCTCGGAGAACACCGGGCTGGCGATCAGTTCCTCGCGGGCCTTTGCGAGATCGACCCCGGCGTCACGCAGGGTACGATAGTCGCCACTAAGCTGCATCAAAGACGACTCTCCCTGGGCCAACAGCGGAGCATCAAGCAGGGAAACCACCGATTCAATGCCTCCCACTGCACCGAGATCTTCGGCCAGGCGGGCAATGCGTTTGAGTGTTACCGGCGTAAACACCCCATCGTGCGGAGTCAGCGCAACCACCAGGAAACTGCGTGAGCGGTAACGATCCGACAGATCGCGAAATACCTGCAGATCGTGATCATCTTCCAGCAGCAAGGAATCTGCCGAGGCATCAAGGCGAAAATCACGCGCTTGCCAGACAAAAAACCCCAGCACCAGCACCAGTGCCAGTAGCACCAGAAGTGGCCGGCCGAGCACCCACGCATCGTAGCGCCGAGCAAAGGGTTCCATCATGCGTCCAGCAGGTCAGCAATCATGCGTGCCTCTTTGGCATGGTGGTAGGCAAGCTCTGGGTCGGTCAGTATCAGGGCGCCACCACCAGGCAGTGTGTCCCGCACTGTCTGGATGACCTCCCGCAAGACCGGTAGCGCGCCATGGGCACAAAAAGCAACCGTGTAAGGAGAAGGCACCAAAGATGCACCTTCGCCGACATGCCAGCAGTTACCAAAACCGGCCGGCATTGCATCGGCAGTTACTCCGTCGACACAGATCGCCACTTGCGGAAAATCTTGGCGCAACGTCTCAAGTACGGCCCAATCGGGAACCGAGCCCGGCTGGGATGTGAAAAGCAGCGCCTCCAGTTGCCCGGCGAATGATTGGGCCAGTGATCTGGCGAAAGAAACTCTCGCCTGATCCTCGCCTTCATCAGGACCTGTAGGACCAATTTCAACGATAAAACGAAACTCGGGATCCGTGTCCTCGACCCAGTCCTGCGCCCTTGCAACGTTCACCTCATGCATAGTATCAGATGGAACCAGTACCGCACGCAGGTGATTAGCATACCAGGAGAGTTGCCATTCCACCGGCAGATCCGGATCATAAAATGCCTCATTCCAGGCGGGATAAATCCACCCGCGAGTGCCAATTTGCAATGAAGTCTGCATCAAAGAACGTTAGACCATCTCGCTCAAGCCTTTCCTTTAGAATAACCCGGATTGAACCCTATACTCCGTGGTATTCGCAAGATCAGCAATCCTTTGAGTAATTTCCCGGCATGACCGAATCCTCTTTTGTTGCCGCTGGCCGCGCGGTAATCGCGCGCGAACACCAGGCCCTGGCAGAATTGGGGCAGCGGCTGGACGACAATTTCGCCCGTGCCTGCCATGCCCTGCTGGAATGCGCCGGCCGGGTGGTGGTCGTCGGCATGGGCAAATCCAGCCATATCGGTGGCAAGATCGCCTCTACCCTGGCAAGTACCGGCACACCCGCATTTTTCGTCCACCCAGGTGAAGCCAGCCACGGCGACCTGGGGATGATCATGCCCGGAGATCTCGTCATCGCTATTTCCAACTCTGGTGAAACCCCAGAAGTACTCACCATCCTGCCGATCATAAAACGCATGGGTGTTACGCTGCTGGCGATGACCGGGCGCACTGCATCCTCGCTTGGCGCTGCTGCAGATGTCTGCCTGGATGTCAGCGTCGAGCGCGAAGCGTGCCCACACAACCTCGCACCCACGGCCAGCACCACTGCAACGCTGGCGATGGGTGATGCTCTTGCAGTTGCGGTACTCAAAGCACGCGATTTTAGTGCTGACGATTTTGCCCGCTCGCATCCCGGTGGGGCGCTCGGTCGGCGACTGCTGGTGTATGTTCGGGACGTTATGCATACCGGTGACGCTCTGCCGCTGGTGACCCACACTACATCACTGCTTGATGCGCTGGCCGAGATGTCAGCCAAGCGCCTGGGCATGATTGGCATCATCGATGATGACGGCCTGCTCTGTGGCATCTATACCGATGGAGATCTTCGGCGTTCGCTGAACCAGGGGGTAGATGTCAACCGTTGCGAGGTGGGCTCGGTCATGGTGCAAAAACCTCACACCATATCTGCAACAACCCTGGCGGCCGAGGTGGTAGAGCTGATGCAGCGTCATTCGATCAACGGGGTTTTCGTGGTGGACGCTGACGGCCGGCCGGCCGGCGCGCTGAATGCGCTGGATCTGATCCGCGCTGGGGTCTTCTGAATCCGTGCACCGCTACCTTGAGCGAATGGTCTTGCTGGGGGTGCTGGGCACTATGGCAGCACTCGGCATTTGGCTGCAGGTCAGCCTGTTGGAGCCCCCTGCGGTCAAGCCCGCATTGTCCTCGACAGATGAACCCGATTACTACATCCAGGAATTCACAGCGACAGGCCGCGACGAAGCTGGCGTCATCTACGTACTCAAGGCACAGCGCTTAGTGCATTTCCCGGACGACAACACCTCGCTGCTGGATGCTCCGCGCCTCGTGCAATATCAGGACGATCAGCCCTTGCGCCATACCACCAGTGAGTCCGGCTGGCTATCAGGCGATGGCAACGAGGTGCTGCTCACCGGCAACGTCAAGGTCACCCAGAACCCCAGCGAAGGGGATCCCGGCAGCGTTACCCATACCGAGCGCCTGACCGTTCGCCTTGAACGCGGTGGCTAAGCCAACCCAGAGCCGAACAGGTTTGGTAAAATTTAGTTATGCACCGTGCTGTGATCCTTCTGCTGGCCTGTTTCGCCATAACCCCACTTAGCGCCCTGGCACTGGAGTCGGATCGTAACCAGAGTGCACTGATCGAAGCCGATGAAGTCGAATTGGATTTTGGCAGTGGCAAGCGAATCTACCGGGGCAATGTCTCTGTCCGCCAGGGTACCATCCGTATCCTCGCCGACGAGATAGAACTTTTTTACCGCGGCGAACAACTGGAGCATGCGGTGGCCAAGGGCAACCCTGCTGTTTTCCGCCAGAGGCCTGAAGGTAAGGATCACGACATTATCGGCACCGGCCAGACAATTGAGCTGGACGAGGTCCACAATATCGTCACCTTCATTACCGATGCCCAGCTAAGGCAAGGCCGGGATTCGATCAAAGGTCAGCGTATTGTGTACGATATGGCTCGGGACCGAATGAAGGTGCGTGGCGGAACTGCGGCACCGACCCGCACAACCCGCGCTGGCGAAGATGCATCGACGGCCACCTCGCAGGAAGATTCAGGCCGGCCCCGGCTGGTCATCCAACCTGATGCAAAAAACACCAGCAACAGGGCAATAACACCTCCTATCACTACAGCGAAGGTTGAGACTGTAAATACATCTGATATGCGTTATATCGGCAACAAAGGAGCAACGGTTTTTGCCCAGCGCAGCGTGACCGCCCCCCAGTTGGGTGCCCTGGAGGCTAACACCCCGGTACGGGTGTTGCGCTCTGACAACGGCTGGGCCCAGATTAGCGCGCCCAGAGGAATAAAAGTCTGGATTTATGGAAAATTCGTTTCATCCAGTGCAGGTGTTGGAGTGGTGACGGGTTCGCGAGTGCGCCTGCGTTCAGCCCCTTCGACCGAAACAGGCTCAATGGTGACTGGTGAAGCTAACCGGGGACAGAAGGTCTGGGTTATCGCGGTGCGCGGCGACTGGAAACAGATTGAGCCCCCGGCAAATTTCAGGGCCTGGATACCCAGTGGCCGAATACACAAGCCCGGCAAGACCGCGCAGTGGCAAGATGACTGGCGCAAGCTGGCACACCGCCCTGGCACGACGGATTAAATGCACCAGCCACCCGCCATGCGGGCGGCAGATGGCACCCTGATGAGCACACTCACAACCCGAGGACTGATTAAGCGCTTCGGTGGCAACGTGGTTGTTGATGAGGTCGACCTTGAGGTCAACGGCGGGGAAGTCGTCGGCCTTCTGGGGCCAAATGGCGCCGGTAAAACCACCTGCTTTTACATGATCTGCGGCCTCGTGCGCCGTGATGCCGGCAACATCTGGCTGGACGGAGAAGATATCAGCACTTTACCAATGCACCAAAGAGCACGAAAAGGTATTGGCTACCTACCGCAGGAGCCCTCTATTTTCCGTCGCCTCACGGTGCGCGAGAACCTGCTTGCCGTCCTTGAAGCTCTGCCTGATCTGGCTCGTGTAGACCGGGAACAGCGAGCAGACGAGATGCTGGAACACTTTGGCATCGCTCACAAGGCTGGCGACTATGGTTACAGCCTTTCTGGTGGCGAGCGGCGCCGGGTCGAAATTGCCCGAGCCGTTTGCCTGCGGCCGGCATTCATACTGCTGGACGAACCCTTTGCTGGAATCGACCCGATATCCGTTGGCGATATCCAGAAACTCATCGCGGACTTGCGAGATATGGGCATCGGCTTGCTGATCACTGACCATAACGTACGGGAAACATTGAATATCTGTGACCGCGCCTACATCCTGACGCAGGGCCGAGTCCTGACTTCCGGAACCTCCGAGCATATCCTCGCACATGAAGAGGTGCGCTCGGTCTATCTCGGCACGAGTTTCCGCTTGTAGCTGTGTCGCAGCTCTACGACCCGGTACAGGGAAAAAATTGAAACAGGCGCTTCAAATCGGTCACAGCCAGCGGCTGCAGTTGACCCCCCAGTTACAGCAATCGATCCGCCTTCTGCAGATGTCGTATGCCGACCTGACTCAGGAAATCAGCGTCGCCATGGAGTCGAATCCATTTCTTGAGGAAGCTGAATCCACGGGCCCGGATGCCCCACTCCCAGATCTGCCCGTCGTCGATACCGATGAGGAATCGGCACTAGAAGACAGGATCCATGCAGACCGGGATGACCCCAACGAACACTATTGGGACAGCACGGCAACTTCAGAGCGCCGCTGGGACGAATCTTCGCAGGCTTCGTCCAGTTTCGACCCGTTTTCGAGTGTTTCTGTCAGTGCTGAGTCACAATGGCAAAACCCGCCTGACGGCATGATGCAGGTCCTGCTTGGCGAACTGGCATTGCACCGCCTGAGCGAATCTGACCAGTGGATTGCCCGCGCCCTGATCGGCTGCCTTGATCCGCAAGGTTACCTGGCGGTGAACTACGATGAATTACGTCAGATTCTGGCACCACAAACGGTGCCGGAAGATTCCGAGATTAATTCAGTACTACACCTGTTACAGCAGTTGTCCTGGCCTGGGATCGGTGCACGCGACCTGCGCGAATGCCTGACCCTGCAATTATCAGTACTGGATCCCGACACCCCTGAACTCAACACTGCCCAGCGGTTGGTCGAGACACACTTGGCGCTGTTATCGGCTCACCGCTACGATGAGTTGGTGCGGCTATTGGATATAGACCGCCCGACACTCGCGCGGGCACTGGCTTTGATCCACTCGCTGGACCCCAAGCCCGGCGAGCGCCTCTTCGAGCAAGTGGCGACCAGTATCATCCCCGATGCGATGGTGCGTCGCCAGGGCGATCGCTGGACCACCTCTTTAACTCAGGAAAACGCCCGGCGAGTCCAACTTAACGACCATTACCGCCAGTATCTCAGGGGCCAGGACCCGCCAACGCAGAAATACCTGCAGGAGAACCTGCGCAATGCCCAGTGGTTCATCCGTAGCCTCGAACAGCGGGACAGCACCATCCTGCGGGTCGCACGCGAGATCGTTGATGTCCAGCAAGGCTTTATGGACAACGGTGATTCGGCGCTGGTTCCCCTGACCATGCGCGTTGTTGCGCAACGACTCGAGTTACATGAATCGACCATCTCTCGCGCCGTCGATCAAAAGTATCTGCTCACGCCCCATGGGGTTTATCCGCTCAAATATTTTTTTTCAGGTGGGGTGGGGGAGTCGTCCGGGCCGGCAACCTCGGCCCGTGCGGTACAAGCTCGGATCCGCAAAGTGATAGAATCCGAAGCCCCGTTAAAGCCGGTGAGCGACAGCCAACTGGTAACGATACTCGACAACGAGGGCATCCAGATCGCTCGGCGTACGGTGGCAAAATACCGCGAGCAGATGAATATTCCACCCGCGACCCAGCGACGAAGTGTCCTGTAGCTTAATTCTCAAAAGAGGTTTTCCATGCAACTCAACATTACCGGCCAGCACCTGGAAATCACTGATACGCTGCGTGATTATGTCGGTGAAAAAATGAACCGCCTCGTTCATCATTTTGACGAGATCACTACAGTCCATGTGGTCCTGCACGTGGAAAAAGCACACCACCTTGCCGAGGTAACCGTTAACGCCCGAGGCATTCAGTTGCATGCACACGGCGAGGCTGTCGATATGTACGCCGCGATCGACAGCATGATGGATAAACTGGACCGCCAGGCCATGCGACACAAGGGAAAAACAACTGATCATCATCAGATAGATGGCAGTATCAAAACGATGTCAGAAAACCATGAGCCAGACCGCACCTAACGCCGCAACAACCAGCGCGGGTCCGTTGCAGACCCTGTTGACCCGTGACCGGGTCGCTGTGGCGATCAAGGTATCAAGCAAGAAACGCATGCTGGAAGAATTGGCAGAACTGCTCTCGCGGCAACTGCCGGGCATGGATCAGCATACCGTGTTCGCCGTGCTCAACGAGCGTGAACGCCTTGGCAGCACTGGTATAGGCCACGGAATTGCCCTGCCCCACGGTCGCCTGAACGGGATCAGTGAGCCGATCGCTGCCGCAGTGCGCTTACACCAACCACTGGATTTTGATGCTATCGACGATAAACCAATCACGCTCGTGATTGGCCTGTTGGTTCCGGCTGAGGCCACTGATCAGCACCTTAGAATACTGAGCCAACTCGCCGGTGCATTTTCTGATTCGCCGTTCCGGCGAGAGATCTTCGAGGCGGCTGATGCCGATGCCCTGTACCGCCTGCTGACTTGAGTTTCACGCTGTGGACACGCCTGAGTAAACAAGGCGCCCAGTCACTCACAGCATCGGCAAGACCCGCTTAGCCATGAGACAAACACAGCGAACGCCCAGCATGGATCTGATCATAGTCAGCGGACTGTCCGGATCCGGCAAGAGTATCGCCCTCCACGCACTAGAAGACCTGGGCTACTTTTGTATTGATAACCTGCCGGCTGTCATGCTGGTTCAGTTGGCACAGGAACTGCAACGCGCCTCATCCGGGTCTGAGGGCAACGCGGCGGTCAGCATCGACTCGCGCAACCGTGAATTTTTGCAAACCCTGGATCTGGGCCTGGCCGAGCTGCGTGCAGCGGGCTTTGCGGTTCGAATTGTCTTCCTTGAAGCTGACAACAAAAGACTGTTGCAGCGCTACAGCGAAACCCGGCGACGCCACCCGCTCACCGACAAAGACACTCCCCTGCTCGAGGGCATCCTGGAGGAGCGTCGCCTGTTGGCTCCGCTGGCCGACGCCGCTGAGCGGACCATCGATACCAGCATCACGACCCCGCATGAATTACGCGCCGTTATCCGTGAATTCGCCTTTGGCGAACTGCAGAGCGGTCCAACCCTATTGTTTCAATCTTTTGGTTTTAAACACGGTCCCCCGGCAGATGCTGACTATATCTTCGACCTGCGCTGCCTGCCCAACCCTTACTGGGAAAAGGATCTGCGTGACCTGACCGGGATGGATACACCAGTGATCACCTTTCTCGAACACTCCCCCCTGGCGCATGAGATGGCCAATCAACTCATCGCGTTTCTAACACATTGGCTACCGCATTTCGACAGTGGCGACCGTAGTTATATGACCATTGCCCTGGGCTGTACCGGTGGACAGCATCGTTCCGTGTACATGGTCCAGCGCCTGGCGAAAGCGTTCCACAGCGCTGACCGTCCGGTACAAATCCGCCATCGCGACCTGCACCCCATAGCCCAGGCCGAAACTGTATGAAACTGCAGCGCGAGCTACAGATCGTCAACCGGCTGGGCCTGCACGCACGGGCCTGCGCCAAACTGGTTAAGACAGCAAACCAATTCGAGAGCGATATTGTTTTGCGCCAGAACGAACACCAGGCTGATGCCAAAAGCATCATGGGGCTGATGATGCTGGCAGCCACCCAGGGAACCAGACTCACGGTGATCACCAGCGGCGCTGACGCTGAAGATGCCATGACCCAGGTGCAACACTTAATCAACAACCGTTTCGAGGAAGATGAGTAATGCTGTCCCTTAGCGGCACCGGTATCGGCCGGGGAATCGCAATCGGTCGCGCCATTGTCCTCGATCAAGGGCATAACGATATTCCCTGTTACCGCATCAGCGCCACCGCGTTGTCTGGCGAAATCGAACGCTTCAATCACGCGGTGGATGCGGTGCGCGCCGACCTCAAACGAGTCCAGCGTAATCTACCGACCGATGCACCACCGGAAACCAGCGCATTTATCGATGTGCACCTTCTCATGCTGGACGACCCGGTAATTTCCCAGCAACCGGTACAGACCATACAGGAACAACAGCAAAATGCTGAATGGGCACTGAAAAGTCACGCCGACACGCTGATCGATTTTTTCGAGGATATCGCTGACCCCTACCTGCGCAGCAAGAAAAATGATGTTGCCCAAGTCGTGGGGCGAATCATGGGCGAGCTGGCACACAGCCCGGGCAAGCAACCGTCTGACCTCGCAACACTGGGTAGCAGTTTGGCGGAGCAGATCATTGTGGCCCGTGACCTGACCCCTGCCGACACGATCATGCTGCGCGGCCGGAATATGGCAGCTTTTGTGACAAGCCTCGGTGGACCCATATCCCACACAGCGATCCTTGCACGTAGTCTGGGCCTGCCAGCCATTGTTGGACTGCATGACGTTATCGACACCATTCACAATAACGATCTGCTGATAGTAGATGCAGCTACCGGCACGGTACTGGTCGCACCCGACGAACCGCTACTGGCGCAGTTTCGCGAGTTGCAGCAACAGCATCTTCGGCATCAGCAACGCCTGACACTGCTCAAGAGCGAGAAAGCCGTGACCCAAGACGGCGAGGCGATCACCCTGCTGGCCAACATCGAACTTCCTGAAGATATCGAAGGTCTGCGCTCAGCCGGCGCGGCCGGCGTCGGACTGTACCGTACTGAGTTCCTGTTCATGAATCGTCCAAAGCCCCCCAGCGAAGACGAACAATACCAAGCGTACTGTCACGTACTGCGCAGGGTCGAAGGCCCGGTCACGATCCGCACACTGGATCTTGGCGCTGACAAGCAGGTCGATGGCGGTCGTCCTGATAGAGAGACGACTGCAACCTCGGCGCTGGGACTGCGTGCAATTCGCCTGTGCTTGAGTGAGCCATCCCTATTCAAACCACAATTGCGCGCCATTTTGCGCGCAGCTGTTCATGGCGATGCGCAGATAATGATCCCGATGCTTTCCAGTTTGCGCGAACTCGAACAAAGCCTGGCATTGGTTGGCGAAGTCTGCGCCGAATTGGAGCGCGAAGCTGTGGCATTCAATCCAAAGGTACCGCTCGGTGGCATGATCGAGGTACCCGCAGCGGCAGTTTCGGCGGACTTGTTTGCACGCAAACTCGACTTTTTGTCTATCGGCACCAACGATCTGATCCAGTACACGCTGGCTATTGATCGTGTCGACGACAGCGTCAACTACCTTTACGATCCACTGCATCCTTCGGTATTGCGGTTGATCCGCACCGTAATTCGAGCCGGGCACGAAGCCGACATCCCAGTTTCGATGTGCGGCGAGATGGCCGGTGACCCAGCTTTCACCCGACTATTGCTTGGACTGGGCCTGCGTCATTTCAGTATGGAGCCTTCGCAACTACTGGAAATCCGCCAGCAGGTGCGCCAGAGCACGCTGGCCGGGCTGTCAGGACAGGTTACGGATATCCTCAACTGCGTGGAAACCGGATCTCTGTACGACCTGGTCGACCAACTCAACCAAACCGACTCCGACTGACATGAGCAGTTGCGCCTCTAACGAGCCCTTTGCGCTCCAGGTTTTGGGGGACAGCATGGCGCCCGAATTTAAAGATGGCTGTGTGGTCATCGTGGAGCCAGGCGGGTCAGTGTCTGACGGCGCATTCGTCGTTGCCGAACATGGCAATGGGGTGATCCTGCGGCAACTGGTGATAGAGACAGAACACTGGTCACTGCAGGCACTGGCGCAAGGCTACCCGCGAATCCGAATTGATGGCCTGGGGGTCATTCGCGGTGTGGTAACGCAGCGTGCAGGCCGGCGCCGTAGCGAACGGAAATCCTATCTCTAAGTCGTACCTCTCAGTCACGCTTGTGGCGTGAACAAACGCCTTTTTCGACAGCCATGACTGCCGCCTCGACACGGGAATGCACGCTCAGTTTACGTAAAATGGCTTTGACATGCAGTTTTACGGTTCCGTCCGAGATGCCCAGGTGACGGGCGATAACCTTATTACTTTGCCCCTCAGACAGGTGACAGAGAATTTCGTACTCGCGCGGCGTGAGGCTGCTGAACGGAGCCATTTCGTCCTTACGTTCGCGTCGGTCACCATGGCGCACCAGATCCGCGAGTACACCGGTCAGGCCCGGTGCGACCACAATCTTGCCTGCAACGATATCCTGCAACGCTACAATCAGCTCATCGGGCTCCATGTCCTTCAGTAGATAACCCCGTGCACCATTGCGCAGTGATTCAGAAAGGTCGGTCTCATCGGCGCTGGTTGTCAGCATCACCACCGGAACATCCAAACCCTGATCGGCTAAACGGCGTAGCACCGACAATCCGCCCAGTTCCGGCATCCGCAGGTCTAGTAACACCACATCGGGATGCAGCTCCTGTGCCAGGCGAATGCCCTCCTCGCCGTCTGCCGCGGTGCCAATGATCTCGATACCACGGCGCTCCAGCAATCCTTGCAGCCCGACCCGGAACAGAGCATGGTCATCCACTATCAGTACATTCATAAGACCCCTGCTTTCATCTCAAGCTCATTGGTAACAGTATCCTTCAGGGCCAGTTCCACGATCACGCGGGTACCCTCTCCAGGTTCACTCTCGACACCAAGAGCGGCCCCCACCGCCTCTGCACGTTCGCGCATGATTGCCAGTCCAAAATGGTGATCTGTGTCGTGGTCCTCGGCCTCTGGTGTAAACCCGATGCCATCATCTTCGATAATCACCCGAAAACGACCCGCGTTGTCCTGGCTCAGCAACACCCGAACCATGTTGGCCCGGCTGTGTTTGCGGGCATTGGTCAAAGCCTCCTGGACGATACGCAACACCTGGTTTTCTTCTTCGGCGCCAAGTTCCACGTCATGCGCCTGATTTTGTAAAACGGCCTCGGTCCCGGTTTCCTTGCGAAAACGTGACAACAACTTACGGATACCGGGCATCAGCCCATGCTTGGAGACGGGTGCCCGAAAATACGCGATCAGTTCGCGCAACTCGACGTTGGCCTCGTCCAGGCTACCCTGGATGCGTTCCATCTCCTGCCATACTGCCAGTTCATTATCCTGGCGCAAAGTATCATCAAGCACACGAACCTGGAATCTTAGGCTGGCCAATGTCTGGGCCAGCGAATCATGCAACTCATTGGCAAGTTGCGCGCGCTCCTCCAGGCGATCCCGCTGCGCCTGTAACTCATGCTCGCGCTCATGCGCCAGAGATTCCAGCCACTCGGCGAGTCGGTTGATGTCCTCACCCAGGCCACTCATGGCTTTGACGTCGGATAACTGCAGCCGTGACGATAAGTCGCCCTGGCGAATCTCAGATGCCCAAAGCCGTACCCGCAGCAACGGCCATAGTAGCCACTGACGTATCCGCACCAGCAAAACTCCAAGACTCACCAGTAGAGCCACGGACGTTGCCGCAAGCCAGACACCCAACTGACCGGGCACGGCCGGGCGAATACTGAGTATCAATGCGAGCGCAACTGCTGTCAGGGCCAGAAACAGAACTAAGGCAGCCAACCATTGAAAGCGCTGTTGCAAAGCACGTCCTGTGGGCGGCTGAGAGCTGACAGATGGG
>JASMBC010000025.1 GCA_030754035.1 Arenicellales bacterium | reverse complement strand
GCCCATGATCTCGGGACGGCTGGCGAACAGGAAGCGCAGCTGGAATGGGAAACTCAATACCCATTGGCGCACAGGCTGTTCGGGCAGTACCTCGTCCACCAGTAGTGCGGCGCTCTCCACCATCCGCCGGGCCCCGCAGCTTGGGCAAAAGCCGCGCCGCTTACAACTGAAAGCGACCAGGCGCTCAGTATGGCAGTTCTCGCAACGCACCCGCAAAAAGCCATGTTCGAGTCGGCCGCACTTGAGAAATTCTGCAAATTCCCTTTGTACATAACCCGGTAGTTCCTTGCCCTGCTTTGCCATAAGAGCTGCAAATGCCGGGTAAACCTCACCGACGATCTGATACAGCAGGGTCTGCTCGGGCCGGTGACGCTGGTAACGTCCAGCATCATCCTCCCCCCTGGCCATCCTGGCCGCCACATCGGGCATGATCCGCGTCCTTGCGTTATTGTGTTTGCAGTGGGTTTAGGCCAGTTTACCCCATCCCTGGGTCTTACCCTTTGGGCTCAGCGCATTCGTGAGGTTCTGCTCCGGGCAGAATTTTCACACTCTTTTGTGCAGCGCTTTTTGGCTGTTTGAGTTTTGCAGCTTTAGCCATACATACCCGCCACCTCTCAAAAACTGAATCCTCAGAGCTTATGCTGCTGACTGGAGCGGGCTGCATATTGATACTGTCTTTGCTGAGTGCACCTTTTACCTGGTCTCAGCCATCCTTTGACGATCTGATACTGATGCTGGGTCTGTCGGTTGCCGCCCTGATCGGTCAGTATGCACTGACCAACGGCTTTCGTTATGCACCGGTATATCTGGTTGGCGCCCTGGAATACACAGCGCTGGTGTGGGCCGCGATCTGGGGTTACCTGCTGTTTCACGATGTGCCAACCGTTGTGGTGATGATCGGTGCCGCTATCGTTGTAAGCAGCGGCCTTGCCGTGGTTCTGGGCGAGCGTAACAATCCCAGCTAAGCCGCGGTAAAGCGCGACAGTTTCTTAAATAGAATAAATCTGGCCAATCACGCTTAGCACTTGAGTTGAGTGGCAAGATCTACAAAATCTGACCAGATGCGTGGCAATGACACGGTAGACGATACCCAGCACGCGACCCATGATCTCGGGCCGGCTGGCGAACAGGAAACGTAGCTGGAATGGGAAACTCAATACCCACTGCCGCACAGGCTGTTCGGGCAGTACCTCATCGACCAGCAAGGCCGCACTCTCTGCCATCCGCCGGGCACCGCAACTGGGGCAGAAACCGCGCCGCTTACAACTGAAAGCGACCAGGCGCTCAGTATGGCAGGAGTCGCAACGCAGCCGCAAAAAGCCATGTTCGAGTCGGCCGCACTTGAGTAATTTCCAATTATTGAGGTCTGAACGGCCGAATCTTCAACTGCGATGGCGGTCGCATTGCTTGCGATCACATTTTCGCTGACCAGGGTGTCGGGACTGTCTACCAGGTGCAAGCCCACAGCGGCGGTGTCAAGCAAGCTTGTGTACTCACCGCTGTCGCCATCATAAAGCGCGCCCAGAAGATTGTTGGATACTTCCGCCTTAGAGCCTTCAAGCAGAATGTTGGCCTCCACGGCACCTGCAATCGTATTATCGGCAATCTGCATTCCGTTAACGGCATCCGTTCGGATACCGCGAGAACACGATCCAAGCGGGCCGGATCGATCCAAGGTGATTCCGATATCGTTACCAACCACTTCTGGAAGCTGGGAGTCCACCTCAATACAGGAGAAATCGGGATTACCGACAATCTGATTCCGGCGACCCGCCTCGGGAGAATCACCTACCCAGGTACTGGTGGGCAGGCTGCCAACCTGGTTGCCCAAGCCCCCGCTTATCAGAATTGCGCGGCGCAGATTGGGCGCTAATCCGCCAGTCTCATCCATGCCGACCAGATTGCTGGATACGCGACTATTCACGGCATCGTCCAGCACGATTCCATTATACCGGTTCGCATAGACGGCATTTCCAGCCGAAGTGATTACGCCGAACTCGATGACCTTAATTCCAATCAGGTTGTCAGTTCCCTGGTCGAAAATCCCCCCAATCTTCCAGGATGGGATCGGACAGGGTTCGGTGCATTGACCGTTATCAAACACGTAATTTCCTGCCACGGAGGTGTGGCTGGTAAATTGACCTAGAAAGATCCCGTTGACGAAATTGTTAGCCACAGTATTGGGCAGCCGATCTTCGTTGTTCCTGTCGCCAACCCTACTCCATGCAGCATCCCCACCAATAGCGATGCCAGAAAGCCCGTTGCCTGCGGACACGCCCTCCCCAGGCCAGAACCCGACATAGTTTCCCTCAATCAACACGGAACTCGCACCTTCGAATACCACAATGCCGCTGTTGTCCATGCGCACAATCGCCAGGGCGCTGATCACGCTGCCGGTATTGGAATCGCCCGAGATTCGAATACCCTCCCAAGCGTTTTCCCCATCAAGATAGACCACGGGTTGGGGATTGCCCAATGACCAGCCCGGCAACTGCCTGCCGTCCACAACAGTGGATGAGGTGATTCTGGGCAAATCCGACTGTAGAGCGATCCTCGCTCTTCCATCGATCGTTGGTATGCCGTTAAAGGCGATTTCATCTAGGGCTTCGGTCTCGTTGGCCTCTTCAATAGCGGCCCTGAGGCTGCGTTGATCGCCAGGGACAAAAACGCTCACATCGCAGATGCCGTCGCCGATGGCTTCGTCCGAATTGTCGCCGGTGATATTGACCTCGAATACTGCGGCTTGGCTCGTTGCAAAACAGAGCAGTGCGGGACCAAGAATATGTTTGAATTTCAGCATGTAACTCCTCAATGACTGCCGGAAAAAGACCGTGTTTAGGAGCCTGTCGGCTTTCCGTCGCTGAGATCGGTCAAATCCGACACGCTCCTAACTGTACAAACGTGAGAAACAAGCTGAAACGACAGTTGGTTGAGAGTGATGGGGATGATCAGGTGAATACGACCTGGACCGAGGGTTGCCCGGAGCCTGTTGGGTTTAGGGTGGTTGAAGAGAGGTGACTTTTTCTCGGGGCTTGGCGGTTGAGCCCACCTCCACCGGCAAACCCGCAAGCCGCCACTCCGGCAGACCACTGTCCAGACGCCTGGCTGAGGCGCCCTGTTCACGCAGTCGAGCAACAGCCTCAAAGGCCAGTACGCAGTGTGGCCCGCGACAGTAGGCGATAATCTCCTGCTCCGGCTCCAGTTCACCCAGACGTGCCTCAAGCTCCGCCAGCGGAATATTGATCGCCCCAGGTAGATGTCCCGAGGCAAACTCCTCTTCCGGGCGCACATCCAGGACAGTAACCAGACCCTCCCGCACCCTCTCCAGCAGCAGCGCTGCAGGCACCGGTTCGAGGTCATCCCTTACCGTGAGATAGTCGTCCACCAATCGATCCACATCGGCCAGGCGACGCTCCGCGACGGCCCGAAGGGACCCGAGAAGCGCTGATATATCCCTGCCCCCCAATTGATAAATAACTTTGTGGCCCTGCTTGCGGCTGGTCACCAACCCCGCACGCCTGAGCTGCTGCAGGTGCTGGGAGGTATTGGCCACAGTCAAGCCCGAAACCACCGCCAGCGCATCCACGCTGCGCTCACCCTGATCGAGCAGCTCCAACAATTCCAGACGGTGGCCATTGCTCATCGCCTTGGCTACGCGTGCGAACTGGTCGAAGAGTTCACTCTTGAAGTTACCGGTTGACGCAGTCATTGATCCTACTATACTTCATGTATTCAATAGATATATTGAATTAACAATATCTATTGGAATTATAGCAAAGGTGAGGATGAGCTGGAATGAGTGGGGCGACAGCGATGATGGGTAAAGTGCTGCGCTGGCTGTTATTCATCCTGCTGGCATCGGCAGTATGCCTGGCCTTTTTCTACCGCGACCAACTGGATGCCACGGCACTTCAGCAATGGGTCGCACAGGCCGGGGCTGCCGCGCCGCTGCTGTTTATGCTCATCTACGCGACCGGCACTCTGCTGTTCCTGCCTGGGTCCGTGATGACCCTGGCCGACAGTGCCCTGTTCGGCCCCTGCCTGGGCACGTTCTACAACCTTACCGGGGCGACACTGGGTGCCGTGCCGGCTTTTTTTATTGCGCGCTACCTGGCAGCTGACTGGGTGGAGCAGAAGAGCGGCGATCGCCTCAAACGCCTGAAAGGGGGTGTGGAAAACGAAGGTTGGCGATTTGTGGCCTTCGTACGATTAGTGCCTGTTTTTCCTTTTAACCTGCTCAACTTTGCGCTGGGGCTGACCCGCATTCGCTTTTCTCACTACTTGATCGCCACCTACATCTGCATGCTGCCGGGAGCCTTCGCCTACACCTACCTCGGTTACGCTGGCCGAGAGGCTGCGGCTGGCGGTGAGAGCCTGCTTCAAAAGGGATTGATGGCATTGGCGCTGCTCGCAGCAGTGACCTTCCTGCCGAGAATCATCAGCAACTTCAGGAAGAAATCATGAACGCGCTCATCATTCTCAATGAATCACCTCACAGCGTTCAGCACAGCACCATGCGGGTACTGGCGGAACGCTCGGTGACCGCGCAGCAGGTATTGGTGGTCTGAACTGACCTAAAGAGATGCGTTCAGCCAGCCAACAACGACCCGCCCTGAAATACAGCGCCCGATCTAAGGCCGCAACCCGGCAGGGCACCCTTCCAGGACGTTATCGCTGGTGGGTGATGGCACTCTCCATGGCTGCGTTCACGCTGGCTTTTATTGGCTGGCTTAATGAGACCTGGCTCTACCTTTTTGAGAGCCCCATCTGGCTAAACCGCTACACTGAATACGCCATTATCCTCGCCTTTGGTGTGTGGCGAATCCGTGCCGAAAGCAACCCCTACACGCGCAAGCGGTTGGTGATTCTGGTAGTGGTCGTGACCCTATTCTGGTGGTTGGTTCCCTGGCTTACACCAGTATTCGAACCCTTTGTCGGCTACATCTGGAGCCAACCGGTCTTTCCCGCCCTGCATACACCGGGAACCATCACCTTTTTTCTCACCCTGCTACTGGTGTTGCTGTTTGGGCGACGAATTATCTGCGGGTTCGGCTGCCCTTGTGTGGGCATCCGTGAGACCGTCGGCTTTCCCTTCCGCTATATCACCCTGCGCAGCGATTGGGCCTGGCGACTCCGCCATACCAAGTGGTTTTTCCTGCTCTGGTATGTCGGCGTAATGGTGGCCACCCAGTTCCCACCCAACGGCTGGACCGCGACACTGGTCGGTTCTTTCGGGGCGGTCGTGGGACTCACCTATTGCGGCTCATTCTTTATCCTGCCGATCACCGGTAACCGTTTCTACTGCCGCTACCTCTGCCCCTTCGGCGCCACCTTCGGTCTGCTCAATCACGCAGGTCCCTACGGTATCAAGATGGAGAGGGAAAAGTGCATTGACTGCCAACGTTGCGAGCAGGCCTGCGACATGGGTATCCCCGTGTGGCGGCAGGGAAAGTCAACTGGAGAGGTGACCGGAATCGAGGATTGCATGGGCTGCGCGCGCTGCGTCATCTCCTGCCCCACCGATGCGCTGGCCATTGAAGACGTGCGCAATCTTCTGCGGCCGCAATTACGGCAAGATGCCAGCCACCTTCTGAAGCGAAAGCCGAAGCGCTCAGCGCCACGAGAAGAACCCGCTCTTCGACCTGCTGCCGAGCGTCGCGGTGACTGGAGTGGTATCGACAGGCCCCTCTCTCAAGGAGCACTACAGCAGCAGGCCGAGCGCTGCCTTGATTGTGGGGTTCCTGGATGCCGCAATGCCTGTCCTCTCGGCAATTTCATCCCCGACTGGCTGGAGGCTGCCGCCAGAGGAGAGTGGAAGACCGCCGGGGCCCTGGTCCATGCCACCTCACCGTTACCAGAAGTATGCGGCACTATCTGCCCTCAACACCGCCTCTGTGAAGGGGGATGCACGCGAACTCAGATCGAGGGTGCCGTGACCATCGGCGCAATCGAGCGAGCCATTTCCGAGCGCACATTGGATGCGGGCTGGCAACTGGACGAGCCCAAGTCCCGAACAGGACAAAAGGTCGCAGTCATCGGGGCGGGCCCTGCCGGACTGAGCTGCGCCGAGCGTCTGAATGGGGCAGGTGTGGAGGTCCAGGTGTATGAGAGATCGGACAAGATCGGTGGTCTGCTGCAGAGTGGCGTGCCCTCGTTCAAGTTTGACAAGGCTCTGCTGGCACGTCGACAGGCTCTGTTTGAACAGGCAGGCATCCGGTTCACCCTCGGTCTTTCGGTGGATGGTGCCATTTTGTCCCGCCTGCTCGAGCAAAACGACGCCATCTTTCTTGGGCTGGGTGCACAGAAGCCACACTCCATCGAGCTGCCCGGAGAGACCCTTCCCGGCGTAGAGCAGGCACTGGGCTGGCTGGAGAAAATCAACACCGGTGAGAGAAAATCACTAGCCGGGCAACAGGTTTTGGTCATTGGCGGCGGCGATACAGCGATAGATTGCGCGCGCGTTGCGTTGCGCCTGGAAGCAGCGGTGTCCGTTGCCTATCGCGGCCCGGAAGAGTCCCTGCGCGCCTCGCCCAAAGAGGTCACACTTGCCCGTGAAGAGGGAGTCAGATTTCTGTTCGAACACACACCGACTGCCTGCAAAGGTGGGGCTGAGGTCAATGGAGTAGCTTCTGAAACGTCGGGCGGAAAAGCATTCGTGGATGCCAACCGGGTTATCCTCGCCATCGGCCAGCGAGCAGACCCACCGGCTTGGCTGGAGAACTTCGACATTGCGACGGAGTCAGACGGATACATCACTGTTGACACCCGGGGCCGTACAACCAATCGCAGAATCTGGGCAGGGGGCGACAATATCCCGGGTCCCAAACTGGCCGTCAGCGCGATGGCAGCAGGTCGCACTGCGGCTGAAGGCATGCTGGCAAGTTTCAGCCGTGTGGCATCAATCGGGCGGGATAGATGAGACGAACTGCTCTTCTTTTGCTGGTGTTTGCGGTACCGCTGCCCGTCACGGCAAGTCATGGCTGGGCTGGATTCGACCTGTGTGCGATACACAAGGATAAACTGCCCCCCGGTCTTAGCATTGAGTTGCTGCCCGATCCCCTGTCACCCGGTGCGGCACTGCTGAATCAATACTGTACCCAATGCCATAACCTTCCCGGCCCGGATCGCCACACGGCTGCCGATTGGCACAAAGTGGTATCGAAGATGCATGTGCTGATGGATGTTTCACACCAATTTGGCGGCTTGATGGGCCGAGTGGATACAATGCAGGACGAGCAACAGAAAACCCTGCTGACCTATCTGCAACGCCACTCAGCAACCCGGAATCGGAGTCAATCCGCCGACCACAATTCGATCCCATCACCCTCTTCACAGGACTTTGCTCCAGGCTCTGGAGAGCTGGATGAAACCAGCCGGCCCGAATCCCTCTGGCTGAAACGCCTGCTACCCTTGACGCCCTTTCTGCTGCTGATCGGGTTAGGGCTCTTCCGCTGGAATAGACAGTACCGTCAAACCCTCGTTCGGGAGGAGCACTCATGCACTACCGACTAGTCCTGACACTGTTGACCATCATCATGGTCACCATCTCGGCGGGCCTTGCCTATGTTGAATGGAGCAGAGGGGGGGGTGGCACCGGCCTCTACTCCCGCCACTGGTCGCCCGATCCGGGGCAAGGCTATTGGGATCCGGACAACTTCTACCGGTCACCGGATTCAGTCCAGGGTGTATTCGAAGGTGAGCTCTGCATCCAGTGCCATGAAGGGATTACGCCTGGCATTGTTGTTGACTGGCGGGCCAGCAGCCATGCCCAGGGTGAAAATCCGGTCTACTGCAACGACTGCCATGGCAACGACCACCAACAACTACGCTTGCCAACCCCGAGGGTGTGCGGCAACTGCCACCAGAAACAGCACAGCGAATTCCGGGATGAAGCCCGCTTCGGTTTTCCCAGTCATGTGCTGGCTATGGAGCGGGCGGTGGACGCCCCCCACTTTGTGGACAAACCAACAGCCGAAGTACAGGCCTGTGTGCAGTGCCATTCAGTCGCCACTAAGTGCGACTCCTGCCATTCTCGCCACCGCTTTGACGCCGCCGAGGCACGCCGCCCCGAGGCCTGTATCACCTGTCATTCCGGGCCGCCCCATCCTGACGGCGAAACCTATTTTGCTTCCGCCCATGGCAAACTCTACCTCGCCGAAGGAGACGACTGGGACTGGTCAAAACCGCTGACCAAGGGAAACTACAAGGTGCCCACCTGTGCGTACTGCCATATGGACGGGGGCCGTCATCAGGTGGCGCACAAATCGTTGTGGAAATTTGGTCTGCGGGAGGTCAATCCCCACACATCAAAGAACCGCATACTGCGTAAACGCTGGATCTCGTTGTGCAGTGATTGCCACCAGCAGGAGCAGGCCGCACAGTGGCTGCGCGAATTGGATGAGGAGCGCAAACGCGCCTGGAAAAAGCTATACGCCGCCGAGAACATTCTCAAGGAGCTGCGCAGCGATGACCTGCTTTACCCTGCCGCCGGCGAACGCCCCCCCTACCCAATGGACTGGCTGGACAGCATCTGGCCCACAGAGCGCATCGGTTTCTTTGAGGGTCAGGCATCCGCCTTCTACAATGTCTCGGCGATTGAGCGCGACTATTTCGAGATGTGGTATTTCGACAACCTGGGTTCTTATAAGGCAGCGGCACACGGTGATGTGGCAGGTGTTGAGGCTGGACACCAGAAGCTGAATCGCTCTCTTGATCACATCAATGAGAAGGCCGAGGGACTACGCATGCACGATGAAGCGGGAGAGAGAGCAGGAGCCGGATCTAAACCACAAGTCGAACTGTGGACAAAGGGTGCCTATACCGACCACAACCGGGAACACAACTGATGAAAGGTACGCTCTGCCTGCTGATGCTCCTGCCGCTGTTTACGCCGCACCCAACCTTGGCCGACGACCTCCTTCCACCAGGACCGTTTACCGAAAGCGAGTGCATCAACTGCCACAACGAATTGGATCCCGAACTGATCAGACAGTGGCGCGAAGGCCCGCACGCCGGCACTTCTGGATCCGGCTGCAGCGGCTGTCATGGCGATCGCCATACGGGGTCGGCGGGCACCGCGAGAGAGGACCAAGTCTGCACCGGGTGTCATGAGGGTCCCGCCAGTCACAGCTATGCCACATCCAAACACGGCATCATCACGCGCCTCGCCAAGCGCAGACAGGATTGGCAACAACCGCTGCAACGGGGCAACTATCGATCGCCAGGATGCAGCTACTGCCACCTTCATGACCGTGACCATGGCGACACTATGGCTTCCAGCCAAGGCCCGGAAGTACGCCATTGGATCTGTTCCGGTTGCCACAGCCCCCGCTATGTTCGCGAACAGTTTGCCAGTGGAAAACGCCAATTGGATATTGCTGATCTCAAACTTTCTGAAGGCGAAACGCTGATTTCCTCCACAATTGAGCCGGAGCCTGATATGTTGCTGTCTCTGCGACAGGATCTCATCCGTCATCGACAGAATGTGCTCCTGGGCGTGGGCCATCAGTCTCCAGACTATCAGTGGTGGCACGGTCAACCGGCCCTGGACGGTGACCTGATCCGAATCCGAGACGCCATCTACACATTGAACAGAACAGAAAACAATGCACGCAACGCTACCTCGATTGAGAAAGACTGACTTCCCCGCCCTGCGCCGCGCGAACCTCCAGACGCTGCAAGTCAACGTCGGCTACCGCTGTAACCAGAGTTGCCTGCACTGCCATGTAAATGCCGGTCCCAACCGCAGTGAGCAGATGTCCCGCAGCACCGCCGACTGCGTATTGGAGCATCTGCGCTACGGAAACATCAACACGCTTGACATCACTGGAGGTGCCCCGGAGCTCAACAGCCAATTTCGTCATCTTGTGGCGTCGGCCCGCCACATGGGCGTCAACATCATCGACCGCTGCAATCTGACCATTCTCAACGAGCCAGGGCAGCGAGATCTGGCTCGGTTCCTGGCAGACCATGAGGTAGAAATTGCCGCATCTCTACCCTGCTACCTGCAGGAAAATGTTGACCGGCAACGCGGTGAAGGAGTATACGGCGGCAGTCTGGCAGGATTGCAAAAACTGAATGCCATGGGCTACGGCAGCGAAAAGAGCGGGCTGATTCTGAACCTCGTGTACAACCCGGCCGGACCCACGCTGCCTCCACCACAAGATGAGCTGGAGGTGCACTACAGGGAGAGATTGGGAGAGCTCGGCATCGTGTTTAATCGGCTCTTCACGCTGGCCAACATGCCCATCGCGCGCTTTGGCAGCACCCTGATTTCAAAGGGCGGGTTTGAGAAATACATGCGCTTGCTGAAGCGAGCTCACCTGGATACAAACCTGGACAATGTGATGTGCCGCACTTTGCTCAGCGTGGACTGGCAAGGCTATCTGTTCGATTGTGATTTCAACCAGATGCTGGGTCTGGCTCTACCGGCCGACGACCGGGCCGCACCCCACCTGCAGGATCTCCCGGCCCTGGACCTGACCCACAATCCGATCGCGATTGCCGACCACTGTTACGGCTGCACCGCAGGGCAGGGAAGCAGTTGCGGCGGCGCGCTCTAGGGATCATGTCCGCGATGATCTCAATCATCATTCCCGCACTGAACGAAGCGGAGGGCATTGCAGCCACCCTGCAGCACATGCAGAGCTTTCGCAGGGACGGCCATGAACTGCTGCTCGCCGATGGAGGAAGTCACGATAACACCGTGGCACTGGCCACGCCGATGGTTGATCAGGTGCTTGGCTGCGCGCCCGGCAGAGCGACCCAGATGAATGTCGGAGCGCACGCTGCGAAAGGTGATATCTTGTGGTTTGTTCATGCCGATACGGTTGTCCAGGCAGGCATGGACAGGTTGATCCTGAGTGCGCTGCGCAAAACCGAAAAGGCATGGGGGCATTTCACGGTTCGCCTTTCCGGGAAGGCGCCGCTGCTGCGCGTCGTCGAGACGGCAATGAACTGGCGATCATCACTCACCGGTATCGCGACCGGCGACCAGGGACTGTTTGTCCGTCGTGAGACCTTTGAGCAGTTGAATGGCTATGCTGAGATTCCGCTGATGGAGGATATCGAGATCTGCGGTCGCTTGAAGCGGTCTGCGGGAGCGCCTCTGCGCCTTTCCGAAAAAATGATCACCTCCAGCCGGCGCTGGGAGTCCCGGGGGATACTCCGCACCGTACTGTTGATGTGGCGACTGCGCTTCTCCTACTTTTTTGGCACCGACCCCGCCGAACTGGCCCGCCGCTACCAATGAACGAGGTGCGACCCAGAGGCGTCATCATGATCTTTGCCCGTGCACCGGTTGCTGGCAAGGCCAAGACGCGACTCATTCCGGCGTTAGGGCGGCAAGGCGCCGCAGATCTCCATGCCTACCTTGTCGAACGAACCCTTAGACAGGTCAACGCAACCCCGGGGGTGGACGTCGCATTGTGGTGTACACCCAGCGTTGAACACGGCTTTTTCCGATCCTGTGCCCAGAAGTTCGCTGTTACTTTGCACGGCCAACAGGGGCTGGACCTGGGGTGCCGCATGCACAATGCGTTCGAGGTCACGCTGCGCGCAGCACCGTGGGCGATACTAGTCGGCAGCGACTGCCCGGAGCTGGAGAGCGGAGATATCCAGCAGGCTATCGATATCCTGCAACATGGCAGCCAAGCCGCTATCGGACCCGCTTTCGATGGAGGTTACTATCTGATCGGCCTGCGCCACTCTTCCCCTCTGCTGTTTGAGGAGGTCCCCTGGGGAACCGAAAGCGTGTGGCAAATAACTGCGGACCGCCTGGCAACTCTCGGCTGGTTTTACCAGACCCTGGCCCAACGTCATGATCTGGACCAGCCGCAAGACCTGAAACGATTCCCCAACCTTCCGACTGCTGGCCGAGCATGAACCTGATTTTTGTCTACAACGCTGACAGTGGCCCGATTAACACCCTCTTCAATATCGCCCACAAGGCGATCAGTCCCAGCACCTACCAATGCGACCTCTGTTTCCTGACTCACGGCACTTTCGCTGAGAAGGATGCTTGGAAGGCGTTTCGGGAGACCACCAATCTAGATCTGGAGTTCCTGCATAAAGACCAATTTGAGGAACGCTACGGACTCTCGTTTTCTTACCCGCTGATCTTGGAGAAAGCAGATGGGTTGTCAGTATTCCTGAGCGCTGAGTCCATTTCACAAATCGGCAATGTGGCTGACTTGATAACACGAATTGAGCGTCAGGTACCTGAATGATCGCTATCAGAGGTTCGGGTCTGAGATCATTTCAATCTCAGCCTGACTGACGTTCCAATCCAAGGCGACGCTCCAATCCGTGATCTCCACGACTGTGTCGACTGCCGTCGTGAGTAGCCCAGTCGTCTGACTGACAAACTCGGTCGTCACGGCGCCGATCTCGCTTCCTTCATGTTCTCTATGGTCATGTATAACTACTGGATCGCTCTATCGCAGATTCTCTGGATAATGGCATTTTGCCTGTTCTTGTTTATTTCCGCCCCCATGCTATGGGCGCCGCGTATTGATGGTCGTGATGGCTGATAGTCTGAGATTATCGGCTTACCAACTGGAGCTAGTATTATGAGTATTAATGAAATAATTCTGCAAAATGAGATGGTTATCCGCCTCGGGTTCTTTTTTGGGGTGTTCGCTATAATGGCGATCTGGGAAGTAGTAGCGCCACGTCGTGTACTGACCGTGTCCAAGGCAGTTCGTTGGGCTAACAATCTTGGACTGGTTTTTTTAAACAGTTTTATTCTGCGTCTAATATTTCCTGCTGCAGCTGTTGGTATGGCCGCATTTGCCAGTAACCAGGGCTGGGGTATCTTTAATTACTATGAAGTACCACCATTGTTGGCAGTGATTGCTTCAGTGGTGATCATGGACTTTGTTATCTATATGCAACACGTCATGGTTCACGCGGTACCAGTGCTCTGGCGCTTGCATCGTGTGCATCATGCAGACCTCGATTTTGATGTCACTACCGGTGCACGTTTTCATACCCTGGAAATTATCCTCTCCATGCTGATCAAGTTTGCCACGATCGCTGTCCTGGGTCCGCCTATCGTTGCAGTTGTGATTTTTGAAGTTGTATTGAACGCGACAGCAATGTTCAATCACAGTAACGTGCGATTACCGATCGGACTTGATCGAGTATTACGCTGGATTGTGGTCACACCCGATATGCACCGTGTGCACCATTCAGTAGAAGATGATGAAGCCAATAGCAACTTCGGATTCAACTTGCCCTGGTGGGATAGATTGTTTGGTACCTACAGAGATCAGCCGCGGGCTGGTCATGAAAATATGCGTATTGGTATTCACACCTATCGCGACCCAAAAGTCGTTTCATGGCTGCACGGTATGTTGTGGTTACCATTTGTCGGCAAAATAAGCAGTTATGCGATTAATCGCCGCCAGTGGAGTGATGGGGATGAACAATAACCAGTTAATACGCATATTATTAATACTCGGCTTAGTAACTGGTATTTCACTTGCGGTGCTGTTTCGGGATCGATTCGATGTCGTTGCTCTCGAAACATGGGTTAATGAAGCTGGTGTGTTGGCCCCAATCGTCTTTATGCTGATTTATGCACTGGCGACGGTATTATTCTTACCTGGTTCTGTGATAACACTCGCGGGTGGTGCGTTATTTGGACCGGTACTGGGGACCTTCTACAACCTGACAGGCGCAACCCTTGGAGCAATTCTGGCATTCCTGATATCTCGATACCTTGCGTCTGACTGGGTGGCAGATAAAGCAGGCGGCAGGGTAAAGCAGCTCATCAATGGCGTCGAGGGTGAAGGCTGGCGCTTTGTGGCATTTGTCAGACTGGTGCCACTGTTCCCGTTTAATCTACTGAATTACGCACTTGGTTTGACCCGGATTCGGCTCCTGCATTACATCGTAGCTACCTACGTGTTCATGTTGCCGGGTGCAGTCGCGTATACCTATCTCGGATACGCCGGGCGAGAAGCTATTGGTGGTGGAGAAGGATTGATTCAGAAGATACTTATAGCGCTTGCTTTGCTTGCCGTGGTTGCTTTCCTGCCAAGATTTATCGGTTCTATACGTCGTGGCCCCACAATTGATATACCAGAGCTTAAAAAGCATATTGATAGCAAGGGTACGCTTGTTCTAGATGTACGCACCGCTGAAGATTTTGTCGGAGAGCAGGGGCATATCGACGTAGCAGTCAATATTGCAGTCGAAGAATTACAAGATCGTATGGATGAGTTAGCTGATTACATAGAGCGTCCGATAGCCATTGTCTGCAGAACGGATAAACGTTCCGCCAAGGCTGCATTGCTGCTCAATGAAGCAGGATTCCATGATGTTCATGTTGTGCGTGGCGGGATGACAAAGTGGATCGAAACGGGTCTCCCTGTAGAACACTGATGCCAGGATTTAATGGATATTCATTCCAAAGCGGCTATTCTGTGGATTCTAAATCTTCTATAGAAGATTTATTCGGAGAAGATCCATTGATCGATACATCCCTGATTGGCAGCTCAATATGGATGGTGGATCCCAGATCAACATCGGATGTGACCGCCATATTGCCCTCATGCTGCTCGGTCACAATATAATATGAAAAAGAGAGACGTTGGCCAGCGTCAAAATCTTCTGCCGCAGATCTCGAGTATAGGAAGGATAAACACCCTTTTCACCCAAGTCCAACAGCCGATGACTGCTGTTGCATCGCCCTCAAGCAACAGCGTGACACTTACCCACGCTACCCCAACCGCCTAACCAAATTCTTAGATGCGTACAACAAATCAATCCCTAACCACACAACCGGTGTACGGTACACAGATCGCCTCTCTAAGCCGCCGCGTGTACCTCCCCCAACGCTGATCCCTGTCCCCCAATCGCCCTGTAGGACAAGCCAGAGGCTGAGAGCCTGTATCTTGGGCACCATTAGCGATGGAACAGTTGGCCGGCCTGGTTTCTTAGCTTGCGCCTTGGTCCTCTGTAATCCCACCTTTCCTGGCAGATTTGTTTTATCCGCTTAGCGGCATGTATTCGCGGCGGATACGACTAGCTTTCCAACCTAAAAATCTACCCGGACCATTTGAACTAAAATTACACTGACTCATACAAGATTTAGTTTCAAGTGAGGTCGAAGGTGGGTATCAATATGGGTATCTACATCAATAGCAAAGTAGTAAACGAGAGCAAAAGTAGTACACGTGATAGAACAATAGGTTAGACCGCATATGTTGCTGATGATCGACAACTACGATTCATTCACCTACAACCTGGTGCAATACCTGGGCGAGCTGGGTGAGCGGGTCACGGTCTATCGCAATGACCAGATCACCTTAAATGATGTTGATGCCCTGGCGCCTTCGCACGTGGTGATATCCCCCGGGCCGTGTACGCCCAATGAGGCTGGCATCTCAGTGGATCTGGTGCGTGAGTACGGTGCCAGTATTCCGATTCTGGGCGTGTGCCTGGGGCACCAAAGCATTGCTCAGGCCTATGGCGGAAATATTGTGCGCGCGCCCGCGCTGATGCATGGCAAGACCTCGATGATCGAGCACCAGGGTGAGGGTATTTTCAACGAACTGCCCAGCCCGTTTCAGGCAACCCGTTACCATTCTCTGGTGGTCGACGAATCTACCTTGCCCGAATGTTTTGCGGTTACTGCCCGGGCCGATGATGGCCAGATCATGGGCATTGCCCACCGCGAGGATCCGGTGGTGGGGGTGCAGTTTCATCCCGAGTCCATCCTCACCCAGTACGGCCACAAACTGCTGCACAATTTTTTGCAACAAAACCTAAGCGCATGAAAGCGCCGGCCGATATTCTGGAGCGCATACTGACGCGAAAGCGGGAAGAGGTTAATGAGCGCCAGCACACACATACCCTGGCCGATCTTTACGCGCAGGCCAAAGAGCAATCATTGCCTCGGGGTTTTACTCAATCGCTTAGTGCCAGCATTGAGACCGGGCGCGCCGGTGTTATTGCCGAGGTTAAAAAGGCATCGCCCAGCAAGGGGTTGATCCGCGAGGATTTTGATCCGGCGAGTATTGCGGCCAGCTATCAGGCGGGCGGGGCGTCGTGTCTTTCGGTGCTGACCGATCGTGATTTTTTTCAAGGTGGTGAGAACGACCTGGTAGCTGCCCGGGCAGCCTGTACGTTGCCGGTTCTGCGCAAGGATTTCATGATCGATCCGTGGCAGGTGGTCGAATCCCGGGCCATCGGCGCCGATTGCATTTTGCTGATTGTGGCAGCTCTTGAGCAGGCGCAGATGGTTGAGCTGGCTGCAACGGCTGCAGATCTGGCCATGGATGTACTGGTCGAGGTGCACGATGGTGCCGAGCTGGATCGGGCACTTGAGCTTACACCGACCCTGGTGGGTATTAACAATCGCGATCTGCGCACCTTTAATACCACGCTTGAGACTACGCTCGCACTGGCACCGCGGGTGCCCGACGATACAATGCTCGTGACCGAAAGCGGGATTCACACCGTTGAAGATGTCACCGGCATGCGTGAGGCGGGCATTAATGCCTTTTTAGTGGGTGAGGCCTTTATGCGCCAGGAGGATCCGGGCGCACACCTTTCATTATTGTTCGGTACTTAAGGCACAAAGGAATAAGCATGCAAGCCACAGTACGTCTGAAAGAAGATGATTCACTGGAGGGGCTAACCGAGAGTGGTCATCAGGTGGTGATGGATCGCTCCCCTGATGTGGGTGGCCAGAACCTGGGTTCGCGACCTATGGAGATGCTGCTGCTGGGCCTGGGTGGCTGCGCGATGATCGACGTCGTATTGATTTTGCGCAAGGCGCGCCAGGCCTTTACCGATATACGCGTTGAGATTGATGCCGAGCGGGCCAGCGAGGTGCCTAAAGTTTTTACCCGTATTCACCTGCATTTCGTGGTCGCTGGCGAGCAGCTTGACCCCCGACGGGTTGATCGCGCCATCAGTTTGTCGGCGCAAAAGTACTGCTCAGCCACCAAGATGCTCGATTCGGTAGCGCAAATAACCCACGATTTTGAAATTTTATCGGGTTAGACTTGAGACGCCGTAAGCAGACCACGGCGTGGCATGGCTTGATATAGGGGTGTACTCATGAAGATGATCACCGACTGGTTCAGACAACAGGCCGGCAACCCGCAGGTGGTGTTTCTGACGCTATTCCTGTTGGCGCTTTTTGTGATTGTTGTGCTGATGGGCAACATGCTGGCCCCGCTGCTGGCAGCGGTGGTGATCGCTTACCTGCTCGAAGGACTGGTCGTCTTACTGGAGCGATCGCGGGTACCGCGTCTTTTTGCAGTCCTCGTGGTCTACTTTGCGTTTGTGCTTTTTGTGACGCTTATTCTGTTTGGGTTATTGCCGCTGCTGTCGACACAGGCCACCCAGTTTGTGCAGCAGATCCCGAGCATGCTGAACGTCGGCCAGGAAGTGTTGCTTAAGCTGCCCGAGAACTATCCCGAGATTGCCTCAGCTCAGCAGATCGACGAGATCATGGTGCTGATCCGCACCGAGCTGACATCCTGGGGACAAAAACTGCTGTCGATCTCGCTGGCCTCGGTCATGGGGCTGATCACGGTATTGATCTATCTGGTCCTGATGCCGATCCTGGTGTTTTTCCTGATGAAGGACAAGGAGTTGCTTGTTATCTGGATAGGCCGCTTGGCGCCGGGCGAGCACCAGCTGGTGAGCCAGGTCTGGTCTGAGGTGGATCGCCAGATCGGCAATTATGTGCGGGGTAAGTTCTGGGAGATCCTGATTGTCTGGTTTGCCTGTCTGGTGACTTTTTCCGTACTGGGGCTGCAGTACCCCATGCTGCTGTCGGTGCTGGTGGGTTTGTCTGTGCTGATTCCTTTCGTGGGGGCCGCCGTGGTGACGATACCGGTGGTTTTTGTTGCCTGGTTCCAGTGGGGCTTTGGCAGTGAATTTTTAACCTTGTTTATCGCCTATTTAGTTATTCAGGCGCTGGACGGCAACCTGTTGGTGCCGACTTTATTTTCCGAGGTCAATAATCTGCACCCGGTGGCCATTATCACTGCGGTGCTGATCTTTGGCGGCTTGTGGGGGGTACTCGGTGTTTTTTTCGCTATCCCGTTGGCAACCCTGGTGCACGCGGTATTGAATGCCTGGCCGCGCCAGCCACAAGATCTTGCATAGGATAAGTTAATACAACGATCATCTTGACGGGCTTGACCTGATGGGTATCATTTCGGGTTAAGACCCTGATTATTTTCACCGACGTTTGCACGCTTGGCAGCGCAATGGCGAGTTCTAACCCAGTTTTTGGCAACGACAAACCCCTGGCTTCCAGGATTGCCCAGGCCAGCACACGACCCGCCTCTCGTGCCTACGAAAGGTATGTATTGCGCCGTGTGGTCGAGTCCATGGGTTCGCCGCGTTTCACCGTGGCGCTGTGGGACGGGTTTTCAATTACCCCGGCCCAGGGTAAAGCACTAGCCACTGCCACCATTCACAATCAGGCGGCGCTGATGCAGTTGGTCCGTTACGGGGAAATAGGTTTTGGCGACGCTTTTTCCAGCGGCGGTATTACGGTCGAAGGCGATCTGGTCGGGTTCCTGGTAGAGGCGTTTAGAGGTGTCGCCGAGGTGCGGGGGCCAGTAAAGCTGGTGAAGCGGCTGCAACAGCGCAAGCCCCGGGCCAATACCCCCGATGGTTCGCGAGAGCACATTCACCACCATTACGACATTGGCAACGATTTTTACCGGCTGTGGCTCGATGCCGAGATGCAGTACACCTGCGCTTATTTTCCCCGCAAGGAGATGAGCCTCGAGGCGGCCCAGCAAGCCAAGATGGGTCATATCTGCCGCAAGTTGCAGTTGCGCCCGGGTGATCGGGTGGCAGAGGCGGGTTGCGGATGGGGGGGCCTGGCTCGCCATATGGCGTTGCATTACGGCGCCAAGGTTTCTTCCTGGAACGTATCGGCAGAACAGGTGCGCTATGCCTCGGACCGTGCCCGCACCGAGGGCTATGCCGACCAGGTCACCTATGTACTGGATGATTACCGCAACATCAGCGGTGAGTTTGATGCTTTTGTTTCTGTGGGCATGCTTGAGCATGTCGGGCAGGAGAACTATCCCACGCTGGGCGAGGTGGTTGACCGGTGTCTTGCGACCGATGGCCGCGCCCTGGTGCACGCCATCGGCCGTAACCGGCCACGGCTGATGAACGCCTGGATAGAAAAACGTATTTTCCCGGGCGCTTATCCCCCGAGCCTGCGGGAAATGATGGATATCCTTGAGCCATACCGGTTCTCGGTGCTCGATGTCGAGAACCTGCGCCTGCACTACGCTCGCACCTTGCAGGAATGGCTCGCACGCTACGATGGCGCTTATGACGAGGTGCTCAATCAGTTTGACGATGAGTTCGGTCGGGCCTGGCGGCTGTATCTTGCCGGTTCCCAGGCCGCTTTTCTTATAGGTGCTTTGCAGTTGTTCCAGGTGTTGTTCACGCGCGAGCGCAACAACGCCCTGTCCTGGTCACGCCAGCATCTTTATACCGACTGAACCGGTGCGATAACGGTGCGACGGGTATTCACGGCGTCTGGTTTGGGCGAGGCTCAGCTGGTGGCGCAGATGCTTGAGGCGGCCGGGGTTCGTGCCCAGGTCTTTAATGATCACGCCGCCGGTGCACTGGGCGAATTACCGGCAACCGAGACCTGGCCCGAGGTGTGGGTCGAACGCGACCACCAGTTGGCGATGGCTAGCTCACTGATCGCAGACTACGAGTCGGCGCCGGACCAGGTTGTACTTTGCCAGGACTGTGGTGAATCGAATCCTGTTACCTTTGAGATCTGCTGGCAGTGCCGCCAGCCATTGCCGGGCCGACTCTGAACGCTTTAACTGATTGCATCTGCTATCGTGGCGCGTTCTAAAAAGCGCCGAACCCGCCGTATCACCTGGCGCAGCACAGTAGTCCTGTTGGGTCTGGTGACGCTCGGCGCTGGGGCGGTGTGGGTGGTACGTCTGGATACCACAGTACGCCACCAGTTCGAGGGCACTCGCTGGTCGCTGCCGGCACATGTTTATTCGCGTCCACGGCAGTTGCACGAAGGATTGCCGCTCAATCCAGCGGTGCTTGAGCGCGAACTCGAAGTACGTGGTTATCGCAAGGATGCCAGTGCCCGTTCCCCTGGCACCTTTCGTTTAGGCAAGAGTCAAGCCACGGTGTATCTGCGTGGTTTCAAT
>JASMBC010000024.1 GCA_030754035.1 Arenicellales bacterium | reverse complement strand
GTAGTCCATAAAGTTGGTCAGATCACTGATTGCCTCGTCATAGGCGGCCTCGCTCATCTCGCCCGATACGATCTGCTCGAAGCCGCTGAACTCGCTGACACCGTGTGACTCGTCAAAATGGGCTTCACGCATACCTTGCCATTCGTACAGCACATGGGGCATCGCAACGCTTGGAAAGAGCGTGTTGTTCCATCCAGTCGGGGTGCTCTCGTCACGGTAAAAACTTCGCAGGTAGGTATAAATCCAGTCTGGCCCACGCGAACGCGCGGTCAGGCTGAGGTCGGGTGGCACAACCCCGAACCATACCTTGGCATCCTCAGATGCCATATTTATCGTCATCAGTTCCCCCGGCTTATCTGCCACAAACATCAAGTTCTCAACCAGCGTCGGGGTATCGATCTCGAGATCAGCAGCCATCCGCTCATATCGCATATAGGAGGCCGCATGGCAGGATAGGCAATAGTTGACAAAAGTATGCGCTCCACGGCGCAGCGAGCCTTTATCAGCCAGGTTAATGTACACCGAATCCAGGTTTTCTCCTCCTCCAGACGCCAGCAGTGCGGGCGATACGAGTAGGGATACGATCAGTAATAGCTTTGTTATCATGCTCATCATGAACTCCTACCTCACCCGGTCCGGTTCCGGCTTGTTCCGGTCCAGTTTCGTATAGATGGGCATCAAGAAGAAGAAGGCGAAGTAGATCACCAGTCCGATCTGCGCCCAGGTTACATTCTTGAACCAGATAAGGTTCACGTGGCCCGGGTTTACGGTACCCAGGTACCCCAGCATTACGAAGTTCACTGCGAACAACATCAGCATAGTTTTGTACATCCAGCCGCGGTAGCGGATCGAGCGCACCTTGGCTCGATCAAGCCACGGCAGGAAGAAGAACATCACGATTGCCGCACCCATGGCGATCACACCCCAGAGTTTGGCACCACCTGGGAGCCATTCAAAGGTCACCGCACGCAGGATCGAGTAATACGGCGTGAGATACCACAGTGGCACAATTTCCGGCGGGGTCTGCAGAATATCAGCCGGGGCGAAATTGTCCTTCTCCAGGAACCAGCCGCCCAATTCCGGCACAAAGAAAACGATACCTAGAAATACGGTCATGAACACGGCTACGCCAAAAGTATCCTTCACGGTGTAGTAAGGATGGAACGGAATGCCGTCCACCGGGATACCGTCCTTATCCTTGTTCTTTTTGATCTCGATGCCGTCCGGGTTGTTCGAGCCCACCTTGTGCAGAGCAACGATATGCAGATACACCAACAGTGCCAGCAGCAGCGGCAACAGGATCACATGAAAGGCAAAGAAGCGGTTCAGGGTTGCATCCGAGATCACGAAGTCGCCGCGAATCCATTCGGCCAGGGGCTCACCTATCCAGGGAATCGCCCCGAACAGCGAGACGATCACCTGGGCACCCCAGTAGGACATATTGCCCCAGGGCAACAGGTAGCCAAAAAAGGCTTCTGCCATCAGAGCGACGTAGATCACCATACCCAGCAACCAGATAAGTTCTCGCGGATTGCGATGCGAGCCATACAGCATGGCCCGAAACATGTGCAGGTACACCATCAGGAAAAACATCGATGACCCCACACCGTGCAGGTAGCGGATGAACCAGCCTGCGGGTACATCGCGCATGATGTATTCGACCGAGGCAAACGCCAAGTCAGCATCAGGCTTGTAATGCATCGTCAGGACAATGCCGGTGACAATTTGCAGTACCAGCATAACCAGAGCCAGCGACCCGAAGTAATACCAGATATTGAAGTTTTTCGGCGCGTAATATTGCGCCATATGCTCCTGCCAGACTTTGGTCAGCGGAAAACGATCGTCTATCCAGTTGAGAAGGCTCATGCGGCCGTCTCCTCTTGATCTATCCCTATGACGATACGGTTATCCGACACATAGGTATGCGGCGGCACCTCGAGGTTAGTAGGGGCAGGTACGTTCTTATAGACCCGACCGGAAAGATCAAACTTGGAACCGTGACAGGGACAGAAGAATCCACCAACCCAGTCATCGCCAAGACCCGACGCGACCCCTTTGTCAAAATTCTTGCTGGGCGCGCAGCCAAGATGGGTGCAGACTCCGAGCACGACCAAAACATCGGGACGGATGGACCGGTGTGCGTTACGGGCATAAACCGGCTGCTGTTCAACCACAGCGGAATCCGGATCAGACAGATCGCCCACGATGCTGGCGAGCTCCAAGAGCATGGTCTCGTCACGGCGCAGTATCCAGACTGGCTTGCCGCGCCATTCCACAACCTTCATTTGCCCCGGAGCCAGATCAGTTATATCAACTTCGACCGGCGCTCCGGCAGCTCGTGCACGGGCGCTGGGTTTCATACTGGCCACCAGCGGCACAGCCAGCGCGCCAGCGCCGACAAGGCCAACGCTTGTGGTCACAGTGGTAAGCAGGCGACGCCTGCCGTTATTTATATTGTCAGCCATGAGGTTCTCTTGTGTTAATCACAAAAGGCGCCCTGCAAGCATCTCAGGCGCCAACTAAAAAAGAGGCGCGATTATAGCAAATCAGCTTGTTTACCCGACACCTGGAATCGCCTCTTTGGGTTATCCCCCGTCACTCACGGCCAGCGCCAGTGCGGCCAGGCGGGAGGCGTGGGAAAAAGGGGTCTGCGCCACGGTATCATAGGCGCGGTCAAGCATCACGCGGGCCCAACGGGAAAGCGCAGGATCTGCCCCGGCACGGGCCAGTTGCAGGCTGACTTTCGCCAGTACCGCGTCAGGTGCTGGCAAAGAATCATCGGAGAATATCTCGTGCAGTCCTGATTCAGCCAGCGCTCTACCTGGCTCGCGGCGCCAGCCGTTAGCTACCCTAAAATCACGCCAGCCTGCCTTGGCCACCTGAGTCGCAAGCCGGAAATCGGCTGAATCTTGCGACCAGCGGGCAAAATCCAGAAAAGCACGGGCCAGGTAAGCGTAATCTGCGAGCGCGACCACTCCCAACGGTCCGTCATTGGCTATAGCGCGGTAGAGCGTACCATCGCGCCACAGAGTCTGCTCTAGGTAAGCTTTGATTCCCCTGGCGATATTTGCGTATCGCGCAGCGCCGGTCTGGACCGATGCCGCGACGAAAGCCTGCAGAGCAAGTGCGTTCCAGCCCGCCAGCTGCTTGTCGTCAACCGGAAGGCCCCGGGTACGGCGCAGGGTGCGCAATTTTGCCATCGCACCGGCCAGCAGCGTGTGCACATCGGCCAGTGGTCGCCCGAGGGTGTTTGCAACCTCGTTCAGGGGTAACTGACTTACCAGAAGATACCCCTCCTCGAAAGGTGCCGGGCCATCGAGCGACCATGTTGCGCGCAGAACTTCAAGCTCGTCTTTATGTAGTGTCCGCTGCAAAGTCTCAAGGTCAAACAGGTAATACGCCCCTTCACGGCCCTGGGCGTCAATCGCCGAAAGTGAAGCGACCATCGCCCCGTCATCGCTCAGCATATGATCCACCATGAAGTCCAGGGTAGAGAGCCCGACCTCAATGTAATCCTCACGCTGCAATACCTGCCCGGCTCTAAGGTAAAGCGAAGCAAGCTGCGCATTGTCATAAAGCATTTTTTCGAAGTGCGGCTGGCTCCACCCCGGGTCTACGGTATAACGGAAGAACCCTCCATCAACATGGTCGCGCAGGCCGCGCCAGGCCATCGCATCGAGCGAGCTTTTCAGTACCTCACGCACCGGCGCACTGGCCCGGTGCTGATAGCGGTCCAGCAGATATTCCAGCTGTGGCACGTGTGGAAAGCGTGACTGATCACCAAAACCCCCTTCAAAAGTATCGGCGAAGGCCAGTGCCATCTTTTCAAAACTTTCACCCAGAGAAGCTACTTGGACCGGATCAACCTGGCCAGCACTATCCGGAAAATCGTCGGGGCCGACGGGTCGGGCCATTGCGGTGAGGTGCTCGGAGTCTTCGCGCCAGATTGCATCCAGTTGCCGGATCACCTTGGCGAACGAATCTGGCGGCAGGTACAGAACCGCATAGAGTGGATAACCCTCGGGGGTCAAAAAAACATTCAACGGCCAACCGCCACGACCCTGGGTTTTGCGGACAAAATCCATAAGCGTCTCGTCCAAAGCGGGCTGCAACTCGCGATCGACTTTGACCGGCAGAAAATCCCGGTTCAGCATCTGCGCGATTTGTGGGTTGCGATAACTCTCGCGCTGCATCACGTGGCACCAGTGGCATGAGAAGTAACCCACCGAGACATAAACCAGTTTGTTTTCTTGGCGGGCTTTTTCAAATACCGACTCACTCCAGACCTGCCACGCCACAGGATCATCGCCGTGCAACGCAAGATAAGGCGAAGGGTGCGAACCAAGCTGGTTGGTCAGCGCCTGTGCCGGGCTCACCAGGGCCAGCCACAAGCAAACAGCGCCCAGCGTTCTCATGTTTCCAGACCGTTGTGGCGCAGTAAAGCCTCAACCGAGGGCTCGCGACCGCGAAACGCGGTGAAATTATCCAACGGATCATTGACACCGCCGCTCTCAAGTATCAATTGCAAAAAATCACGGCCGCACCCGGGATCAAAAATTCCATCTTCCTCGAAACGACTGAAGGCATCTGCTGACAGCACCTCGGCCCACTTGTAACTGTAGTATCCCGCCGCATAACCCCCAGCAAAGATATGCGAGAAACTGTTTTGGAAGCGATTCCATGCGGGCGTGTGAACAACCGCTATTTTTTCGCGCACTGTATCCAGCGTCTGTTGAATGGCCTGCGCTGTCGGCAATGACTCGACGCCATGCACAGCCATGTCAAAAATCGAGAATTCCAGCTGGCGCAACATCTGCAACGCACACTGGAAATTGCGAGCGCCGCGCAGCTTATCGAGTAAATCATCCGGCAGCGCCTTGCCGGTCTGGTAGTGGCCGGAGATCGCCACTAATGCCTCAGGCGCCCAGCACCAGTTCTCCAGAAATTGACTCGGCAGTTCCACCGCATCCCAGGGAACACCGCTGATACCCGCGACAGCGGGCTCGTCGACCTGCGTCAGGAGGTGATGCAGGCCGTGACCAAACTCGTGAAACAGCGTAACTACATCATCGTGGGTCAACAACGACGGCTTGTCGCCTACGGGTGGCATGAAATTACAGGTCAGAAAAGCCGCCGGTAACTGGACGGTGCCATCGGCCAAACGCCGCCGACCAATACAGTCGGCCATCCAGGCGCCGCCGCGCTTGTGAGCGCGCGCATACAGATCGAGAAAAAAACATCCGCGCACTACGCCAGTGTGATCTCGCAGTTCAAAAAACTGCACGTCTTCGTGCCAGGTGTGTTCACATTCCGCCTTAACGGCACGTATGCCAAAAAGTTTTTCGGTCACGTCAAAGAGCCCCTGGAGTACGCGCGGCAACGGAAAGTAGGGCCGAACCTGCTCATCGGAAAAAGCAAATCGCGACTGTTTGAGTTTCTCCGAGTAATAAGGAATATCCCAGGCCTGTAAATCGTCGTGGCTATGTGTCGAACTTGCGAACTCACGCAACTCGTCAAACTCAACCTGCGCCACGGGACGGGTGCAGGCAGTCAATCGCTCAAGAAAGTCACTGACCTCCTGTGGCGATCCAGCCATGCGATCTTGCAGTGCATACTCGGCGTAACTGGCAAAACCCAGCAGCCGGGCCATCTCGCCACGCCGAGTGAGGATCTCGACCATCAGATCACCACTGTCGAAACGCTTGGCGTCAGGGCCGACCTCGCTTGCCCGGGTGACATAAGCCTCGTACATCTGCCGCCTCAACCTGCGGTGCTCACTGAACATCATGAATGGCAGATAGAACGGCGCCTGCAGCGAGAACCGCCAACCCGGACAACCTGCAGCGCTCGCCGCCTCACGGGCCAGCTCGACCACGCTGTCCGGCAACCCGGCAAGATCTGCCGTCTCATCGAGGTCAAGAACCCAATGATCGGTAGCGTCCAGCAGGTTCTGCTCGAAACGGTTGGCGAGGCTTGCCAGTTCGGTCACGATTTCACGAAAACGCTCCCGGGGCGATCCCTTGAGCTCTGCGCCGGCTAGTCGAAAATCGCGCAGCGCATTTTGCACCACCTTGCGCCGTGCCGCAGAGAGCTCGGCAAACCCACTGTTGTCGGCTATACGGTGGTAACCGAGATAAAGAGCCCGGTTCTGCCCAACCTCGCTCTGGAAGGCGCTGATTTTGGGCAAACAAGCGTCAACTGCTGTGCGCAACTCCTTGCTGTCGCGCACGGCATTAAGATGTGACACCGGTGACCAGACTCGCTCCAGTTGCTCTTCCATGTCCTGTAATGGTTCAGCAAAAGACTCCCAATCCGCATCATCGACGTGTGATTCAAGCGCCTGTATCTGCAAGCGGTGCTGGTGCAGCACAGCATCGAGTGCCGGCTCTACCAGCGACGGCTTGATCTGGCGAAAACGCGGTAAACCGCTCAGATCCAGCAGGGGATTGTCAGTCAGGGGACTATCTTGGTTACTCATAAATTGATCGCTATCGGTCATGGCAGGCGCCCCACCCGCCCACAGGACATCCGCGTCACTGCCAAAATTACTTCGATTACTCTATCATTGCTAACGGTCGGCGCGGATTAAAGCACTCCTTTCCCAGATCTTTCCAATATGACTGAGCATTTTGATTTCCTGGTAATCGGTGGTGGTAGCGGCGGTATGGCAGGCGCGCGGCGCGCAGCCGAGTACGGCGCCCGCACGGCGATCGTAGAGGGCGATCGACTTGGCGGGACCTGCGTCAATGTAGGTTGTGTGCCCAAGAAGATGATGTGGAATGCGGCGCACTTTGCCGACACTCTGGCTATCGCTGATGACTACGGCTTTGCCCTGCCGGATACCACGTTCGACTGGGCATCGTTCAAAGATGCGCGTGATGCGTATATCTTAAGACTGAACGGCATCTACCAGCGTAATCTGGAATCCTCAAAGGTATCACTGTATACCGGTTGGGCTCAGTTTGACTCCACCTCAACCGTTCGCGTGGGTGACCAGCACCTTAGCGCTGATCACATCCTGATTGCGACTGGCGGACGGCCGATGGTGCCCAAGGTGCCCGGAGCGGACCTCGCTATTACCAGCAATGGCTTCTTTGATCTTGGCAGCCAACCCCGACGCCCACTGATCATCGGTGCCGGGTATATCGCGACTGAACTCGCCGGGACGCTTAATGCGCTTGGGTCCGATGTCACCATGGCGCTGCGCAAAGACATTCTGCTGCGTGGGTTTGATATCACCCTGCGCGAGAGCGTCATGGACGAAATGATATCTGCTGGAATCAACATTCTGACCGGCGTGCAGATGGCCGCTATTGTTCGCGAAGAAAATGGGCTGCTGGCGGTACAGCGCCAGGACGGTGAGCAGATAAGCGGGTTCGACTGCATTATCTACGCCATCGGCCGCGATCCGGCCACTGACACCCTGGGCCTGGCATCGACTGGAATTAAACCCGACAACGGGGGCTACCTACGCACGGATGAATGGCAGAACACGACTGTATCAGGGATTTACGCTGTCGGTGATGTTACCGGGCGCCAGGCCCTGACCCCGGTGGCCATTGCTGCCGCAAGGCGCTTGTCGGATCGGCTTTTTGGCGGCCAGGATGAGGCGCGCCTGGATTACTTTAATATCCCGAGTGTGGTGTTTTCCCACCCCCCGATCGGCACCGTTGGTCTGACAGAAGACGAGGCACGGCAAACTTACGGCCATGACAACGTCAAGATTTACCAGAACCGCTTTACCGACCTTTTTTACTCTGTGGCGCACCGCCGCGTGCCGACTGTGGTCAAACTGGTAGTCACCGGTGCGCAAGAAACAGTGGTCGGCTGTCACGTCGTTGGCCGCGCCGCCGATGAGATGATTCAGGGTTTCGCCGTAGCGATAAAAATGGGTGCGACCAAAGCAGACCTGGACAACACCGTGGCAATCCATCCCACTGCAGCTGAGGAGTTGGTCACCTTGCGGTGAAGTCGCTACCCACCTTGCCAAAATAGCACTGCGAAACATGATCTGAGCACCAACAACGCGGGCTCCTTTACAATCTGCGACTAAAAGGTTTTCAGGAGTACAGAATATGGCGTGGTGGGGCAAACTGATCGGCGGTACGCTAGGCTTCATGATGGGTGGGCCGCTGGGCGCACTGCTCGGCAGCAGTATCGGCCATCAATTTGACAGTGGCAGGGGCCGCGCAGGTGGCTTTGACGCCGGTGGGCAGGAACGTACCCAGGCTGCGTTTTTCACCGCAACTTTCTCTGTCATGGGACACCTGGCCAAGGCTGATGGGCAGGTATCGGAGCACGAAATTCAGGCGGCACGCAGCCTGATGCACCAGATGCGGCTAAACAAAGCCCAGCGTGAAGCGGCAATCGATCTATTCGAAAAGGGCAAGGAACCCGACTTTCCCCTCGATGCGGTACTGCAGCAGTTTCGCAGCGAATGCCACCGACGCACCACCGTGCTGCGCATGTTCCTGGAAATACAGGTGCAGGCTGCCTGGGCCGATGGCCGCATAGATTCGGCCGAAAACCGCATCCTCGCCCATGTGGGTGAAGTCCTCGGTTTCAGCACTGCTGAGATTGAACAGTTAGTGAATCTGGTTTCCGGAGCGACGGGCCAAGGGCAGCCAGGTCAGCGGATGCAGCCACTCGAAGACGCTTACCGGGTGCTGGGCATCTCGGCCGACGCACCTGACGGCGAGGTCAAAAAAGCCTATCGCCGACTGACCAACCAGCACCATCCCGATAAACTCGTCGCCAAAGGTATGCCTGAGGAGATGATCCAACTTGCCAATGAAAAGACTCAGGAAATCCGAAGCGCCTGGGAGCGTGTCCGCGATCACCGCGCCGCTCAAAACTGATTCGACCCGTACGGTAGATTAAGGCTGATCTGATGAACTTATCCCGAATGCTCAACCAGCGTGCAGCCGACAATAAGCCGGTTCGAGTCGTGATGATCGGCTGCGGCAAGTTCGCCACCATGTACCTGGCTCAAGCTCGGCGAACCCCGGGCATTCACGTCGCCGGGATCGCCGACCTTAATATCAGTCGGGCCAAGATTAATCTCAGCGCTGCCGGATGGCCCCCTGAGCAGTTCAGTGCCGCCACTCTTGATGATGCCCTGGGCAGCGGCCGAACAGTCCTGAGCGAAAACGCATCAGCCCTGATCAGCTCCGGGGCGATCGACGTGGTCATCGAGGCAACCGGCATGCCCCGGGCGGGAATCAGCCACTGTCGCCAGGCGATCGCTGCTGGCCACCATATTGTGATGGTCAATGTCGAAGCCGATGTTCTGGCCGGGCCGTTACTGGCACGCGAGGCTGCCGGTGCCGGCGTAGTCTATAGCCTGGCCTGGGGTGATCAACCGGCGTTGATCTGCGAGCATGTCGACTGGGCGCGCAGCTGTGGCTTTGAAGTCACCGCTGCGGGCAAGGGTACCCGCTACCTGCCAGATTATCATTCGCTCACCCCTGACACGGTCTGGGCTGTGCTCCAGCAATATCTGGATATCGATGATCCAGAAAGCATCAACCTGCAGATGTTTAACTCTTTTCTCGATGGCAGCAAATCGGCTATTGAAATGACCGCTGTGTGTAACGCAACCGGCCTGATACCCCAGGACGCAGGCCTGCAGTTTCCCAGCGCGTCGAGGTTTGAACTCGCCGACATCTGCAAGCCCAGCAGTGCTGGCGGTGTGCTGACGCGCTCAGGCACAACCGAAGTGGTATCGTCACTGACGCGCGCCGGCGAGACTGTTGCCCACCACCTCGCCATGGGTACTTTTGTCGTGATACAGGCAGGCAGTGACTATGCCCGCCAGTGCCTGCGTGAATACCATATGCTGCCCGATAAGACCGGGCAGTACGGAGCGCTGTACCGGCCAACACACATGATTGGACTGGAGCTTGGCGTCTCGATCGCCTCAGTTGCCTTGCGAGGTGAACCGACTGGTCAACCCGTGTGCTTTTCGTCAGATGTGGTCGCCATTGCTAAACGGGATTTGAAGATCGGAGAGTTACTGGATGGCGAGGGAGGGCACTGCGTCTTTGGCCAACAGATGCCCTCGGAAAAATCACTGTCTGCCCGGACGGTCCCACTGGGCCTATCCGCCGGGATGCGCCTGGTTCGCAACGTGGCCAGCGGTCAAATGCTGTGTCGCGATGACGTAGACGTCGGCACAGCTGACGAAGCGACACTTGCACGTGACGAAATGGTCAGTGCATTTGCGCCGCCCAAGATTCCGCCCGCCACGCAATAGTAATTTTGGCTCTTGACTATGGATCACAATGTACTGATTACCGGTGCTAGCCGGGGCATTGGGTTTGCACTGGCCCGTCAGTATCTTGCTGAGGGCAGCCGGGTGGTCGCCACCGCCCGCAATACCGGGGGAGATGATCTGCTTGCATTGCAACAGCAATACCGTGATCAGATCGAACTGCTGACACTGGATGTAACCAGTGCACAGGCAATCGCACTGATACAGAAAACCCTGGGCAAACAACCACTGCATTTACTCATTAATAACGCTGGACTCTATACCTCAGGCGACGACAGCATGGACATGCTGGATAGTGACACCTGGCTTAATGAGATACGGGTTAATACGATCGCGCCCTTTATGGTCACCCGGGCGCTGCGGCCAAACCTCGCGGCGACCGGCCACGCTACAGTTGCGATGATCTCCAGCAAAATGGGTAGCCTGTCGGAAAACCAGTCGGGCGGTGCATACAGTTATCGCTCCAGCAAAGCTGCCCTCAATGCGGTCACACGAAGCCTCGCTCATGATCTGGCGTGCAACAGTATTTCTGTGGTCGCCCTGCATCCGGGGTGGGTACGCACCGATATGGGCGGACCCCAAGCACCGCTAGAGACAACGGCCAGTGCCATCGCTCTGAAATCCCTACTGGATAAGGTTGGGCCGGATGACAATGGCAAATTCTTTGATTACACCGGGGTCCAGATTCCATGGTAAACCCCGAGTATCGATGTACTGTTCGCCAGTCGCCAGATAGAATCGCTCCCCGGCCGCACTCAGCGCTGATCGGCACTCTACTGGCCATCCTGATAACTGGACTGGCAATGACCGCGGCCGAGGCAGGCAGCGCGCGCCAGATTTACCCCCTGATCGAAGATGAGGACGATATTCTGATCTGCGATGACCTTGACGAGGATGGGATACTCGACGCACTCGACAATTGCGCCGGATACTTCAACCCGGAACAGTCTGACCAGGATCACAACGGCATCGGTGATGCCTGCGAATAACCCGTAACGCCACCAAGGGCCGCAAGCCCCCGATAACATGACAACACATAAAATTGCTCTGCTGGCCGGTGACGGCATAGGCCCCGAGATCATGGCTGAGGCGGTCAAGATCCTGAAACTGGTCGAACAGCGTAACAAGGTTTTCTTTGATCTTAGGCCTGCCCTGTTTGGTGCCTGCGCCTGGTTCGAGACCGGCAAATCGTTTCCTGACGAATCGATCGCCATCTGCGACGAGGCCGACGCCATTCTTAAAGGAACGATCGGCTTGAGTCACGAGGAATCAAAGAAGATTCCCATCGATGAGCAGCCCGAGCGCGGCGCGTTACTGCCGATGCGCCGGCGCTACCAGACTTATGCCAACTTCCGCCCGGTCACCCTGCCGCCAAGCCTTGCCCACTTTTCGCCGTTACGTCCGGAGATCATCGGTGACGGTATCGACCTGGTTATTATCCGTGAACTGGTGGGAGGCCTGTATTTCGGCGCTAAGACTACTGGTGTCAATGATTCTGGACGGCGCTACGTCCACGAGGTGCTCGAGTACGACGAAGACCAGATCTGCCAGGTACTCGAGGTGGCTTTCAAATTGTCGTCGCAACGCAAGAAGGTGTTGCACAACGTGCACAAAAGCAATGTGCTTAAGTCCAGCGTACTGTGGAACGAGATCCTTGAAGAAGTTCGCGTGGATTACCCGGATGTACAGGTTGAACATGTGCTGGTCGATGCGGCTGCCACCTACCTGTGCCTTGACCCGACTCGATTTGATGTCATGGTAATGGAGAATATGTTCGGTGACATTCTCAGCGACCAGTGCGGCGGAATCCTCGGATCACTCGGCTTAATGCCTTCGGCCTGTGTCGGCCCGGAAAAATCCTACTACGAGCCCTCGCACGGTTCCGCACCCGATATCGCCGGGCAAGGCATCGCCAATCCCTACTCGATGCTGGGATCGGTAGCGATGATGCTGCAGATGAGCTTTGGCATGGAAGCTGAGGCCCGCAACCTGTGGCAGGCCATGCAAAGCGTTTTCACCGACGGCTACACCACCCCTGACCTGGCGCGCCGCGGTAACGCGGAAAGACAGATCAGCACCAGCGAATTTGGTGACCGGGTGGCAACAGCGCTGGAATCAATACCCAGCAACGGCTAACGCGTTTTACTCCGGCGTATCCAGCGGTTGTGATTCGCCGCCCGGCACGTCCTGGCGCATTTTCATATTGAGCATACGCAATGCCGCGTTGATGCCGGCAAAAACCTGATTAGCGTGCACCCCGCGTGTCTTGAACTCGCGGCCGTTGTCATCCCAACTGATAAAACATTCGGTAAGGGCGCTGGTATGGCCGCCCTTGGGAATGCGGATCTCGAAATCTGTCAGCTCCGGGAGCACAAAGCTATCTGGTTCCAGCACTTTTCTGATCGCCTTGATAAAGGCATCAAAACCGCCGTTACCCGAATCCGATGACTTGTGGATCTGATCGCCCACTCGCACTCGTATGCTGGCAGTCGACTCGATCTCGTAACCACTGGTAATCGAACAGTTCAGAAGTTCGACATGCCGGTAGTCGCCACTTTCCAGAATATCAGCAATGATAAAGGGCAGATCTTCGATGGTGATGGTTGCCTTGGTGTCGGCTATCTCCACGATCTTTTGCAGCACCTTGCGTTGATTGTCTTCGGACAACTCAATGCCAAGATCCTCCAGGTTCTTGGTCAGCGATGCCTTACCGCTCATCTTGCCCAGCGCATAGCTGTGCTGACGATCAAAGCGGTTCGGGCTGAGTTCGGTCTGGTAGAGCCGGCCCTTGCGGTCACCATCGGCATGAATGCCGCTGGTCTGGGTAAACACGTCGCTGCCAATAATCGGTGAGTTCGCAGCAACTCGCTTGCCGGAGAAATTCTCGACCATCTGGCTAAGGTCGTGAATTTTGGTTTCGTCTATCGCAACACTTACCCCGAGCTTATCCTTAAGGACGACAGCCACTTCAGCCAGTGAGACGTTGCCGGCCCGTTCACCTAAGCAGTTCAGCGTTACATGAATGGATGCGGCACCGGACTGCACTGCGGCCATGGCGTTGGCGGTGGCGAGCCCGTAATCGTTGTGCGGATGAAAATCAAAATCCTGCTCGGGGAAACGATTACACATATCGCCAACGGCAATAGTCACTTCTTGCGGGCTCATCACGCCGAGCGTATCGGGCAGCATCAGGTAACCGATGTTCATGGCCACCAGGCCTTCCACCATCCGGTACACGTAATCGCGACTGTCGCGATACCCATTGGACCAGTCTTCCAGATAAACATTAACCAACAGATTCTGGTCGTGCGCATAAGCCACAGTACGCTGAATGTCGTCCAGATGCTGATCAAGGGTCTTGCGTAACTGCTCAGTGCAATGCTTCTCGCTGCCCTTGGTCAACAGGTTAAGCACCCGGCCACCAGTGCTCATCAGCCAATCGACACTGCGTCGCTGATCCGTAAAACCCAGCACTTCAACCCGGTCCAGGCACTCGTTAGTTGCGGCCCAGTCATGAATACGAGTCACAGCCTCTTTTTCGCCGTGTGAGACTCCGGCGGAAGCAACTTCAATACGATCCACTTTGAGGTTGTGCAGTAGCGCGCGGGCAATGCTGACCTTCTCGTCCGGTGCGAACGAGACTCCCTGGGTCTGCTCCCCGTCCCGCAAAGTCGTATCCATCAACAACACATGTTCTCGCATCGAGCATCTCCCGCCGGGCGGGTTAATCTGTCAAAGAACGCGATATTGTATAGGTAAACGATTGTTTAATTGAATGTGTTTGCCAACACCCGTCTATGAGGCTAGCCCCGGGGGCCACAACAGGATCTCAACCCCAAGAAGATCGTCAGGCCGCAAGTGATCTGATCATGGCCAGCTTGCCACGCTGATCCTGTCGATAAAAACGACGCAACTCCCGGGTCAGCCCCGGCCCATCCTGAGCCCTCAGGTATCGGCGATCCAACTGGCCGCAATAGTGACTGGCAAAACAGTTGGCCGCCTCGTACCGGGCTCGCGCCTCACAGTCCAATCCACTTTCAAAGGTCACGTTTTCAAAAAGCCAAGAGTGCAGTGACGCCGCGTCGAAAGAGTGTCGACCTCCAGCCAGAACCAGCAAACCGATGAACTTATCTATCTCTGCCTGCAGTTCCAACTCGAGTTGTGTCAGCGTGCGATCAAAACCGGCGCGCCAAACCAGATAAAGAAAGTGGCTGACGCCTTCGATGGCATGACAAAACACCTGCGCATCACGGGTGCTGGCAACAGCATTACCGGTCGCCAGGCCGGTGATGACCTCAGGTGCCAGGTAAAGCGAAATGCCCAACTCCCCAGAGGTCTGCTGCAAAAACAGCTTTTCCGGGCAATCCGGTCGGTTGTTATTTCCCTGCAAAGCGCAAGCCACCGCCTGATCTGTCACAAGAAAGTCCATTACGTCGTAATCGACGTTGATCTCGTACACGGCCGCCAGCCAGTGCTGCAGCCGGCTCAGGGAGCGCATTCAGTGCGCCCGGCGGGAACAAACCCCAAGGTTTATGCCAACTCGCTGTAATTGTCTGGCGTAACGCGCGCTGCCAGTCCGGCGCCAGCGCTCATAAACTGCGAGCAGGTCTTTATCGCTCTCTACGCCTTGTTCAAAAGTGCGTGTCAGCACCTCGGCCAGCAGTGCAAACTTTGTCCCCAATTCCGAAAAAACCGCGCCAGTGCCCTGGCTGGTTCGAGTACAGGCGAGTGACAGGTGCTCGTAAGCATTACCGCCCATGGCAATGTAATAGTCCACCCCTACTGGCTTGCGGCTGAAACTGTGTCGAAATACCCCGGCCACAAACAGCGCCACATCGCCGACCCGGCGCAGCGCAACAGCACGCTCAGTGGTTGTCTTGGCTGAGAGTGCCTCACCGTAGACGAGCGCGAGCGGTCGCAGCTCCAGCCCTTGATTCGTGTGCTCAAAAAAATGATCTGTTCGCGTGTAAAAAGTCAGCAGATTGACCAAATAGGCCTGTGTATCTTCCATTACCCTGACACTTTCCTGGTCGATCGCATCAGTCACCTTCTGCCTGAAGTAATCTTTTACCGAGCTGCAGTTATGCAAGGTATACGAGCCTGTCGTGCTTGACATACACTTTCTCCAGTTGGGTTACGAACTTACCAAGAACCCATTCTTGCCGAGTAGCGAACTTTCGCAAAGTCAGCACTCCAAGGCGGTGGCTGCTGACCGGTGACTGGAATCGCCATCAACCCCGTTGAGCATCTGCCATGGGCGAAACTAAAGAAAAAACTGAACGAGTGCTGCTGGCGGTGCTGCATGGGGATATCGTCGAATTTTCCCGCCTGACCTGGCAGGATGAAGAAGCGACCTTCCACGCGCTGAAAAAAGGCTTTGCCCAGGCACACGCCATTATTACCAACAACGGGGGACAACTGGTCAACACAGTCGGTGACAGCCTGCTGGCCGTATTCCCTACCGCCAGCGCTGCGGCAATAACCGCCATCGCCCTGCACAAGCAACTGGCCGTAACTAACGAGAACGTACCAGAACACCAGCGCTTGCGGGCCCGCATTGGAATCAACCTGGGAGAAGTGATCGTGGACGGTGACCAGGCTTTCGGCAACGGCGTAAACATCGCGGCCCGGCTGCAGGAAATCGCCCCCCCTGGGGGCATCTGTATCTCGCAATCAGCGCGTGAGGTCATAGGCGATTCTCTGGATGTCCGTTTCGAATCCATCGGCGATCAATCGCTTCGCAACATTGCCGTACCAGTCCACGCCCACCTGTTGCACACAGATTATGAGATAACACAGCGCGAAGACGACAACACCCCCGACACCCGGCTCGCAATCCTGGTGCTGCCGTTTGCCAGCCTTGATAACAATCTGCCCCTGGACAACATGGGTGAAGCACTTACCGTAGATCTGATCGGCGCCCTGTCGCGGTTTCGCCAATTGTTTGTCCTCGCCTCGCACACTGCACTGACACAGCATAACCAGTCACAGAATAAGGCTCAGCTGGGTCAACGCCTTGGCGTACGTTATCTGGTTGACGGCACTCTCCGAAAGCGCGCTGACAGCTTGCGCCTGGTCGTGAACCTGCTGGAGATTCCAGCCGGCAACTACCTGTGGTCTGAGACTTTTGATGCCGTCATGACAGACCTACCGGCAATACAGGACGAGATTACCCGGCACATCGTAATGACACTGATCGGTAATATGGAGCAGAACGCCATTCGAGACTCAGCAACAAAGTCTGAGGTAACCGCTTATGCGGACACAATCCGGGCTCGCCAGCTGGTCTACCGGATGCGTGAGTCAGCCGATACCAAAACAGCTCGAGAACTTTTCCAAAAGGTGCTTCGCACCGATTCAGCGTCCGCGACCGCCCTGTCGGGACTGGCACTGACCTACCTGGCGGATTTTCTGATGATGTGGGCAGAAGATCCAAACGCCTGTATACCCCAGGCGGCACACTATGCGAGTCACGCGCTCGAGCTTGATCCAGCTGACAGCCTGGCGCATGCCGTCTTCGGCATCACCTATCTGTGGCGCAGGCATTTCATTGAAGCGATGGCTCACCTGGATCAGGCCATCAACCTTAATCCAAACCACGCTGATGCGCTCGCCGGCAGGGGTCTCGTACTGATCTTCACCGGTGAACCCGAATCAGCACTCATCCAGTTCAACAAAGCGCTGTCCCACAACCCCTTTCCGCCGTCATGGTACTTATGGGGGTTGGCGATTGCCCACTACAACACCGACAGATATGTGGATGCTGTCCAGGCACTGCTGAGAATCGATAATCCCAACCGATTTCATCGTCGGGTGCTCGCGGCCAGTTACGCACAACTGGGCGATATGGGCCGAGCGGCCGCCGAGCGCGACGCTGTGATGGCCGAGGTGCCGGGCTATACGGTGAATGACAGCCGGAGATTCCAACCCTATCAGGATCCACGGAATATCGAGCCCTTTATCAACGGGCTGCTACTGGCCGGCTTTGTAGATAAAGAAGCGCACTAGCACTGACTGGCACCTCAAGGATCCTCGCCTGGGCCCGGGTCCATAAAAAAGAGGGGGCGATGCCCCCTCTTAAAAACTGCTCTTACTGCTCGAAAATAACCTATGCAGATCTCTTGTTATATGCCCACCACAAAATGCCCAGAGCTATCAGACCGACCAGCCCTTCGCTTCCCAGAGCGCTAACAAATCCGATAACACTTCCAAGTACATCTACGGGTAAGAAAGGAACTGCGCCTGTTTCGTCTCCGAAAAGAACCTGCAAAACAACTCCCAGCGCAATGATTGAAATACCCAACTCAGCCAATGCGCCAACCCACCGACGAATATTGTCTAGAAAGTGCATGATGAGGTTATCTCCATGCTGTTGAGGGACCGGTATTTTAGCACTGAAGCAGATACCGTATCGAGATAAGCATCCTTTTCATTCAGTCCAAATCAGCCTGTTTTTCCAGACAAAAACACCCGTAACGCGAAAAAATATGCTGTTGTGATGCAACCAGGCATTGATTGCGTTTTTTCGGCCCCGGCCAGGTTCAGCGCATCAATGCGTCGACCAGCGCATCGGCACCATCTCGCACTGGGTCGACCACAAGCCGGCCGGTTTCATCCTGTATCTGCGCCACGGCGCGTGCCGCGTCATCTGCATCAAGGTGTGCGGTATTCAGTGCAATTCCAGCCGTCAGCGGTCGGGTAAAGGCACCACATGCACTCGCTAGATCTTCATACAGTGCAATGATCTCGTTGAGCGGCGGCACTCGAATCGCTACACCCACGGTATCAAGCTCAGTCATACCAGCACGATGGCACAACACCAGGTGTGTCGGGCACGAGCCACGGATCAGCGGCAGTGTCGAGGTACTGCCAGGATGTACGATTGAGCCCTGCCCCTCAACGATCACCAGTTGGGCATCAGCGGCATCCATCACCATCCCCTCCACTGCACCACAGGCATAATCCACCCGGATCGCATCCAGGGGGATTCCCTTACCGCTGATCAGGATGCCGATCTGCCCGGTCGCCAGAAACTCGGCGCGGATCTCGCGCTTGAGCGACGCATGCCAGATCTCAAGGCCAGCCGTCATTTTTCCGACTGCCATATCGGTTCCCACCAGCAGAGCTCGCCGATTCGACAGCCCGGCCGCCCGCGCCCAGGCGATGCCCAGGCTTTGGGGCTCCCGGCGGATATCCCAGACCCACTGGCCCTCCTTTAGATCCGGATACCGAGGTTCGAGCTGTTCATGCAGGCCGTTAACCACACTCATCCCCGACGCCACCGCAAGGTCAACCTCTGCCACCATCTCTGGTGGCAGGCGGCCACCAGAAGGTGCCATCCCCAGCACCAGCACCTCACCACCAACATCTACAGCCTGGGCAACCGAGGACACCACCGGCACATCCGGCCCGAAGCCCAGCAGTTCACGGGTACTGCACCCGCCGTGATTGAAGTCAACAGCACAGGCAATGGGATTGCGTGAGTAACGCAGTACGCCGTGCCCCATCTTGCCGTTCAGCTTGTTAATCTGTTCGGAAAAATGAATGACCAGTCTCTGGTCAGGTTTTAGCATGTCAGTGTGACTCCGTGTCCAGGTCGTTTTGCATCCACGTTGACCACACCCGCATCAAGAGACAGCCCCGAAGCGGGATCAGGCAACAGATTGAGGTGCGAATCCAGATCGATATGGTCAAACAGTGCACCAAGAGAGGCGCCGGCGCCTATGGCGACCGAGGATTCACCCATGCAGCCGATCATCGTCTTAAGATTATGGGCCCGAGCGGTGGCGACGATACGTAAAGCTTCGCTGATACCGCCACACTTCATCAACTTGAGATTAGCGCCGTCAATACATCCTGCCAGCCGCGCTGCATCCTTCGCAAAATTACAGGATTCATCAATGTATATCGGCAAAGCCCGCCCAGCAAAAAGTGCAGGCAACTGATCGTCGGCCTGGTGATGCAAAGGTTGCTCAACATAATCGCAGCCACGCTCCTTGAGCCATGACATCATGGATTGTGCCCCCGCCAGGTCCCAGCCGCCGTTCGCGTCGACCCTTAGCGTCACAGCGTAATTGCGTGCGGCCTCTTTAACCGCGGCATACATTGCCTGATCTGCCTCCAGGCCTTCGGGACTGCCGAGTTTCACCTTAAGGTAGCGTGCGCCGGTACGCTCAAGAATCTCCGGGACCCGCTCGCGCACCACTTCGGGTGGCAAAATCCCGATCGTTACCGACGTTGCCACGGCACGGTGCGGCAGCCCCAGCAGCCGGTACAGTGGCTGCCCCGCCCGACGGGCCAGGTGGTCCCACAGGGCGATATCAACTGCTGCCCAGGCGCACGGTGCCACCTGCGCCTCATGCGCAGCCCGCCAGCCATCGAACGGGTTATCCAAGGCTTGTGGATGCGTTTTTAAAAAAGCGCTTATCTGATCCTGGCAATCCTGTGCGGTTTCGGCGCCTGTGAGGTGGCCGGGGGCTGCCTCACCTAGGCCAGTTGCGCTGTGGTCGCTGACGCTAACGAAAAGATTCACTGACCCTGCGCTTTCGCCGCGGCTGATGCGCAGCGGATAACGCTTTGTCAGCGTAACTTGGTGATAACTGATATCCAGGTGATTCTCCTTAGGTAGCCTACGGTGGTATTGGTATTGTTGGCCACCGGCATGGGCGCAGTGGATATTAGTGGGGTTAAAGGACAAAAAAAAGCCCCCTGCCGCAAGGCAAGGGGCTTTATTCCGGGTGCAGTCAGAAACTTAACTGCTGAACGCTATGACTTAGATGGTATCGATGATCCAGGCAAACGGATTGACATAGGTCTTCGGATCAATTGTCCAGGCCAGGCGATCCACAGTCCACTGCGGATCCATGAACGACCAGGTCGGCTCGTAGAACCTGACCTGTGTTCCCTTGTTGGCCCAGTCGGCATACAGTTCGCTTTGAACAAAAGGCTTAAGGGCACTGTAAACGTCAGCGTTGACCGGCGATGCCATCCATTTGATGTAGGTCATCGGGTTGATCGCGACCAGGCTCATCTCAATATAGGCTTGTGGGTTGGTCAACTGCTTGACCCAGGTATCCCACATGGCCGGCTCCTGCATGCAACGCAGCATCAGGTGCATCG
>JASMBC010000023.1 GCA_030754035.1 Arenicellales bacterium | reverse complement strand
GCACCGATACCGGCCGCCTCGGTAGGCGTGAATATGCCGCCGTAAATCCCGCCAATCACCAAAATGAACAGCAGTAGCGTGCCCCAGACGCCGCGCAGAGCTATGAGCCGATCAGGCCAACTCGTGCGTTCGGCCCGCGGCCCATCCTGGGGCCGGCGCCAGACCACGTACTGCACGGCGACCAGATATAAAAGCACCCCCAGAAACCCGGGAAGAAAACCGGCCGCGAAAAGTTCCCGAATGCTGGTCTCAGTCATCAGGCCGTAGATCACCAGGATCACGCTGGGCGGAATCAGGATGCCCAGCGTGCCACCAGCGGCGATGGAAGCCGTAGCCAGAGAGTCGGCATAGCCATACCGGCGCATCGGCGGCATGGCAACCTTGGACATCGTGGCAGCGGTGGCCAGACTCGAGCCGCAGATAGCACTGAATGACCCGCAGGCCACGATCGTCGCCATGGACAGCCCACCTCGACGATGACCCAAAAAGGCGTTGGACGCCGCATACAGTTCCCCGGACAACCCTGCCCGGGAAACCAGATTACCCATCAGGATGAAAAGCGGCACAACCGACAGGCCGTAGTTCAATGCTGTTTCGGAAACAAGGGTACCGATCATCGCCAATGATGGCTTCCAGCCAGTCAGCAGGCCAAAACCAACGAAACCAACAATGCCCATCGCAAAGGCAATGGGCAGGCGCAAAAACACCAGAATCAGAAGAACGATAAAACCGATAAGCGCAACCGTCACAGTAGGGCCTGCTGGAAGAGCGGTTGAATCGGCGCCCGATTAGATTGATGTCATCTGGCGGTCGGGAGACATCGGACCCTTGCCGCGGACATAACGCAGAGCGTTGAACAGGAACGCAATAGCTGCAGCCCCATTCATGATTGCAATGAAATAGGTAATCGGCGCATAGGGAATACCCAGAAATTCGGTAGCGTCGCCGTATTCAACCATAAAGTCGGCGCTGATCCACACCCGCCAGGCGACAACGCCCAGCATGATCGCCATCGACAGACTCAGGATGACCTGCCGGCCATTGATCCAACTGCCCGGCATCCATAAATCCAGAAGATCAACGCTGACATGCTCTTCCCGATAGCAAACCGCGGGCAGGATCGCAAAAACGATCACGCCCATCATCAGTTGGGTCAATTCCGTGGCGCCGTCCAGTGGAGCATTGAAAAAATATCGACCAACAACATCGACGCAGGTCATCGCCATCAAGGCAAAGAGCACGACAGAAGACACGCCATCCCCGGCTTTCGCCAGATATGACAGGCGAAAGCCGGAGTGGCTGTCGTGCTCGGTAACGGAGCGCCCGGTACCGGGCTGCTGATTCACAGCAGGCTACTTAATAAGAGCGGGCAATACTCCGCAACTCAGCTAAAGCGGCTTTTCCATCGATCCCGGCCGCGTTCATTTGGGCAACCCAGTCTGCTTCTACCGGTGCCATCAACTCCAGATATTCAGCATGGACGGCGGCACTGGCCGTGGTTACGGTGCTGCCAGCCGCCTTGGCATCGGCAAGGCCCGTCTTATCGGCATTGTCCCATGTTTCCCCGGCCAGCCTGGTCAACTTCTCGCCTGAAACACTCATAATTGCTTGGCGATCCTTTTCCGACAAACTGTTGAGAAAGTCAGTATTGAGCAGGTAGGCGAAACTGCCGTAGTACAAGCCGCCGGGCATAATAGTGACGTGGGGAACCACTTCCTTCAGGCGGAAACTCTTTTGGGTCTCCATGGGCATAAATATGCCGTCGGCCACGCCCGAAGACAGCGCCTCGTAAACCTTTGGCGCGGGCAACTTAACAGCAACAACCCCAAGGGCCTTGCCAACCTTGCTGCCAACGCCCCCGGGTACCCGAATCTTGAGGCCCTTTAAGTCAGCAAGTCCCGTCAGCGGAGTCTTGGTCTGTATGACCGCCGGCCCGTGGGAACTCAGACCAGCCAGAGTGACGCCTTTGTGCTCGTCAGCCTTGGCCAGATATTTCTGGTGGACCCGCCAGTAAGCAACCGAAGCCGCCTCGGCACTGGTGCCGAGATTCGGCATTTCAACAGCCTGGGTGGCAACATAGCGTGTGTTGTAGCCGTGGAAAATCCAGGCGGCATCAGCAACACCGTCGCGAACCAGTTCAAACTGCTTGAGCGGCGATGCGAGTTTGTACTCGATCTTGGTCGTGACCCGGCCTTCGGTCGCTTCTTCGATCCACTTGCCCCAAGTTGTCCAGACAATGGCATTGGTATAGTGAGTGGGCGGCGCCCAACTGCTGATGTTGAGCACTTTTTGGGCATGGGCGGGAACTGCTGAGAACAACAAAGCGGCAGTTAACCCCAGGAAACCAACTTTTCTAATCATTTTCGTCCTCCTCATATTCCTAGATTTATTTGGCAGAATGTTTACATTCTGCAATTATCTCGAGCAATAGCGGTATCGTTAACCGCCAGGTTGGTATGGTTTATATTTAACCCCCCCGATTGTCAAGCACTCTCTCGGTTTCTTTTCGGAATCGAATCCGGCGCCGGCGCCTCTGAACACAGTCAGAATCCGTCACCTACCGCCGGACGGTCAATTGGCAGGATCGGTCGATAGGGTGATAAATAGCGCAAAAAAGACAGGTGAACGGACGTAAAACTAAAGGCTTAACGGATCCAGCCGGTACATCTCTAGACGATGAAACTTGCGACGCTTAAATCGGATCACCCGGACGGGCGGCTGGCCGTGGTATCCCGGGACCTGGCCCGTTATGTTACGACACCCGATATCGCGCCCTCCCTGCAAGCCGCAATGGACGATTGGGCCGTGGCTGCACCGCTACTTGAAGGTATCAGCAATGCCTTGAACAACGGCGAACTCGACGACGCATGCCCACTAGATACTACATTGCTGGCATCACCACTGCCGCGGGCTTATCAGTGGGTAGACGGCAGCGCCTACGTCAATCACGTGGAACTCGTGCGCCGGGCACGTGGAGCCAAAATGCCGGCGCATTTCTGGACCGATCCACTCATGTACCAGGGTGGATCTGACAGTTTTTTGGGTCCCTGCGATGGCATCCCCGTTATAGATACCGCATGGGGTGTTGATTTTGAAGCGGAGGTTGCTGTGATTACCGGCAGGGTGGCCATGGGATCGACCGAAGACCAGGCTGCCGCAAAGATACGGTTGCTGATGCTGGTAAACGATGTCTCGCTGCGCAATCTGATTCCCGCTGAGTTAGCCAAGGGCTTTGGCTTTTTTCACGCCAAGCCTGCAAGCGCTTTTTCTCCGGTTGCGGTAACCCCTGATGAGCTTGAATTGGCCTGGGATAGCCGAAAGATTCACCTACCGATTCTAAGCGAGTTAAATGGGACGCTGTTCGGGCGCCCTGATGCCGGGGTGGATATGACCTTTGATTTCGCCCAGTTGATTAGCCACGCGGCTCATACCCGCGAACTGGGGCCCGGCACTATCGTCGGCTCTGGCACGGTATCCAACAAACAGAACACCGAACATGGCTCCGCGATTGCTGACGGTGGTGTCGGCTACTCCTGTATCGCCGAACTCAGAATGATTGAAACCATCAATATGGGCAAGCCCAGCACTTCGTTCATGAGTTTCGGGGACCGCATTCGTATCGAGATGAAAGACCAGGCCGGGTTAAGCATCTTCGGGGCAATCGACCAGCGCATCGTGGAATATCGCAACCCCTGATAACCCGTTACCCGATCCGGGCAGGACAACACCCCTGCCCGCATCGGCATGTCGGCCCCGGCCAAAAGCGGCCAGGCAGTACCATTTCGCTCAGCCGCCTGCCATTTCCTTCTCATGCAGCCAGGCAGTATGCCTGGGTGGGCGCTTAGTACGGGCCCATTCCTCCAGCATAACCGGCGCTAACTCATGGATTTTTTCCATCTCTTCTGAGGAGACCGGCGTATTGGCTGCCAATTCAAGCCGGTGACCACTGGGGTCAAAAAAGTAAATCGATTTGAAAATGCCATGATCTGTGGGGCCCACCACTTCCAACCCCGCTGCCTCAACTTTATTCTTGGCCTCAAGCAATGCTTCCATATCAGCCACTTCGAAAGCAATATGCTGCACCCATTTGGGTGTATTGTTATCGCGATCCATTTCGGGGGAATCAGGCAACTCGAAGAAAGCCAGTACATTACCCATCCCAGCGTCAAGAAAAACATGCATGTAGGGATCCGGTTCCTTGGTCGAGGGAGCCCGCTCCTCAGCAAAAACCAGCATAAAGTCCATACCTAAAAGGTCTTGATAAAAGTCAACGGTCTCCTTGGCGTCGCGGCAACGATAAGCCACGTGATGGATTTTCTTTATAACCATGACGAAGTCCTCATACTTTGTTGGTAGAAACGAGTATGCCACGGCTATTCCGGTAGCATATATGAATTTCACCTTGTTTCTTTTTGTTACTGGGAACATCGCCCTCAAGCGATTCAAGCAGAACCTTGAAATTGTCGTCTGCAACACCTCATAGGGTCGCCAACAAAAAACGCAACGCCGACTGCAGCCAACCGGTAGAAGGTGGGCTGTGGGGGAGTGGACCTGGTCGAAATAAGTAGCCCGAAATGTTTAGGCTATGATTCTGTGTCTGAGCGAATAGAATAATCTACTCTGGTCAGATCAGGCTCGACCCCATTTTCAACAGGAAACGGCACGTGCACCCAGATATCCATATCGTCGGTAGCGTAGCGATGGAGGATTCTGAATCGGTCTTTCGTGCGTTGTCGACAAAGCTCGCGCCGTGGCTCCAGCGCATCCCGGATGGTGAAACCGGGAAACGGCACCGCTGGATCTACTGGCAGCGGGAAATGCTGCTGTCCCATCCGGACATGGAACTGGACCCTGACGCTCGGCCGCTCAGGCTATGCCAGTGGGATGGCACCTTGATTCGAAATACTGAACTCGTGCACTTTAGGCCCGGCGTCAACCCATCGAATGTGGTATTCGAAACCGGTTATGCCTCAGCTGCTATCGATTCCTATGCCGTGTTTCGTCGCTTACGCGAAGAAGGCGTAATTCCCGCGAAGGTGCGCTTCCAGGTCTGCTTGCCAACCCCGATGGCGTCGGGCTTCATGTACGTGAGCCCACAGGCACTGGAGGATTTCCTGCCAGTGTACGAGAAAGCCCTGATCAGTGCCCTGCATTTAATTCTCGATGCCACCTGCCATCAGGATCTGGCTTTGCAATGGGACATCTGCCAGGAAGTACTGATCTTCGAAGACTACTTTCCCGGCCGGCCAGTTGATTACAAACAGCGAATCTTTGACCAACTTGCCCGCCTCGGCGAGCACGTGCCAACGGAGGTCGAACTGGGCTACCATCTTTGTTATGGCACACCAAAGGACGAACACCTGGTGATGCCTGAAGATACTGCCATCCTGGTCGAGATAGCCAACGGCATCACGGGGTCACTGCAGCGGCGGTTGGATTTTATTCATATGCCAGTGCCAAAGGATCGGGTCGATGACGCCTACTACGCTCCACTGTCGCAACTTCAACTCTCGAATGAGGCTCGCCTTTATCTCGGGTTGATCCATCACGACGATCATGCTGGCGACATGGCCCGAATCATTGCAGCGCGCAAGGTGGTGCCTGCTTTCGGCATAGCCAGCGAATGCGGTTGGGGACGGACGGATCCCCAGCGTGTCCCTGGGTTGATCGAATCTCACCGGCGCGCAATCGAACAGATGTAAGAACCCGCCCCACCCAGACTTGATACTAACGAGTAGCCTGGGATCTGCTAGTGTTTCCTATTCCAGCGTACCCCATATTCTTTCGGCCGTTTTTACCAGCAGTTCGAGTTTGTGTTTCTGCTGATCTTCACTGAGTTTGTTTCCTTCTTCGGTTGAGGCAAAACCACACTGTGGTGCAATACCCAGTTGATCGAGATCAGCGTACTTAGAAGCCACATCGAACTTCCGGCACAGTTCATCAACGGTTTCGAGTTTTCCCGATTTGGTGGTCATAAACCCCACCATCACGCGTTGATCGCCCTTGGGCAACAGACCTAAGGGCTCCAGGCCACCGGCGCGGTGGCTGTCGTACTCGAGAAAAAACACATCGATGCCCGTCTGGGTGAAAATGGCCTCTGCCACCGGATCGTAGGCGCCATTCGCCACCCACGTCGATCGAAAATTTCCCCGGCAAAGATGCATGGCAACGGTCATATCAGCAGGACGATCTTTTATCGCATCGTGCATCATCGCGGCGTAGCGGGTTACAAGCCAGTCCGGATCCATTCCCTGAGAATGCTTTTCGGCGCGGATCTTTGGGTCGCACAGGTAGGCGAAAAAGATATCGTCCATCTGCAGATAACGACAGCCGGCATCATAGAAGGCTTGCACCGCTTTCGCGTATGTCTTGGTAATGTCGGCAAACAATGCTTCGTGATCCTGGTATTCGTCTGGGCCAATATCTTCTAATGCCGTTCGAAAATGACAACAACTTGGGCCAGGAATGGATATCTTGGGTTGGACGTTTGCGACCGATGCCAAAAAGGAAAAATGTGTCAACATGGGATGGTCGGCCGGGAAATCCAATATACCTGGAATAGTGGGAAAAACCGGCCGCAGTTGCGCACCCTGAAACTTGAAACCTTTATCCCGTTCTACCAGCTCGAAGCCGGTTAAATGGCCGAGGAAGTCGTAGTGCCAGAACGAGCGCCGATACTCGCCGTCGGTGACTGCTTTCAGGCCCGCCGCCTGCTGTATGTCAACTGCCTGGCGTATCGCTGCGTCTTCTATCCGAGACAACTTTTCGGCACCGATAGTGCCATCTTCGAAATAGGCCTTGCGCGCATCCTTGATGACTGCTGGCCGCAACAGGCTGCCGACATGGTCAGCGCGAAAAATGGGTTTGCGTTTTTGCATCAGACAGTCACCTCAAATTACCTGGTTCAGTTACACAATATCCTCTTTCGACCGGCAGGTGCCGTCTGAGTGAACGCTGCCCTGGCCGACAACTGAATCAGCAGGTCACGGGAACAACAAGAACACCGTTTGAGCCAGAGGTGCTGGTTTCATTCCAGCCACTTTTGGCATCACTCATCGACCACATGATTTTTCAGAATCCCTACACCCTGAACCTCTACTTCAACCTCATCACCCGGCAGCAGATACTTCGGCGGGTCGAATCGCGCCCCGGCGCCAGTAGGTGTGCCGGTGGAGATGATATCTCCCGGGCGAAGCGTCATGAAGGTCGACAGGTAGCTGATTAGGTAACGAAAAGAAAACAGCAAGTTGGCAGTGGTATCACGCTGGCGCTGCTGGCCGTTTACCCGGGTACTCACCGTCAGTTCACCATAGCTATCGAACTCATCGGCGGTAGCCATCCACGGCCCGATAGCGCCTGAGTTATCGAAATTCTTCCCCTGGGTAACGTTGAATTTGCCGTGGCGCATCCAATCCCGGATGCTGCCTTCCTGCACGCAGGTTAGCCCAACGATGTAATCCTCTGCACGCTCTTGTGATATACGGCGGCCAGTAGCACCGATGACGATACCTATCTCGCCTTCGTAATCGAGCTGTGCCGAGTCAAGCGGGCGAATGATTGGCTGCATGTGGCCAACCAGAGATCCCGGTGTCCGCATAAATACGCTGGGATAAGACGGCAGCGCCGAATCGCCAAAATACTCTTCGTTTCGATTGATGTAATTGATCCCGATGCAAATGATCTTTTCGGGGTCGGCAATCGGCGCACTCCAGGTAATGTCGCAAAAATCATGATCAACTGACCTTTTATCGCTCGCTCTGCGCAACTCTGCTATGTCCAGTTGAGCAATTGCCTGGTGCAGGCTCCCGGGCATATTCGGGAGCACACCCAGATCAATGACGCCGGTATCGGTTACCACCCCATAGGATGATCCGCCGGCAGAGACGAAGGAGGCAAGTTTCACGGTGTTTGCTCAGTCCAGCAGACCCACTTCACCAAGCACCTCATCAAGTCGAACAGCAAGCTCAGGTGTGGCCGGCACCATAGGCAACCGGTGTTCATTGTCCAAGATGAGTCCGACACGTTTCATCATGTATTTTATCGGGATTGGGTTGGTGTCGAAAAAAACGGCCTTGTTGATTCGTAGTAACTGCTGATGAATAGCGCGTGCGCCATTAAGGTCACCCCGCCAGAGGGTTTCACACATCTCTGCCAGGGGCCTTGGCTGCAGATTGCCAACGGCATTCATCAAGCCACAGGCGCCGACCGCCATCATTGGAAAACTGAGCTCTTCGAGCCCAACGAATATTTTGAAATCGTCACCGACCCGAGTCAGGCACTCCGCTACGAAACCGAGATCATTGACAGCATGCTTCATACCGATGAAATGACTGGAAAGATCACGCAACCTGCATACGGTATCCAGGCTAACGGATACTGCAGTCCTGCCTGGTATGTGGTAGATCATCCAAGGCGTCTTGAAATCCCGGGTAACCTCAAGGTAGTACTCGATCAGGCCGCGTTGCGGCGGGCAGATGTAGTAGGGAGTCACGATCAGCAATGCATCCACCCCGGCGGCCACGGCATGGGCGCTAAGCATCCGGGTCTCAGCCAGTGACTGTGAGCCTGTCGCCGCAACCACTGGTACTCGCCCGGCTACAGTCTCCATAGCTACGTCAACCAGCCGGTTTCGTTCCTGTGTCGTCAGGCTGGAGGGCTCGGCGGTCGTGCCATTGACCAGGATGCCATGCGACCCCTTCTCCACCTGGAAATCAACCAGCCGAGCGTACCCTTCCAGGTCAACCTCAGCGGCCGTAAATGGCGTGATAAGGGGGGGAATTGATCCTTTCAGCTTGTCGGTGCCGTCTACCATTGCTCTGTCCAGAGACCGGAAGTGTAATGTTTTCCTATAACGGGGTTAATATCAACTGAACTTAATCTGTTAGTTATTGACTCATAGGCAGTTCAGGCCTCGACCAGCCGGGTCCTTGGGCATTCTGTCAGAACATAGCCATGCCGCACATATTCATCGAATACTCAGCCAATCTTTCCAGGCGTATTGATATATCAGGTTTGGCACGAGCGGTACACCAGGCCGCATTGAATACCGAAGCATTCCCCGAGGGGGGCATTCGAACACGCCAGATCCCCCGCGACGAGTACCTCATTGCAGATGGGCATCCAGACAATGCTTTTGTGCATTTGCTGTTGCGAATCGGTTTCGGCAGAAACCTGGAAACCCGTCAGCGCATTGCCGACGATATCTTCAGAACTCTTTGTGATTTCCTGGCGCAGGACATAGCCCAGTCACCGCTCGCTATCTCGCTGGAACTTGAAGAGATCGTACCAGAGACAAGCTTGAAAAAAAGCAACCTACATCACTACGTGAAACAGCGCCGGGAAAAGCGCCATGAATGATAAATACCTGGAAAACGAAACCAAGGCTCGACAATACCTGGCGCGCTTTAGCGAGGAGATTCTGGGCCACGTGATTGGTGGCGAAACGGTGCCCGGGAAGAACAGTGCAAGCATGGAAAATCGAACTCCGATTGACGGCACGGTGCTTAATTCAACTGCCATGGGAGGAGCAGCAGAAATAGACAAGGCCGTAACTGCGGCGACAGGTGCTTTCACTGACTGGCGAGACATATCTGGCGCCGCCCGGCGCCAACTCCTGCATAACATCGCTGATGCCATTGAAGCTCGTGCTGAGGAGATCTCGCTGGTCGAGAGCATGGACACGGGGCAGGCCATTCGCTACATGGGCAAGGCCGCGATCCGCGGGGCGGAGAACTTCCGATTTTTTGCTGACCGTGCACCCTCTGCCCGGGATGGCCACCATCTGCCAGCGGTAGGCCAACTGAACTACACCCAGCGCCAACCGCTGGGTCCGGTGGGAGTAATCACACCCTGGAATACTCCGTTTATGCTGTCGACCTGGAAAATTGCGCCAGCTCTGGCGGCAGGCTGCACAGTAGTGCACAAACCAGCCGAGTGGAGTCCGCTTACTGCAACGCTTCTTGCCGAGATCGCACACGAGGCCGGATTACCGGCGGGGGTGCTGAATATAGTCAATGGTGCTGGTGAAACTGCCGGTCGAGCCCTGAGCGAACACCCCGGTATACACGCCATTGCCTTTGTCGGCGGATCAGAAACAGGGCGGCAGATCATGGCGCAAGGTGCCCAGACCCTTAAACGTGTGCACTTCGAACTGGGCGGAAAGAACCCGGTTATCGTTTTCGACGACGCTGACCTGGAACGGGCACTTGATGCCGTTATCTTCATGATATTCAGTTTGAACGGCGAGCGCTGTACCTCGTCAAGCCGCCTGCTGGTGCAAGCCAGCATCCATGACCGTTTTGTCGAATCCCTGATCGCCAGAACAGAACGGATCAAGGTGGGGCATCCGCTTGATCCAGCCACCGAACTGGGGCCGTTGATTCACCCCGATCATCTGGCCAAAGTGTGTGATTACATGGAAATCGGCACGGCCGAGGGTGCTGTCATTCGAGCCGGCGGCAATCCCCTTGACCACGACCGGGGCTGTTATTTTCCACCGACTGTGCTGACCGGGGTCGACAACCATATGCGGGTTGCGCGGGAAGAAATATTCGGCCCGGTGCTCTGTGTGCTGCCGTTTACAGACGAGGAAGAAGCCTTGGCAATAGCCAACGCTGTTGATTATGGCCTGGCCGGGTACCTGTGGACCCGGGATGTGGGGCGGGCACATCGAATTGCAGAACTGCTAGAAGTGGGGATGGTCTGGGTGAACTCGGAGAACGTCAGGCACCTGCCGGCACCATTCGGCGGCATGAAAACGAGTGGAATAGGCCGGGATGGCGGCGATTATAGTTTTGATTTTTTCATGGAAACCAAAAACATCTGCGTCGCCACTACTGATCACCGAATTTCACGCATGGGTCTGAGCGACTGATCTTGCTCAAGAGGGGCTAGCGCGGAAAAGCCTGTTCTGGGTGCGAAGATTGCCCAGATTCCGTAAGCACCTCTCGGAGCTGCCAGTGCCTGTCCCGGTACCGGAACCACACAATCGATGTTCGCCATCGAATCGCACTGCGGCACAAAAACACGGCGCCGATACTATTGCTGCTTTCATTTTTTCTTCAAAGCAAACCCCGCTTGGGCGGGGCTTTCAGTATCAGAAGAAATTCTACAGACCTTGAACTAGGCTTCTTCCAAGAATTTTATTTCGGGCGGACCAAGTACGCCCGCATTTTTCAAGGCCTCCTGCATTACCGGCTGTGAAAAGAACGAAACGAAGACCTCTTTGGATAAAGCCGTACCGATTGCACAGGCGTTGTTCGGCTCATCGACATTCCGGTACGCCCTGGCGTTAATCCCTGCTTCTTCGCGGTCACTTTTTCGGCTATCGAACATAGTCTTCCATTCGTCGAAGTCCGAGACTTGCATAGAAACACTTACGGTGATGCTCATTTTTTTCATATCTCCTGGTTATAGTGATTAGATATTAGTCCTTGGCATAAGTATCTGCCGTTTGATTGTCGAATTCGATCATCACGCATGGTTCATCGCCGATTACCTGGGCCTGGTGGCCGGGCTTGCATTCGTAGATGTCGCCTGGGCTCAATGTGGCTTCGCTGCCATCTTCATGCTGAACCAGTAATTGCCCCGATTGCACTACGCCGAGATGGTGCGCCTGACAGTTATCGGTACCGACAACCGGCGCGATACATTCAGACCATACCCAGCCTGGCTGGACGGTCAGCCGTGCAACCTTGGTAGAGCCAACAGCGACGATTTCCAGAGTTGTTTTTTCTGGGCGCCGCACTTCATCCGCTGATGAAAAATCAATCTTATGAATTCCCGCAGCCATTTTCTCTCCTCCCTTGTGTGATTAAATCGATGCACCTTCGATATTTGATTGCGTTCATATGATGCTGACGTCGCAAACAGCCGCCACCTCAGTGCCAATGCATACACATCGTATACACAGGATAGTTTTTTACCACAAACCAGGCTGACAACAACATCTTAGATTTTGTTGTTTTTCCAGGGTGGCGCTCCAGAGAGTTCTGCTGGCAGGAAATTAGCAGGCACCACAGCGATCAATACCGGCGGTCGCCTGAACCGAGATCAGGCGGCCCCTGTAGCCGAGGTCAGGACAGTCGCAGGAACAGCCCCGAGCAGGGCTTGGGCTCAAAGCAGGTGGACTTCGGTGGCATAACCTGGCCGGCGTCAGACACCATCATCAACTCGTCCAGCGAGGTCGGAAAACAAACAAATCCCACCTGCCAGCCGTCGTCACAGCGCTTGCGTAAGCCGTCCAGTCCACTGCCGCCGGGGACATAATCCAGCCGTGGATCGTTGCGCGCATCGCTGATGCCGAGTAAGGGTTGCAGTACCCGGTCCTGCAGCACCGAGACATCCAACCCGGCTACCGGGTCTACCGTGGTGGCTGGCGCGGCCAGCGTTAGCGAGTACGTTTGGCCATCGAGCAGCATCAGGAACTGGCCGCGCTCCCCGGGCATGCTGGCAGCTGCTGCTTCTGTCACTGGCTCAACGGTGAAGTCCACCGCCAAGCGTTGCAGGAAGTCGGCCGGTGCCAGCCCGCCAAGATCTTTCACGCAGCGGTTGAAAGACAATACCCGCAACTGGGTCGCGGGAAACAGCGCCACCACTAGATAATCCCACGGGCCGCTCGCGCCGCCGCGGTCCCGGCGCCGACTGGCAGCATGGTGAACGGCAGCGGCGCTGCGATGGTGGCCATCGGCCAGGTAGGCGGCCGGCACGCTCTGGAAGGCCACGACCAGGGCGGCAATGTGTTCGGGATCAGTAACTTGCCAGAGTTGCTGGCGCACCCCATCCGGCAAAACGAAGTCGAGTTCCGGATCGAGGTGGGTGAGCGCACTAACCCGATCTTCGATACCCCCCGGGTCCCGGTAGGCCAGGCTGATCGGACTGGAACTCGCCCCGACCACATCCAGGTAGCGGCACAAATGTTTCTCGTGCTCGCCACGGGTTCCCTCATGCTTTTTAATGTTGCCATCTTGGTATTCCGCTACCGGTACCTCGCCAACGACTCCGGTCTGCTGGTGGCCGGCCACACTCAGCCGGTAAACAAACAGCGCATCCGTCGCAATCGGCACGAATGAGCTATCGCTGAGCAACGCCTGTAACCGGTCAACGTTATGCTGAAGCAACTGGGCCGAGGTTGGGCTCTGGCCGGGTGGAAAATCATCCGGTGCCCGCATGGTGTTGATGTAGTTGTCCGGGTGGTCGCGGGCGAACGCAACCCGCTCGACCGAACCCATCGAGTCGTAAGCCGGGCTGACCACGGCCTGCGCCCGGTCGGCCGTGACCAGGTACGGTCGAAACGCACGGAGCAACATGCTGTATCCCGTGGCCCCTGGATCAACCAGGGTGCGACGCCTGAAAAGTGGCCATGAAATCAGCCAGCGCCTGCACTCCCTCCCGCGGCATGGCATTGTAGATGCTGGCCCGACAGCCCCCAACGCTGCGGTGACCCTTGAGATTGAGCAGGTCCATCTTTGCCGCGGCTGTCAGGAAAGCCTGCTCGAGGTCCTCGCTGGGCAGGCGAAACACCACGTTCATCAGCGAGCGTGAGCCCCACTCTACCGGACAGTCGTAGTAACCACCGCTGGAATCGATGGCATCGTAGATAATGGCCGCTTTTTCTTCGGCCACTTTCTCTATGGCGCCCATCCCACCGCTCGATTCCATCCACTTGAGCACCTTGCCCATCAGGTAGATCGGGAACACCGGCGGCGTATTAAACATCGAGTCCTTATCAGCATGAATGTCGTAGCGCAGATACCTGCCGATATCGGTATTGCAGGACTCGATTGCCGACTTGCGTATGATCACCAGTGCCATACCTGCCGGGCCAAGATTTTTCTGTACACCGCCGTAAACCAGATCGAAACGCTCCCAGGGTACCGAGCGTGACATGTAATCCGATGACATGTCTGCCACTAGTGGAACGTCCACCTGCGGCCAATCGGCAAAACGGATGCCACCGATAGTTTCATTGGAGGTGATGTGCAGGTAGCGAGTACCACGCTGGATCACCAGCTCACTGGTATCCGGCATTCGAGTGTAACCACAGTCAACGCCATCCCAGGCCGTGTAAATGTCACCATAAGGTCTGGCGTCGGTAATCGCACCCTTACCCCAGCTGCCTGAATTGATATAGCCGGCCTTGCGACCCGCCCCGAGCAGGTTCATTGGCACCATGGAAAACTGCAAAGTAGCGCCACCTTGCAGAAACAACACATGGAAGTCGTCGGGCAACTGGAAGATGCGCCGGACGAGTTCAACCGTCTGTCGGTGCACGGCATCGAAATACTTACCCCGGTGACTCATCTCGATCAGCGACATGCCGCTGCCCTGGTAGTCGACAAACTCGGCCTGCGCTTCAGCCAGCACGGCAAGTGGCAACGTGCAAGGGCCGGCGCTGAAATTGTGAACTCGCTTGGTCATGATCTCGTTTCAGCAGAAAAAGAAGCGATGTTACACCTGGCCGTTGACACAGTGCAGTATCTCGCTGCGACCAAAAGCATCGATAATCTCCAGTACACCTTCAGCCACGGCGGTTTGGGCCTGGTCGGTGGAGGCACCGATGTGGTGGGTTCCATAAGTATTCGGATGGGCAGCGAGTGCCGAGGTAAAAGGTGCACAAGCTGCGGCTGGCTCATCCGCGTACACGTCCAACCCCACGCGAATGCCTTTCTCATCCATCGCCGCGATAAGCGCAGGCTCGTCGATGATTTCGCCACGCGCAGCGTTGAGTAGCACCGTGCCGGGCTGGACCCGGGCGAGGAAACCGGCATTGACCATGCTGCGGCTGTCAGGCGACGCCGGCAGATGCAGGCTCAGGATATCGCACTGTGCCAGCAGCGTATCCAGATTCGGCACTTGTTCTACCCCGAGTGCCACCAGCTGAGTATTGACAGCCGCTGACCGGTCTTCCTTTTGCAGCACCTGCAGATTGATGCCAAAAGCCCGAGCCCGCTCGGCCACGGCCAGGCCGATGGCGCCGACCCCGAGAATGCCCATATGCCGCCCGCACAAACCCCGCGCGCGCGTGTAGCGCTTCTTATCCCACTGCCCTTGGCGTAGGTCGATAACGTTGTCGGGTATATTGCGGTCGATGGCGATCAACAGGCCCATAACCAGTTCCGCCACGGCAGCGGCGTTCTTTCCCGGAACGTTGCATACCGGAATCTGCCGCCTGGCTGCAGCCGCCTTGTCAATGGTGTTGGTGCCCGCTCCCGCACGGATGACCAGTTGCAGAGCCTTGCCAGCCGCAATGGTTGCAGCACTGACGCGGGTGCTGCGCACCACCAGCACCTGTATCTCACCGATCGCTGCCGGCAAACTGTCGCCATCCAGGTCAGGCTGCAGTTGACATTGATGTCCTTGCTGCTCCAACCGGGCAATACCGAAATCCGGAAACCTGTCGGCAAAAAGGATCTTCATGCCCCCACCCGTGATCGTTCCAGCTTGTTTGTTCCTCCCTTTGTACAAAGGGAGCGAGCGCGGATTGTACTTGCCCAGTTGGATCGAAGACCCGTGCATTTTCTTCGGTTTTCGTCAACAGATCACCGCGTGTCGCCGACAGAACAAGGCGGGCCGAGTGGCCGCTATCCCACTACCCCAGCCCGCCCGGCACCTGCACGCAAGAGCGATTGATGTTGCTTGAAACGACCGCCCTGGTCCTGCTCGCGGCCCTGCTCCACGCCGCCTGGAACGCGCTGGTCAAGACTGCTGCCAGCCCCCTGCTGACCCTGGCCTCCCTTAATCTGGTTGCTGCCGCTGCCGGCACGGTGCTGGTGTGGTTCATGCCGTTGCCTGCCGCCGCAGCCCTGCCCTACCTTGCCGGCTCAGTCACCTTGCACTGGGGCTATTACGCGTTTCTCGTCAGCGCCTACCGGGTAGGAGACTTGAGTCACGTATATCCTTTGTCACGGGGAATCGCGCCGCTCTTGGTCGCGGGTGGTGGGGCTCTGACCGCCGGCGAATACCTGCCGCTGCTCACGCTGGCCGGCATAGTCGTGGCCAGCGCCGGGATCATGCTGTTGGCCGTGCCAGGCCGGAGCCTTGCCCGACCGGCTCACCGGCCCACAGCTCTGGCACTCGGCACTGGCTGCTGGATCGCGGCCTACACACTGGTCGACGGGCTGGGCGCACGCCAGAGCGGCTCGCCCCTTTCCTACATCGGCTGGCTATTTGTCCTCGAAGGCCTGACTTTCAGTTTGTTCGTCCTCGCCCGGCAGCCGCTGCAAATGCTGCAGTTGTGGCGTGCCAACAGCATGCGTCTCAGCGCCGGCGGGCTGGCTACGGCCAGTGCCTATGGCATCGTCATCTTCGTGATGTACTACAGTCCGATGGCGGTGGTTGCAGCACTGCGGGAGACCAGCGTGATCATGGCCGCACTGATCGGTACCTGGTACCTGGGAGAAGGCTCAGGCCGGCTACGGCTGGTGGCCGCAGCCCTGGTATCAGGCGGTATCGTGATCATGAGCCTGCCGGCCTGAGCGACCCGGCAGGCTGAGTGAATTCAGCCTAGCCACCCAAGAACAACTTGCCCACCTCTGGGTTGGCCAGCAGGTCATCGCCTTTACCAGCCATTGCGATCTCGCCATCGACCAGCACGTAGCCGATATCGGCGAACTCAAGTCCCTTTTTGGCGTTTTGCTCCACCATTATTATGGTCCGGCTCTCTTCCTCACGCAGCCGTTCCAGGATCTCGAAGACCATGTCGATGAAACGCGGCTCAAGCCCGATTGAAGGCTCATCGACCAGCAGCACCTTGGGATCCATGATCAGGGCACGGGATATCTCCAGCAACCGCCGCTCGCCGCCCGACAGTACCCCGGCCCGCTGGTGGCGGCGCTCGGCCAGCCGAGTGTAACGATCGAACACCTGCTCGGCGGCCTGGCGCGCCTGCGTCACCGTATCCATGAGGTAACCCCCCATCAGCAGGTTCTCCTCCACTGTCATATCCGGAAACACCGAGTTGTCCTGCAGAATATAAGCGATGCCAGCGTTTTTGAGCTTGTCGTTGGATGTGAGAGCCGTTACGTCGTCGCCGCGCACCCGTATCGCCCCACCCATGATGCGGGTGAATCCATAAATAGAGTGCAGCACCGTCGATTTGCCGGCGCCGTTGGGTCCGATCAGGCACAGTGCCTGACCCGCACCCACGGCAAGATCGATGCCATGGAGTATTTCCATCTTGCCGTAACCGGCCACCAGTCCGTCGATCTCCACCAATGGGTCAGCGTCAGCGAGTTGGGCCAGGGCGACCTTATCGGGTCGGTCCTGCGCCAGTTGCCGAGCCTGCCTGGCGACATCGTCGACCGACAAGACGACGTCAGCCCTGCCAAAGCCATAGCCCCGAATCTGGCCGCCGTTGTCGCTCCCACCCGCCATCAGTGTGCCCCGAGGTACGCGTCGATCACGCGCTGGTCGTTGCGTATCACGTCCGGTGCGCCATCGGCCAGTAGTTTGCCGTGGGCCAGGCAGTAGATGTGTTCGGCCAGGTTCATAATGACCCGCATGTTGTGCTCGATGACCAGCAGGGTGATACCAAACTCGGCATTAGCGCGTTTGAGCCGGTCGATAATGCCGTTGATCAGGGTCGGGTTGATGCCGGCCGTAGGCTCGTCCAGCAGCAGCATCCTGGGTTGGTTCATCAGCGCCATGCCGAATTCCAGCAACTTCTGCTGGCCGAACGAAAGATCCCCCGCCAGCAGTCGGCGCTTGGAGTAAAGGCCCACGAACTCGAGAATGGCATCTGCCTTTTCCTGAACCTCGGCAGGAAAACTGGTGAACATCTCGGCCAGTCGCTCACTGGCATGAGGCACGCTGATCTGCATATTCTGGACGCAGGTCATCTTGCCGTAGATGCGTGTCTGCTGAAAGGTTCGTAACAATCCGAGTCGCGCGATCTGTGGCACCTGCAGGTGCGAGATCTCTTGGCCTTTAAACTCGATGGTGCCGGCATCGACCGGGTGGTACCCCACTACCGAGTTGAATAGCGTGGTCTTGCCCGATCCGTTTGGCCCGATCAGCCCGATAATCTGACCCTCGGGCACCTCAAGGCTGATGTGGTCGTTGGCCAGCACCCCGCCGAAGGACTTGGAGCAATCCTTGACCTGCAGCAAGCTCATTGCGTAGCGCCTTTGTCAGCCACGCTTTCCACCCGGTGGCCAAAGCGGTCCGGCCAGCGGGCCCGGGCAAAGCCCATGACTCCCTGCGGAAAAAACACCACGATGATCACGATCAATGCACCCAGTGCCACCCGCTGCCAGCCAAAGAGGAAGGTCCAGAAGATTTCCTGGGTGACATGGAAAATGGTTGCGCCGATCACGGGTCCCCACAGCGTACCTTTGCCGCCAAGGATGGCCATCAGCACCATCCACACGCCGAAAGTGGCACCGGCAAATGCGGTATCCACTGGATCGATAAAGCCAATGAGATCGCCCATGATGCCGCCGGCTATGGCGAGGAAGAACCCCGACACGCACCACGCTATGGTCTTGTAGCGGGTGGTGTGCAGGCCCATGGCCTCGGCCTTGTCTTCATCGTCGCGGATAGCGTTGATGGCCAGGCCGAAACGGCTGGTGTAGAGCCAGCGCAGCACCAAGAAAGTAACTGCAGCCAGGGCCAGGAGCAGGTAACAGAAAAACAGCCCCTTCTCGCCCAGACCATCCGGGAAAACCGGCGTCACCAACCCGGAGCCGGCACCGATGTAATCGATGCCGGCGGCGATCTCGCCCGCGGCGATACCCAAGCCCAGCGTGCAGATCGCAAAGTAGTGGCCGCGTAAGCGCAGGATGCCGGACCCCAGCACGATAGCGCAGAGCACTGCGCAAACTGCGCTCGCCGCCAGGCCCAGCGACATGCCGGTCAGGTAATCTGCCGGGGGCAGCGTATCGAGGCTGCCGGCAAGGGTCTCGTATTCCTCAAAGTCGTAATAAAGATCACGCTGCACCACGGCAGTAACGTACATGCCCAGGCCAAAGTAGAACACGTTGCCAAAGGAGTTGTAGCCCATCTGTCCGCCAACCGCATCCCAAGTCAGTGCGAACACCACCATCAGCCACAACCAGGCCAGTTGTATCTGGTACTCGGGAAACAACAACGGCGCCGCCAATGCAGCAATAGCGATCAGGGTGTATTTCAGGATGACGTTCACCGTAATACCTTGCGCTGGGCCCGCAACCGATAGTTGCGCCACAACAGGATAACTACCAGCAGTGAGAATATAAACGCAGTCTGGAACTCTGCACCGAGCAGGAACCCGGCGTAACTCTCAGCAGCTCCGAGCCCGAGGCCAGCTACCACCACACCGGGCAGGTTGCCGATGCCGGCCACCACTACGATCATGAACGAGCGCACGGTATAGGCTAGCCCCTGGAATGCCTGCACCACCCAGGTCATAACAACCAGCGCACCAGCAGCGCCGCAAATCGCTGCGTTGATGGAATAAGTCACAGCATAGACCCGGTCAGTGTCTATGCCCATGATTCGCGCAGCCCGGGCGTTCTGGGCCGTAGCCCGAATGGCCTGACCCATGCGGCTGCGGCCCATGAACAGGACCAGCACCACCCCCACCGATAACGCCAGTACGAATCCCACCACCTTGACCCATGGTACTGTGACCATGTTGTTGAACAGAAAGGCGGTACCCAGGCCTGCTTCGGCGGTCTGCACATCTGCTGTGAACAGTTGATTCATCAGTTGCTGCAGCAAGATACTGATACCGAAAGTCGCCAGGATCGAAATGAAAAGGTCCTGCTCCACTACCCGGCAGATAACCACCCGGTAGGTCAACCAGCCGACCAAGTACAGCACCACGAATGCCACCGGGATGCCAACAAACGGAGAGATACCCCAACTGAAGAGCAGATAGGTGATGAAGCCACCGAGCATGACGTACTCGCCCTGGCAGATGTTGATGATATTCATCACACCCCATACCAGTGCCATGCCGTAGGCCACCAGGGCGAAAATCGCTCCAACCAGCAAGCCGTCTATGAGCAGTTGCACCGAAAAAATCGGTGCGTCAAGCAGGATCTGCAAGTTGTCCATGAGAAAAAAGCCCGCCAGCGCCGGTCAAGGCGCTGGGGGCTTGATGCCTTGCCGGACTAGCGCTCAGCCCAGGTCGGTTTGGGAAAAACTACCGGGATCTCCGCCCATTTAGACGGTGCGACTACCTTGTACTTACCACCGATAATCTGCCGCAGAGCCATCGGCTTGGCGACGTTCTGGCCGGTGGGCGCGAACTTGATGTTGCCGTAGAAGGTCTGCATTTCCGTGGCTGCCAGCGCATCACGCAAAGCGTCCGTATCAAGGCTGCCAGCGCGCTCAAATGCGTCCGCCCAAACCAGCACCGACGCCGTTGATTCGGCAGCCTGGTAGGGCACCACCGTGTAACCTTCGTACTCAGCGCGGAAAGTATTGGCGTAGTCCGAAGCGCTGCCGAACCACTTGTCGGAGTAACTCATGGTCGAGGCCCACTGGGTAGCACACAGGGTGTAGTCCGAGATGCCGGGGAACTTGTCTTGCACCTTGGCCGCCTCGCAGTGAGTCATGGCCAGCATGGGGACATCCACCTTCATATCAGAAGATTGTCGCTGGGCCAACGCCGCGCCCTTGGAGTGACCCGATACGATTAACAGGTCTGGCTTCAGCGCCTTGACCTTGGTCAGCGTCGCGGCCATATCGCTCAGGTCCTTGGGCAACTTGTCGTCGATCACGACCTTCATGCCATGGCGCTTGGCATCGTCCAGTACGCCAGCACGAATGTCCTGTGAGAACGGATCGTTTTCCATAGCCAGCGCCACAGTGACGTCCGAGGCGCTCTTACCCAACTTACCCGCATTCTCGGCCGCCAGGTTGACCGCCTCTGCCAGGTACTGCTCGGAGGTCGAGAGCACGGCAAACAAGTACTTGTAACCCTTATTGAAGAGCGAGCGCGAAGCGCCATTGCCCTCCACCATGGGGATGCCGTACTTCTCGGTCACCGGCGCGATCGCTTTGGTAAGCCCCGAACTGTAGGGGCCCAACATGTACTTGACGCCGTCCTGTTTAATCAGACGTTCGGCCAGTTGCGCGCCGCGCGCCGGGGTTGACTCATCGTCGTAGTAGATGATCTTAAGTTGGTAACTCTTGCCACCAACATTGACCCCACCCATTTCGTTAATGCGTTTGATGGCCAGGTTATAACCATTGCGGGTGTGTTTGCCGTTGGTCGAATACTTGCCGGTCTCGGACACGGCCGCGCCCAGGGTGATGGACTCAGCGGCCCCGGCCGACCCTGCACTGCCGAGCAGCAGAGCCGAAGCGAGGGCCGCCAGATACGGCGAAAAACGTCTTACACTCATGATCTATCCTCCTCTAGTTTGGTTCTTTAAATTGCTTTCGGGTGGCGCCTGCATACAACCGCCGCAACGATCGCGACGCTATCGTACCCTGTTGCGCTGCGCTTTGCTGCGAGCCGCCACGACGACCTCCCAAATTACCACAAAAAGTGTCGTTTTGAGGGATTTCTTTTCCCCGGTAATTCCCCGGTAATGAAGGATCCCCGGTAATGAAGAAGGTAAAGTAGTAGGGATAAATACCTATGTGATAGGTACCTGGCAGCACGAGGCTGCTGCCACATCAAATCACCTGCAAACCGCG